>CAZTAO010000037.1:17504-47437 GCA_964611645.1 uncultured bacterium | reverse complement strand
CGGTCTCGGAGACTTCATCCAGCAGGGGTATCACGGCCTCTTTGTGCGGTATGGTGCAGTTCACTCCCGCAAACTGCATCGCCCTCACTCCGGCAATCGCCCCGCTTAGTTCGCCTGCCCGAACATGAAACGGCAGATATATGTAGTCTATTCCAAGAGCTTCGATGGCTGCATTTTGCATAACCGGCGAGAGACTGTGCCCCACCGGATCACCGAACACACCCAGTATCCTGGTTTTAGCCGATATTATCATTCGGCTCTACCGTATCATCCCGAGTCGGAACCTTTACTCCCAGGCTCCGCAGGAGAAACATTTCAACTACCCTGCTCAGCTTCGTTCCCACAAACTCTCTGGGATGCATCGGCTTGACCAGTATCGTATACATACCAGCCCGGTTGCCACCCCAAACATCGGTCAGAAGCTGATCTCCTATAACCACGCACTTCTCAGGCAAGGATGACATCATGCTCATAGCAAGGTCAAACCCCTGCGACCTCGGCTTCAACGCCCTGGCCACACACTCCACCCCCAACTCGCCCGCCACCTTCTTCAGCCTGGAGGGCTTGTGGGTATTGGAGACAATGCAGACTTTCATTCCGTCTGCCTTCGCCCGCGCGACCCACTTGGCCGCAAATTCCGGCGTCTCCCTGTCTGTCCAGGGGAGTAGCGTATTATCCATGTCAAGGAGCAACGTATCAAAACCACGCTCACGCAATCGCGCCACGTCTATTGACGCTATACTATAGACTACTTCTTTGGGCCGAAAGTTCTCTGTAAAGCCACTCATGCCGAACTTTTATTACTCGCTTTCCGCCGTCTTCTTCGCCAGAAGGTGTTCCTTGTAGGTCCGGCTGAATATGTGGGACCCATCTTTTCGCGCCACGTAGTACAGGTAATCGACCTTCGCCGGCTTCAGCACAGCCTCAATCGCCGCTGTCCCGGGGCTGCAGATCGGACCCGGCGGCAGGCCCGCGTGCAGGTAGCAGTTGTAAGGTGACTCCACCCTGGTGTCCGCTATGCTGATCTTCTTCTTATTCTCGCGGCTCTCACCTGGTTTGTAGGAGACAGTCGCGCATACTTCCAGGCGCATATTGATGGCAAGCCGGTTCCAGAGGACTGCCGCGATCCTTGGCCGGTCTTCGGGCACTCGGGCTTCCCGCTCGACTAGCGAGGCCAGCGTGAGTATTTTGTGCACAGCCACCGACAACGATTCCCTCGGGACCCCGAGCTTCTTCTGGGCCACATCCTGAATGAGGAACCTGTTCGGACCCATTACCTTATCTTCGAACGCGGCGAGCATCTTCTCGATGATGTCGTTGGCGTCGCCACCCTTTGCCAGCGTGTAGGTGTCCGGGAAGAGATACCCCTCAAGGCTGTGGCCGTATATGAATGAGTATCGGGGGAATTGGTAGCCCATAGTCAGCGCGACCTGCGTGAAGCTGTCACTGCCGATGAGTTGCTCTTCCTCCAGCTTGTCCCCAATCTGACGGATGGTGTAGCCCTCGGGTATGGTGACTGAAGACTCGAGCGCATCCCCGCTGACCAGCTTCCGGACCACGTCCGCCGCGCTCATCGATCTGCTGAGGCCATATACCCCCGGTTTGAGCTTATCAGCGCTGCCTGTTGCGCGGCAGGTAAGCAGGAACACAAAACGGCTGCGAACCATTCCCTGTTCCACCAATATATCCGCGATCTTGCTCGCCGACGACCCGTCCCGTATGGTCACGCGAGTCACGGTCCTGTCGCCGGAGACAGGCCGCCCACCCACGTAAAGCACAACGGCGGTGGCCAAAAGCGCCGCCGCCAAGATGACAAGATACAAACTTGTAGCCCGCAAAAACCGCATTACTGACTTTCCTTATCTACCGTCGAACCGCGCTCTCTGTTTTCCATATACCCGCGCAGGATCATAACCGCAGCCATCGAATCGATCACCCGCTTCCGGGATCGCCTCGAGACGTCCAAGCCCACGAGGAAATCCTCGGCTTCGCAAGTGGTGTAACGCTCATCCCAGGAAACTACCGGAATACTCAAGCGACGTGCCAGCCGGTCGCGGAACTCCCGGGTCTTCTCGGTCTGGATGGTAACTTCGCCATCGCCGCCCACAGGGTCGCCAACCACCACCATCTCCGCTTCCAGCTCACCCAGCAGAGCCTCGACGACACGGAGGTCGGCCTTGATGCTGGCGGTGCGGCGAATAGTCTTTACCGGGCTGACGATCACCTGCATCTCATCAGTAGCCGCCACGCCGACAGTAGCATCTCCAACATCCAAGGCTACGATTCTGGCCACTCAAACCCCCTCGCCCCCTTATCAGGGGGAAGGATACGTCGTCTACTCCCTCCCTGATAAGGGAGGGCTGGGGTGGGTTTGTGTGTGCGTCAACCATCGGCGGGCACTGGTACCACCCGTTCCCACAGACAGTATAGCAAAAACAGCATCGTCATACCTATCATAAATGCTACCATCACTATGCCGGAGTCGTTTGTCAGGAAGGCTATCACGCTTCCGGCGACTATGGCTTTGAGGCAGGATGAGAGTATGGGCTTGTCGGACAGGAACTCCCGCACCAGGGGTTGTATCTTCTTCATCCACAGCCACAGGAAAGGCACGAACGGCAGCACGCCGAGTACGGCGTAGTGTGAGAACAGTATTCTCAGCCCCATCAGGGCTTTTCTCATAGCGATCTGCGACAGGTGCTGCAAGGCCGAACCCCCGCCCCCGGCAACCGCCCGCGCGGCGTGGGAAGCATGGCTGCCGGACACCGCCGCATCCAGCAAAGCCAACCCGCCGGAGAGCGCTGCGCCGACAACAAACGCAAGAACTACGTGCCACGGCCCAAATCTCCCGCGCGCCAGGGACACAGTAATCAGGAAGAAGGTGGCAGCGCAAGCCAGACATGCACCGAAGTTTGCCCCAAACCAGCCCATTCCCAGAACCACCGAGAATACCAACCCCAGCAGCCCGACCAGAACCACTGTAATGCGCCCAACCCGCTCACGGTTCCACGAGGCCGCTACCGATAGAGCAATCCCCGCCATCACAATGAATACAGAGGCATACTCATTGCCGACCCCATAGAACCGGTGGCCCGACATCTGATAGCTGAGGATCGTGAACTTGCAGAGGTTTGCCCCGGCGAGAGCATCAATAAGAATCACCAGAGCGGTGAGGGCGTATGCGACCACTATGGGCAGCATCCCGGCGCGGCGCGGCTGCCCGTGTCGATAGGCTGTAAGAACCAAAAGCAGACCAGCCGCCAGAGCGGTCTGGAGTAACAAGCGGAGAATGACGCCCGATGTGTTGTCCATCTCCGGAGTACCAGGCTGGAACACCAGCATCGAGAGCAGGGCCACTGCCGCGAACAGCATCACAAGAATCAGTGACACCCGCACCCACATCGGCGGCACGATCTTGTACCCAAGGAGGATGACCACAATCGTGACCCCCGGCGCGGCAATTGCCGCAAGGGCAAGCAGCACAGGGATCAGCAGTGCGCGAGTTGCTCGAGTCCTGAAATACAGATTGGAGACAGTCTTCCACTTATCGGCTGCGGGAACGATGTAGGCCGGTCGACCCGAACTGGCCGTTTCCCGCCCCTTGCCGAGGATACTGAGCAGCGTAGGCTGCAGGTCTGACGCGGCTATGAGGCCCTCAGTGCGTGTGCTCCAGGAGGTGAGGACGCCTTCGCCAAGGCCGGTGATGATTATCGGAGTGAGCCTCTTTCCACCTTCGCGCTCCGGCAAGTAGGACAAAGTGACCACAACCGGAACCTGTGGATGCATCTGCCTCAAGCCTGCTCGCACGCATCCCAAAGCTTCGGGCGCGATCTCTCGCTCCTCATAGACAGAAAAGGGAAAATCGTGTCTGCCTTGCCTCCGCAGCCGGTTTCTCTCCGCTCGCGCAGCGTCAAAATCATCCAGCCACGGCACGTCCACCACCACAACGTCTGCTTTTTGCAGAGCGGAAGCGATCTGCCGAACCACCGGCGCACTGCGTTTCTTCGCTTCCTCTTTATATAGCCTGTAGTCGGTGTCGTTGGACAGTCGTTCTTTTGGGATGACGGCGTGAGGAACGTGGATGATGATCGAGCCGGAAAGGTCGAAACCCAAAGTGTCTCCTGATTGGATGCGCCTCATCATTGCGGGATCGTTCGCAGAGATGAGGCCGACCGCAACCTCGGGGCTATCCATGTCAGGATGTGCGCGCGGCAGCAGCAGCGACGCACGATTGGCAACGATGACGACCAGTTTGCGTGGCTGTGGTGAGTCAGCGAGGAGCGAGGCTTGCAGCAGGATTAATGCCGCGGCAACCAGCGCGAGAACCCACCACCGCCGAGTTGTCATTATGCTCCAGCCGTGGATTTGATCATCTCTATCGTCTTGGCCAGCGCCTCGGGAATCTTGGCTGCGTCTTTGCCGCCGGCTTGGGCGAAGTCCGGCCTGCCGCCGCCTCCTCCACCTGCGATCTTGGCAGCCTCCCGGAGGATGTTGCCGACGTGGAAGCCTTTGCCGAGGAGGTCCTTGGTCAGCTTGCCGATAAATGTGACTTTCTCGCCACTCGCCCCGGCCAGTATCACTATGCCCGACCCCAGCTTGTCAACGACGCTGTCGGCGAGCATCTGCAGGGTCTCAACGTCCGCGTCCACGCGAGCTACAACATACTTCACGCCGCCCGCCGACTCCCCGGCCTCCGCCAACTCCCCGGCCTGGTCCGCCGCGCCCTTGGCCCTAAGCTGCTCAGCCTCGCGCCGGGCTTCTTTCAACTCGTTCTGAAGACGCTCGATTGCAGGCTCGATGTCATCTGGGGAAACACTCAGCGCGGCAGCCGCCCGCTTGGCGCTGTCTTCGAGGCTTTGCAGGTAATGAAGCGCGGCCTCGCCGGTGACTGCCTCAATGCGCCGCAGACCCGCGCCGATGCTGCCTTCGTAGACTATCTTGAACAGCCCGACCTGCGAGGTCCGGCAAAGGTGCGTTCCACCGCAAAGCTCCACGGAGAAATCGCCCATCGTGACCACGCGCACCTTGTCGCCGTACTTTTCGCCAAACAGGGCAGTCGCCCCGAGCTTGCGAGCCTCGGTGTTGTCGGTCTCGATGGTGTTGGAAGCCAGGTCCGCCAGGACCATTTCGTTGACCATGTTCTCGATCCGCCGCAGTTCCTCGTGGGTCACCCCCTGGAAGTGCGAGAAGTCGAACCTGAGCCTGTTTGCATCCACGACCGAACCGGACTGCAGCGCGTGATCGCCCAACACCCTTCGCAGCGCTGAATGAAGCAGGTGGGTGGCGCTGTGGTTGCGGGCTATGGCCATCCGGCGGGCAAGGTCGATCTCAGCATCGACTCCGTCTCCGACCGAAACCGTCCCCTCCAAAAGTTCAGCTTTGTGCAGGAAGAACTTCGCAACCTTAACTGTATCGCTCACCGCCGCGCGGACATTCGTGCTAAGTATCAGGCCCGCATCGCCGGCCTGCCCACCGGACTCGGCGTAGAACGGAGTTCGGTCGAGGATAAGTTCCACCTTGTCTCCCTCGCCGGCAGTCGAAACCAGTTCGCCGTCACGGATGATGCCGAGCACTTCAGCATCCGCGCGGGTTGCCTCGTAGCCAACGAACGCGGTCGGCGCAAGGGTCTTCTCGAGTTCAAGAACCAGGCCCCCACCCCCGGCGGTCATAACGCTGCCGAAATCGCTGGCGTCTTTGGCGCGCTTTCTCTGCTCATCCATCGCGGCGTCAAACCCGCCGGTATCGATGCTCACGCCCTTCTCGGCGGCGATGTCCCTGGTGAGCTCCGGCGGGAAACCGTAGGTATCGTAGAGGTTGAAAACCGCCTGCCCACCCAGCACCTTCTCCGGCAGCTTCTCTGCGGCGGCAACCATTTCCTCGAGCCTCTGCAGTCCGCTCTCCAGAGTCCGTCGGAACTTCTCTTCCTCGCTCGCGACCACCCGCTCAACAAACGCCTGGCGCGCCACCAGCTCGGGGTAAGGCTCAGCCATCAGCTTCACGACCACCGGCACCAGCCCGGCCAGGAACGACTTCTCCACCCCGATCTTCTTCGCCTTTACAACTGCATTTCGGATCAACCTGCGAAGCACATATCCGCGACCCATGTTGGAGGGCATGACCCCGTCCGCTATTGCGAAAACTGCGGAGCGTATGTGGTCTGCGGCCACTCTCACCGCTGTGTCCACGTGCTCCCCGGACCCACACTTATGCCCGCTCAGTTCTTCGATAGCCTGAACTATGGGCAGGAAGAGGTCGGTCTCGTAGTCGTTGGAGACGCCCTGCAAGATCGCGATCGTGCGCTCCAGGCCCATGCCGGTATCTATGTTCTTCGCGGGAAGAGGCTTCAGGGTGCCGTCTTCCTGGCGGTCATACTGCGTGAAAACCAGGTTCCAGATCTCAACGAACCGGTTGCCGTCATAGGCTATGGACCACTTCGCATCCTCAGGCTCGCCCAACTCCGGCGTCATGTCCAGGAATATCTCGCTGCACGGCCCGCAGACCCCGTTGGGGCCTTTGCTGGGGGCGTTGGCAGGCCAGTAGTTCTTGTCCTCGCCAAGCCGGACCAGGCGGTTGGGGCCGATCCCGGTTTCCTTCAGCCAAACGTCCGCGGCCTCGTCGTCGTCCAGATACACGCTGACCCAGAGGTGTTCCGGGCTGAGCTTCAAAACGTCCGTCAAGAACTCCCATGCCCAGACAATAGCCTCGCGCTTGAAGTAGTCGCCAAAGCTGAAGTTGCCGAGCATCTCGAAGAATGTGTGGTGAACGGCATCGCCGACTTCATCGATGTCATCAGTCCGTAAACACTTCTGAGACGTGACGATCCGAGTGCAAGGCGGCACCCTCTCGCCCACGTAGTAGGGCTTGAACTGCACCATCCCGGCGGATGTGAACAGCAGGGTCTTATCATCCGGCACCAGCGAATCGCTGGCATGAATGAGATGGCCTTTGCTCTCAAAGAACTTCAGGTATTTGGTTCGTAGTTCACTGCTTAGCATGTAGCGTTTTGTCCTTGGAAGTTTCTTTCCGGATATTGGTCTTGAACACGATTAGGAGGATTGAAGGATGGGCAGGATTTACAGATACGTGAATCCTGTCAATCCTAGAATCCTGAGAATCGTGTTCAAGACAGTCTCGTCAACCGTCAACCGGACCTACGAGATCGCGTCCAGGCACCTTTCGCATAGGGCTGGGTGCTCTTGGCTCTTGCCTACCGATTCCTGGACCAGCCAGCACCTTTCGCATTTCTCGCCATCGGGGTCTACCACTTCTGCTGTGGTCTCGCCCATTTCTCCCGGGCACATCTCTACCTGCGACACGATGAACACCGACGGCAGATCGCAGGCGTACGGCTTCAGCACGTCGAAGATGTCCGGCGAGACGGTGAGCTTGATCTTGGCCGAGAGCGGCTTCTTGATGTGGCCCTGCTGCTTGGCTTCCTCCAGCGCCATCATCACCTTCTCGCGCACCTCGAGGATCTTCGCCCACCTGGCGTTGGCGTCGGCATCGATCCACTTCTCGATAACCGACGGGAACGGCGCCAGGAACACAGACTCAGCCTTCTTCTCGCCGGGAATGTAGCCCCAGACCTCCTCAGCCGTGTGCGCCAATATCGGAGCGATCAGGCGGACGAGGGTTGACGTCACTTCCTGCAGCACGCTCTGGGCTGACCGCCGCTCGTGGCAGTCCACCTTGGACGCATACAGCCGGTCCTTCAGGATGTCCAGATAGAAGCTGCTCAGGTCGATGGTGCAGAAGTTGTGTACCGCCCTGTAGACCTTGTGGAACTCGTAGCTGTCGTAATACCAGGTGACCTGAGTCACCAGGTCTTCCAGCCTGCTGAGCATATAGCGGTCGATTTCCAGGATGTTCTCGTAGGCGACCGTATCCTTGGCCGGGTCGAAATCGCCAAGATTGCCCAGCATGAAGCGGAAGGTGTTCCGGATGCGGCGGTAGGTCTCGGTGACCCGGCTCATCATCTCATCGCCGATCCGCACGTCTTCCGAGTAGTCGGATGAGGACATAAACAGCCTCAGCACGTCCGCGCCTACCTGCGAGATTATGTCCTGAGGAGATATGGTGTTGCCCAGAGACTTGCTCATCGCCTTGCCATCGGCATCCAGCATAAAACCGTGGCTGACTATGCCTTGGAACGGCGGCTTGCCCTTGGTCGCCATGCCGATGACCAATGACTTATTGAACCAGCCTCTGTGCTGGTCGGATCCTTCCACGTACAGGTCCGCCGGGTACTGCTTCTCACGAAGCTCTACCACCGCCCTGGAAGACGAACCCGAGTCGAACCAAACATCCAGCACATCCTCGACTTTGGTCAGGTTCTTGCTCCCACACTTCGGGCAGCCGTAGTCCGGGCCAAGAAGCTCCTCTGGGCTCTTCTCGAACCACGAATCCGACCCATTCACCAGCGCGTCCTCATACACCTTGCCGATGCTCTCGGCGGTCATGAGGTAGCTGTCGCAGTCTTTGCACTCAAAGACCGGGATACCCACGCCCCAACTTCGCTGCCTGGAAAGGCACCAGTCCGGGGAGTTTTCGATCATCGCGTTGAGCCTATTCTTGGACTCAGGCGGGAAGAACTCGACGCTCTTCAGAGACTCCAGCATCCGGTGGCGAAGGTCGTCGTGATCCAACAGCATAAACCACTGCTCGGTCGCCCGGAAGATCAGCGGAGAATGGCACCGCCAGCAGTAGGGATAGCTGTGTGAGACCATGGATTCCGCCAGCAGGGTGCCGTTCTCCCGCAGCACATCCAGCACGGCCTTGTTGCCCTGCTCGAACACGTGCAGGCCATCGAACTCACCGGCCTTAGCGGTGAAACGCCCGGCCTCGTCCACAGGCGACAGCGCGGGCAACCCGTAACGCTTGCCGGTCTCAAAGTCCTCGCGACCATGTCCGGGAGCAGTGTGCACAACACCGGTGCCTTCGGTCATCAGCACGTAGTCGGCCTTGACCAGTATCGAGGGCCGGTCGAAGATCGGGTGCTTGAAGACCAGATCATCCAGCTTGACGCCCCTGACCTTGCGAACCAGCTTCCACTCACTCACGCTGATTGCCGCCATAGTCTTCTCGATAAGCGCCGACGCTATCAGATACTGATCATCGCCAACAGCCACAATGGAGTATTCCTCATCCGGGTTCACAGCCACCGCAAGGTTTGCGGGGATGGTCCAGGGCGTGGTGGTCCAGATTATGGTGAAGCAGTTCTCTTTGGGATGCTTGCCGAAGAACTTGTTGGGGTCCTGCAGCAGCGGGAACCGCACGAAGATGGAGAACGAATCGTGGTTCTCATACTCGATCTCGGCTTCGGCCAGCGCGGTCTTGTCGTAGACGCACCAGTGCACAGGCTTCAGCCCGCGCTCTATGTAGCCCTGTTCGGCCAGTTCCCCGAAGACCTTGATGATCGCCGACTCATATTCCTTGCTCATCGTGAGGTAGGGGTTGTCCCAATCGCCGACGCCGCCCAGTCGCTTGAACTGCTTGCGCTGGATATCCACCCACTTAGCCGCATACTTCCGGCAGGCGCGTCGCATTTCGAGCTTGGTGGGGACTATGCCCTTGTCGCGGAACTGCTCGGCAACCTTGTTCTCAATGGGCATGCCGTGGTTGTCCCAGCCGGGCACATAAGGCGCGGTGTAACCCTTCATCGACTTGTACCTGACGATGAAGTCCTTGAGGAGCTTGTTCAATGCGTGGCCGATGTGGATGTCGCCGTTGGAGTAGGGCGGGCCGTCGTGGAGCACAAATCTCCCCTTAGGTGCCGGGCGCTCCAGCATCTTTTTGTACAGCCCGATCTCTTCCCAGAACTTCTGGGTCTCCGGCTCGCGCTGCGGCAGGTTGGCCTTCATTGGGAAGGCGGTCTTGGGGAGGTTTACTGTTTTGCTGTAATCCATGCCGAAATAAACTCCGCTACGGCTTCTTCCCACGGCCTCGCCGTGTCCTTGCCTAGCAGCTCCATCCGATAATGGCGCAGCACGGAGTATTTCGGGCGCTTGGTGGGAGTAGGCCATTCTTCTGTTTTGATTGGGACGACTTTCACCTGGTCCTTGCCTGCTTCCTGCAAGATGCGGGTAGCAAACGCGTGCCAATTGCACTGACCAGAATTGGTGTAATGGTATGTTCCATAGCCCGGCGAACCGGCCAGCGACGCTATGAATGCGGCAAGGTCCGGGGCGTAGGTGGGCGACCCGAACTGGTCGGCCACCACTCGAAGCTCATTGTTGATCTCGGATGCCTTGAGTATCGCCAGCGCGAAGTTCTTGCCGTTTGCCGCATACAGCCACGACGTGCGAACTATGTAGAACTTTTTCAGTAATTCCTTGACAGCCCGCTCCCCCGCCAGCTTGCTGGCCCCGTAGACATTGCCGGGGTTCGGGGTATCGAACTCGGTATAGGGTGTGCCCTTTTCGCCGTCGAAGACATAGTCGGTGCTGATATAGACCATCGCGGCATCCAGCTTGGAGCAGGCACAGGCGACGTTGCAGGTTCCGACTGCATTGGCCTTGAAAGCGGCATCGGGGTCGGATGTGCAGCCGTCCACGTTGGTCATGGCGGCACAGTGGACCACAAGCTCGGGCTTGAAATCATCGAAGACTGAGAAGACCTGGTCGGCGTCGGCGATGTCGAGTTGGCGCGGGCAGTCGAGCACGTCGGTCTGCAGGACTTCGTGCTGATCCTGCAACTGTGAACAGACGTGCGTTCCGAGCATCCCACAAGCGCCGGTAACCAGGACTCGCAAATCACTCTACCTCAATTACAATTACACCCCCATGTGACATCTCAAACGGGGGTATGTACAGTAGCCGCGTACATTATATAAGGTGAGCCTTATGAGGTCAAATTGCGGGGGGGCCAAGGGTTGAACGGGCCACATCTCAAGATAAGTCGAGGCCGGCCATATCCAAGCGTGCGGATATGGGCCGACCTCAATACCTGCTGCACATCAGATACGTCATCTGGCGTTCTTCACAACCACCGTGTCCCAACCCACAAAACCGGTTCCGTCGTTGGTTGCGCCGACCATAGTCAAAGTCGCCTTGGGAACAGCAACTAGAGCCTTCACCTTGGCCTCGTCAAAGAACCCCACGAAATTGCCACACGCGTCAGCCTTGGATCTTGTCAGAGCAATACCCTCCAACCGCACCGAGGACCGATTCACGACGCTGTAAGCGATGTCCGTGTGAACGCTCACCAAGCCGCTCTGGTTCGCCCCCAGCAACAGTGTACTCGGGGCCACAACTATGTCTATAGTCATAGTGTCGTCGCTTGTGGCCGTAACCGCCAACCCCACAAGCAAGAGTAACCCAACTGCAAGCCAAACAATCGTCTTCATCTTCTTCTAGCCTTTCCTTCCTCTCCTCTACTCTGTGAGAAGAACATTTGTGCGCCTGGATTCCGTGCCGGTGGTGTAAGGCACACATAGTGGGACATCGTTCCCGAAACGAATTGTTCCGCATTCGTCACAAAAAGTTAGGATTCCACAAACCGCTATATTCAATCCCGCCACCCACGCAGGAATTCTGCGTCCCAACCGCCAATACTAAACGTACGACGTCAGTCAACATCGGAGGCAATATCTTGCTCAAGAGTTTCGCTCAGGTGCTGCAGGCTGTGGAGGACGCGGAGCCTCGCCGGATAGCTGTCGCGGCAGCAAACGAGACAACCATCATCGAAGCGCTGAAGAAGGCGCAGGAGTCTGATGTAGGCATCCCGACATTCTTTGGCGACGCCACCAAGATATTCTCGATGGCTAAGGAAATCGGATGGAGCCTTGCGGATGAAAGCGTTGTGGATGCACCCGACCCGCTGGAAGCTGCGGCTTTGGCTGTGCAGGCTGTGAAAGAGGGCCGGTGCGACGTGCTGATGAAAGGCCAGATTCACACCGACGACTTCCTCCGCGCGGTGCTGGACAAGGAAAAGGGCCTGCGGACGGGTGTCACCATGAGCCACGTCTTCGTGATGGAACTCACCAGCCAGGGCAGACTGGTATTTGTGACAGATGGGGCGATGAACATCGCGCCGGACCTGGTGCGCAAGGCGGAGATCATACTGAACGCAGTACATCTGGCGAATGCTTTCGGGTTCGATATGCCGAAAGTGGCCGTGTTGGCGGCGGTAGAGGTTGTGAACCCAGCAATGCCGGCCACCCTGGAGGCGGCAGCATTAGCCAAGATGGGGCAGCGCAGGCAGTTTCCCGGGTGCATCATCGACGGCCCGCTTGGGCTGGATAACGCAATCAACGCCGAGGCCGCCAGGATAAAGAACATAGACTCTCCGGTCGCGGGACACGCCGACATTCTGCTGGTTCCCGACATAGAATCCGGCAACATGCTGGGCAAGTGCTTCTCTCACATGGGCTGCGGCCTGACAGCGGGCGTTCTGGTCGGCGCCGCTGCGCCGGTGGTCCTCACAAGTCGGGCAGACAGCGCCGAAGACAAGTTCCTCTCGATTGCCGTGGCTGTTCTGATGGCCAATATGACCAGATCCGGCCGCGCCAAGATCGGCAAGGTGCATTACTGATGGAAATGTGGATGGATTCGATGCGATGGTTACGTGAGGTGATTCTCTGCGGAGTCCTGGCTTGTTTGGCGTGTGTGTGTGCGTCGGGCGCTGAGACCGTGCTCTATGTTTCGCCCTCCGGCAGCGACTTCGGCAGCGGCAGCATTGCCGACCCGTTTGCCACGATCACCCGCGCCCGTGACGCTGTAAGGGAACTCGGGAAGAGCGCGCGGCGGGAGCCGATCACAGTCTACCTTCGCGGCGGGACATACTGCCTGGACAAGCCGGTCGAGTTCGGCGTTCAGGACTCCGGCTCCAAAGCCGCGCAGGTCACCTATCGCGCTTACGGCAAGGAAAAGGTGAGGATACTGGGCGGGCGGGTGGTAAGCGGCTTCAGGCCCGTGACCGACCCGGACGCGCTCAAGCTTCTGGACCCCTCCGCCGCTCCAAAGATCCTGCAGGCAGACCTGAAGGCTCTGGGCATCGCGGACTACGGGGCTCTGCCGGACCAAGCTATGGAACTCTTCTACAACGGTACGCCGATGACGCTCGCGCGGTGGCCCAACGTCAACTTCACCCATATTACGGGCCTGCTGTGGGAAAACCCGGTGGACGTTCGCGGGGCAAAGGGAGATCTCGTCGGCAAGTTCATCTACGAGGGTGACCGCCCCGCCCGCTGGGTCACGGAGAAAGACCCCTGGGCGCACGGCTACTGGTTCTGGGACTGGTCGGACGGCCGTCAGCGCATCGCAAGCATAAACCCCGCCAGCAAGCTGGTGACGCTTGCGCCGCCGCACCACGTTTACGGCTATCGTATCGGGCAATACTTCTACGGCTACAATCTGCTGTCTGAGCTCGACTCACCTGGCGAGTATTACATCGACCGCGAAAAGGGACTGCTCTTCTTTATGCCGCCGGACGACGGCAAGGGCGAGGCGATTGTCTCGATTTCCCAGGGTTTTCTGGCAATCACCGGCGCGCACGACCTCTCATTCTCCGGCCTGACCTTTGACGCCGCCCGGGGCACGGGTATTGTGGCAAATGGGTGCTCCAACCTCCGCATAGAGAACTGCACCGTCAGCAACGCGGGCCAGTGGGGCATACGGATCGACGCGGGAAATGACTGCCGGGTGTCGCGCTGCGAGCTATACAACCTGGGCGGGGGCGGAATCTGGGTTCAGGGAGGAGACCGCAAGACCCTCACTCCCAGCGGAAACTCGGTGGAGGACTGCCGCATACACAACTACGGCCGCATCAAACGGATGTACCAGTCCGGAGTGGCGATCTACGGGGTCGGGAATCGCGTCGCCCACAACTCCATCCACGACGCCCCGCACATGGGCATATTCTTCTCCGGCAACGACCACGTGATCGAGTTCAATGAGATTTACAAAGTGTGCCTGGAATCCAACGACGCGGGCGCGATATACAATGGCCGCGACTGGACCCAGCGCGGCACCATAATCCGCTACAACTCATTCCACGACATCACCGGCTTCCAGAACTACGGCGCGATTGGGGTTTATCTGGACGATCAGTTGAGCGGCACCACCATCTACGGCAACCTGTTCAAGAACGTCACGCGGGCTGCTTTCATCGGCGGCGGCAGGGACTGCGTGATCGAGAACAACATCTTCATCGACTGCCAATGGGCGGTGCATATCGATTCCCGCGGCCTGGGCTGGGCCTCCGACAACACGGAACTGATGACCTACCTCAACAACATCGACTACAAGAACCCGCCTTACAGCACGCGGTACCCGGAACTGGTGAACATATTGGAAGACGAGCCGATGTCGCCAAAGCGGAACAAAGTGCTGCGCAACATCCGGGTTGGCGGCGCGTGGGAAGAGATCGACGATGCGGGAAAGCGCAACGCGACTATAGAGGGCAACCTGACAGATGCCGACCCGATGTTCGTGGACGCGGCAAAGGGCGATTACCGCCTGAAACGAGGCTCACCCGCGCTGAAACTGGGCTTCAAGCAGCTTCCGCTGCGGGAGATCGGTCCACGATGAGTACCCAGATCATCTCCGCCAGGCACCGAAAATGGCGAACCGTTGCCTTTGTGTCAATTGGGGTGATCCTGTTTCCCATCCTGCTCTTGCTTGGCGCGCGATATGGTATGTGGATGGCGATGCGGAATCGCGTCTATGACGATGTGGCGGCGGTGCCGAGTACCCGCGTGGCGCTGGTGTTGGGAGCGGGTATCGGGCCGGATGGTCAGCTCAGCGTGCATCTGCGGGACAGAGTGGACGCCGGAATCGAGCTATACCAAGCCCGCAAGGTTGCCAAACTGCTGATGTCCGGGGACAACCGCTTCCTCAACTACAACGAGCCGGACCGGATGAAGGAATACGCTGTGAGGCGAGGGGTTCCGGCCTCGGATGTCTTCTGCGACTACGCGGGCAGGCGCACCTACGATTCCATTTACCGTGCCAAACACATATTCGGCCTATCTCAACTGATAGTGGTCAGCCAAAGGTTCCACCTGGACCGCGCGCTCTTCCTCTGCGAGCACATCGGGGTGGACGCCTACGGCCTCGCCGCTGACCGCCCCGGCCACCGTAACACCAGAGTAGAATCCCGAGAGTTCCCAGCCTGCGTGCTAAGCCTGGTGGACGTATACATCCACCAGCCTAGGCCGATTATGGGGGAGAAGGAGGGTATCTAGGGCGACACCCTACTCTCCGGGCTGCAGGTCTCTGGAAGCTTCATAATCAACTATCGAACCGTCCAGAGCGTTCACAGACACGCGCACACGGTTATGCGATTCCCCAGGGTACCTGGGTCCCCAAGAGAAGCCCCAGACCGAGTTGTTGTGTGTCGGCTCACCGTGCGGACGGAAGCCCATCTCGTCGAACCCCCTGTACTTCGCTCGCGCAAACGCCTCTGCGATAGACTGGCACTCCCGTTGGGTTCTTGGCGCAGCGACATTGCCCGTATGCTTGGGCCCAATCCGGCCTGGGTGTCTCGCAGAAGTTACCTCTCCGGTGAAGCAGTTGACGTACCACGTCGTAGTACTGCCGGTCGAGGAATCAGGCCTGGCAAACACCCAGAATCCGCGATATGGCCCTGTCTTAGCTCCCCATCTGGTTGTGAGCAGGCTACCACGTCCGGGGTCCAGCAATGAGTCCCCTTCAAAATCGCGGATAGCCTGAATGGCCTCCTGCCGACTGACCGGCTGCGGCCACACCATCCAGGCAAACACTGCCAGAGCCCCTGCCGCCACCACTGCAACCAGAATCCACTGACTCTTCCGAGACATACTCACCTCACTATCACAGATTGCTATGCTGCGGGAACGACAATTTGCACAGAGTCTGCGATCCTACACAGGCGTCAGTTCCCGCAGCATCCACCTACCCGGCGGAGAGTACGGGGCTGCGGGAACTTACATTGTGCTCTGCGGGAGATAGTGCTAATCGACGTTCCCGCAGCATAGCACTGGGCGTCCCCGCAGCATAGTGCCTCCAGCAGCCCGGTTCACGTTCCAATACAGTCAATGCGCAGCGTGCATTCTCCGCCGTGGTAATGCGAGTAGCTTGACCATGCCCAATCCTCAGGTGAAACGACCAGACCCCGTTTCACTGGGTTGAGGTGCATATACTGTAGCTTGGTTGCTACAGCCCCTGGCTGGTTCAGCGCAATGCAACGAAACCGCTCTTTCCACACCTTGTGCTGAGCGGAACCATTTGCCTTGTCCATCAAGACTTCCAGCCATTCTCGGCAACGACCATCGCCAGCATTCGCTCTGAGGCGCACGAAAGCAGATACTTCGCGTGACGTCTCCGCCAGAGAGTATTGCATAAACTTCCTGACGCCATCAGCAGTGCCGTTCACTAGCACGTGAAAGTGCTCCGGCATTATCACAAATCCCTCAATCCCAACGCTCCATCGGCTTCGTTGACTATCCCACGAACTGAGCACAGTCTGGCGCAGATCATTGTCGGCAAATACCGGCAGATGCTGCACTACGGCGGCCGTACAAAAGTGACTGCAGCCATCGATGTATATATTGCGGTATCGGGTATTGCTCACTGCTGTTCCACCATAGCAAGGCAGGCCTGCATACGCACCAAGTGACTATGCTGCGGGAACGACAACTCGCGCAGAGCCCACAAGTCTGCACCACCGTGAGTTCCCGCAGCCCCCACCCACGCCTCACAGAGTACAAGGCTGCGGGAACTTACATTGTGCTCTGCGGGAGATAGTGCTAATCGACGTTCCCGCAGCATAGCCCGGTCACGGCTGCCAGGCTAACATCCCGTAGCTGCCATCTCGGTACCACTTCACGTGGCCGTCGGCGAAGCCTATGTTGTTGCCGTCATCGTGCCTGCCGGGGACCGGCAGCAGCTCCGGGCCGCCGGAGAGGTTCACGCCGGGGATGGAGTCGTAGATTCCCACAGTCTCCGAGGGTGACCGGACACCCTTCAGGGCGACAGAAGCCAGACTCTTGTTCAAGGCATAGCTCGGCAGGTCATTGTGGGCCGATGGGCACCTGAGAACGACGCTGCTCTTCATATACGGTTCAAGCCCCTGGTTCCAGTTGGCTGCGGAGGGGTATTTCTCGTCATAGTCCTGCACATATTGCATCATCGCCAGGGACGACTGCTTCAGGTTGCTCATGCACGTCGCCTGGACCGCCTTGTACCTCGCCTTTGAGAACACCGGGAAGAGTATGGCGGCAAATATCGGAATGAGCAGCACCATAATCCCGGACAGGACTATGCCGGTGATGGCAAGGCCTTCCCCTCCGAGTCTGGCTTTGTCTTTCTTTATCTGGACAAGGGCCACAATGCCCAACACCAACGCGGGCAGCGCGGTAAGCCCGGCTGACACAAACCCCAGTATGCCCAGAATCAGCGAGGCAATAGCCAGGCCGCTTGTTCTGACGGCTTGCACCCCACCCGTCGCGTAAGGCGGCGCGCCAGCGGGGGGCTGTCCCGGCTGCCCCTGATACGCAGGCTGGCCGCTATACACCGGCCCAGCGCTTCCGGCCTGTTGGCAGCCGAATGTAGCGCAGCCCCGGTTGCGCTGCCAGCACTCCTGGTGATGCGGGACGCCGCAGGCCACGCATACTTCCACCTGCTCTCCCGGATTGATGGGCAATTGGCAGCAAGGACAGTTCTTACCGATTTCCTGAGGACCCGCAGTAACTGTAGGCATGATCTGTCTCCTTTTGAACCCGGATGGTTGAGTGAATGATATTCCCCTGAAGCGAGCCTGTCAAGCGGTCATCGATTCCCGGCGGTTCCCGCCCAGGAAGGAAACCGGCAAGCCCATGAGCAATACTTGTACAAGCGCATTTCGCTCAAGGAAATACCAAAATGAGAGCCTTGCTGAAAGCCCTGCTACTTCCCGGCCTTGCTTGCCTGCTCCTTACGTCCGCGATAGAGGCCGCACCGTCCCGCGCGGGTGTGCCGGAGTGGATATCCAAAGACAAGATCAGAGCCATGTATATGAGCCAGTGGGACTCGGCGGACCTGCCGCAAAAGGTCAGCGAAGCCGGCTTCAACACCCTCTTCATAGCCTTCTGCAACGGTGCCGACCATTACGACAAGTGGGCGGCCCTGGCAAAGCAGAATAACCTCCATTTCTTCGCCACCATCTGGTTCGACTACCTGGCATACGCAGAGGCTATCCACGGCCCCGGCGGCGCGGGTCCCAAGGCTATGAGCACCTATCGAGCGTTCGTTCAACGAGATACCGGCCCGCATACGGCGATACTCTGCCCGGCTGACAGCAAGTACTGGTCTGAGTGGATCGCGCCGAGTTTCCTGGAGATGGCCAAGCTGAGCGCGAAGGACAAAGCCCTCGATGGTATCATCCTGGACGCAGAATTATACGGTCCCCTCACCACCAAGCCCGCAATTCCTGTAAGCTTCTATATGGACGTCGGCCCGTGCATGTGCGACGACTGCTTCGCCGACTTCCTCAAGCACACTCCCGAGGGCAAGGGCGTGGCGGACATCAGGTGGCAGGACAGGTACGCGTGGGTCGAGAAGCACAAGCTTGGCCTGCAGTACAACCTCCGGCTTCGGGACAGAGTTGCGGAGCAGGCACGGCAACTGGAGAAGCAGGTCCACGCCATCAACCCGGACCTCCTGCTGGGACTGATGAACTGGTACAAGAACGACATCGGTCCGGGACCCAATGAGAACTACTTCCTCCACGGCCTGCTGGTTGGGCTGAAGACTCCGAAACGCCCGGCTGTGGTGTGGACCGAATCGCCGGAGTATGAAATGGGATACGGCCCCCACACCGACGCCCGTCGCGAGCACTTTGAGTGTGTGGGAGATGTGGTCTACGTCCCCGGCCTGTATCTTGAACAGCACCCACCGGCGAAGCTGGCCCAGCAGGTGAACGACCTCGCCACTCACAGTGACGGCTACTGGATATTCACCCGCAGCCAGGACCTCCAGGTCAACCCCACCATCCTGGCGAGCTTCAAAGCCGGAAACGACAAGATCGCCGCTGCCGCGCCCCCGGAGAGCGAGGCAGTGTTTGCGGACCTGTGGAAAGACTACGACCAGATACTGGACATCACCAGGAACTGGCGTTTCCGCACGGACCCGGATAACGTCGGCGGCAAAAACCAATGGTTCAAGCCGGGCCTGGACCTGGGAGAGTGGAGACCCATAGACGTAAACAAGTTCTGGGACGAGCAGTTAGGCACGCAGTATGTCGCCAGGGCGTGGTACCGAGTGGTGGTGGACGTGCCCGCGTCGGCAAAAGGCAGGAAGCTGTTTTTGGCATTCGGGGCTGTGGATGAAGAGGCGCAGGTCTGGGTCAATGGGAAGCCGGCAGGCAGGCACGGCAAAGGGCAGGCCCTCTGGGACAAGCGCTTCCTGATCCCGGTGGACAAACTCATCACCCCCGGCAAGTTCAACACCATCACGGTCCGGGTATATAACTCAGTGCTGGCAGGAGGAATCTGGAGGCCAGTGCGACTGATGGCCCGTAAGGCAAAGTAAAGCGCACGTCATTCCGAACCGCAGTGAGGAATCTGCTTTCTACTTTCCGCTTTCCGCTCTCCGCCGCCGGTTTGACACCACCCTGCCTGGATGCTAAACTGGCAGTGTTAGTCCGCTGAAGGGGAGTAACAGGACCGCGCTGTCGGTCCCAGGCAGGTCAACATACCTCGAAGCTTGCTTCGTGGCCTCCTGACCGGAATTCCTCCGGGTGTGAGACCTTTGGCCCCGTGCATAAGATGCGCGTGACCAGGGTCTTTGGCACGCGTGCGAGGGAGATTAATGGTCAGAACTAAACAAATAGCCCCATACATTCTCGCGGTCTCGGTCGCTATCCCCGGTATATACGTTCACCTGGCCGGAATTCACCTGGGTCATCAGCTTCAGGCGATACTGGCGGGCACGGCCATAATGGGCGCGTCATTCATCCTCCTGTGGGCGTGCGACGCCGCTCAGAAGGATATCTCCCAAACGCTTGCGCTGGCTGTCGTGGCCCTCATCGCCGTGCTGCCGGAATATGCGGTCGACATGTACTTCACCTGGCAGGCCGGCCAATACCCGGAGAGCGACTACGCCAACTACGCCATAGCTAACATGACAGGCGCGAACCGCCTGCTGATCGGCGTCGCGTGGGCTCTGATTGCAGTGATCGCGTATATCAGAACACGAAAGGCTGTGACTCTGGAGAAGGAACGGAGGACGGAGATCTTCTTCCTGGCCCTGGCCACGGTGTATGCGCTGGTGGTGGTTGCCAAGGGCGCCCTTACCTGGATAGACGCAATTGTGTTCCTGGGGCTTTTCGTGTGGTATGTGATAATTGCGGCCAAGCGGCCGTGCGAGGACTGCGAAATAGAAGGCCCCGCTGTGCTGGTCGCCAGTCTGCCGAAGGTCCCCCGGCGGGTGCTGATCGTGATCCTGTTCTCATTCGCCGCCGGAGCCATACTCGCCAACGCGGAAGCGTTCTGCGAGGGGCTGATCGGCACAGGCAAGGTGATGGGGATCAACGAGTTTCTGCTTGTGCAATGGCTGGCCCCGCTGGCGTCGGAGATGCCTGAGTTTGTGGTTGCGATCATGTTCGCTCTGCGTGGGCATGGCAGCATAGCGCTGGGCAGCCTGGTCTCAGCCAAGCTCAACCAATGGACCCTGCTGGTGGGAATGATTCCGGGGGTATACGCGGTCTCAGCGGGCACACTGGATCACCCTATCCCGTTCGGATCTTTCCAGATGGGGGAGATATATCTTACGGCGGCGCAATCGCTGATGGCTGTGGTCCTGGTGGCAACTCTGAGGCTGTCTCTGGGTAACGCCATTCTGCTATTTGCTTTGTTTGCCGGGCAACTTATGTCCCCACTGATGGTCAACGCCCTGCCCGGCCATACCCTTGCCGGCCTGCATCCGGAAAACATGCACCGCATTTTCGCCTGGGCCTATATGGGCTTGGCGGTATATTTCTTCCTGCGCGCCCCGAGAAATATGGCGGACCTGAGACTGGGGCTGAAGAGGTAATGGCGCGGAATACGAGGCTGCAGGAACTTAGCTCTTGCTCTGCTAAGGATAGTTCACTATGCTGCGGGAACGACATTCTGCACGAAGCCCTCAAGTCAGCGCCAGCGTAAGTTCCCGCAGCCACCACCTACACCCAAATGTACGAGGCTGCGGGAACTTACATTGTGTTCTGCGAAGGATAGTGCAGATCGACGTTCCCGCAGCATAGCGCGTGCCTACGGCTTCCACCTGATCGAGCTGTAATTGCCATCTCCACGTCCACTCACGTGGCCATCGGCGAAGCCTATGAAGTTGTGGCCGAGATGCCTTCCTGGGACAGGGAGCAATTCCGGGCCACCAGCTTGGTTGACACCGGGAACAGACTCATAGATTTCGGCAGTTTCCTTTGGCGACTGGACGCTCTTCAGCGAAACAGATCCGAGGCTTTTGTTCATCGCATAGGCTGGTAGTTTGGAGTGGGCCGTAGGGCAAGTGAGAACACGGCTGCTCTTGGTGTATGGGTATATCGCCTGATTCCACCCGGCAGTAGGAGGAAATCTTTCGTTGTAGTCATCGGCATACTGTAGCAGCGCTAGAGACACCATCTTCAGGTTGCTGCTGCACTCGGCCTCCCTCCCGGTCTCACGCCCTAATATGAACCACGGATACAAGATCACAACGACCAACACGGAGATAACTATGCCCGCGATTGCCATACCTCCGCCAACCAACTTGGCCCTATTCCTTCGTATCTGAATCAGGCTGACAACTCCCAGAACTACTGCGGGCAGCGTGGTGAGGAAGACAGAGAACGGCCCAAGTATCGCCAGGACCAGCGAGGCTGTTGCCAGTCCGCTTGTCCTTGGGGTAGGAGAATGCTGCACAACAGGTTTGGGACTTTGGGGATCAGTTTCGGTTGTTTCCATCGTCTATGCCCTCCTCTATTATCCCGGCTACGGCTCCCAGTGGATCGAGCTGTAGTTCACATCACTGCGCCAAGTCACGTGACCATCGGCGCAGCCTATGTTGTTGCCTCCGCTGTGCCTGCCTGGAACGGGGAGCAGTTCCGGCCCGCCTGCCTGGTCTTTGGCGGGAATGGACTCGAAGATTCCTGCGGTCTTCGCAGGCTCGGCGACTGTCTTTGGCAAGACAGACCCCAGGCTCTTGTTCATGGCGTAACCAGGCTCACTCTTCCGAGCAGTCGATGGGCACCTGAGGACACACTGCTCCTATAGTATGGCAAGAGCACGGCGTTCCAGTTGGCTGTGGGAGGGAACCTGCCGTCATAGTCTTGGGCATACTGCATTGTCCCCAGCGAGATGCTCTTGAGGTTGCTGAGACACGTTACCTGCTGCTGCTTCTCGTGGGCCGTCATGAACGCTGGGTAGAGGAGTATAGCGAACACGATTGGGATTATTATCCCGGCAATCGCCTCGGCTCCGCCCAGCAACTTGCCGCCGCTCCTGCGTATCTGAACAAGGCTGACTATGCCCAGAAAGAACCCGACTATCGCAGTCAGCCCCAAGGAAAAGAACCCCAACGCCGCCAAAATAAGCGAAGCAATAGCCAACCTGCTCGTCCTTGGGGGAGAGTCTTGCTCCCCAGGCGACTCAGGACTCTGGGAACCCGTTTCCGTCGTTAGCATCGTCTATGCCCTCCTCTATTATCCCGGCTATGGCTTCCACCTGATCTCCCCGTAGTTCGCATCCCTGCGCCATTTCACATGACCGTCGGCAAAGCCTATGCTGCTGCCGCTGTAGTGCCTGCCTGGAATGGGCAGCAGTTCGATACCGCCTGCCTGATCTTTGCCGGGAATGGACTCGAATATTCCAGCGGTCTCTGCTGGTGCTGCGGCTTTCTTCAGCGAGACAGACCCGAGGCTTTTGTTCATGGCGTAACCGGGCATGCTTCTCCAGCCCGCGGATGGGCACCTGAGGACCTGGCTGCTCCTATAGTATGGCAAGAGCACTGCATTCCAGTTGGCTGTGGGAGGGAACTTGTCGTCGTAGTCCTGAGCATACTGCATCGCCCCCAGCGATATGCTCTTGAGGTTGCTGAGGCACGTGGACTGCCGACTCTTCTCACGGGCCATCATGTACACGGGGTAGAAAAAGACCGGGATCAGCAACGAGAAGACAATCCCGGTGATCGCCGCGTCCCTGCCGACCAATCTGCCCTCGCTCCGGCGAATCTGGATGAGGCTTATGATACCCAGAACGAACCCGACTATCGCAGTCAGCCCCAAGGAAAAGAACCCCAACGCCGCCAAAATAAGCGAAGCAATAGCCAACCTGCTCGTCCTTGGGGGAGAGTCTTGCTCCCCAGGCGACTCAGGACTCTGGGAACCCGTTTCCGTCGTTAGCATCGTCTATGCCCTCCTCTATTATCCCGGCTATGGCTTCCACCTGATCTCCCCGTAGTTCGCATCGCTGCGCCACTTCACGTGACCATCGGCGAAGCCCACGTTGTTGCCTCCGATGTGTCTGCCTGGAACTGGCAGGAGTTCAATGCCCCCGGCCTGGTCTTTGCCGGGAATAGACTCGTAGATTCCGGCGGTTTCTGCCGGCGCGGCGACTGTCTTCAGCGAGACAGACCCGAGGCTTTTGTTCATGGCGTAGCCGGGTGCGCTTCGCCAACCCGCGGATGGGCACCTGAGGACCTGGCTGCTCCTATAGTATGGCAAGAGCACGGCGTTCCAGTCGGCTGTGGGGGGGAACTTGCCGTCGTAATCCTGAGCATACTGCATCGCCCCCAGCGAGATGCTCTTGAGGTTGGCCAGGCACGTTTGCTGTCTCCCCTGCTCACGCACCTTAACGAAGACGGGGTATGCTATGACAAAGATGGCCAGGACCGATAGAACGATACCTGCGACTGCCAGGCCGTGACCCCTCAGTCTGCCTCTGCTCCCTGTTATCTCGACAAGCCCCGTAATGCCCAGCGCGAGCCCCACCACCGCAGTAAGGCCCATGCTAGGCACTCCCATTATCCCCAGGACCAGAGAAGCAATAGCCAGCCAACTGGTCCTTGGGGCAGGCGCTTGCGCCCCACCCGGCTCAGGACCTTGGCGACCCGTTTCGGTTGTTGGCATGACTCACACCTCCGATGGTCAGGGACATGCTGTCCCTGACCCGGTTCCGCAGGCATGCTGCCTGCATCCGGGAGTTCTGTCCTGCAAGCAGAGCCGGGCAACATGCCCGACATACCGGGTCGGGGATAACATATCCCCGACCATCTACACTCTCAGCTTCTCCACTCTCACATTCTCCACTCTCCACTCTCAGCTTCTCAGCTTCTCAGCTTCTCTGCTTCTCTGCTTCTCTGCCCTCTGCTACCCCAGCTACTCCCTCGGCACCTCGACCGCTGCCAGCACTCCGTCTATTACCCGGTTGACTGATATGCCTTCTATCTCGGACTCGGGGCGGAGCATCAGTCTGTGCCTCAGGATCGGGCCTGCCAGGCGCTTTACGTCGTCAGGGATTACGAAGTCGCGGCCGTTCATTGCGGCTACTACCTTGGAGCTTGCCAGCCAGTTCACACCCGCTCTCGGGCTTGCGCCCAGCACCAGGTTGCGGCTTTCACGGGTCTTTCTCACCAGCTTGGCGATGTAGTCTATCACCGACTGGCTCACCCGCACGTTCCTTACCTCATCCCTGGCGGCGATGACCTGCGGCACATCCACCACTGCCTGGATGCCCGCTTCCTCCAACCGACTGGCGTTGAAGCCCTCGTTGTGCTTGTTGAGAATCCCGACCTCGGTATCCAGCGCGGGGTAGCCGACCAGCACCTTGAACATGAACCTGTCCAGCTCTGCCTCGGGCAGCGGGTAGGTGCCTTCATACTCTATGGGGTTCTGGGTGGCAAGCACCGTGAATAGCGGTGAAAGTGGGTAAGGGTCGCCGTCGATGGTGACCTGCTTCTCCTGCATCGCTTCCAGCAGCGCCGCCTGGGTCTTGGGTGGGGTGCGGTTGATCTCATCGGCCAGCATTATGCCGGTGAATATTGGCCCCTGGCGGAGGGTAAATGACCCCTGCGAGGGGTTGTAGATGTTGGTGCCGATGATGTCTGAAGGCATCAGGTCCGGGGTGAACTGCACGCGCTTGAAGTCCGCAGATATGGCCCTGGCAAGTGACCGGGCCAGCAGCGTCTTGGCCACCCCCGGCACACCTTCCAGCAGCACATGCCCCTCGCTCAGGAGGGCGATTATCACCTGCTCGACCGCCTCCACCTGCCCCACTACTGCCTTCTCAACTTCCGTGCGGACGCTGTCCACCAGCCCCGTTATTGTGCTCAAGTTAGCTTCGTTCAAGGCCCAACTCCTCTTCCATGTCGTGGATTTCTCGCGCGACTCGTAATAGTTCCGATTCTTCCATAGGCTCGCTTGCAGCCCCTGGCTCGCAGGTCTGCAGCAGCTTGGTCAGTTCATCCAGCTTCGGTATGTCGCTGTTCTCGGCCTGCTCTATTATATCCTCGATGCTCGCATCCGAGGGCAGCCCCAGCTTCGAGCACAGTTTGCGCTTGAATGTCTTGCACAGCGATGCCGCGGCGACCTGCGGGGCGTGGGCGCGCTTGTACAACTGAGCAACCGCCGACACATACTCAAACCCCGGCCTCAGGCTCGACAACTCCAGCTCATCCCGCACCGCGCCGAACCGCCGCCCCCTGGCGTAGCAGGCCACCAGCACCACGACAAAAAGCAGGATGATTGCGGCATTCGCCTGCGGGGACACCGACACCTCATCGCCATCGTGGCTCACAAGGTGGTACTCATCGAAGAGTATACTGTCCCCGGGGCGCACGTACTTCTCTATCTCCTTCACTTCTTCATACGCCAGTTCCCGGTACACCAGCATGCCGTTGGTCATGCCAAATGTCTGGACTATCTGCCCCTTGCCCATCGGGCCCTCTTCAAGCTCATCCCAGCCCTTTCCCGACCCGAATATGGTCCTTGACACCATCAGCGTCCCGCCGCTGCTCACCCATTTCTCCAGGGACTCGCGTTCTTCGGTGGACAGCGAGGAGATCGGGCCCATCGCCAGGATCAGCTTAGTGTCTTTGGGTATCTCGGTGAGAGGCTTGTCGAGCCGTTCGGTCTTGTATCCAAGCCGGCCCAGAAGGAGGTAGAGGACCTTGGTTCCAGCCTTGCCGGTGTTGCGCGACGAGGGCGACTCCGACTCCATCGGCCTTCCCGTAAGCAGACTGACAATAACAATGGCCACCGCCAGCCCCAGCCATACCCACTTGTCTTTACGCGCCATGGCTATGCCCCACCCTCTGCCGGAGCGACTACCGCCGCGGAGCGCTCGATCTCTTTGTACAACTGGCCGGCCTGCTCGTAGTCCTCAAAACCGGCCCCTTTGCCTCCGTAGAATGCGTTGTCAAAGGATATGGTGATGTCACGGAGCTTGGGGCGAAACTCGGCAAGCTGGCCTGCCTTTATCTGCATGAGGTATTCCCAGTTGGTCTTGTCGTGCTTGAACTTGATGGCCCCGACCTCATCCAGCCGCACCAGAATAGCGAGATAGGCCAGGCGGAACGCATTGAGGTTATCCCCGGCGCCCGCCGTCTCATCGGCCTTGCTCATCAATTGCCTGCCGGAGAGCTTCTCTTCACCCTTCCGGAACCACGACTTTGCCCGGGTAACCCGCTCCACCTTTCCTCTAGACATCCGTTTGTAGATAACGATCCCCAGTATTATCACTGCCGCGACCACCACCACCGCGAGGATCAGTGAGGTTCCGTGGCCGATCCCGCCAAGTGACGGCATCCGCGAAGCCCACTCGAGGATCTTTCTTTCGATGGCCATCATCACGCGTTCCCACCAAAGCGTGCCTCGCAGATTGTTGAACTCGGGAGCGCTCAGCACTTTGTCCAACTCGCGCGAGACCGTTGCCTCGTCCGTGCAAAACACAGGCCCGGCTATAGCGAGAACCGCGAGCATCGCAAGGATGCCCGGCAGGATACAGCGCCTAAACAGGTTCATCTTTTGGTGGTTCCATTGGTTCCATGGGTTCTTTAGGTTC
The DNA here is from genome assembly GCA_964611645.1 of uncultured bacterium. Taxonomy (GTDB): domain Bacteria; phylum Armatimonadota; class UBA5829; order UBA5829; family UBA5829; genus CAZTAO01. Next base: position 20,448 of record CAZTAO010000037.1, on the reverse strand, counting down.
CATCGGTTCTTTGGGTTCCTGGGCAGGTTCGCCCGGTTCGGTGGTCCTCCACGATTCGTCGCGCTCCTCGGGGTGGGTCGATGCGCCGAAGGAAAGGCCTTTATGCCCGCCGCTGTCCAACTGCTCCGCAAGCATCACGAGGTCGAAACCCTCTTTGCGCACACGGGCGTCGTAGTAAAACAGGACGTAGAATATGTAGGTAAGCGGAGCAAACAACGCCGCCACGATAGCCTGCACAAGGCTGAACCAGAACGGCATCTCCATACCGGACGGTGACGCGCCCTTCATCATCGGTGAAAGCATCAACAGCAACTGAAATGGAGCCGTGAGAACAGACTGCATTATCGCGACGGCGATCCCTACGATGAGAGAAGCAGCAACAATGCTCCATATCATCCCCTTGGTCAGCGCGAGGCTGCGTTTGACGGCCTCCCACGGGCGAAGAGACTCTATTACCACCGCAGCGGGCGTGAGCGTCGCGGCGATAGCAAACCAGAACAACGGCACAATCGCGGCCATAACGAACAGCACAATCAGGATCACCCCGATGACCTCGGGCGCCGAGGACTGTGATGCCGAGAATGCGCCCATACCGAATATTATCGCGGCAACTATGATTCCAACAACGAGACAGTAGCCGAGGACAAGCCCGACAACTATGAGGTTGGCCCCGATGAGCCTCGGGAAAGTGCCCGACCGCAGGATTCGCTTGTAGCTGTCGACGATGGTGGTCACACGAGACAGGTAGCGCTCGGATATTGCGCCGGTGAGCACGCCCGTCATAAGCGGTGTCGCAACAACCGCATACAGCAGGAACCACAGAACAATGGCTCCTATAAACTGGGCGATCCCCCTGGGATCCATCTTTTCTGCCATCATCGAGGCGAGGTTGTCCATCGGGTTGAGCAGCATGATCGGTATCTGCACAATCGCCGTGATCCCCACCAGCAGCAGGAAGTTGCTGCGATACAGCTCTATGGTCTCGTCCAGCACGTCCATAATGCCCAGCGGCCTGAGCCTCAGCGGTCTACCCTTAGCCATCCTACCCCTCCTCGAGTGAGTTGTTGAAAAACGACTGCGTGTTGCTTGTGGTTATCTCCGCCACCTGGGTGTCCGATACGCCCCACTCCTGCGCTACTGCTCTGGCTATATACGTCACGTAGCCGGGTTCGTTCCGCTTGCCCCTGAACGGCACAGGGGACATATACGGGCAGTCGGTCTCCAGCAGCAGGCGGTCTCTCGGGCAAGCGGCCACTACCTGCCGCAGCTTGTGGGACGATGGAAACGTCACCGGGCCGTCGACCCCTATCCAGCAGCCGAGTTCCAGCACAGCCTGGAGGTCGTCAACATCGCCTGAGAAGCAGTGAAATACCGTGTTTGGCAGCCTGCCTTTGTAATCCCTCAGGGTAGCCAAAGTCTCCGGCATTGCTGAGCGGCTGTGGAGTATTATGGGCTTGCCGATCTCGATTGCCAGCTCTATATGCTCGCGAAATGCCCTGATCTGGTCTTCGCGGGGGCTGTTGTCGTAGTGATAATCCAGACCCGTTTCGCCGATTGCCAGCGCTTTCTTGTGGGAACTCAGTTCATGGATAATCTGGGGAGAGCGTGAGTCCCAGGTCTTGGAATCGTGGGGATGCACACCGACTGTGGCAAAGATGTTTGGGTGTCGATCAGCCAGGTCAACCGCCGCCCGGCTGCTGGCGATATCGTATCCACAGACAACCAGCCTTTCAACACCGGCCTGCGTGGCGCGAGCGATCACGGAGTCGAGGTCGTCCGCAAAACGAGGGTCCGTCAGGTGCGTATGAGTGTCAACCAGCAAGCCCTGCCACCTTACCAAATCAAAGCGACTACTGAGCGACGGCGGCGTTAACACGTCACCCTGAACTTGATTCAGGGTCTCCTCTCGGTCGGAAGTAGATGCTGAATCAAGTTCAGCACGACGGTATCACGTCTAGAAAGATGCGACTCTGCGAGTCAGGAAATCCTGGATCAGGTTGTTGAACCGGTCATTCATGGTGTAGAAATAGCGGCTGTCCGCGCCCTCTATGATCTCCAACTCGGCATCATCGATGCTCTGAGCCAGGAACGCAGCGGCCGATAGCACGAAATCCGGTTCCCTGGAGCCTGCAACCACAAGGGATGGCATCTCAACCGACGGGGCCAGCGGGCGCTCGTCCACGCGGCTGAAGTCCTTAAGAATGCTTTTCAGCGCAGGTATGTCCATGTGCACTGCCGGCAGTTCGCCCTCATCCGATGCCTGCGCATCAGGCTTCGTCTCCGGTGGACGTTTGCCAAAGAGCTTCTTCACGGGGTCGAGAATCCTCTTAAGGAAACCCTCCGAGACCGCGCCGATGGGTGAGAGGTAGTTGCCGAGTTCGCCCTCGCTGCGATACATAGGCCCGGGGATGGCGGAGGCGAGGATCAGCGCGGCGGTGCGCTCGGGATGCTCAACAGCGATCCGCAACGCCACCGCAGCGCCCAACTGATAACCCACGATAGCAGCAGACCGCACTCCCGCATCTTCCATCGAGCCGAGGACGGCAGCCTTGAGTGCCGCGACGTCATAGTTGGCAGACATTGAAGCAGGCCAGCCGCACACGATCACCCGATACCGGTCCGCAAGCCCTGCTGACTGGTAGGTAAACCACTCGCCGGTTCCCGGCAGGCCGGTGATAATCACAATCGCAGCCCCGGACCCGCTGTCCGTGCACTGGTGGTGATTTGCTTTCGTGTTGTTATGCTTTATGCCGGTCACTCTGATCTCTCCCAATAGCCCGCTCCAAACCGCATAATACTTGATACCGAACTAACTGTCAAACAAAACACCCATTCATTGAGCGGAGTCGAAATGAACACAACCCGGAGTCTGCGTGTCCCAAGGGGTTTCGACTGCGCTCAACCAGCGGCACCGTTCATTGAGCGGAGTCGAAATGGACGCAAG
>CAZTAO010000037.1:0-17404 GCA_964611645.1 uncultured bacterium | reverse complement strand
CACCGTTCATTGAGCGGAGTCGAAATGGACGCAAGCCGGAGTCTGCTTGTCCCAAGCGGTTTCGACTGCGCTCAACCAGCGGCACCGTTCATTGAGCGGAGTCGAAATGGACGGCAACATGCAGACAAGGCGGGCCGATGGTGGCCCGCCCTGACTTTGAGGAGAGAGTCTATGGTTACGCTATACTGCCGCTCGCACGACAATCCTTAATTCACACAGCAATCTTGACTTTTATCGGCTCGCAATGCCTGGCCGCGTAGCTGAGGTTCTTCACCGGTCTTGCCGGACGCCCCTGCTTCGCAGCCCTGCTGAGGGACTGGAAGCTGAGAAGTGCGAACAACGGCGCGCCTATCAGCCCCGCGCACTGCAGAGCCAGATAACCGACTGCCCCCCGTAGGTCCGCCGGACCATTTATGGCCGACGGCATGGTTACCAAGGTTCCGGCAACTATCAGAGCTACCCCAAATGTTACAGCAGCGACTCGCACTCTTGCGGCAGTCCTCAACCACTCGGTGACGCCTGTCGATCTACCCGCGCCGACCCTTCGGCCAACAATTATCATACACGCTCCTACAGCCGCAGCCGGGCCGAGCCGCCAAAGCAGCAACCCTACCAGCCCCGCCATCAGCAAAGGCAGCGCGTTGAAGTGTTTTCGTGTTTTACTGGTTCTAATGGTTCTGTCGTTGATTCTGCTATTGTACATGACCGTTGTCATCTCGCTCTCCTGTAGCTTCTCAGAAGCCCCACCACTCTACCTACTACCTGACACTGCGCTCCGCTGGCTAAATCTATGACGATTGGTTGATAGTTTGCGTTCGCCGGTTCCAGCCTGAGGATATTGCCTTGCCTGTAATATCGCTTCACAGTCGCCTCATCCTCTAGCATAACTCCGGCCAACTCGCCGTTGGATACGCTGTCTCTCTTCTCCAGCAGGACCAGGTCTCCGGGCATTATGCCCTCCCCAATCATACTGTCTCCCTTGACCTCAAGGAACATAGTCTCGGCCAAACCTCGAACCATTTCCTCGGGCACCGGCAGCATCCCCTCAAAATACTCCTGGGATAATATCGGCGCGCCCGCCGCGATTCGGCCTACCAATGGTACAAACGCTACATCTGGTGAATAGTTACGGTCATCAACACTATTAGTATAAGATATTTCTTCAGCGTTGGCAAGCAGGCGAATCCCTCTTGCGCCGCCCATCAACTCGATGTAGCCTTTCTGTGCGAGCGCCTTCAGATGCTTGGCTATACCGTTGGGGCTGGCCACACCCATCTGATCCATAAGCTCGCATATACTGGGCGGCCTGCCTATTTCCCTGATACAGCCCGCTATTATGTTGAGTATCTGCTGTTGCCTGTCGGTAAGCTCGGGGTTCATCGCGTCTCCCTCGCAGGTGTAAATGTTTACACCTACAGTTTACCCGCCTCGGACAGACCTGTCAATGCGTTTGGCTAAGTTTTTTCAACTTTTTTCGCTTGAACATATATAGTGTGTCGATACCAAGCGTTGTAACCGCCGTCGGCGATTACTGCTGCAATGGGAAGGGAACTCACCACCAGGTACGGACGTAACACAGCAGTGAGGCTTTTTTGCGGATGACCAAGTCCTGCCGGAGGGACCGATGAAGTTCAGACCATGGCTCTTGCTCGCTTTAGTGCTGTGTGCCGTCGCTGGCGCGTGGATGATGCGCGGGACACCGATAGCCACGCGCATCGAGCAGAAGATAGAGGGAAAGAAGAGTGTGGAGGACAGACTCCTCGAGTACGGCCCGACAGCCAAGCTCCGACTGGGGCGAATGTTCCGGGAAGCCGGAGTGGGTTATCCTCCGCGAGAGGCGGTGCTGCTGATCCTGAAGGAAGAAAAGGTCCTGCGGTTGTTTGCGCGGGAGAGGCGGGGCAAGCTGCGGTTTGTGTGGGAGTATCCGGTGCTGGCGGCAAGTGGGCACGCCGGCCCGAAGCTGCGAGAAGGCGATTGCCAGGTTCCCGAAGGGATATACAGGATCACCTATCTCAATCCCAACAGCCTCTACCACCTGTCTCTGCGGCTCAATTACCCCAACTCATTCGACAGGCGCATGTCCAGGGCCGAAGGCCGAACGCAGCTCGGCGGAGACATAATGATCCACGGCAACAGTGTCTCGATCGGCTGCATCGCTGTGGGTGACCCGGGTTCAGAGGATATGTTCACACTCGCGGCGGACACAGGGATGAGCAACATGAGGGTAATCATCGCGCCATACGATTTCACCACCAGGGGAATAGAGCCCCTGAACCCGGGAACCGCCCCCTGGGTAGACACCCTCTACCACAGCATCGCCGCCGAGATGAGCAAGCTGCCGACGGCTTCGCCTCCGAGATGAGCGAGTAGGACACGTAGCACCTATTCACTATTGCTACCGGTGCAACGCCGGGTGTGCGCAGATATCTTCGACTCTTCCTCAATTCCCCAATACCTCAATCCGCCAATCACGGCAATGCACGGTGGTTTTCGCGTCTTAGGCTCCCCTGCACGACCCGACGACAGCAGGGCTTGACCTCCCGAGAACTCGGCGTTTTCCTGTCACAGATTACCGGGTGAGCAAAGGTAATAAGCAGCTGCCCGGAGTTCGAGACCAAAGCTCACGAAAGAAGGAAAAACGCCGAGTTTGTCGAAGAGTGAATTGGGCTGAAATCAGCGACAGCGGTGCTGGCATCTGCAAAGCCCAGGCCGTGGTGAGTTCTAGCCTGCTGCGAGTTGACACTGCGTAACTGATTGCCCGTACCGAATGCCAGTCCAGTGCCTGGCAGACAGTACGGTTCTTCGACACATAGAATCATATACATGGTGGAGGGCATACGCAATGAAGTACCTGGGCCTTGCGATTACAATCGCAATTCTGGCAATGGTGTTTGGAGTGATTCCTCGGGTTGCAGCGGCAACACTCAACGTCACGGACTACGGCGCTGTCGCCAATGACGGCTCCGATGACATCTCCGCGATCTCGGCAGCGATCTCTGCCGCAGGTTCCGGTGACACGGTCTACTTTCCGGCCGGAACGTACAACATTTCGGGGTCAGTCCCGTGCAAGACAGGGGTCACCTTGCGGGGAAGCGACACAAGCGAGTCCCAGCTTCTCTTTTCCGGGAGTTCCGGCCGCTGCGTGGTGGCGCTCTACAACGTGTCGAACGTGACCGTCCAGTATCTGACTCTGGAGGGAGACAATAGGACAGATGCCGGGATCGAGGCCTGGGACGGCAGCGGCCATCGCCTCCTGAACCTGGTCATTCGGAACAACAACGTTCATGGCATTCGCTTCGACTCGGGCTCGGGTAACGCGCAGGAGGTCAGCGACTGCGTCATATCGAACTGCGCAATCAGCAACAGCGGGACTGGGAACGCCTGGGGCGCGGGTATGAGGCTGTCCTGGCGTTCCTCCCGCAACCTGATAGAGAACAACATCATCTCCAACTCAGGGCGGGGTGGGATCTTGTGCAACGACGATTCCACTGACCTTGTGATCCGCAACAACACTATTACCGGCTCCGGTCTGACTGCAGAGGGGTTGGGCATCGAGCTGTGGGGCAGGTGCCACCGGGGAATAGTTGAAGGGAACCACATAGACCACTGGCTCAGTCTTGACTCGTCCGACTACTGCGCAGTGAGAAACAATGTTGTCAGCGACACCGGCGCCGATGCTCTGTGCGGGCTCGAAGCCATCTCCTCGAACTGCGTGTTTGCCGACAACACCGTCGACGGCGGCCAACACATTGGCGTGTCACTGTCCGGGCCGTATCCGAAAGACTACGTTCTCTGGACTCGCAACACAATCAACAACTGCGGGACCTTTGCCGCGCAGTTGGCGGGCGAAGGCGGCGGAGCCAACTATCAATACTTCTACCACAACAAGTTCACAAACACGCGGCCCGGGGGGCTTTGGTCACAGAAAGGTGATGCGGTCCACTTCCACGGGAACGCCAGCTATATCACATTTGAGGGCAATGAGATATCTGGAAACGCCAACGATGGCATCAGCTTGTTCGATCCCGGCTCCGGTCCTATGAACTATGAGAGCTTCACGGATAACACGATCATAAACAATGGCAACGGCGCTGTGTGGGGTGGCTTCGGACCAGACTTGGAGTGGTCGGGCAACACCATCTACGGGAACCGTGGCGGCACGTACGGTGATGCCTGGAATTCCGACCTTACCTCGAGTGGATTCTCAAACCAGAAGCCGGCTGCCGCTTTCGATTGTCCCGATACGGCCCAGCCAGGAGAGGAAGTCTCCTTCGCCAACACCTCCAGCGACAGTGACGGCTCCATCGCCTACTCACTGTGGGATTTCGGTGATGGCATTCCCTCCACAGACATGAACCCAACTCATACCTATACGAAATCAGGAACCTACACAGTGACCCTCGTTGTGTGGGACGACGGAGGCAGAGGGAAACTGGCAACGAAGAGCATCAATGTAACTGATGCTCTGATGGTCACCATTAACCAGGCGTCGGGCCAGGCTGACCCGACTGACGATACACCGATTCACTTCACCGCGGTCTTCAACAAAGAAGTGGCGGGGTTCACGGACGGCGAAGTGACCCTGTCCGGAACCGCCGGCGCAAACACCTCGGTCGTTGTCGACTCAGGCGACCACAAGACATTCGACATTGCTGTCAGCGGGATGGTAGACAACGGAACTGTGATAGCAAGAATTCCTGCTGGAGTGGCGTATTCTGACGGCGTAGACGATTCCAAACATCAGAATACCGCATCGACCAGCACGGATAACAGGGTGACGTACAACCGGTACCCGACCGTAACCATCAACCAGGCATCGAGCCAGGCTGACCCGACAAGCGCATCTCCCATCAACTTCGCCGTCGTGTTCAGCAAGCCCGTGTCCGACTTCGCTGAAGGTGACGTAACGCTGACCGGAACGGCTGGCGCAGATACCGTGAATGTGAGCGGCAGCGGAACGACCTATACCGTGGCCGTCAGTGGAATGACGACGAGCGGAACAGTGACTGCATCAATCGCAGCGGGTGTTGCACACGACATCAAGGGCAATGCGAATAAGGCATCGACCAGCACAGACAACACAGTCACCTACATCTATCCTCCGGTTGCGCCAATAAACCTGAGCCTGACTCCTTCGGGCGGAACACTAGGGACCGCGCCGATGACCTTTACCAGCGTATATCGAGACCTGAATGGGTACGCTGACATCAAGAAAGCCTACCTGTTGATATCTGACTCTTTGAGCTATAGCAACGCAGTCCTGCTCTTCTACGACGTCCAGGGAAACCGAGTCTATCTGCACAGCCCGACCTCCGGTCTGGGGACCGGCTACGCTCCCGGCGCCAACGTAACTCTGGTTAGTGGACAATGCTTCTTCTATATCAAAGATACTACTGTCTCCAGAAGCGGGAACGAACTGACAGTGAACTGGAAAGTAGCTTTGAGGAGCGAGTTCCTGTCCAGGAATCTCAACGGATACGCGTATGTCAGGGACGGGAACGGCCTGACCGATGGTTGGGACCTGATGGGCATCTTCCACAATGTGAAGCCTCAGGTGGTAAGCATAGACCCTGATGATGGTATCCTGCCAATCGACACCAAGACATCTCTGACGAGTATCTATCGTGATCCCAACGGCAGCAGTGACCTGCGCGTGTGCCGCTTGTTTGTGAGTGACACTTTGGGTTCGGGCAATGCGATGTTCCTGTGGTATGACAACGCCGCAAACAAGGTCTATCTCAAAGACGACGCCAACGCAAGTTGGGGCACAGGGTATGCGCCTGGGACAGACGTCACGCTCTCCAACAGCCAGTGCGAAGTGTACGTGAAAGACATTACGGTAACGCCCGCCGGCAATGATCTGACCATCGCATGGTCGTTCAGGCTGAAGCCATCCATGCTGGCGAAGAACCTGTACAGTTGGATGTACGCTAACGACTCCGGAAATCTGTTTGACGGATGGAAGAAGATGGGGACGCACTTTGCACCGGTTGCACCGACCTGTGTGAGCGTGACGCCTTCCAGCGGCGGGGTTCCCACCGGAACACCCTTGGTATTCACTGCGGAATACGCCGACGATAACGGCTACTCTGACATCCACCTTTGCTACTTCCAGATAGGGCAGACCAGCAGTCTCGCCAACAACGTGGCGGTGCTTTACGACTCGAAGCAGGGCAAGGTCTTCTTGCGCAACGATGCTAATACCAGTTGGGGGACGGGACAGGCTCCCGGGGCCGACGTTACGCTGGAAAATAGCCAGTGCGTCGTCTACTTGAAGGATACCGCAGTTACTCCCAGTGGCTCCACGAACCTGATCATCGACTGGAAGATGTCGCTCAAGCCAGTGTTCGCCGGCAAGCTGCTCGGCGAGCGAATGTATTGCCGCGACAACGGATTGCTCAACTCCGGCTGGAAGCTCAAAGGGTATCTGCGGGGCCAATAGCCGGTCTTCGCTTTGAGACAGTTGCGCGAACGGGGTCGGGCGAGATGTCCGGCCCCTTTGCTTACCAGCTTACCTGATATTCAACTCCCTTCTGCTCCTCCCTCCCCATCCAAACAATCACGGCCTGGAGGGCTGGTGTCAAGCGAACAGGCATTCAGATAGACTCGGGAAACTCCGCAAGAGATCTTCTGGGGCAGGCTCGGGCTGGGTTGAGGATGTTACGCATAGGACATTCGCGCCGATAGCTGCTTTCTCCTCTCTTCACGCCTGCACTGGCCCCCTCGAAAACTTCTTTCAACTATTTTCGGAACATTTGTGGGCCTTTAGTCGTTATACATGCAAAGCACTTTGCTTCACAAAGCTTTTGGACCGGAAACCCGATGGATTGGTTGAAAGGAGACCCCGATGCGAGTTAAGATGATTCTTCCGGCGCTTACCGAGGCGCTGGGCGACCGCCGCTCTATCAAGTATTCGCTGTTTCCACCCCTTGGCCTGGCTACCCTGGCTGGGTATCTGCACGAGTCTGACCAGATATCGATATGCGATGAGCATGTTGAAGACCTGAAGCTGGACGATGACCCTGAGTTGGTGGTGATCCAGGCTTATGTGACCTCGGCGTACCGATCCTACCGAATCGCCGACCACTATCGGAGCAAGGGCGCGTATGTGGTGATGGGCGGGCTGCATGTGACCACCCTGCCGGACGAGGCCGCGGCCCACGCTGACACCATCTGCACCGGGCCGGGGGAAGACACCTTTCCGGCGTTCCTGCGGGACTACCGCGCGGGGCATCCGGCGAAGGTGTACCATTCGACAGTCCGCACTCTGGAGGGCGCTCCGGCTGCCCGGCGAGATTTGATCAAGCGGGACAACTACCTTGTGCCCAACTCGCTTGTGGTGTCGCGGGGGTGCCCGCATTCCTGCGACTTCTGCTACAAGGACTCGTTCTTTGCGGGCGGGGCGTCGTTTTACACACAGAGAGTCGATGCAGCCTTGGCGCAGATAGAGCAGCTTCCCGGCAAGCACCTGTTCTTCCTGGATGACAACCTCTTCGCCGACACCCGCTTTGCCTCCGACCTGTTCGACGGGATGAAAGGGATGGGCCGGGTGTGGCAGGCGGCGGGGACGGTGCGGGCTGTGTTTGAACCTGATCTGATGGAAAAAGCCGCGGCGTGTGGGTTGAGCAGCCTGTTCATCGGCTTTGAGACCCTGGATGCCGTCAACCTCCGCCGCGAGGGCAAGTTCCACAACATCGACCGCAACTACAACGCCGCCATCGGCAAGCTGCACGACCTGGGAGTAATGATCAACGCCAGCTTTGTGCTCGGCCTGGACAATGACACCGAAACCACCCCCGATGCGACTGTGGAATGGGCGGTTGGCCAGGGGATCGAGACCGCCACTTTCCACATTCTGACCCCCTACCCCGGCACGGCCCTTCGTACTCGGATGGAGCAGGAGGGGCGGATCCTTACCAACAACTGGGACCTCTACGACACCCGCCACGCAGTCTACCAACCGGCCAAGCTGACCACCGGGGCGCTCGAGGAGGGTTACCGGCGCGCTTACCGGCAGTTCTACAGTTGGCGCTCGATTGCCCGCGCATCCTGGGCGCACGAGGCCATACCCCACCGCCTTCGCCACGCCGCCTACACCATCGGCTGGAAGAAAGCCGAGCCAATATGGGACTGGGCCATCCGCTCCGGCAAACTCCCCGCTTTCAAGAATGCATTGGAAGGGGTGTTGGGGCATAGGACGGTCAGGAGTCGGCAGTCCACAGTCGACAGTCAACAGTCGTTGAGGGCGAAGGGGTGATGGGAGCGTTTGAAATGCGAATGGCGCGAAGACCGCAGGGTGGTGGTCTCCGAATCGCCACCGCTAAAGAGTGTTGTTGCTCTGTCCCAAACAATGCACCTCCATAATTATAAGGCAACTCATGGGCCGTTTTGTTCACTAGTTTTGGGAAAATAGTTTCAACTATTTTTGGATTGAGGCTGGACGGGCGTACTGCTGAGGTTTGATGGTGGTCTGAAACGCGGATTACGCGGAACGGCACGGAGGGCGCGGAAGGGGTTTGAAACGCGAATGGCGCGAAAGGGGCGAATGACGCGAAAAATACCCTCCCCTGGGGGGGAGGGCGGGGGTGAGGGCGCAGCGTGACGATTACACGCGGCGGTTTGAATCGCGAAGGACGCGAAAGATACGAAACTCGCGAAAACCGTTGCGGCGGGGAACGGTGAAAGACTTACTAAGTTGCAAGAAAAGAAGGCTTAGGGTGAGGGTTGGGGGAACATGTTTGTTGGAGGTGGCGCGATGAAGAAGGGTGTCTACTTGCTGGTGGTTCTGGCTATTGGGTTGGCGGTGGGGGCGTTGGTTTTACGGCCTCCTGTCTGGGATCGGCCGCTTGCGCTGGTGCTGGCTGCGCCGGTTGGTTTGGCGTTGGGCATTGTGTCGCTGGTGTGGATCAAGCGAGGCCGACTGCCCGGGGCGCGGATTGCGTGGGTCGCGGTTGTTCTGTGCGCGTTCGCGTGCCTCAATACGCTCGTGTTGGACCGGATGGTGGAGATCAAGGAAAGGCCGCGAGATATGCGATGCCTCTCGAACCTGAAGTACCTGGCCCTGGCAACAGCGCAGTACTGCCAGGACTACGACGACAGATTTCCCCCGGCGAAACGGTGGAATGCGGCGCTGCTGCCCTACCTGAACCGGCACGATGAACTCAGCGGTTCGCAGCCGCCCACCCCGGCTTACCTGGAGAGTCCGCGGAGGCTCGGTGTTTCGGAATTGCTCCAGTGTCCGATGGCGGAGAAGACAGCCCCGAGCTACGCGATGAATGCCGCGCTGGCGAGCGCGAGTGCCGACAGCGTCTCGGACCCCAAAGACACTCCTCTATTTTTCGACTCGGTCCCCGGCTTCGACCGCGTTGGGGGTCGAGAACTGCTGCCCTCTCCTCCAAGGCACTACTATGGGCAGGCAATGATGTGCTTCGCGGATTTCAGTTGCAGCACGGTGAGCAGTAACGGAGTCGCGAGACTGTGGTGGAGAGCGGTGAATCCGGATGCGAAATGACACAGTGAGATTTCTGCGCGTGGTCGGGGTGATTCTGGCTGTTGTGGCGATTGGGGGCTTCTGGCTCTATTCGCGCGAAGGCGCACCGAGGAACGTAGACCTCGCGTTTGTGTCGCGATTTGTGCCTTTCCCCGAAAGCGCAAGACTGACCAACTCGGAATTCCACAAGGGGTTTCAGGGAGGTCAGCTCTGGGCGCGTGTGGAGATTGAGCGCGGGGATGTCGAGACATTTGTGCGTTCTCTGCCATCGGTCAAGAGGGTGTCGCGGACGGACAGGCTCGGAATCACGCGGAGCCATTGGAGCGACCATTCCCCTCCAAGCTGGTGGGACCCGGACTCGGCGCGACGGTTTGCCGCAGCGAATATCGACAAATCGGGGGTAGAGGTATCGATCCTGGTTTCGCTTGACGATCCGAAGAACGCTGTGGTTTGGGTTGTGAGCGTTCACTAGAAAGGCGGGAGCAATACCGTGGCAAAACGTCTAGGAATAGGAAAACGGTCGTCCAACATGGATGGGCGGGATGGATAGGATGGGAGGAACTGACATAAAACGTTCCAGAGTTGGTCTGATACCGGGCGGCATGCTATTGCTGGCCGGACTGGTCGCGGTGGTGTGGGTGTGGATCGATGCCAGCCAGATGGCTGTCACGAACTCTGGGCGGGCTGATGTGCGCTGGAGCGCTTTGCTGCTGCTGGTTCCAGGGGTCGTACTGCTGGCCACCTACTGGCGGGCCGGGCGGTCTCATTGCAAGCTGGGCACATGGGCGCTGGGGATCCTGCTGACCGTGGTCGCTGCCGTGGGGAGCGCTATGTGGTTGGGCCTTTGCATATTCATTGTGAATATTGCCCCAGTCGACACCGACATCCGCAACTACCCGGCTATGCGCGCTTCGAATGCTCCGGGTGAGCAGGACCTGATGGCGCACTTTCCGAAAGAGATACCCCGCGGCGCGAGGAGCGTGAGATACCGGGCCGAACCAGGTTTCCTCCAGGGCGGGTCGAGCGTTCTTCTGCAGTTTGAGGCTTCCGATGCCTATATCAGGTCGGAGACGGCCAGGTTCGAGCGCCGGGTCAGAGAGACCCATCACGGCAGCATTGGCATGGAGAACGCAAACGTTCCGCCGCCGCAATTCTATGGCTGGCGCGACAACCGACTGCCGCCGGATTTTGAAGTGATCGTAATTGGAGCAGACCCCTCAAACCACGGCCGCAGCGTCGGCGTCGCAGCCAGCATCAAACGCCATACAATCATATACTGGGCGGAGGATTGGTAGGAGGGCACGGTGCTGGGGGCAAGGCGGGAAAGAATATGACATCTGCAGGTCGGGTTCCGAGGTGGATACCGGTAGTCATTGTCCTGTGGCTGTTGGGGTTGACTGCAGGCGCGCTCCTGATGAGGTACGATCGGCATCCTTACGATCTGAAAGATGTTGAGATGATTACCAATCTACAGTTCCCAGAGGATACACGCCTCATCCAATGCCGGATTTACGTCTCCCCGTTTGGGGAGCAGGACGTATTTGCCGTGCTGGTGATGACAACCAGCGCCTTCTACCAACTCAGAAGGTCTCTGCCGAAGCCGGAAATGGAGTCAACGACGGATCGGGAGGGTGTCGATTTTGATTTCGACATCAAATCCGGAAATCAGGGAATGGAGTGGTGGAAGCCGGGGCTGGCACAGAGGTTTGTGGCGTATCGCCTACGGGCCAAGGGCAGTTTTGTATCGCTCCTCGTAGACATGGATAACCACCGATTCCCGGTGGTCTACGTCGCCGCAGTGTCTCCAGGAAGCGGCCCGTAGGGGAATGTTGTGTCACCTTTGCGCGGCTGGTGCGTTAGTAGTAGAGTAGGAATGATGCGAGGAGGATGAGATGAAAGACGCGAACATGAGGCGGTTGGTAGTTCTGGTTGCGGTTGTGCTTGTTGTGCTTGGAGTCTCGGCGGTTTCGGCGGACAAGGCCATGTACGTCGATCTGACGGGGGACCTGTCAACAAACCCCCTGAGTAATGTGTGGCAGAAGGACCTCGTCAGCGGCGAGACGTCTCTGCTCATCTCGCACGAGTCAGTGCCAAAGGACTTTGGGACGCGGATAGAGGAGGTTACGCCTTCACCCGATGGCGGTTACCTGCTGATATGGGCCGGCGACGCCTTGGACGTTACCTATAAGGACGGCAAGACCGTGCGCCAGTACGGGCCGTGGATGGACACGAATGGCAGCGTGAAGACCAAGGAAATCGACCGATCGTACTGGGTCTGGAGCTTCAAGAACCGCACAATGCGGCGCCTGATCGGCGTGTCGCAGGGGGGAGACAGCGTTGCCTGGGACCCGGCCAAGCCCCGGTTGATGGTAGCCAAGTATGCGGAGTACTCGGACGACGACAAGCGTTTGGTGAAACCCGGCTCGCTACGGTCATACGATCCCGCCACGGGGAAAATGACCACGCTGCTCACATTCCGGACCAGGGGAGAGCCCACGTGGACGCCTGCGGGTGGTCTTCAGCTTGCCCAGTCTGATCTCGGCGGATCGATAGTGGACCGCATTGTCCGGCTGGATATGAAGGGGAAGGCGCGAGTGCTCACCACCGGGTCAAAGGCAGCCGCGAAGGTGTGCCCATGCAAGGGCGGCGCAATCATCCCCTCTTATCTGAATGGCTTCATCTACCTCACCACCAGCCGTGGCACTACCCGGTTCCAGGTAGACAAAGACCTCGGGGACTCTTGGACGAAGGTCGATTTCCTCTTCGACAAGAGCAAAGGCCGCCTCGCGGCGTTCTATAGCTGCTCGCACGGTCCGGGACACCTGATGAAATACGAGCGCCTCTGGATCATAGACACCAAGACCTGCAAAGCCCACCTGCAGGCCAAATGGGACCAGCAAGGGATGGCTGACATGATGCATGATATGTTGGCATGGACGCCCGAGGGTGACGGACTGGTATTTCGGGAGACAGTCTTCGGCAACGGCATCAACACTTGCTCACTCAAGAACTACGTCCTCACGAAACAGGGAGTGAACGTCAGAATGCTCATCCCAGACGACAAGCGACGGATTTGGACTGATTATGTGGGGGATTGAGGTGGGACGGGCATGAGCAACAAGAATCCGAACTCTGGCGGTGAAGAGGTGAGGGCGAGGGTTGGTTGGCTGATGGTGGTGTCGATTGGGTTGGGGGTGTGGGGGGCAACTGATGCGATAGGACGTGGTAGACAAACGAGGAGGATAGAAATGAAAGCAGTACGCATTGCTCTCGGTATTCTTTTTGTTCTCGCTTTGGTGACTGTGGCTGGGGCCGCAGGTACAAGGGACGCTACGAAGGGCTGGGGCGCGCTGAATGGGTGGGTTTTATCGGCCGTTGTGTGGTCGCCGGATGGACGGAACATCGCTTTCATCGCCACGAAGCACGATCCCAGATCCGAGCGTGAGACCAATTCTTCGATATGGGTCTTGCCTGTTGGGAAGGTGGCAGGCTCTCCGCAGCTGTTGCACACGGTGGAAGTGGACCCGAAGACGCAAAAGGGCCTGCCGGTAGGGCTGTTCTGGCTGACACGGAGCAAGCTTGTCTGGGGGGACTTCAACAATCGCTTCCATTGCGTGGATATGTGTGGGCAGACTGGGGATTTTCTGGGTGCGGAGAATATCAGGAAGTCTCTGAGCTACTGGGTGGAGGACGTATACTTCAATCGGCGGTCGCGGGAGCTTATTGTTACGACAGTGCTGGCAGACCCTTCCTACGACGCGGCTATTCTACTCGACACCAGAACCGGCAAAGCAAGGCAGGCAGGTCTACGGCCGAAGCCTGGCCACAAAACGACCATGTCTAGTTGGACAAGCCCATACAGGACGCGTGGCAGTTACCGGCACTATTACTACATATCCGGCGTGACCTATGGCGCTGACCGGGGCATGAAGCTCTGGCGGGCGTCGGGCAGCCCGTCAAAGAGAGTAAGACTGCTGGCCACGCAAGAGGTAAAGGACAGCTCCTACGAGAGGGAACTGTTCTTCCCGCGCCCGTCTCCCGATGGCCGAAGGCTGCTGTGGATGGGAGTGGCAGACCCTCCCCGAACGGGACGTGTCGACTACAACAAAGACTGGAATATCTGGCTCTTCAACATCCGGAGCAGGACTAAGAGGGTCATCGGCCATATACCAGATGCGCGCTACTGGCAAAACGCAATCTCTCCTGGATGTCCATTTTCCTGGTCGCCGAAGGGCGACAGGGTTGCCTACGCATACGGAGATCGGATTCGGATTGTGAGGGTGAGGTAAGCTGATAGCGTGTCTAGACTGGAGCAAACCCCAATGAACAACAACAAAAATCCGAACTCTGGTGGTGAAGAGGTGAGGCCGAGGGTTGGTTGGCTGATGGTGGTGTCGATTGGGTTGGGCGTGTTGGGGAGTTGCGCTCTTGTTACGCTTATTCTGGTCGGAGGGGTATACAGTCCGATACCGGCGTGGGTGCCCCTGGTGCTTCTGGTGCCGGGGTTTCTAATCGGCATCCTATCTCTCTCCCGAGCCAAGTCTGGCGGCGGGCCGCGTTCCGTCGCAATAAAGCTCTACGAGTTGTTCGTTTGGTGGATGATTATAGGAACCGTGCTCACCTTCATGACCCCTATGTTGCCGTCCAGCGAATTGTGGAAGGTGTTGGTTCCAATGCTGATCGTTGGAGCGGTTCTGGCTGTGCTAGCTATCCCTGTGCCCGCGATCATTGCGGGGAAGCGGGAAGCAATGACTGCTATTAGGTGGATCGTGGGGATCATCATCGCAAGCGGTCTGGTGTGGGTCTTAGCCATGGATTCGGCATGGAAGATTGGACATTGGGTGGGAAGGGGAGCGGGTGCGCCGCAGATCGCGCAGACCATAGCGATAGCCCCTTCTGTGCTTGATGGCATCGGGGGAATCGTGTGCATTGTGTTGTCGATAGCCAGGGAATCACGTCTGCTCCTGGCAGTAGGCGTCGCCGCCCTGGAAATCGGGGCATTCCTGCTCCTGCTATCCGGCTGGTTCTTTGCGATGGGCAGTATAGGATAGATAATCGATCCGGAGAGGGATAGGAGATGAATGTAGCGGTGTTTGCAGGGAAAGTGATCCTCGGCAGTGTGGCCATGTGGTTTGCCGCAATGTACTTAGCGGTTTCCGGCTGGAGATGGGTCGGCGGAGGGGGGAGTACTCCGATACCGTGGCTGGCGATGGTTGTCGCACTGTCACCGTGCGCGGTCGATGCCATTGTGGGGCTGGTCTACGTTGCGCGAGGGATACGGGGCCGGTCTGGAGCGTCTATTGCTTCGGGGATCATTGCTCTTGTGGCAGCCGCCGCATTGTTCGCTTTCACTGCATTTGCTATAGGTATGCTCAGTATTGGTTAGGTTCGATGAGCAGGTACAATTTGGGCAAGGAGAAACGGGAGCAACCCCCAATGAACAACAACAAGAATCCGAACGCTGGTGGTGCAAGCGGCGGACTGTTTGGCGGGCGGTGTTCGTGGTGCTCGCTAATCCCTGCTGTACTGGTGGGAGTTGTTGTGTTGGGGTATCTGGCCGTGGTAGCGCCGATATTCATCGCGGCAAGGGTGCCGAAGCAGGCAAGCGTGAAGGAGATATCCGCTGCCACGGGGCTTAACATCCCGCAGAATGCCCGGCTCCTGAACTCATTCTGGCTGGGGTTCCGCGACTATGAGTTGCTCGCCAAGCTGGAGATGTCCCCAAAGGAAGCCGAGGCGCTGATGGCGTCCGTGCCGAAGCCGCGCGAGGAGTCCCGCGACAGCGACCTCGGAATGGAGACCGCGCCTCGGAGACAGCCCAGATGGTGGGACCCAGGCTCGATCAAGCCATTTCGGGTGGTGAAAGCGCGAACCCGAAACAACGGTGTAGCTACCCTGTGGGTGCTGGTACAGCAGGGCAACCCAACTCAGCAGACGGTCTATGTTTGCTGGATTACGGATTGAACGTGGGGGTGAACGCGATGCAAAGAATCTGCAACAACCGGGGCTCTTCATCGGTACGGGTCGTAGTTGTCGCGGTGGTCGTGGCGGTGATCGTGGCGTTTGGGTTCAGTGTTCACAGGGGCTGGCAGAGGATGGAGCACCGATACGATAACCTCACGGTCGAGAGGCTGTCCCATTTGAGCCAATTGGAGATTCCTGCCGGCTCCAGGATAGAGGAACAGGCGGCTCACGCGGGATTTATGGGACCAAGTTTCGAGATATACGCCAAGGTGGAGATGGACAGAAACGGCGTGGACGCTTTGGTGACCTCCATCAAGCGCACACTGCGTTCCGACACTTCCGCGAATGCCTGCACTATCTCACGGACCGACAAACTTGAGACCACCCGGGCATACCAGTCGCGAGCGCCGGAGTGGTGGCGGACCGATCCGGTGAAGAAGTTCATAGCGGTCAGCTACGGGGAACTCAATTTCGACCTCGACCTGCTCATCGACCTGGACAGCCCGGATAAGGCGGTTCTCTATATCTACCGGGCGAAGTGAAAGGCGTAGTATACCTGGAGGGCTGGTAAGGCTACACGGGGGTGCTGTGCTTGTTGGTAGGTAGCGCCCTCTCTCTAGCTCTCTCCCCCGGGAGAGAGAATTTCTGGTAGTATGAGATAGTAGTGCTGAATTGGAGGCGGGGGCTTTGGTTATGCGAGTTTTGGTTCTGGTGGTTTTGTTGGTGGTGGTTTGTGGGCTGGCGGCTGGGGCTGTGGTGCCTAAGGGGGC
Source organism: uncultured bacterium (assembly GCA_964611645.1). Lineage (GTDB taxonomy): Bacteria > Armatimonadota > UBA5829 > UBA5829 > UBA5829 > CAZTAO01. Next base: position 1,180 of record CAZTAO010000037.1, on the reverse strand, counting down.
GCGGGTGTTGGGGGTGGATGTTGGGATGGCGGAGAAGGGGGACTTCGGCGCGGCGTTCGCGCTGGCGAAGAAGGCCGGGGTGGAGGACGTGGGGTTGTCGCTGGACTGGCCGGACCTGGAGACCTCGCCGGGGAAGTATGACCTCAAGTGGATCGAGATCGCCAACGCCTACTACCCCGCCGCGGGCGTGAGCGTAACCCTCACCATCCGCCCGCTCCACACCAACCGCAGCCGCCTGCCCGCAGACCTCGAGGGCCGCAGGCTCGATGACCCGGTGGTGATAGACCGCTTCAACCAACTGCTGGCGCATGTCTTCCAGGCCTCGCCGAAGATGAAGATCAGCTCGCTCTCGATAGGCTCGGAATCGGACATCTTCCTCGGGCAGGATAAGGGGCTTTGGAGGAGCTTTGCGGTGTTCGTCGCCAAGACCTCCGCCCGCGCCAAAGAGCTGAGGCCGGGGCTGAAAGTATCCGCCGAGATGACCTACAACGGCCTCACCGGCCCGATGCGCGCGCAGGCCGCGGAGGTGAACAAGCACGCGGACGTGATCGCGGTATCGCATTATCCCCTCAAACCCGACTTCAGCGTGCAGCAGCCTGAGGTGGTGGGCCGCATCTTCGACACCATCTGCAAGCTCTACCCCGGCAGGCCCATCTACTTCCTGCAATGGGGCTACCCCTCCAGCGCGGAGTTGGGCAGTTCGCAGGAGCTTCAGGCGAAGTTCATCCGGGAGACTTTCAAGGCCTGGGACAAGCACTCCAAGCAGATCAAGCTGGTCGACTTCACCTGGCTCCACGACTACTCCCCCGACTCCCTCAAGACCACCCAAGCCTACTACGGCATAACCGACCGCAAGTTCTCCGAGTTCATAAGCAGTTTGGGCCTAAGGACCTGGCCCGGAACCGGAACCGACAAGCTGGCTTACAAGGCGCTGTGCGGGGAGGCGAAGGGGAGGGGATGGTGAAGGGATAGCAGAGGAGCAGAGAGCGGATTAGTCTTTGTCTTGAACACGATTCACAGGATTGAGGGATGGGCAGGATTGGGCGCGGAAGAACGTAATCCTCTCTCCTGGGGGAGAGAGTTAGAGAGAGGGCGCTCTGTAACGATTACGAACAGCGGCTTGTGTGTAACTGTTCAGTTTCGATGAGCAAGTGAAGAAAGTGGAGAAAAACCACAACTT
>CAZTAO010000036.1:36133-49692 GCA_964611645.1 uncultured bacterium | reverse complement strand
GACTAGCAGCGGCATAACGCAAAGCCGTGTCCAGATGACCGGGTGCGGTACATAGCTTCTCCGCCCAGTCCTGCTCGCTGTCATATGAGCAGTAGAGGCAGTATCTCTCCCGCTCTAGTCTCTTCCGAAATTCCAACACCTTGGTTAGCTGCTCCCCGGGATCCGCCAGCATTGCGTCGGGTACCTTTCGAAGGTACAGCCAGATGTCCTCCGGTCTTCCCGCCTTCTCTTTGTGGGTTCTCGCTACCTCGAACTCCTCTTCCGTGCCGCTTGAGAATGCTCCTGTCGGCGTTCCCCAGCGCTTCCACAGTAGCATCACGAATAGATCACTTGCCGCCACGTCCTCATTTATCTTCGCCTGAGGGCGGCCAATGCCAGGCAGAGTGTCCTCACAGCCCACGGCTTCAAGATGCACGCCTCTTCCATGTGCCACCTTCACATTGACCTGTTCCAGTATACGGGGGAAAAGACTCCGTTCCTCCAACAAGTCACCCGGCGACGCGATGAAAACTCTCTTTACTGTGTACTTAGCATGCTCCGCCATCCACATCTCCCGTTCTTCCAGTCGGCTTGCTGCCTCGCCTATAGGATAGCACGCTCACATTACAGAAGCAATAGTTCTCACCGGTGTTCTGGGATATGAGGAGCGACCGCTGACCTGCCAATAGAAGGATCAGCGCTCATCCGCTCGGGAAATCCCGAAAGAAAGCCCCCAAATAGCGAGACATGGTATCGGGACTTCCGCTCCGCTCAAGTCCCGATACACCGAAAACCCAACCCCCAACCGTCAACCCCGTCTCGGCCCCAGGGCTTCTGAGGCTACGCAGTCGGCGTCCAAGCCGGCGGATTCTCCTCGCTGGTAGCCGAAGTAGGCTGCGGCGGCGACCATGGCGGCGTTGTCCGGTCTTTCGGGATTTGAGGAGCGACCACTAACCTGCGATAGAAGCAATCAGCCCACGACCGCTCCGGATATCCCGAAAGAAACCTCCCGATAGAAGGACACGGTACCAGGACTTCCGCTCCGCTCAAGTCCCGATACACCACAAAAGCAGATTCCTCGTTCCTCGGAATGACAATTGGCCGTTACCGAACCCCCAACCGTCAACCCCGTCTTGGCCCCAGGGGTTCTGAGGCTACGCAGTCTGCATCCAGTCCCGCGAATTCGCCTCGCAGATACCCGAAGTAGGCTGCGGCGGCTACCATGGCGGCGTTGTCGGTGCATAGGATTGGTTTGGGGTAGATGACTTCTATGCCGGCCTCGTTGCCTCGCTTGGAGATCGCTGCTTGCAGGGCGCTGTTGGCTGCTACCCCGCCTGCCATCATAACCAGATTGACGTTGTTGTCTGCCGCTGCTTTGAATGTGTTCGTGACCAGCACATCCACAATTGCTTGCTGGAAGCTCGCCGCGAGGTCTTCGATGGTCACAGACTCATCCCGCTTCTGGGAGTATCTGATGACCGCTGTCTTGAGGCCGCTGAAGCTGAAGTCCAGGGAGTCGCCGAGGTTGGCGCGGGGGAACGCTACTGCTTTGGGATCGCCGCTCTTGGCGAGCTTGTCGATGATCGGCCCGCCGGGATAGCCCAGGCCCATCGCTCTGGCGCATTTGTCGAAGGCTTCGCCCGCTGCGTCGTCCCGGGTTCTGGCGAGAAGCTCGTAGTCGCCGTGGTCGCGCATCAGAACTATATCCGAATGCCCCCCGCTCACCACCAGGCAGACCAGCGGGAACGCAATCTCCCGGCCGGTGAGCCAGTTGGCGTGGATGTGGCCCTCCAGATGGTGGACTGCCACCAGCGGCAGCTTGGCGGCCAATGCAAAGGTCTTTGCGGCGGCGAACCCAACTATCAACGCCCCGATCAGCCCCGGCCTGTTCACCGCCCCGATGCAGTCGATCTCATCGAGAGTAACCCCGGCCTGGTCCAGCGCCGCCTGCACGGTCGGCAGGATCAGTTCAACGTGCTTGCGGGAAGCCAACTCCGGCACTACCCCGCCGAACGCCTGGTGCGCGTCTAACTGGCTGGCGATTACGTTGGACAGTATAACCCGCCCGTCCTCCACCACCGCCGCGCTGGTCTCATCGCAGCTTGTCTCGATGCCAAGGATCTTCATTCGCCCGCACCCACGCTGTCCAGCTCAGCAGCAAATCTCATCAGCCTCTGCCTGTATTCCGGCGCGTGGATGTCGTTGACCCACATTATCACCGCGTCCTCGTTGTTGTCGCGGTAATATCCCCGGCGCAGGGCGACTGTCCCGAAATCGTACTTGGTATAGAGCTGCTGGGCGGGGAAGTTGGACCTGCGGCATTCCAGGGTCGCTCGATTAGCTCCGCGCATAATCGCCTCTTTGAGGATAGCGATCAGCAGGCGCTCTCCGTAGCCCTTGCGCCTGTGTTCGGGCAGCACGCCGATGTTGGTGATGTGGCACTCATCCATTATGATCCACATACCGGCAAACCCGATCACCTCATCTCCCAAGCAGCACACTTCATAGTAGGCTGACGGGTTCATAGCCTCGGTCATCAGGGCATTCTCGCTCCACGGGTCCGAAAAACACGCGAGCTCAACCCGCATCACCTGCTTTATGTCGCCGGGGACCATCTCTCGCATTACCAGGCTCTGGGGAACCACTTGTTCGGTCAACTGATCACAACCCTCATATCATCGCCCACGCGCGGTTCAAGGCCCGCTTGGATGCCGCGATCACTTCCTCTGACTTCTCTCCAAACGCCGCGACTGGCTTCACCTCGAAGCTCATCGGCCTGGGGGTCTCGCCGTCGAGGTAGCCGGTCTTCATCAGCGCCTCCAGGAACTCCGCAAGCTCCACCACTCCAACCTCTCCGCCCTCGATCCCCATCCTCGGGTGTTCGTCGCCGTAGGCGGGGTGGGTAGGGTCGCGCATCACGCAGTTGCCAATGTGCACGTGCATCAGGGTGTCCTGCGCGGCGGTGAGCATTTTCATCGGGGACTCATTGAGCAGCGGCATGTGGCTGAGGTCAACCATCATCCCGAAGTTGGGGTAGAGGCAGCGCACGTTCTCCACGAACCTTGCCGCCTCGCTCGTCGGTCCGAGAACGGAATTCTTGCCATATTCCACACGGTCGAACGTCTCTACCAGAACAGGCATATCCCCCTGCTCCTCGGCATACTCGCAGATCTCGCAGGTGGAGTCGAACAGCCGCTCCATCGCCTCTGCCCTGGTCTCGAGGCCGGGGTCCTTGCCGGAGAGAAACGCGAAGCCGACAGCCCCAAGCTCATACGCCTGGTCGATAGCCGCCTTGATCTCCGATATCGCCTTCAGCCGCCCGTTCTCGTCCGGGTCGTTGAGGCTTAGCTTTTGGGTCAGCAGCACCGGCTGCGCCCCGAACGCGCACTTCATCCCCGAAGCTTCCATCATCCTGCGGGCTTCCTTGCGAACTTCCGCGTCCTTCATCCAGGTAACCTCGACCAGGTCGAAGTAATCGTCGTGGCAGACGCTCGCCAGCGTCTCCAGAATAGGGCCTTCCCCTTTGATGCACTGCGGGTAGGCCATAAAGTGTATCAAGCCGACGGACGCGTAGGCGTGAATGGAATCGAGCATACAGAACCTCCGTACGGAATGGCTTCCGAATATACTGTCACAATAAAGGATATGCGTAACAGCCTCAGGTGTCAATTGAAGAGGTAACTGTTCAGTGTTGCCGAGTGCCACGTCACCCTGAACTTGTTTCAGGGTCTGTTCGCGATAACCGCCAGATGCTCGTTGAGACGCGCCAGCGGCTGAAACCCCTGAACTTGTTTCAGGGTCAGCATGACGTGTACTCACCAAGAGTGAACTCTTACTTGAAGAGACCGTTGGGTGGTGGTGATTTGGTCGACCATTGGAAAACAATGCTAGAAAATATCTATTGACAACTCCTGTTTCGTGTCGTAGAATGCATTTGGTAGATTGATGCATGCAAAGAACCGTCTACCTATTCAAGGAAAGGGGACTACGGAGTTGAAAAGAAGAGGATTTACACTAATCGAACTGCTGGTCGTTATAGCAATTATCGCTATACTTGCAGCCATCCTGTTCCCGGTTTTCGCGAAAGCTCGGGAGAAGGCCCGGCAGGCGACTTGCGTCAGCAACCTGAAGCAGCTCGGCCTCGCTCAGATGCAGTATGTCCAGGACTATGACGAGACATTTCCGACCATCGCCTGGAGCCTCAGCACGGGCCCCTACCGATTTGCCTATGTGCTTGAGCCATATCTGAAGAGCAAGGGCGTCCTCAAATGCCCCAGTGCCGGTGTATTCATGTACAGCGGAACAGCGTATGACGCGTCGGCTCTGCTCTGCAACTACTTCATAAATGCCCAGGGTGCGCACACTCTCTGGGGATATAACGCCAACTGGAGTGGGGACCGCTGGGACAGCTTGCCTACAAAACTCGTTGCGCTTCAGGCTCCGTCCTCCATCGTTGCAATGGGTGATATGAGTGGTGTGTGGGGTATTGATGGCCCTCTGGGTGTATTTGCCCCGTTGTATTACATCCCGGCATGGCACAGCGGTGGCGCAAACTTCAACTTTGCAGATGGCCACGTGAAGTGGTATAAAGTTGAAGGCAGCGACATGCCTACGGCGGCCACGTGGCCCTCACAGAAGATATCTTTCGACAAAGCCTACAATCCGTAGTCTGGCGCTTCGGATCAGATGGTACACAGGCGGTCGGGGCAGATGCTCCGACCGCTTTTTGCGCCAGGGCGAAGGATTTCGGCCCCCGCTTGCCGAATGGGGCAGGGATAGAGTATAGCCTGAAGTGTTTCGGGATAGGAACCGCAGCGGATATCCCGAAGCAAGATATACTGCGTTTGTCGGCTAACAAGGAGTTTGTGAACAGATGGACAAGATACGAACGGCGGTAGTTGGCCCGGGGGGCGGGCGCGGGATGTGGTTTGCCGAGGAATTGGCGAAGAACGAGAACTACGAGGTGGTCGCGCTTGTTGACCGTATTCCTGAACTGGCTGAGCTTGTGGCCAGTAAGTTGGGAATCGGTGGAGCGAAGGTGTTCGCAGATACGGCAGAGGCGTTGGACGCCGTCCAGTGCGATGCCGTGCTGGTGTCCTCTCCGGACGGCGAGCACGTGGGGCCGACAGTGGCTGCGCTGGAGCGGGGAAAGCACGTATACGTTGAGAAACCGCTCGCAATAACCCTGGAGGACTGTCTGAGGATAGTCCGAGCTGACAAAGCTGCGGGGATGAAGACCCTGGTGGGTTTCAACCTTCGATTTGCGCCGGTGTATGTGAAGTTCCATTCTGCGATCCGAAATGGGGATATAGGCGAGGTGCTGACCATCGAGGCCGACGAGTTCTACGTGGGCGGCAAGACTTACTTCCGCAGGTGGAATCGTCTCAGAAGCTGCGGTGGTGGGCTGTGGATTACCAAAGCCAGCCACGATTTCGACCTGCTCTACTGGATGGCGGGTGCGCTCCCCAAGCAGGTTAGCGCCTTTGCCAAGCTCTCGCAATATCAGCCCAAACCGGAGGCCGGAAAGCGGTGCAGCGAGTGCGCGATCGAGGCAGACTGCCCGGACTCCGCCCTCAGAGGCGCCGAGAAGTGGGACGACTGGATGCGGGAGGTGGTGAAGCTGCGGGAGAAGCACGGCTGGTACCACGATCTATGCCTGTTCAACTCTGACAAGGACACATTCGACCACGGCATCGCCACGGTCGACTTCGATTCCGGCACCATCGGATCCTACACAGTGAACGTGGTTTCCTCTTTTGATGAGCGCAACATGCGCGTGTCAGGTACGTGCGGAGCCTTGGACGGCTATCTCTCGGCTACCGAGGTTAAGTATTGGAAGCGGCACGCGGGCGGGCCTCCGGAGATGCAGCCCATAAGCGGGCGGGATGAAGCAGACGGCCACGGCGGAGGCGATAAGCTTCTGCTGGATAACTTCGCGGCGTTCGTCCGAGGCGAACAATCCAGAGTAACCACCCCGGCGGAGGCCTCGGTAGCAGTAGCTATGGGCCTCGCGGCCACCGAGTCCTCCGACACCGGCCGTGTGGTCAAGATGGAACAGATGGCAGGTTGGGCGGAACTGGTCGGGTATCTGGGCTGATAGTCTGAATCGCGGATGACGCGAATTCCCTCGCCCACTGCGGTGGGAGAGGGAATTCCAACTTCTAACCTCTAGAGGCCGTAATTCTTGACTGCCGCTTCGTGTACGATAGGTTGGCGAGGTCCAAACCGCGGAGGCCGCGATCATTCGAGAGACTCCTGACTCTCATGCCTTGCAAGGAGAGGATTGAGGCAAGGTTCCTGTGGGCCTGTTTCGGGGTTTCCAGACGGCTTGGGGTGGCTCACTCCTCCTCCCGGCTGCGAACATGCCCCGCCCGTCTACTTCTTGATATATGCATTCACTCCCACGAAAACCGGCTTGCCGTCGATCTCGATCCCTGTCTGAAAGTTTCCGCCGGTGCTGGCGACGATGAGGGTTTTGCCGGATGATGACGGTTTGGGTTTCTCCAAGGCTATACGGATGACCAATTCGTTGTTCTCGATCTTTGCTTCCACCTGGGTTCTCCATTTCCACGGTAAATGTGAGCTGCGCAGCTCTGCGTTGTGTGCTTCTATTCACAACGGTTGTTGCAGTCTACGTCAGATTGGCCCGGCTGTCAAGCTGATGCCGAGGAAGCGTCAACTTGCGCAAGTTGGGCTTGCGTCGTATCATATCTACAGTTTTGCAGTATTGTCGATACTTGGGTTGGAGGTTGGAATGTCGAAGCTGAAAGTTGGTATTATTGGGACTGGCGGGATTGCTCAGGCCGTGCACCTGCCGGCGTGGGCCAAGTGCCCGGACGCCGAGATCTACGCGATTTGCGATATTGACGAGGAAAAGCTGGGTAAGGTCGGGGATCAATACGGCATATCGCGCAGGTTTGCCAATATGGACGACCTCATTGCGCTGGGCGAGATAGATATCGTGGATGTATGCACTCCGAACTACGTTCACATGGAGCCGACCATCAAGGCTCTGAACTCGGGGAAGCACGTGATGTGCGAGAAGCCGATCGGCCTCAATGCGGAGCAGGGCGCGAAGATGGTTGACGCCGCCAGAAGGAATGACCGGAAGTTCATGGTTGCCTACTGCCGCCGGTTCGACCCGCAGGCCCAGGTCATAAAGCGGTTCATTGATTCAGGTGAGATGGGCGATATCTACTATGCCCGCACCCAGGCCCTGCGTCGCCGCGGGATTCCGGGGTGGGGGGTGTTTACCCAGAAGGACAAACAGGGCGGCGGCCCTCTGATCGACTGCGGAGTCCATATCCTCGACCTCGCTCTGTGGTACATGGGGCACCCGAACCCGGTTTCGGTGAGTGGAATGTCCACCACCAAGTTCGGCCACAGAGGCGACATCATAGGCCTGATGGGGCAATGGGACTACACCAACTACACCGTCGAAGACTTCGCGGTGGGACTTGTGAAGTTCGAAAACGGCGCCTCGCTCACTATCGAGGCGAGCTTTGTGGCGAATATCAAGGACGATGTCTTCAACGGCTGGCTCTACGGCACCGAGGGCGGCTGCGAGCTTATCCCGCCGAAGATGTTCACGGAGAAGAACAAGACCCTGCTGGACGTGACCCCGGTCTTCGTTCCACCGGCAGACACAATGTATGAGGGCGAGATCTTCGCGCTGGTAGATGCCGTGAAGAACAACAAGCCCACGCCTATCCCTGGAGAACAGGCTCTGATGGTCGCCCAGATAATAGACGCCGTCTACAAGTCCTCCGAGACGGGTACAGAGGTGTTGTTCTAGTATATGGCCTATAGCTGATAGCCAATGGCGGATGGCTGTTGGGTGACCGACGCAGGTTGGGGCTGAGACTCCCATCTCCCCCGGGGGGGAGGTTGGGATGTGGGCGCCTTTGTTCCGATAACGACAATGGCTGCGTGTGGAGTGGAATAACTCCCTCTCCTCGCAAGGAGAGGCGCTGCCCGAAAGCAGCCTCTAGCGAAGCGAGGATGCGAAAGGGGCTGGGGTGAGGTTCCTCCGTAGTGACAAGTCTCGCTGATGTTACGCCTGGAGAACCGCCCCCTAGCCCCATCCTGCGAGGATGGGGAAGTTACCTACTCACCTCGTACGCGTGGCGCTGGTAGCCGAGGAAGTTATCTTTGATGACGCCGTTATCCACCTTTACCCGCCTCTTCTCGAACAGGACGTTGGCCGATTCGCCTCCAGTGGAGATTGTGATAGTGGCGTCCACGGGCTTGGGGCCGGCGTTGCAGGCGATGATGTAACGTTTGCCTTTGTAGGTTTTGGCTGTGACGTGGATCCCCAGTCGGTCGGATGGGATCGCTGAGACAGTGGGCGCAGTCTCCAGCGAGTAGAGGATCGGGGTAAGCTGCCTCACCTCTTGGGCCAGCATCTTCATTGTCCTCCATTCCTCCAGGCTGAATGGCAGGTCCACCCAGAACTTGATCCCGCGGACTCCGTGGACTAGGGTGAGATAGACCATCGCCTCCTGCTCGGGGGCAGTGGGGGATCTCGACATCCAATAGGCGTAACCGCCGCTCTGCAGCCAGATCCAGCTTGGCTTGCCCGCCGTTACCGCGACTTTCTCAAGCTGGTCCGTGAACTCCGCCTGATAGATCGGCCCGTCAGGCTCAGCGCCGATGTCGTAGCGGTCGAGGCTGGCTATGTCCGTGGGAAGGGCCTCCGGGAAGTAGAAGCTGGGGGCATAGTTCACATACACCGGTCGCGACGGGTCGAGCTTCCTGGCCATACTGTAGAAGTCTTTCACGTATTGGTGGTCGCCGTCGGGTTCATCCGTCACGTACCAAGCTATCACCGCAGGGTGGCTCCTGAAACTGGTGATGATAGTCGCCCGGGTCTTGACTGTCGCAGGGTTTCTGAGCATACCCACGACCTTCATTCCAAGCAGATTGGCTTCATCAAGGCACCTGCGGATGTCCTCTATCTTCTCATCGTTGCCAAGCAGAAGAACCACCGCACTGAATCCCGCAGCGGCAGTCTTCTTGAGGAGGTCGGTAGTGGGCAGGTTGCTGAATCCTGGCCCGAAAGGAATGAACGGCGTTCCTTCAACCAGGAATCGCCTGTTCTCATCTATTCGCACCGATGCAGGCCGCGTTCCGCCCGGCTTGTTCTTGAACGCAGGCACATCTGCCACCATACGATGCACTGCCTCGCCCGTGATACCGGCGTCTGCGGGAGCCGGCGCGTAATCGGTTGCGGCGTCGCCCTGTTCGAACTGGACATCGTCTATCCAGATAACCCCGTTTGCACCCGGGCTTACAATGACCGTCTGTGTCTTGTCGTACGGGGAGGAAGTAACCGAGAACCTCGTCCACTCCTTGCCGACCTTGACCTGGCTGGACCCGAACTGGTAGTTGAACCCGACGGGCATCTCCTCTCTGTCGGCTTTCAGCCATACGGACAGAGTCCACGGCACGTTCAGCACGGGAAGATCAACCCATCTGGCGTAGGCGATGAGGTCGGTAGCATCGCCGGGGCAATCGATGCGCAGCGAGTGCTTTCCGGAGTGGCTGACCGTATCGTCTACCCCCCAGCGCGTCCGCCACTCATCCATATTCACCTGCCAATGCGCCGAAGATATCCCCATGCCTCCAGGGCCCCAGAAGTCCGGCAGTTTTTCAGTAGTGCAGGTTTCAAAGCTGCTGTTGCGAAGCAGGTTTTCGCCAGCTTGCCCCGCAAGGCAAACGCCCATCATCAGAAACACAACCGCGAAAATTGTCCCAGCCTTCATCTTTCCTCCGTGCAAGTCAGTAGGCCGCAGCCCTATTGTCTCTTGTTCGCCTTCACGCGCCAGCCTGCAGCCGCGTAGTTGGCTTTTCGCATCGCACTGACCATTGGCCACTTCGGGTTGTCGCCTACATCAACCAGCCCGAACGCATAACACTCTCCGACCACTATATCTGTGCCGCCTCGCGAGGCGCCGCGACCTGTCACCGGCCCGTCACGATACTGGAACCAGGCCATTCCTACGCAATACGGGTTCTCTGCCGCACCCTTCACCCACTGCGAATAGAGCCTCCCTGCGTCGGCATCGTCTTTCGCGCTCACAAAGTAAGAGCCAAAGCCGCGTTTGCCATCGTAGAACGGGGCGTAGGAGAACTCTCCGCAGATCATAGGCTTGTCCGACTCCTTGCTGAGCCGCTGGAGCAGATCATCCGCGAACACATAGCCGTAGCGGTCGTAGCCTATCACGTCGCAATGCCGCGCCATCAGCCGCCAGTCTTCCTCATTCTCCCACCATCCAGGCACGATCCAAAAGCCGAAGTACAGGTGGTTGGGGTCAGCTTCCTTGGCAGTCCGGTATATGAATTCGTAGTATCGGTCGGCGTAGTGACGGCGCAGTTTCTCTGTGTCAGCCTTCGGCGGATTCGCCTGAGCCGCGTAGAGGTCCTCGATTGTCGCACCCGAGATCTCCCACGCCGTTGCCATTTTGGCCAGGTCACCGCTGTAGATTTCCTTGAGGGCATAGTCCGCTAATGCACGCTTGGCAGGGGAGATCGATTTGCCGTACATAATCTGCTTGACCTCGTCGGCCAGTATGATCTCGACGATCTCATTCCCCAGCGACCACCCCACCACCAACGGATCATCCTTTCGCGGTTCTATCTGCTGCCTGATAGTCGCTCGGAGCTTCTCCTGCACAGCGGGATCAAATATGTCGGGGTGGTAGATCAGGCTTGGCACGGAGTCGCGGTTCAGAACAGGGAACTCCGGCGTGCCTGCCACTGTGCCCCACTTGCCGCCGCCGGAGAAGCCCCACAGCTTGGCGCGGCGCGCGGCCAGGTCCGTGGCGCGCTTCGACCAGCCGTCACCGTATTTGCGGATCATGTTGACCGTGTGGAATGCAACGAACTCGGTGCCCGCAGTCCCACCCCACATATCCTTGCCCCAGGCCCACTTGTATTCACCCGTCTTCGGCGGCAACCACTCCCACAGATACTCACGCCCTGTAACGGGAGTGGTCTCCCAGACCAGAGTCGGCATCGAGCACACTCCCACATAGAAGCACGGGTTGCCGTCAGGGCTGATGAGCCACCAGAAGCCGTTGCGCTTGGTGACTCTGAAGAAGCCTGCAGCTTTCTCGCTCCACCCCAGTGTTGTCGTCCCACCGAACTTGTCACGGTCCTTTGGCGCCCTGAGTCGGGAGAGCCTGCGTTCCTCGTCGGCGGCCGCAGCCTTCAAGTCGGCGTCCGACTTGATCTTGCCGGGGTAGTCCGAGTCGCGCACCTGGCCATATCGGTCGATAATCGGTGAGATGGCCTTGACGTCCGGATACTGCTCCAGCCTGAACGTAGTCTCAATGGTGACGTTGTCGCCGGGGGAAAGCGGCCATCTGGCCTCCCGGGGTGGGTCCGAGGCCATTAGGCGCAGCACAAGTGACCGCGATGCCTCCTTTATGAACGAGAACCGCAGCGGCTTTCGCTTCCCGCTGGACGCGGTCAGTTCAAGCTGCCTGAGCAGGAAGTCGGTCGGGGACGCCGCCCAGGCAGGCACCTCGCGGCATCGAAGAGGGGCCGAAACCGGCGCAAACCCACCTTTGGCCTCGCCGATCAGCTTGCCATCCAACCACAACTTTGCTGTGTCGCCTTCGATGGTTGCTTTCACACGATAGTCGTGGGCAAATTCCCACTTGGGCCTGATCTGCACAAAGCGCCATTCCTTGCCATCTGCCACAGCCCAGGTCAATGTGGTGTCCGCCAGCTTGCACTTCTCATTCCCCTGGGAAGAGCATTCGGTGTCAAGGAAGAAACCGCGTTTGCCCTCCCAGTCGCTCTGGTTGGCGAAGTAGAACCGGTTCGAGCCTGCGGCACACGGTGTGTAGAGCGCTACCGCTAGAAGCAATATCACGAACAGGATTGTAAGGCTTGTCTTCATTGGATCGTCTCTTCTTTCGGATGGGACGGATAGGACATATGGGGCCAATGGGACGCGGCATTTCGATACTACCTGACCTCATAGACATGCCGCTGGTACCCGAGGAATGTGTCCTTGATTACTCCGTTGACGATCTTCACTCTTCTGCCCTCGAATAGCACAGTGGCGGACTTCCCGCCTGGGACTTTGATCTCGGCGTTGACCGTGGTCGGGAGGGCGTTGGCCGCAATGATGTATTGTTTGCCCTTGTAGGCTCTTCCGAGGGTGTGGATGTCGGATGGTGTGGCGGAGACTTTCGGCACGGCATCCAGCGAGTAGAGGATAGGAGACAACTGCCGTACCTCTCTGCTGAGCATCTTCGTCTCTTTCCAAAGCTCGGCGCCCAGAGGCTTGGTTACCCAGAACTTGAACCCGCGCGCACCGTGGATGAGGCAGAGGTAGACCATCGCCTCCTCTTCCGGGGCAGTTGGTTCCCGTGAAAGCCAATAGGCGTTTCCGCTGGCCTGCAGCCATATCCAGCTTGGCTTCCCGGCCGGAATGGCAAGGGCCTCCAGGCTATCCACGTTTATCGCCTGGGTAAGGGGAGAGCCGCCGCAGCCTATGGTGTACTGGTCGAGGCTGGAGATGTCCGATGGGAGAACCTTGGGCATATAGAACCCCGGGGCGTAGTTGACGTATGCCGGGTGAGCCGGGTCCATCCTCCTCGACAGGTTGTAGGCTTGGGTTACCTCGGGGTAATCGCCGCCCGGCTCGTCGCGGACATTCCACGCAATCAGCGCAGGGTGGCTGCGGAGGCCGGCGTGGAAGATCGCCCGGTTATTGGTGGTTATACCTCCGGACATACCTACTATCACCCTCAGCCCGAACGAGTTAGCGTCGTCCAGCACCTTGCGCACGGCCTCGATGGCGTCGTTGTTACCCACATAGATGAATATCGAGTTGAACCCAGCTTTGGCGGAATCCTCTATCACCTCGCGGGTCGGCAAGTTCTCCCAGCCGGTGGCAAAGGGGATGAACGGCACACCGTCAACGAGGAACCGCCGGTGCTCGTCTATCTTCACCAACGGCTGCTTGGCCTTACCGGGCTTGATCGGAAAAGGCTTGATATCCGCCACAGTCCGCTGCACCGCCTCGCCAGTGAGTGACGCGTCGCTGGGAGACGCGGCATAGTCTGTTTGCTCCGCTCCCAGCTCAAATTGAGCGTCATCAACCCACAGGACACCCTCCGCTCCCATATACAAAACTATGGTGAGAGTCTTGTCGTAGGGGGAAGCGGTAATCGAATACCTCGCCCAATCGGTTCCGACCTTGACTGTCTGATGGGGAGGCATGAAGCCAAAACTGACAGGCATATCCCCTCGGTCACTCTTGAGCCAGAAAGACAGAGTATAGGGCACGTTGAGCGTTTCTATATCGACCCATCTCGCGTGCAGGGACAAATCGGCCCCGTCACCGACACGGTGGACCCGCAAAGACCGCTTGCCGGAGTGGCTGGTTGTGTCATCGACGCCCCAATGCGCCCGCCAGGAGTCGGCATCCAGCACCCATCGCGGCGAGGAAATCCCCATCCGACCATTGCCCCAGAAATCGGGGAGTTTCTCTACAGTGCAGACCTCGAAGCTGCTGTTGGACAGCAGATTGGCGGCGGACACGCAAGTGGCAAGCCCGCCTG
>CAZTAO010000036.1:33358-36123 GCA_964611645.1 uncultured bacterium | reverse complement strand
CAGAACCGCCAGGATTACGGTGAATGGTGATCGCATGATTTCTCCTCTTTGTATAGCTACCAAACTGAGAGTCACCGGGGAAATGAGACGCGACAGGCTCACTTTGTCCTGCCAAGGGTCACCCCCGGCACGTCTCCTCTGGGGTAGCAGCGGAGCTGGGCGGGGGTGGGGGCGATCAGGCGGAAGTCCATTTTTGCGGGGTCTTTGAAGCGCACTTGCTCCACCACGCTTCCACGCTCAAGTCCAAGACCCTTCCGGACAGACGCTGCATCACTGTATGATACCATATCCGACCACGCGGGTGACCAGTTGAAAAGCGCCTGTCCGGGGGATGCCCAGAAGACGTTGTCGTGGTGGTTGAGTTTCAGGTCCTCCAGCGACATCTTTTTGCTTTTGCCCATGGAGCGAGGCCAATTCCTGCCGTCGCCTGTGTCGAACCACCCCCAGGTCTGGGTGTTGTTGTATGCGAGGATGTTGTTGCGGATGGTGTTGTCGTGGTTCCAGACAGGTTCCTCCGGGCCGGACTTGCCGATGCGGGGGGTAGTTCTGCCTTGCTCACGATAGCCAAACCCTTCGCCGTTGCCGACGAGCAGATTCCGCTCGATCACGCAGCCGGGTGAACTGGACAAGGCAATCCCAGCCATCACACCCCAACTGCCGTATGTGTCCTCGAACCCATTGCGGACGATGACGTTGTCGTGCGCGTGGAGGCCGTAGCATATCTCGTAGAAAATGCCGCCGTATTCATTGTCGGCAAAGAGGCAGTTCTTCACCTCCACATCCTCGTCCGCGATATCGAACCACAGCCCGGACCCCCGGTTGCCGATGAACCTGCACTTGTCGAATACGATGCCTTTGGTCATGGTTATCTTGCATCCGCCCGCTTCCCAGGCGCGGGGGAAGTTCTTGGTGTTGTTTCCGGATACGAGGCAGCCGGTGAAGAGCATATTGCTGGTCCCGCTTCCTCCAATGCCCATCTGGCCGTTCTCGCGGATCTCGCAGTCCCTGATAGTCGCATCTTTACCCAGCACAGTCAGCCCCACGCCATTTGACCGCATCATCACGCAGTCCTCAATAACGTCATTCTGCCCGTAGACAGTCACCATTCCATACTGCGCGCGGTTGGCGGCGTATCTGAATGTGATCCCCTGAGTCTTCACATAGTTGCCGTAGACGTCCCAAACGGTCTCTCGCGTGGAAGCCTCGACCTTGTTGTGGCTGATGTGCTCCAAACCGCTGCCGCCGGACAGGGCTATGTATAGCCTCTTGTTGGGGATGTCCGCAAAGAACGATTCGTAGCTGAGTTGCTCCCTGGACAGCGATTGATGCAGCATGTAGCCATTCACTATCACCTGCTCGCACCGCCCGACAGGAGCCGCTGCCCCGCGCACATACCCATCGCTCTCCCCGATGAAGCTGTACGGCCAGGGAGTGCTGTAAATACCGCTGGCCCCAGGTTCCACGGTCCAGTCGGTGATGAGGTCCGCTCCGGTGACAACCACACGCTCCAAAGTCGCAGCCCGAAACACGATTGGCCGATCCTCCGTCCCGCTGCGGTCGATCCTCACCGCCTCCCGATACACCCCGCCGTGAATCAGCACCAGATCCCCCGGCTCAACGGCCTTAGCTGCGTCGGAGATCGTCCGGAACTGCAGGGATGTCTCGATGCCAGAGATCGGCTTTTGGCTCACGTAGAGGGTGCGGAGGGATCTGAAGTCAGCAGTGCCCGATGCTGCGGCTAACGCCCATGAACCAGACATACACAGCAGAAAGCATGGAACTAGCCACGCTGTAATCAAAGCGAGTCTCATAACAATTCTCCCGGATACTGAAGTCCTATGGGTCCTATATGTCGTATATGTCCTATCTTCTGAGTCAGTGGGGCGGGATTTGAAATCCCGCCCCATCATCTTTAGTTACCTACTCCTTCCTCCCCGCGTCCAGAGCCAGTCTTCTTGACCCTTCCGCCTGGGAGTTTCGCCAGTTGGTGCGTATAGCCGTGCCGCCGGGGGCTGTCTTGATGTTCTTGAAGCTCCCCGTGCTCTTGTTTGTGAAGAGGCCAAGTTTGCCGGGCTTTCCGAACGAGTCGCGGACTTGCGCGTACGTCGCGGGAGCGCCTCCGGTGGTCCAGTCGGCTTCGCTGGGCTTGGCGGCGGCTTTGAGAAAGCCATCCTTCATATCGATCTGAATCTCGATCCAGGCACCGACCATCACCTTGCCGATGAAGATGGTTCGCAGGATCTCCATTTTGCCGTTTTCGACTTTGCCTAACACCATCGCCGCGTCCTGCTCCGTTCCCTTGGCCTTGCCTGGTGAGCGGAACTCGTTCTTGGGGATGACCACCGCCACAAACCCGTAACCGGAGTCGGTGATATTGAACGCCAGCCCGGACTCCCCGTCCGCCCGGACCTCGGAGTACATGTGAAAGTCCGCCCCAGACTCGCCATCGATTGCCGCCACGCAGCCCGGCACGGAGTAGTCGCATTGCTCCACCCGTTTGATGCGCGCGTACTCGAAGCTGGTCTGGAGCATAGAGGTATCGAGCTTCCAGGGGTAGCAGCAGTCGCCGATGTTCTTCTGGGTAATCGCCACTATCTTCCCCGGCGCCGCCTCAGCCATTTGGCCGTAGTAGCTGAAACCCAGCGGAATGCTGCCCCACGTTGCGCCGTCATCGCAGGTATAGCGGATCGCGGTGTGGCAGTAGTAGAAGATAGTCCCGTCGCTCGCCTTGAGCATAAACGGGTAGCCGCTGTGGATGAAGTCCG
>CAZTAO010000036.1:0-33348 GCA_964611645.1 uncultured bacterium | reverse complement strand
GGTCTGCGGAGGGGTGGCGGTCCAGACCCTATTGGCATCCCGGCTCAGATAAGTCCAGCACATATTCATCCCCTGGCCGTCGGATCGCTGGACCAGCAGCAGCCTGCCGTCATCGAGTTCCACGAAGTCATTCTCTTCGCCCATAGTCTGGCTGATGAGATTGTCATCGTTCTCCATCAGCACCTGTGCCTTGCTCCAGGTCACCCCGCCGTCCCAAGACTCGATGATTGCCGGCATCCATGTGCCATAGTCTTCCCAAGTGGGCTGCAGAGCGCCGGTGGCGACAATGGAGCCATTCTTGAGTTGATGGGTTGCGGTGATAAAGAGGGGAGTCTCTGTATCCGGCGGGCGTATCTCCTGCCAGCTCTTGCCTGCGTCCTCGCTCTTCCAGAATGAGAAGAACTTCCGGTGGAGCTGCGCCTGTTTGCTGTAGCTGAATGGGAAGTCCTGCATTGCCTTGGTGGGATCGTACTCAATCCACTTGATATCCATCAACTGCCCCTCGACCGTGTGGCAGTAGTTGCGCAGCAGGGAGCCATCCTGAGTCTGGAAGACGTGGCGGATGTGGTGGTCCGGGTTAAGCTCCCAAAGCCCGTCCATATCCTCGCGCCAGCCTGTATCCTCCCAGGTCTCACCGCCGTCACGGGAGACCAACGTTTTGAGGTAATACTCGATGTCGCCGCTGTTGAAGCTGTAAGTAGGAGGCCACGTGCCGAGGTCACCGGTCGCTTCAACAAACGACACCTTCATTGCGCCGTCTTTCTCCATCCACATAATCGCCCAGCAAACAAAGCTAGGCTCCAGCGGACTCTGGTAAATATCCCGCTTCTCCACCCCGGATACGTAAATATCATCACAAACCGACCAAGCCCCCTTGATCGCGTTCAGGTCCTTCACATCGATTGCTTTCATAGATACCTCGTTCTTGTTTGGTTGACTGTTGACGGTTGTCCGTTGACGGTTATTGGTCATTCCGAGCGTGCGAGGAATCTGCTTTTCGCGTTCTCCAGGTCTCCAAAAGCAGATTCCTCAGTCGCAAGCTCCTTCGGAATGACAGAGACCGTCAACCGTCAACTGTAAACCGTCAACCCCTAACTTATCTTAGCTATAGAACCACTCAATCGGGTAAACGCGCATAACCCCTTCGCCGGTCATTGTTGCTCCGGCTTCCTCTACCTCCGGCCACATCTTGGGCAGGGCGTCGGGTTCGGATGTGCCGCCTTCGGGCAAGCACGGCCACATTCGGCTGTATCTCAGGAAGATATTGTCGCCCACGATGTCTATGTTGGGATACGTGAACATAGCGAAGCCGTCGGGCAGAAAACCGATCCCGGGCCTTGCTCTGGTGACTCTGGGGATTGGGAACGACGGTGTAACTCGCGCAATGTCCTCCATATCCTCCTGTAGTTCGATGGTCTTGAAGTTCTGCCAGGTCATGCCGCTGTCTTTGGATATGGCTGACGAAAGCCTGCCTCTCAGGAACCCTCGGTTGATCTCTTCTTCCGAAACCTGGTTCCAGACGCAGAGCAGGTCGCCTGTCTCGGGCAGCCTGACCATAATCGGCGGCGACTGCGAACTCGAAAGCTCAGTCGGCAGCACGCTGTACCAGGTCTGACCGTCATTGAGGCTGTAGGCGTTCACCAGTCGGCCGGTCTTGGTCCTTCCAAGGAACATAACGCGGCCATCGTTGGTTTCCGCCATACATGGCTCGTAGACATCGATGATGCCGCCCTCGCCATTGGGAACACCTCTCTCATCGAACCACCCGAACAGCCCGCCCTCCGCCTGCTTCCAGGTAGCGCCTTTGTCATCGGACAGATAGACAATGGCAATTCCCATCTCCACGCCCCGGTGGCCCTCCATGAAGATGATCTTGCCCCTCCACAGCCCCCAGCCGGTGTTTGTGTATCGTGCGGCATCGGGCGGCAGCGCGTTGAGCCCTTCCCAGTAACCCACCACCAGTAGCCGGCCGCTCTTGAGTTGGATCATGGAATGGAACATCGGATAATAGCCGGGGTAGTTGGTGATGAGGGTCGGCTCGGCCCAGGTCTTTCCGTCGTCGGATGAGCTTGAGTAGTAATAGTCCCAAAGCCCCGCGCCAGGTGTTGTGCTGCGGCCGTAGATAGCCAGCTCGCCGGACTCCAGCCGGATCATTCCACCAACCCCTATTTTGCAGTCCAAAGGCTTCGGGTCGCTCCAGGACTTGCCCCCGTCCTTTGATATTCTGAACTCCGCGGGCACGCGCGCGCCGTCGTTGATGCCGCCGCCCTGGGCCAGCATCAGAGTACCATCTTTGAGTTCGACAATGCCGCCATCGGTGCCGAACCCGCATACTTCGGTCACCCCCTCAGGCAGCGGCAGGAACCTCGGCCCATCCGTCAAAGCTTCCCAGTTCTTTGCGAATGCCAGCAGCGCTCCTACGGTTCCTAGAATCATCAGTCCACTAATCTCGAACATGCGTTTCTCCTTTGTTTTCTTGGTTGATAACCATTGTGCGTAGTTGGCCTATTGGTCAGACTGTGCGTGCCCCTCTCTCCATCTCTCTCCCCGGGGGCCGGGGAGAGAGGGTTTCGCGTTATTCGTGCTTCTTCGCGTCATTCGCGATTCAATCGTTTCGTCAGCGCTACGATCATCTCCGCTATCTTCATTCTTGCGACTTCGTTCTTCGCCACCGTCCAGTCGCCCGCGTCCCTCATTCCCGGGCTGTCTTTGAAGTAGGACTCCGGCGAGATAGGCAGGGTGGGGAGGGAGTTCAGGATGTCTGCAAGCGACTTCTCATACGCCCGAACATCCTTTCCGCGCTTTTTCGCGTCGGCAAGAGCGGCTTCTAGAGTAGCTACGTACCTGGCGTCAAGAATTCCTTCGCGTATTCCCTCAGTAATCGGATAATTCTCCATCTCGCCGTTCTCGTTCATCTGGTACAGGCCCAGCCCGCCGTTGGCGATGGAGTTGTCCATGCCTTGGCGAAGGCTCCAGTATGGGTCCTCTTTTCCAGTCGGCTTGCCGACCTTGGCGAAATACCAGACATTCATCCCCTCAAAGCCACTGCGCTCGGCAACCAGCCCAGAGTACGCGCGGCCATACCAGTAATTGTGCCACCAAAGCCCCGGCCAGCAGGACGCCCAGAGGCGGGTGCCGGTCTTGCTGCAGACCGCCCGCAGATCAGAGTTCAGCTTTCTGGGAGCCGATGAGAGTTCACCCTGCGAGGAGGTGTAGTCGATGAGCTTGCCATACTTTTCCAGCATTTCGGGATGGTACATCGTGCAGTAGGTCTTGAGCTGGGGAGCGGCTTCCTTGGCGAGACCGTAGGAGAGCTTGGTCTCCCATTCGGTCCAACTGCCCAGGCCCGGTTCATCGGTAAGGTACAATATGATCTGGGGCCAGCCGGCACTCTTTGCGTGGTCGGCGATCATTTTGATCGTGGTCTTATAGGCCTCGCGGGCTTCGGTGGAGTAGTCGCTCTCGTTCTTGAGCATCGGCACATCCGCTCCGTAGAAGCTCATACGCTCGAAGCCCTTGGCTGTTCCGGTGAGATCGGCCAGTCTCATCAGCAGCAACCTGGGGTAGTAGACAACCGGCGCAGTGTACCCGGTCTTCTTGTAGGCCGACATAAACGCGTCATCCTCGCTGAAATCGAACAGGGGCGTGCCATTCTCATATTTGAGCCGCGCAAAAACAGAGGACGCGGGCGGTGAGTAGATAGCTGAGTTCATCCCCAAGTTACGCATATACTTCAACTCATCGAGCAACCCACTGTCCGGCTGATAATAGTAATAGAAACTCCAGTGGACAGGCGTGGGCTTGAGTTTGAACGGATACACCCTTATCTGGATCGGAATCTCGCCAATCACCTTACCTTCGGAGGTTATCTTTGCTCGCCCCTTGTAGACCCCCGGTTTGGCGTTAGCGGGAGCCGATGCGTATATCCAGAATTGCGAGGTCGTGTGTTCCGGCAGATCAATCGTCTTGAATCGCTTGATCAGCTTTGGCATGGTGGTGTATTGGCGGAACCAGTTGGCGCGGTAGGTCATATTCTCCAGCACATCGGCGCGCAGGTTCTTGCCCGGAATCACAGCGCCTTTCTCACCCTTGAGATCGCCAAAATTGATGCTCACGGAGCGCAGGTCGTCCAGTGGGTAGACCGCCATAACGGCAGACCTCGTCTCGCAGGGGCACAGTGATGCTTTCACCGGCTTGTCGCCCAGTATGTCCGTGCGCCTGGGCTTCGCCCCAACCGGCGCAACCATCGAGTCCGGGCGCTGGGAGAGGACGAATCCCCGCTTCTGCTCTGAGTCAGTGAACTCGGGTACGGTCTCTGCCACGTTGCTGTCCGGAAGACAGGTCCACTCACCATCATCTACCTTGAGCGTCCGCACCGGCCCCAGGAGAGTCTCTTCAACTCCCGGAGAGAGCGTGGTCTTGGTGGGCGCGTCCACGACGAATAGTCTGGCATTTCGCACGCAGAGCGTGCCTGTACAAGTGTGGAAGCCGAGCATAGCAGTGACGGCGGCGGTGTCTACCGGTAAATTGCAGACAATGGTCACTGGCTGCCAGTCGGAGTCACCCTGAAAGAACCGGTAGAACTCACTGGACTTGCCATCGGGGGTAGTGTACTGTACCAGCATCCGCGCCTGCATGTAGCCCTCCGGCCCTTGCTTGCAGTCGCTGAACTTCACATCCGCCTGAAACAGGGCGTGCTTCCCAGCCAGCTTCTCCGCCGGTACGCTCTGCTGCGCGTAGGATGTTGTCGGGTCCTTGGCAGTCATCTTGACGTAGTCGCCAGCAGAGTCCTTGTGCGTGCTGACAGCCATACCACTCCCGCACTGCCAATCCGCCGGGCAGCCGTTCGCAGCCACGCTGCCCGAGAAATCACCGTTTCTCAGGAGGTTGGCAGAGAGCACGCCTGAACTAGCGAATACAGTCATCAAACTAACCACCATTATCGAAAATACGAATACCGAGACTCTCATTTGTTACTCCATTGGGCATGACTCACTACTTTGGCGGTGTTGCCCACGGCTCTCTCATATACTTTTCCACGGCCTTGCGATTGCCCAGAATGGGGTAGATGTAAGTCTGCACAGCCTCCGCGCCTGCTCCCGATGTTGGGAACCCCTCGTACAGGTACTTGCCGCCGGCGTTGCGCATATGGGAGGACCAGTTGAATGTGCTGATGCCGTCCGCGCCATCTGCGTAAGCCTCCAGCACTGTCGCGCAGAGGTCGTGCTTGTACAAGGCCAGGGCTTTGCGGTCTTTGTCTTCCAGGGTAACGGTTCGTTGGCCTACCCCAAACATCCACGCAGCATTCGGGAATATCGTGGGGTATATGCCTGTCTTGGTGCCGCGGGCGAGTTTGGCGAATTCATCTGTGAGAGGCAGCCCCGGGAAGAAGTCCACGAAGAGCGACGGGCACATGTAGTCCACCAACCCTTCCTTGATCCACGTTTTTACGTCCAGCCCCAGTTCTTTGCACGAAGCATTGGTCGGCTTGTCGTCGTAGTATATGCCCGGGAACAGGAACGGGCTGGGTTCGGAGTCCAGCGACGGTCCGACTCGCACGCCCAGTATCAGCCGCTTGCGGTGTTTTGCCTTGGCAACCTCACTGAGCATCTTCCGAGTGTCGCGCAGCATCTGCGTCAGGACAACGTGGTTCTTGAGCGGGTCGCTGACCATGTGATACCACCGTCGAAAGTCGAATTCGAGGCCGTCGATATCGTAGTTGCGGGCAACCTCGGCGAATATCTCCATCCTGTGCTGGTAGACCCCAGGTATAGCCGGGTCTGTTACGGGAGTGCCGGGGATCATCCAGTCCGGGTGAGCCAGCCCGAAGTCCGATATCTTGCTGGAGTTGGCGTAGAAGTCCTCGGCGTTCATCCTGTAGCTGACGACAACCGGAATCCCGCGCTTGTGAGCGGCCTCAATTGTCGCCGCGAACACATCTCCTCCCTGGCCTTCGATTCTCTTCAGCGCATCAAGCCAGTGTTCGCCGGATATGTACTTGGTGAACCGTGTCGCAACCTTCGACGGATACATCACAGGGTCGGGATACCCCACGCATTGCGCCAGAACGCCCGGCTTCATATCCAGGAGAGCGTTCACCACTTTGACGTAATCGTCAATGGTGGCCGTCTTTTCGTCCAATGCCCACGCGACATTGCTGTCGTCGTTGTTGAACACCGTCCCCAGCTTCTTGCCGGAGAATCGGCCCGCCTCAATAGGGTTTGCCGGCTGAGCCAGACTCGCACCCGCCGCAATCAACAATGCCGTGCACACTATGGAGGCCGTCAGTAATGTCATAGCTCTGGTCACCTGTCCATTCCGCCTATCTGTAAAAGTAATCCAGCGGGTAGATACGCATCACGCCCTCGCCGGACATGTCTACCCCTCGCTGCTCATAGTCCGTCCACTTCAGCGGCATGGCTGCCGGGTCGGCTTTGGGCCAGTCGCCCGTGCGCTCTACCGGCCACGACCGCGCATACCGCAGGAATACCTTGTCTCCAACGATGTCCACATTCGAGTATGTAAACATAGCGAACCCCTCGGGCAGTTGCCCCAGATTGGGGCGCGCCCTGGTTACTCTCGGAATCGGAAATACCGGCGGGATCCGGTCGATGTCGTCCATTCCTTCCTGAAGCTCGATAGTCTTGAAGTTCTGCCAGGTCCTGCCGCTGTCTTTGGATATCGCGGCAGAGAGCCTTCCCCGCAGGAATCCCCGGTTGATCTCCTCGAAAGATACCTGGTTCCACACGCACAGCAGGTCGCCTGTCTTGGGTATCCGGACAAGCATCGGTGGCGACTGCGAACTGGAAAGCTCAGTCGGCAGCACGCTGTTCCAGAGAGTCCCCGCGTTGGCTCCGCTCACACTGTAAGCTTGCACAAGCCTTCCGGTCTTGGAGCGAGCAAGGAACAGCACCCGGCCGTCGTTGGCTTCGGCAAGCGTCGGCTCATATATATCGATGATCCCGCCCTCGCCATTGGGGACTCCGTATTGATCGAACCAACCGAACAATCCGCCGTTTGCGCGGTTCCACGTTGCGCCCTTGTCATCGGAGTAGTAGACCAGTCCGATCCCCATCTCCACGCCGCGATGCCCTTCGCACCACAGCCATTTGTCATGCCAAATCCCCGCGCCCGTGACGGTGTAGCGCTGCACATCTGGCGGGTCGGCGTTAAGCCCTTCCCAATATCCCACCAGCAGCAGCCGTCCGCTCTTGAGTTGCACCATCGAATGGAACATAGGGTAGTAGCTGGGGTAATTGGAGATCAGGGTTGGCTCAGACCATGTCTTGCCATCATCGGCTGAGGATGAGTAGTAGTATTCCCACTGGCTTGCGCCCTGGCTGGTCTTGCGGCCGTATGCTGCCAGTTCACCTGACTCCAGCCTGATTATCCCGCCAACACCGATCTTGGACGGAAGCGGCTGCGATTCGCCCCAGGTTTTGCCGCCATCCTTGGATATCCGGAACTGCGCGGGTATCTTCGATGAGTCGTTGATCCCGCCGCCGGAGGCCAGCATCAGGGTGCCGTCCTTGAGTTCGACAATTCCCCCGTCGGCCCCGAAACCCGTGATCTCAATTACCCCAGCAGGCACAGGCCGGAATGTCGGCCTCGCGTAGCCAAGTGAGGTCACGCACAAGACCAGCGCACACACCAACACAACGAGCAATCTCTGCTTTCTCATCTCACTGCTCCTCTCGTTACAAGACTCGCTATGCTGCGGGAACGATGACTAGCACGGGCTTCCAAGTCCGCACAGGGTTAGTTCCCGCAGCCTGGACGTTCTGTTAGCTACTTCAGCCAGTTGACCTTGCCGTTCAGCCAGTCGGTCAGCGTGCCGCCTTCGCTGATGTTGGTGATACCGCCTTTGGCGGCTTCATCGGCGAACTGCTTGAATGCCTCGGTGGCTGCCAGCCTTTGCTCCGGTGTGCCTGTCTTGGCTGCCATTCCCTGCCTGCACACCTGCACGTAGCGGATCGAAAGCCTCGCGTGCTTTACCCTCGCCAGAACCTCCGGGCTTTCCGCCAGCTTCTCCGCCTCGTCGAACTTGGCGCTGCACCTGGCTATGAGGTCATCCGGCAGGAAGAGCACGCCCTCGATCCGCTGGAAGATACCACCGTGGATGTTGTCCTTGCGGACCTTCTCCTGGATTATGTCGATGGTCTCATCCACAGGCTTCCAGGCATTGCCGAAGAACCCCTGCATGAAGTCCCGGCGAACAGCGGCGGCATCGGCCCCGGTGTTCCATAGCAGCTTGGCCTGCATGTAGGCTTTCAGGTTGTCCATCCATCCGCCGCCGCCCGCTGGGCTGTATCCGGCGGTATAAGTCCCCTGGCAGAAGACTCCCTTGACCCCGCCGGAGGTCTTGTATAGGCGGATGCTCTGAGGAAGCTGGTCGAAGTCCGGCATGGGGAGCAGGTAGTTAGCGAAGTTGGTATTGTAGTGCCAGATGTACATGTTATCGGTCAGAGCAGACCAATTGTTCAGGTTGGCCATGAAGTTGGCGTTGTTTGGGCACGTCTCGTATGGGTGGTGCTCGCAGCAGTCGATCGGACACAGCCTCACCCGCACATTCGGTCTGGGTTTGGTGATCTTTGGGGTCTTCTCGGTGTACTGATAGGCAAAAGTGTCCAGCAGGATGTCCGGATACTGCTTTGCTACCTCGTCGGCCACGGCGTTGACGAATCGAAGCATCAGGCCGGCGGGGCTGCCCTCCTCGGCATCAACCGCCGCGCAGTTGGGGCATTTGCAGTATCCGTAGTTGTCGTTCTGCGAGACGCTGACAATCTTGAGTTGAGGAGCGGCAGCGATCCAGCTCAGCACGTTGGTCGTGACTATCTTCAGAACCTCGGGGTTAGTCAGGCAAAGCTGGCCGTCATACTGTCCACCGACCCGTTTGTCTCCGATGAGCGAATAGTACTCAGGATGGTCTTTGTAGTAGGTGGGCATCGGGACGAGTTCGTCGAATGTATGGCAGAACCGGTTGTAGCCAATCTTCCCGCCTCTGGCTTCGTCGAGCTTGGCCGCGTTGCCGTTGGTGCGGTTTCTGGCCGCCCAATCCGCGTCAAAGGCATCAGAGTAGAACGGCTCGCGGTACTCGAAGTCCGGTTTGCTCTCAAACCCTGGCTGGTCGAGGCGAATAGTCTTCATCTTAGGAATCTTGCTCGCGTATGAGCTGTACCATCTGCACCCCAGCACGTCATCCAGCAAGTAATACACTCCATACATCGTGCCGCGAAGCTTGCCACCTGCGATGACCAGATTTCCACCGGCATTGCGGATAACAAAGCCTTCGTCGCCGAGCTTGTCGAATGGGATTCCCGGCGCGATCTTCTCCTGCAAGGCCCCGCGTCCGATAACAACCAGCTTCGCCTTCGGCGCGGCGCTCTCGTCCACTATCGGCAGAGTTGCTCCGCTCATCTCTTTGATGAACTTCTGCAACTCTGCGGCGGCGTGCTTCTCGGACGGCGACGCGCCCGTCGACAGCACAATTGTATGTTTCGTAATCCCGTTCTTTACCAACGGGAAGGCAGAGGCCCTCTTGGTCAACACAGCGGACATCACCACCGCGACAACTGCCACAGCAGTAACTCCCCAAAGAATTCTTCCGATCATAATCCACCTCATTTTCGAAGAGATACACGGTTCTACTTAGTGCCTAGTACCCCACACTCCTGCATGCGATTGCGAAGAGGCCAAAAAGCTTTCCTATCTGACTGTTTGCACGCAGGCGGTATCCCCCCTGATCCTCATCACTCCAGGTGTCTTGCCTGGAGGGCGGCACACATTGCGCCTGCCTGGATTGTTGTGATAGGATAACCCTCGTGAGGTGAACGGAATGGAAGAGTATCCAAAGCAGCTCCGCGTCAATAGCAGAGAGGCCATCGTGGATGGGGAGATCGGTCTTGCCCTCCTCGGAGTGGCGGCTGCAGTCCTTACCATATCTGGACTGCTGCTGCTGGATCTGCCTATGGACGGAAGAGGTGCCGTGAAACTCTCAGCATTGTGGGCTGTCTTCCTTATCGCTTGGGCTGTACAGAACTCGCGCGCAACCGTCGAATTCACCGTGCAAGGCGTCGTTCTTGATGGTGCGCGAACGTTTCCCTGGGATGTTGTGGAGTCCATTCGTCGGGTCGAGAGCACGTTTCTTTTCCACCGCTGTGCGCAGCAGTCGCTGCGTATCCGCTTCACAAAGGCCAAGAGATACAGTCCATCGTGGATCACCGTAATTGCCCCGCCGGAAACCATGGACGAGGTCGTTGCCAGTCTGATTGCAGTCCATCCTCTGCAGGGCTTAGACATCGCCGAGCCTCCTTCTTCAGGCGAAAGAAAGCGGGCGTTCCTGGTGTTTGCTGTGTTTGTCCTGCTCCTATCGCTTCCGCTAGTGGCTGGCGAGTACTTCGAGCACAGGTCCGAAACGGCACAAGCCCCACAATCCGGCGGCCAACGGACCGATGCACGGCCAGACCCCAACGGAAGTGGCATACGCTGATGCCCCAGACCAAAGCAATCCTATTTGACTTCGACGGCACACTCCTCAACAGTGTCCCGGACATTCTCCGAGTCGCTGAGCATGCGGCTTCTGTTTTGGGGCTGCCTTTTGACGCCGACAAAATGCGCGGGCTGATCGGTCTGCCGCTGGCTGATGAGGCTCGGATACTGGCCGGGGAGCGTGGCGAGCAGTGGCAGGAGGCTTACCGCAGCGTATACACTGGGCTTGAACCCGAACTGTTTCCGGGGACGGTCGAGATGCTCGAGACGTTGCGATCCCAGGGCTGCAAGCTTGCGGTAGTGACTTCCAAGCGCAGGAAATCGGCGTTGCGGCAACTAGAGGAGTTGGGCGTAGATAGCCTATTTGGCGTGGTGGTAACGTGTGATGATGTCGACCAGCCCAAGCCTCATCCGGAGTGCGTTACCAATGCGTTGTCCGTGTTGGGCGTGAATTCAGATGAAGCGGTATTCGTGGGCGACAGCCTATTCGACGCAGACGCGGCGAATGGGGCAGGGGTGAGGTTCGTAGGGGTAACCTGGGGTGCGGAAACAAGTGATAACCTGGCCAAAGTCTCAGACGACCGAGTCTTTGACAACTGGTGCTCGTTCCTGCAGTGGCTGTCGTCGAACTAACGAAAACTGCCATTGGCCATTGGCCATAGGCTACAGGCCGCCCTCAGTTTCCCCGCCAAATCGTGAGGCTGCCGTCTACTCCGCCTGCAGCCAGGGTGGACCCATCCGGGCTTATCGCTACCGACTTCACCCCGCTCTCCTGCAAGAGTGGCCGAAGCTCGGCTCCGGTGGTGGTGTCCCACGCCCGGATGCTCTTGTCACCGGCGGCGGCTATCACCCGCGAACCATCCGGCGAGAAGCACAGGTCGAACACCCAGGCATCTCCGGTGGACATTTCCCGCAGGAGCCTGCTGTTTCCTGTCTCCCACAACCTCACAGCGCAATCGTACCCGCCGGTTGCCAGCAGTTTGCCGTTCGGGCTGAACCGAACGCTGGAGACTGCGCCGGGATGGCTTATCGAGGATGGTTTCTCCCTGCCCGTGGCAGCTTCCCACAGCTTCACGACTCCATCGTCACTGCCGCTTGCCAGAGTTGAGCCGTCGGGGCTGATGTCTACACTCAGCACCCCGCGCATGTGGCCGCTGAGTAGTCGTCTGCACAGGCCAGTATCCACATCCCATATCCGCACCGAAGAGTCCAGCCCGCCGGTCACCAGCTTGCTGCTGTCGGGGCTGAAGCGGACGCAGGTCACCGGGCCGCTGTGGCCTTTGCAGGTGGTCAGGAGAACGCCGTCGCGGACCCTCCAGATGTTCATAGTGCCGTCGGAACCCGCAGCGACCAGCAGCTTTCCGTCTGGGCTGAAGCACAGGCTTGAGACCGTGTGGCCTCGGTCGAACATAGTGCGGGTCTCTCTGCCGCTGCGCATGTCTCTCAGGACCACGGCCCCTCCGCAGGAGCCTGAAGCCAGTGTGCTGCAGTCGGAACTGAAATCAACCGAGGTCACCGTGCTGGTGTGGGTGGGGTAGGAACTGCTTAGTTGGTACATATTCTGTGTGGCAAGAGGCGGCGACGCGGGAGGATTGGGCAGAGCCATCGCCAGCCTTGTTGTGGACGAGTTCGGCAGCGGAGCCGGCGTGGGCTTCGGCGGTGTGGTGGCTGCAGGCTTGGGCGAAGGCTTCGCCGGGGTCTTTGCTTTGGGGCTTACCGTAACCACGGCGCTGCCTTTGGGCGTCTTCTTTAGCGCAAGGTTTATGCTGGTGGTCTTCCCGCGTTCGAGAGTAACCTCCGCGAGCACGGTCTTGTAGCCTGCAAGCTGCGCCCCGACATCCATTTGCCTGGATTTCGCTATTTCCAGATCGAACGCCAACTCGCACGGAGTAGTTCGGCCGGGCAGCGCTTTGCCATTGACAAAGACCTCCGCGCCGGGTGGATTGGTTCTGACCCTCAACTTGGCAATAGTGGACCGCAGCTTGACGACCCCGCCCGTCGAAGCTGTTTTGCTTGCGGGGCGTTGGAATCGCGCGAGTAGCATCTTCGCTGATCCCTGTAGCCTCAAGTCGGGGGTCTGCTTCTTGGACCGCTCAGCCGCCCATCTCGCCACGCGCTCCTGGATATATGCAGCGAGGCTGGTGATTGTGAGTTCGCCGTCGGGTTCCGCCGCCAGCCCTTTGAGACCCTGGACAAGGTAATACGTGAACACCCCGTGCTGCTTCTCCGGCCACTCGTACGCCCGTTCTCCCTCGGAGCAGGCAAAGAGCACCGCCGCGCCACCCACGTTGCCTCCGGAGGTAGTGGCCGCCAGCATTATACCTTTGGAGAAGTCGGAGGTGCGGATGTTGTCCTGGTCGCCCTTGCCGCGCACCGGGTCGTTCCGGCAGGCGTCTACTACAAACACCAATTGCTTCGCCTGAAGCTTGGCCATCTTGGCGCTTAGCATCTCCAGAGGAACCGAACTGAGCTCCAGAGTCTCTGTGCTGGCTGGGTCGGTGTTCACTGTTGCAAGGTAATGCCTGCCGTTGCGGTTGAAGCCGTGGCAGGAGAAGTAGACAAGGAGGGTATCATCCGGACGCATAAGTCTGCCGAGGGCATCGAGCCGCTTGAAAACATTGAGGTTTGTGGGGCGGTTGGAGCCTGACTTGAGATCGCTGGTCATGACAAACACGTTATCGGCAGAGTAACCGGCATAGGCTGTGAGGGTAGCCGATACCGACTTTATGTCGACAGCGGCGTACGGCACGCTGCTCATATCGGGGTTTTCATAGTTGCTCACCCCAACCAGCAGCGCCCATTTACGGCCATCGCATTGTGCGGACGCCGACAAAGCGCCCAGCCCAACAACAAGCAGGCCGGCGATTATCCACCAGACGAGTTTTCGGTACATTCAAG
This sequence comes from uncultured bacterium, assembly GCA_964611645.1. Lineage (GTDB taxonomy): Bacteria > Armatimonadota > UBA5829 > UBA5829 > UBA5829 > CAZTAO01. The sequence goes on along the minus strand of CAZTAO010000036.1, from coordinate 19,962 downwards.
CACTCCGACGTCGGGTCACAACGCCCCGCCACAGCGGCAAGCGTTCAGTGACAATCACCATAGTCGAAACCGCGCAGCAAGGATTGCCGTTTTTGTTCTTCGGATGTGAAGAATCTGGTGTGGTGGGGCAGTGCACAGTGGCAGTGTTGCCCCGACTTGCTTTCTTAAACATGCAGCCACACTTGCTTAGTACGCGGCGACGGGATATAATATGTTATCTCATCAGAGACGAGGGGCAACCAACTATGGAGCAGAGACAGTTTCTACTAAGCCAGAATGACATTCCCACGCATTGGTACAATATCGCCGCCGACCTTGGCGAGCCACCTCCTCCTCCGCTTCATCCTGCCACGAGGCAGCCGTGCGGGCCGGAAGACCTGGCGCCGATATTCCCGATGCACATACTCGAACAGGAGATGAGCGCGGAACGGTGGATCCAGATACCCGACCCCATCCGCGACAAGCTTGCCTTGTGGCGACCCACACCTCTGTACCGCGCGACCGAGTTGGAGAAAGCGCTTGGAACTCCCGCGAAGATCTACTATAAGTATGAGGGAGCCAGCCCAGCCGGGAGCCACAAGCTCAATACCGCCCTGGCGCAGGCATATTACAATAAGATAGAGGGCACAAAGCGCATCGCCACGGAGACCGGCGCGGGCCAGTGGGGAAGCGCGCTCTCGATGGCCTGCAGCTTCTTCGGAGTCGGGTGCACGGTCTATATGGTCCGCTGCAGCTTTGACCAGAAGCCCTACCGGAAGTCACTGATGCATGTTTATGGGGCGGAAGTATTCCCCAGCCCCAGCAATGCGACCGACTTCGGCAAGAGCATCCTGGCCAAAGACCCGAACTGCTCAGGCAGTCTCGGAATGGCGATCAGCGAAGCCATTGAAGATACCATGAAGCACGACGACGTCAAGTACTCCCTGGGCAGCGTTCTCAACCATGTGGTTTTGCATCAGACGGTTATCGGCCTGGAGAGCAAGAAGCAGATGGAGATGGCAGGGGTTTATCCTGACGTGGTCATTGGCTGCGTCGGAGGCGGAAGCAACTTCGGCGGTATGGTGATGCCGTTTATGGCGGACAAGGCTGCTGGCAAGAACGTGCGAGCAATTGCCGTCGAGCCGCTTGCGTGCGCGAGCCTCAGCAAAGGCAAGTACGACTACGACTTCGGCGACACGGCGGGCAAGACCCCGCTGCTTAAGATGCATTCCCTTGGCGCAAACTTCATGCCGCCCGCAATCCACGCCGGTGGCCTGCGATACCACGGCATGGCCCCGCTTGTCAGCCTTTTGGTTAACAAGGGCATGGCCGAGGCCGCGATGGTCGATCAGATAGATGTCTTCAATGCGGCGATCCTGTTCACCCGAACAGAGGGAATCCTCCCCGCGCCGGAGTCATCTCACGCGATCTGCCAGGCGATAGTCGAAGCCAACAAGGCCAAGGAAGAGGGCCAGGAGAAGGTGATCCTGTTCAACCTCAGCGGCCACGGCTTCTTGGATCTCGGAGCCTACGACTCGTTCCTGGCCGGTGAAGTAAAGAGCACCAACGGAACCTGCGGCTGCTCCTCCTGCGACCAGGGCTAGTTCGGAAGAGAAGTTGGGGCGGGATATAATATCCCGCCCCATCTAGCACATCCTCAGCTACTCGGCTTCTCTGCTTCCTGCGATCTCTGCTCCCCAGCTACATCCCCCGCACATAGCCTTTCAGCTTCCAGGCGCTGTTGAGGTATTCGTTGTCGCGGCAGTACATTCTCTGTCCCAGGAGCTTGCCTATGAAGACGGGTTTGAGGGTGATGCTCCAGGAAACGATCAGGTTATCGGTGTCGCTCGCGCTTAGCGTGGTGTTGTTCAGATGGACAATGCATTGGCTGTTTTCGAGGGAGGCCGAGGCTCCCGGAGCGTAGCCTGTCCCCCAACTGGTGTTGCCATCGTTGCGCAGGAATACTTTCCCCTGTTTGGCGTCATAGAGGACGTAGACAGCGTTGGCCAGACTGCCCGTCTGGCCCATTTGGAAGTAGCACTGGTAGATGTCGGAAGTGCCGTTGCTATCGCCGTAGGTAGAGGTGAAGACCAATGGGGGCCCCGTCTGTACTTTCCCGGTGGAAGGAGTGACGCTGATGCAAGTAGGCGCAACAGGCGCAAAGTGTGTTCCCAACTTCTTCCAGCCATCGTACAGCCCGGCCATATCCGCCGTATACATCCAACTATACAAGTTCTTGCCGGTCATCGAGGGCTTGAGCTTGAGTGACCATTGGATAGTCAGGTCATTGCCCGAGCCGTTTACAGCGATGTCTTTCACGTACACGACGCACTGGCTGTTTTGCAGGGTTATGTCCGTGCCCACTGCATATCCGGTGCCCCAGCTTGTGTTGGCGTCATTCTTGAGGTAGACCTTGTTTGTGGTCCTGTCGTAGAACAATAACGCCGCGTTTGCCTGGTCAAACCCTTCGCACAGCACCAGGTAGCACTTTCGCAGGTCGGCATAGCCGTTGAGGTCGCGATAGACACTTGTGAGGGTGGTCTGGGAGTCGATGGGCACAGCGCCACTGTTCGGCGCTATGCTTACCACTTGCGGCTTGACGTTGTGATATAAGCCCATTTGCTCCCAGCCGTCAGTGAGGAGGGTGTCATCCTGAACATACATGTAGGCGTTCAACTGCTTGGACGAGAACGGGGCCTTGAGTTCGATCCGCCACTTGAATGTGGCCTGGGTATCGCCGTTTATCAATTCTGTGTCTTTGAGGTAGACTTTGCACTGGCTGTTCTCCATTACCACGTCGGTTTCAGGCTCATACCCCGTCCCCCAACTGGTATTGGCATCGTTCTTGAGATACGCACGATAGTTGTGCACGTCATACACAAGAAGCACGGCGTTGGATTGGGTCATTGAGTCGTTTATCAGCAGGTACAGTTTGCGCATTCGTTGCGGGCCATTGGGGTCATTATAGACTGCTGAGAATGTCGCCGGGCCAGCGGGAATGGTTCCGGTTGATGGTGTCAGGCTGACGTTGCGTGGCGCTTGCACTGTGTCACGTTTGTAGACTTGCCAGAATCCATAGCTGGGACTTGAGGTCAGGCCGGAGGTGCCTGATTGGAATGCGATGTATCGTGAATCAGCGCTAAGAGCGGCAATTCTGAAGCCGGTGTCCGGTCGCGGTATACCGTCATAGCCGATGGAAACCAAGTCGTTTATACCGGTGTAGCGGTCTCGGACGTATAGATGATGGCCACCTGATGTGGTTACCAAGGGATGGAGATTGCTTGAGGTCGAGAAGAAAGCTACGTACATGCTGTCGCCGAATGTCGGGTTGAATGAGTCGCCGTCACCCGCTTTGCCATCGTATGGATAGGAAGTCGAGACGAGTTCGTTGGTGCCGCCCCATGGGTAGTTGATGTACACCTGGTAGTGAACGCCATCGCCAACACCCGGCATTACGTTCGCGGAATCGGTCGAGAATGCCACGAGGCCGCCGTTGGAGTTGACTGCAGCTCTGTAGGCCACTGAACCCGACACCGGGTTGCCTGCCGAGTCACGCGAGACCAACCAATTCTGGTACTTGTCCTGCAAGTATATCTGGGGTGTAGTAATTCCGGCGAGAATGTTTGTGGCTTGAGAGTAATATGCCACGAGGTCTCCTGTGGAGGTGATGGAGGGGTACCACGAGTTGCCGTTGGCGCGCTCGCCTGAGGGAGTTCGGGAAGCTAACGACAATGAGCCCGGTGTGCGCTGCCAGATGTATACCTGGGCGAATTCCGTCGGTCCAGAACCGCTTATCAGGTTGGAGGCCCCCGAGTGAAAGGCAACAAAGTTCGCGTCAGCGCTGATCACCGCGCAGTCGGAATAGGCGTTTCCCCAGCCCGTGGCGGACTTCGTCACGAGCGTCGTAGTGCCCAACTGCGTGTCTCTCAGGTATATCTGGTATATGCCGTCTCCTACGTTCAAGACCAGGTTGGTTGCGCCTGATGTGAAGACCACGAACCGTCCATCCGCGCTCATGGATGGGTTGTTGCAGTCAGCGTTTGCTTCGTCGCCGTCAGTCGCGACCGATATGAGGGTGGTGGTGTTAGTCTGGGTATCCCGTCGGAATATCTGATAGTGACCGTCGGTGACGCCCTCTACGAGACTGTTGGCATTTGATGAGAACGCTACGTATCTCCCATCGCCGGAGATAGCGGGGAACAGAGACGTGCCGCTGGCCATGTGACCCGTAGGGGTCACCGACACTGCCTCCGTGATCGCACAGTTCGCCGCGCAGCAGAATGTGAAGAGACAAACAAGGGGCAGCAGAGCAATAAGGAGCTTTGAATAACGCATGGTTGTGACGACTCCTCCGCGAGGTCTGAACCGAGACCTGCGCTAATCGAACTATACCACCCGCTTGGTGCCGTGTCAATGAGTATGAGGGTCCACTTAGGAAGAGGGCTACTTCACCGGCGTCAGCTCAAACCAGTCTGTCCGAAGCCATTCTATGTTGCCGGGGTTGTTTGCCGGTCTGGCGAAGGCCATTTCGTAGACGCTGCCGGAGATCGTGATGGGGCGGGGGAACTCGTAGATGTGCCACTCGTCATCCTTGATCTCGCTGGCTGGGATGGTCTGCTGGTCGATGGGTGACCCGCTCCAGTCTGAGCCAAACCCGGCGTGCCCCCACCAGATCGCGTCTCCCTGATTGCCATTGGTCTTGACCTTCATCTTGGCCCGCAGGCGATACTTGGCATCGTCGGCAGCATTCTTCAGTATGTCCTTGATGTCCCAAAGGGTCGAGATCGCTACCCAGTAGTAGTTGGGGTCGGGGATGTGCTGCATCGCCCATCCGGACTCGGTTCCATCGTCCTTCACTGCCTGCATCCCATATCTCGGTTCCGAACCGGCGTTCCTTTGTCCGACAGGGTAGCGTATCGCGCCCGGAGCCGGGGCATCGCCTGTCGGTGTGAACTGGTTCCGGTAGACGAGAGATCGGATTCGCGGGTACAGGTCTTTCTCGAACTGCTCCTTGGGCGCGCCGTAGAACTCTGAGTAATGGGTCATTCCGAGCTCGGAGGTGACTTCGATGAAGCGCTCGCCTGCCCTCTTGATCCTCTCGGACACTTTCTGAGTGGTATCTACAATCCCGACCGGCCTCCATATCCCCGCAGCATAGTCTTTCTTCTCAACCCGCACAACCAGGCGGTGTTGGCCAGGCCTCAGCGGCTGGTCGAGGGGGCGGAAGAACGGTTTGTCCCACATCATCTGCGGCTCTTCCTTCAGTTCGCCGATCTTTCTGCCATCCAGGTAGAAATCCGCGAAGCCATCCACCCCGCCAAAGTAGAGCGAGAGCGAATCCGCAGGGGAACTGGTTGGGTAGTCAAACTCCACCGCGTACCACGCGACTCCGTGGTAGTCGTAGCCTTGCTCTGTCCACGCTTTGTCGGTTTGTATGTCTTTCCAGTCACCGAATTCCTTCTGCTCGTGCCACTTCGCGCCTGAGCCGACGTTGTCCGGATCAAGCCTGAACTTCCACGCAATCGGGAAATCGAAGACCTTGCCGATTTTGCCGTATTCCAGATTCAACAGACCGTCCCAGATTCCCAGCCGCTGATTGGCTACTCGAAGCTTGCGCTCAGGCGTATCCGCCAGTTTCTCAGCCTGTTCGAGTATGCGGTCTGCCTTGTCGAGGAACGGCAGTTTCAGGGACTCATAGTAACCTGCGTTTACGATCTTCGAGTAGTCTCCTTCGCCGTTCTTCTTTGCCCTCGCTGACGCCTCATCGTAAGTGTGCTGCCAGAAGTCGATGTACGCAAGCATTTTCGGCGAGGCGGGACCGAAGTACAGACGGCAGAACTCCTCGATTGTCTTGCGGCCATTGGTCTCCGGTCTCCACATCAGCCTGGCCAAAAGGTAGTAGCGAAGGTCCTGCAATTCCGAGGCGGGGGTCTGGGCCGCTTGCATATAGAAACCGGTCACGCCGCGCCTCCCGAGCGCGCGCAGCATATCCGCCTGGTAGGTCAGGTCGGGGAGATGCCTTACGTAAGGCTTGAAGCACACCACGTGATTCCAGGCGTGCATGTGTTTGCTGATCTTCGCCCATCCATCCAGTCGCGCCATCATCGCTGCGTTGTCCGGATGACCTGCCGGCCTGTGAGCCACGAGTCCCATTCCTGGCGGCACGACGAATAGCGCCACGTTGTCTCGTGGCCTGGTCTTCTTGGGAGGGTTCATTGTGTAACCATATGCAAATGCGTGGACCAGCACATTTGGAAACTCAGCTCTGAGCGCATCGGCTACTTTGTTCACAAACCTGATGTACGAGCCGGACGGGCCACCTTCTTCATCGTCAATTGCCTTGCACTTTGCGCACTGGCAGTAGTTGTCCCAGTCGTTCTGAGTTACTGAAACGATATAGAGAATGTCCTTGCGCCCGCTCTGAATGGCGGGGAACGAGCGAAGATTGCTGATTATCCTCTCGATCAATATCCTTGCGACATCCGGGTTGGTGAGGCATAGCTGGGTCTGTAGAGACTTGCGCTTGCCATTGATCTCTGAGAAGTACTCCGGGTGGGTCCCGAAGAACTCAGAGACAGGTACCAGCGAATCGAACGTATGCCAGGGTGGGCCGACGATGCGCACTCCGCCCAACATAGGCTCTTTCAGCCCCATCGTCCACGAAGCGTTGAGCCGGTTTCGCACTGCCCAGTCTTCGTTGGGGATAATGTTGATGTTCCGCCATTCCATCGGCGGGTCGTATCTGCGCGAGGAGACACCCAACTTGAGAGGGCTGCGTTTGGGGACGTGCGTGAAGTTGGGAGAGATGAACCTCACCCCAAGTTCCACATCCAGCAGATCATATACCCCGTAGAGGACCGCACGAGGTATGCTGCCGAGTATGAAGAGCTTCTCGCCCTCCCGCAGGATGACAAAACCCTCCATCTTCTGCGGTTTTAGCCTTGCCGGGACATCCGAGAGCTTCTTTCGGTTTGTGTCTCCCAGTACGATTTCTTGGACAGACTTGGGTGAATCGTCACAAACAATCGGAAACTCCGCCCCGGACATCTCCTTCAGGAAATGCGCCAACTCCTGAGCAGCATAGCGTACGCCGCCCGGGCTGTCTTTTGCTATCACTATGGCATATGATGTCTTGGCATCTGCGGATGCCAAAGCCAGAGGGTAGGCAGTGATCGCTCCACGCAGACCCGAGGAGGCTGCCGTCAGAAGTGCGAGCGCGCCAAGAAACACGGCCAACAGAGCATGTGCGGTATTCGGTCTCATGTGGTCCTCTTGAGCAGTTTGTCGGCTTACGCCGACTTGGTATATAATACCATTACTACACAGCGCGGAGAGGTGCTAGAGCGGTTTATTGGAGCAGTCTTGAAAACTGCCGTGGTGCAAGCCACCGTGGGTTCGAATCCCACCCTCTCCGCCAATTACCCGCCAGTTCGTCGCCCCAGACGAAACTGCGCAAGGCTTCTTTCGCTCACGCCGCCCCAAGTGTAACCGCCGCTTTTGACAACCGTCAGATAAGTGGTATATATTAGCCGTGGTTCCTGAGTCTTCAGTCTACTTCGAGGTACCTCATGAAGCGTGTTCTCCAGATCCTGCTGCCCATCTTGGTTCTAGGCGCACTGATCTTCTGGCGTGTGGACCAGAAGATGGCAGACAAGGCTTCCCAGGGTAGCCAGCGGGCTGCCAGGAGGAATGCCGCGGCAATCGTCTCCCTTGCGCCGGTGCAGGTTCGCGATATAGCCCACTTCTTCCAGACCACTGGTTCCGTTGAAGCGCCGCTCAACGTGAGAATCGCCCCCAAGATCACCGGTCGCATCGAGTCTCTTGATGCACAGGAGGGCGACATTGTCCGCAAGGGCCAGGTTCTGGCGCGCATAGACTCCATGGAAGTCGAGGCCGATGTCCAGCAGGCGGCCGCCGCAGTAGCGCAGGCTCAGTATCGGCTGGCTCAGGCCCAGTTGACCCAGGACCCGACCGACGTCGCAATAAGCACTCAGATCAGCCAGCAGACGGCAGCCGTGGCGAGCGCCACCGCCGAGTTCAAGCAGGCGCAGGCATCCCTCAACTCTCAGGTCGCCGCCGCACAGGCAGGCATAAACGAGGCTCTTTCGAGAGTAGAGAGCGCCAAGGCTGCCATCGGCGCGGCAGATGCCGGCTTGGCCAACGCAAAGATCAAGCGCGACAGAAAGGCCGGCCTGCTGGCCAAGGGCTTCGCGGCCCAACAGGATGTGGACGACGCCGAGGCGGCGCTGTTGGTGCAGAAGGCTGGTGTTGACGTTGCTAATGCCCAGTTGAATGCTGCTCATGCCCAGTTGGATTCCGCTAGGCAGCAGTTGAAGACAACGCAGGCGAAGGGGGTGTCAGACGTCGAGGCTGCTCGTGCTAACCTCTCGCAAGCAAAGGATTCCCTCAAGTATGCTCGCTCCAATGTCGCGCAGAAACCCGCCTACCGTCAGAGCATCGCTGCTCTGAAAGCTTCGGTCAAAGCTGCGCAGTCTGCGCTCAACAGCGCCGTAGCCAGGCGGCAGTACACTGTTCTCACTTCCCCTCTCGATGGCTTCGTCACCGATCGCTCCGCCGACCCCGGCGCGATAGCATCGCCCACGCAGCCAATGTTGACCGTTCAGTCGATCAGGCAGGTGTGGGTGAATCTGCCCGTGCCGGAGGGAGTCTCCGCGAAGATTCGCCTTGGCCAGCCTGCGCGGATTGCATTCGACGCGTACGCGGGCCGCGTATTCACCGCGAAAGTCATCCAGATCAACCCCGCGGCTGATATACAGAGCCGGCAGTTCAATGTTCGTGTCGCTATCGACAACCCTGGCTATTTCCTCAAACCAGGCATGTTTGGACGCGTGTCAATACAGACAGGGCTCGCGAAGAACCTGACTGCAGTGCCGCGAGAAGCCGTTGAGACAGATGCGGACGGCGACTACGTGATGGTGTTCGGCTCAGACGAGACGGCCTCCCGACGGCCCGTTACCCAGGGAGAGCAGGACGACAAGTTCATCAGCGTCGACGGCGCTCTGAAGCCGGGCGAGCAGGTAGTGGTTATGTCCTCCACGGTCCTCAAGGACGGGCAAAAAGTCTCCATCGGCGGCAAGGGCGCAGACGGCGATGGACGCGGCCGCCCCGGCCGCCCAAGTGGCTCCGACGGTCAGCGTAAGGGTGGGGGTGATCGGTGAGCATAGCCCGTTTTGCCGTATCCCGGCCTGTTGCGGTTATCATGCGCATCGCTGCGTTCGTCCTGCTGGGTGTCGTTTGCCTGATGAGGCTCCCGGTGGACCTTCTCCCGGACGTCACTCTTCCGGTTGTGGTCGTTTCCACCCAGTGGCCCAACGTGGCCCCGGAGGAGATCGAAGCCCAGATTACTCGTCCCCTGGAGCGCGCGGTGTCTTCGACCCCGGGCATGTACCAGGTTAGCTCGAGCAGTTCCGAGGGGAGTTCGTCTGTCCGGGTGCAGTTCAACTGGGGGGTGGACATAGGCCAGGCCGCGCTTGACGTGGTTCAGGCTGTACAGCGGGCCAGTCGGTCATTCCCGAACGATCGCACCCTCCAGACTCCCACGATCTTCAAAATCGATCCCACGTTGCAGCCGATCCTGATGTTCGGCGTCTCAGGTATTGACGACCCGGTAAAGCTGCGCTCCCTGCTCGACAACGAGATCGGCCCTATGTTGGACTCAGTGAGCGGCGTTGCGTCGGCGACGGTATCGGGCGGAGAGCAGAGAGACATCATCGTGGATGTCGATCCCACTCGCCTGCGCGCCCACCACCTGTCACTCGCGGATATATCCAGGCGCATCGCCGAAGAGAACCTGAACCTGCCCGCGGGGATAGCCAAGCAGGGCAACACCGAGTTTGCCATCCGCACCGTCGGTTGGTTCAGAAGCCCCGATGAGATCGCAAAGATACCTATTGGCGCGTTCAATGGCCAGTTGGTCTCGATAGGCGATGTCGCCGAGGTCCGAGATGCCCACTCAGAGACCCGCCAGTATACGCGATTCAACGGCGAGAACGCGGCAGGAATCTCGGTCACCAAACAGAGCGGCTCGAATACCATCTCGACTGCCGAGGCTGTTATCGAGAGAATCAAGGAGATTAACAAAGCGTACCCGGACCTCAAGTTCGCGGTTGCCTATAACCAGGCCGAATACATACAGCACTCTGTGAACAATGTCCGCGACGCCGCAATCATAGGTGGGATCCTTGCAGTTTTGATCCTAATGTTCTTTCTGAGGAACATACGAAGCACACTTGTTGTGGCTCTCTCTATCCCGACATCCATTATATCGACATTTGCCCTGCTCTACGCCTGCGGATTCACCATAAATACTATGTCGCTTGGCGGCCTCGCTCTGGCCACTGGTCTGATCGTGGACGATGCCGTTGTTGTGCTTGAGAACATATTCAGGCATATGGAGCGCGACAAGAAGAATGCCACGGATGCAGCAGTGGAAGGAACAAACGAGATCTTCTCGGCGGTCGTTGCGTCTACGTGGACAGTAATGGTTGTCTTCCTGCCACTGCTCCTTATGAAAGGGCAGGCCGGCCAGATGTATACACAGTTTGCTCTGGTTGTTATCTTCTCCCTTGCGGTCTCTCTTCTGGACGCGACCACGGTTGTCCCGATGCTGGCTTCCCGCTTCATATCCGGGGAAACCCACGCGGAGAATCTGGCCGCTGCCGCCAGCCATCCTAACTTCCTGATGCGCGCGTTCCACAGGGTGGGGGGATGGCTTGATTCGCTGGACGCGACATACCGCGCCGGGCTGCGATGGGCGCTCAGGCACAGGATCTGGACAATCTCGGGTGCGTTGGCCATTACGCTCGCCGCAGGTCTGCTGATCCCTTTCATAGGCACCGAACTGATGCCCCAAACAGACAGCGGCGACTTCTCTGTGAACGTTCGGATGCCCATTGGGACTTCCCTCGAGCAGACCAACAAGGCTATGGTGAAGGTGGAGAAGATCATCCTGGAGAATCCGAACGTGCAGACGGTTTTCGCGGCTGCGGGGTCTTCGGTGAGCATCCGCGGAGCCGGGGGCAGCCTCAGGCCATTCCGAGGTTCTGTCTCGGTAAAGCTCAAGCAGAAGCGCAAAGCCAGCACGCAGGAGGTTATGCGCGATCTGCAGCGTAAGCTGGGCCGGATTCCGGGCGTGGCGGCCCGACCGCAGCAGGTAGATATTGTTACCCAGATCATTGCAGGCGGGAACCAGAACGTGGAGATCGATATCTTCGGCAACGATCTCTCGGAGCTTTCCAGATTGTCGAAGGATGTTATGGGGCGGGTCCGCGACGTGCCCGGCTACGGTAATGTGGATGTCAACTGGGAAGAGTCTATGCCGGAGATCGCTTGGCACGTAGACCGCCAGAAGGCGCAACTGCTTGGAGTCAGCTTCCAGGATGTTGCGGACACGATTGGCTCCGCAACGAACGGTGACATCGCCGGTTACTATCAGGAGAAGGGCTTCCAGTATCCGATCATAGTCCAGATCCCTGAGGCGGACCGCAAGACAATCGACGAGATGAAGAACCTCATCGTCAAGTCCGGCCCGGCGGGCAGCACTATGGGTGAGGTAGTGCTGAGCCAGGTTGCTTCTCCCGTGTACGGCGTTGGTCCCAGCGAGATCACCAGGCTGGACAGGCGCCGATACATCGCGGTCACGGGAGTCCCCACGGGCCGCCCCGCGGGCGATATCCAGAATGACATAGCGGTGGCAATGAGGGGTATGGAGATGCCTACCGGGTACAGTTGGGACTGGGGGACAAACCAGAAACGCAGGGCGGCGGAATTTGGTGGGATGTGGATCGCGGTATTGTTGGCCATCGGGCTGATCTATATGCTTCTGGCCTCGCAGTTCGAGTCGCTTGTTCACCCGCTGACGATTCTGTTGTCCGTTCCGCTGGCGGGGTCTGGTGTATTGCTTGGCCTCTTCCTTACCAACCGCGCCTTCGGCCTTACTGCGTTCATTGGCGTTCTGATGCTGGTCGGCATAGTCGTGAAGAATGGAATTCTGCTGGTTGACTACACCAACACACTCCGGCGCAGGGGCATGAAGCGCGAGGAGGCGCTGCTTAGGGCAGGTCCTACTAGGTTGCGTCCTATTCTCATGACTGCTTCTGCCGCTGTGCTGGGTATGCTACCGCTTGCGCTTGCACTGGGCGAAGGATCAGAGGTCCAGGCCCCTATGGCGACTGCGGTCATCGGCGGGCTTATTACTTCAACAGCGCTCACCCTGTTCGTTGTGCCTGTCGTCTACTCTCTGTTGGACGACCTCACCGGCAGACGTCGCCGGGAGAGTGAAGCCGAAACCGCACAGGCATGAGCTTTGACCACGGCATCCCCACTATCTCAGTGGATATTTCGCAAAGTTTTTTTGTTTGCCCGTTTGTTTGAATAAGTGGTGGGTATAATCTGGATGTATACTCTCGTCGGGTGTATACTGCCTACCATCACCCCTGAGGACCAGGTGGAGTCGAGCCACCTGGTCTTCGCCTTGTACGGGGTGCTTCTTCCACTGTTCTGCGCCTCCGATGTCCCTGTGCCATCCTCCTCCAACCACCTTGAAAACATCCCTATTGCACAGCCGACTGCGTGGTGGTAGAATGCGGGTGTTGAGTAGGTTAGCAACAGACCGATTGGGAGGACGCATGGCTAGACGTGTTGTTGTGCTCGCGGTTGTGGTGTTAGTGTGCATTTTCGTAGTTATCGAGGAGGGGTTATGCAACAGTCCCGCGCCGGGCTGGCCGGAAGGACTTCACGATGTTACAGTTACCTCCGACTCCGTATTCATTGCGTGGAACAAGGACAACCTGCATCCGAATGGCCAGGTCTTGGCCCTTGACGGCAAGACAGGCAGACCGTGCTGGCATGCGACTATTCCCAAAGTCTCAGTGCTGGCTCCTTTGGTTGCTTCCCGAGAACTGGTTCTTGCGCCGACTTGGGAGGATGGTGTCTTTGTCCTGGATGCCCACTCGGGATCGATCAAGGCGCACCTTATGTCGGGTCAGAGTGGTGTGGGGTGGAGCCAGGCCATCGGCCCCAGGATAATTCTGATAGGTGTGGAGGCCAACGGCTCAGTGGTCAAGCTTGAGGCCTTCGACGTGGCGAGCTTCCGATCCTTGTGGAAGCGCAGCATAAGTTGGTCCAGCCTCTGGAGTATCGCACCTGCAGACAGCACGTTTGATGTGCTGACAGCAGACCCGAGGGACATGGGTGGCGAGTCCAGGAAGTTCAAGACCCTTAAGCTGCGCTCGGAGGACGGGAAGATTGTCTCCGAAGTCCCGTCGAGAAGGCCCCAGAGGCGGCAGGGCGTACCAAGCTCCCTGTCGAAGCCGGTTCGGAAATGGATGGTCAAGCTTCTGCAGGCGAAGATGCCCATCAAGGTGCGAATTCCAGGGCATGATTGCGAAGCCGCGCGCAAGCAAGTCATCGACGAAGTGCAAAGCGGCACATTCATCCCCCGGACCAATATAGCCCAGCTCGGGGACTTGCTCTTTATCGGCAACGAGTACGACCGTACCGCTCCGGCGCGGCTGTACGCGGTCAAGGCTGATACAGCAGAGCTCGTCTGGAAACAGGACACTCCCGGGTTGTGGGATATCCAGCTTCAGGGCGAGGCTTTGTTTGTGGTCCGCTACGGGACGAAGGGGTTGATTGTGACCGCGCTGGAGGCTCGAAGCGGGCGGGTCGTCTGGAAAAGAGCTGTCCCGATGGCTACGGCCCACTTCTAGACGCCAGCAGAGTCTGCCACCCGCTCCTCATAGTACTCCCGATACGACATAATCCTCATCCCCCGTTCCCGCGCGTGGGCGAGGATGCCTGCGACTATGGTCATCTCCGGGTCCTCTTTGATGGAACTCCAGTCGTGGGCGCAGAGGCTGAGCACGCAATCGATCTCCACCGCCTGATCGACGAGCTCGCACTGGTAGGCGAGGAAGCCCTGGGTATCGGTCCAGCCGTGCTCGTCGCGCCAGATGCAGTCCTGCCAGCCGTGGACAGGGATCTCCAGCATATCGCCAAATCCCTGCGGTTTGTACCAGAACGGCTGCACCGACATATCTACCGGTTGCCAGTCTTTCTCGTTGCGGCCCCAAGTGCGGGTGAAGCGGATGCCGTTATCGTGGAGGACTTGGAGGATGTCGGGGCGGTCGCTGAGCCCGCGATAGTAGCACCACGGCCCGCAGATCCCCTTCACCTCAATCCCCAGCAACTCCCGCGTCACATCCACGCTGCGCCCGACTTCTGTCTCGATGTCGGAGATCGACCCGCCGGGCCATAAGGTGATCTCTCCGTCCTTGTCCTGGCAGACAGTCTTGAGGAGGCAGTGGGAGTAGGTGTGGGACTGAATATCGAATAGCTCGGAGCGTTGAGCCGCCTCTTTGAACGCGTCAACATTATTCTCCAGCGTTACCCCGACTGTGAACAGAGTGCATGGGGCGTCGAATTCGCCGTGCACCTTGGTTGCCTGCTTCAGGAACGCGCGCGTGATATCCGAATCTGGTTCGCCGACCTCTACATCGTAGCCAAAGAGTAATGTCGCCATGTCCTGCCTCAAGCCTTTCCTGCGCTGCCGTAGACATTCATCCGCCTGATGACTTCGGCCCTTACCCGCGCCTTTGCCTGCACCAGTATGTCGCCCGCCTTCCGCGAGCCGATTAGCTCCTGGAAGTTGGGCTTATCGGGGAGCGACATCGCGCTGTGCCGGATGCTTTCCAGATACACCTGCTTCAGGATGGAGCCAACATTCATCTTCGCCACGCCCAGTTCGATGGCTCGCGGCACGGCGCTGTCGGGGAAGCCGGTGCCGCCGTGGATCACCAGTGGGATATCCACCGCATCGCGAATCCTGCCGAGCAGGTCGAAGTCGATGGCCGACTCCCCCTGGGTCCGAATGTGCTCGTTTCCTATCGCAACGGACAGTGCGGCAACGCCGGTATCACGAACAAACTCCGCGGCCTCATCCGGGTCTGTGAGCTTGGAGCCGGCCTGTTGCCCCATAGTCCCTGATGCATCGGGCAACGGGTCACACTCCCCCTCCGCATCGGCCCCATGCGCACGCGCCGCTACCACCACATTCCTGGTCTGCTCGATGTTCTCCTCAAGGGGCAGGTGAGAGGTGTCCAGCATCACCGCGTTGAAACCGAATGCCAGCCCGCGCTTGATCTGGTCGAATGTCTGGACTTCATTGAGCAGGAACGATACCGGCACGCCAGCCCCCTGTAGAATGCTCTCCCCCATTACTGCCAATGCTTCAAGGCCGCCGGCGTCGAACCATTCCTGATTCATCATCACCCCGCCGAAGCCCAGAATCACCGGCGAACGCGCTTCCTCCGCAGCCTCAAGCACAGCCTCGAATGAGTACTGGTCCCAAGCCTCAAAGTAACCAACAGCATACCCGCCTGCAACCGCCGCCTTGAGCATATCCCGCATTCTGACCATAGTGAATTCGCCTCTCCTATTACTGTGCTCACCCCGACCCTCTCCAAGTTTGGAGAGGGAGCCTGCAACTCCCCTTCCCCAAACTTGGGGAAGGGGCAGGGGGATGGGGAGCGCTCTATGCTGCGGGAACGCCGACTCGCACTGCTCATCAAGGTCGAACACTGTAAGTTCCCGCAGCCCCGTGCCTATGTGTGTAGCTTCGGGAACTCACGGCGTTCAAACTTGCGGCCTGTGTGGTTGTCGTCGTTCCCGCAGCATAGCCGAAGCTCAGCCATCGCATGTCTCCGGCATCCCATACTCCTCAACAGCTTCCGTAAAGACAGCCAGGTTCTCCAGTGGCGTTCCGGGGCAGACGTTTGCGCCGTCGGATAGCACAAACCCTCCGCACGGGGCGAGAGCTTCCAGGCACGCCATTGCCTCGGCCTTGACCTCGTAATTGGAGCCGGTGAGCATCAGCATGGGGTTTACATTGCCAACCAGCAGCATCCGCCCTCCGAGGTTCTTTGCCGCCACTTGCGGTGGGACCAGATACCCGAACATATTGAACGCCGTTACCTTCAGGTCATCGCGAAGAGACTCGTGCAGGTGAGTGCTGTCTCCGCACATATGCATACCGCGACCATTGGGCAGGCCCGCGCCGAAGCGTTCGTACAAGGCCGTGTCGTAGGGTATGCAGAACTTCCTGAACATTTCCGCGGACATTATCTGCGCTGCGTCTTCCGCCAGGCCATACTCGCCGCGATGCCACGGTTCCATCCTGTCGTAGAACTCCTGAGTGCCCATCAGGCTTCTGGTGATCTTGTCCAGGAGCTTGTGGCAGGTCTCGGGGTACTCTGCCATCCACCAGTAGAAGTCCTCGCCCACCAAATCAACCGCCAGCATGTGAGGCCCTTCTCCGCTGACCACCGGCGGCCCGACCCTCACTTCTCCCGGCTCGCCCCTGAAAGTGATCCTGGTGTCCCTGGCGAACCCCTTCATCTCCTCGCGCCAGTTGAGCATTGTTCCCCACAGGCCGGAGTCCGGTTTGGCGATCTCGAAACTGTCGACCATGTCCACGTTCTTTATCGTGGAAATCGCGCGCGGGGTCTCGTTGTCCGACCAGCCGATTTCGGCCCCGAGGGCGCTTGCGTTCATCACGTTGTCGAAATACGGCGACACATACATCGCAGGCTCGGTGCAATAGTCTTCCGGTATGTTCTCGAACCTGAACTTAGCGAACTGAAGCTGCCAGTAGTACTGGGTCGCGGCATCCTTGAAGAACTCTTTGTACTCAATCCCAAAGATAGGCGCGAAGAACCTCGGCACCGCGCAAAACAGCACGGGGACTCGGTCGTAATACGCGAACTTCTGCCGCGCCTCCCACCGCCGGGCAGTCGCCTCCATCTTCTCAACTGGGTAGTCGATATCTAGCTCAAATCTCATTCTACACAATCTCCTCCACCGAGCGCACTATCTTTGCGGCGTCGGGCAGGTAATAGTTCTCCATCTCCGGTGCGAACGGGACTGGCGTATCCGGCGCGGTTACGGTCATTACCGGGGCGTCCAGGTAGTCGAAGGCTTTCTGGGAGACCTTCGCCGCTACGTCCGATGCCCAGCCTCCGGTCCCCGGCTCTTCATCCACCACGACCAGCCGCCCGGTCTTCTTCACCGACTCAATGAGAGTGCCCCAGTCGAAAGGCACAAGCGTCCGAGGGTCGATGACCTCTGCCTCGATGCCTCGCATCGCTAGAATCCCCGCCGCCTCCATTGCCCGGTAGACTGTCACCAGCTTGCCGATGATAGTTACATCGCTGCCTTCTCGCCGGATCGCAGCCTCGCCGAACGGGATCAGGTATTCCTCTTCCGGCACATCCCCCGCCGGACTGAGCGCTCCGGCCTCCGCGCGGTTGCCCTTGGACCCATATAGCAGCTTGTGCTCGAAGAACAGGACGGGGTTATCATCACGCACCGCTGTTTTGAGGAGGCCCTTGCAGTCATAAGCAGTCGATGGAACAGCCACCTTGAGCCCGGGTATATGTATGAACAGCCCTTCCAGGCTCTGAGCGTGCTGCGCGCCACGGGTGGTTGCCCCGACCGGCGCGCGCATAACCATCGGGATGGTAAGCTTCCCACCCGACATATACCGCAGCTTCGCTGCCTGGTCTGCAAGTTGGTCCATCATGCAGAAGAGAAAATCGCCGTACTGCACGTCCGCAATAGGTCGCAGCCCCGCAATAGCAGCGCCAATGGCTACCCCCGCAAGGCCGATTTCGGAAATCGGGGTATCCAGTATTCGGTCGAGGCCATATATGTCCGACATTCCAAGGTTAACCGTGAACGCTCCGCCCCAGCCGCCGGGTGTGCCGATGTCCTCACCGATGCAGAACACCCGCTCGTCCCGGTCCAGTTCCTCGCGGATGGCCTCTCTGAGGGCTTCAACGATGGTCAGAGTGCGCATATCAGTTGCCCTCCTGACCCGCGAAGACATTCAGCAGCGCGTCCTCGGGCTTGTGCCGGGGGCTTTGCCTTGCGAACTCGATGGAATCCTGCAGCTCAGCCTCCACCGCCGCAACCACGCCATCCAACTCTGCGGCAGTAGCCGTGCCATCTTTCAGCATCCGTGTCCGAAGCTGCTGGATCGCATCTCTGGCTTTCCAGACAGCAACCTCATCAGGTGGCCGGTAGGCCCCGGGATCGGTGCGGGAGTGGCCGAGGTAACGGTATGTCTCGCACTCGATCAGAGTCGGCCCTTTGCCCGATCTTGCACGTTTCACAGCTTTCAGGGTCGCGTCATAGACTGCAATCACATCCATTCCGTCAACGGTCTCGCCTGGAATGTCATAGCCGGCCGCTCTATCGGCGATGTGCTTGAGCTTGGTCACACGGGAGACGTGGGTGGAGGCCCCGTAGAGATTATTCTCACACACAAACACCACCGGCAAGTCCCAGATGGCTGCCATGTTCACTCCTTCGTGGAATGCTCCTTCGTTGGTCGCGCCGTCTCCGAAGAAGCATCCGACCACTCGGTCTGTCTTCATCCGCTTGAATGCCAGCCCAATCCCCGCCGCGACCGGAATCCCACCGGCCACGATTGCAATCGCCGGAACCATCCCAACACTCAGGTCGCCCATGTGCATCGACCCACCATACCCGCCGCAGCAGCCGGTGGTCTTTGCATAAAGCTCGGCCATAAGCGCGCGGGTGGGGACGCCCTTTGCGACTGCGTGCCCGTGGGGCCTGTGGGTGCTGGTGATGTAGTCGTCCTGCCGAAGCGCAGAGCAGACCCCCACAGCCACGGCTTCCTGCCCAACATACAGGTGCAGCGTTCCTGGCAGTTCGCCCTTGAGGAACAGCAGGTTGACCTCTTCCTCGAACCGCCTCGCCATCAGCATCCGCGAATACATCTTCAGGAGAAGTTCCTTGTCATACCCAGTCTTTCTCATTCGGTCTCCAATATCTCAGCCGATTTCATAAACGCGACAGTCTCATCCCAGCCCCGCAGTCCGGTGGTGGTCCCGATGGTGGTCACGCAGAGCGCCCCCATAGCGTTTCCCAGGCGTGCGGACGCCTCCAACCCCCAGCTCTTTCGGACTCCAGTCAGGAACCCCGCAATCCACGCGTCCCCCGCGCCGCTGGTATCCACTACTTCCGCCTTGAAAGCCGGCACATACGCCTGCACCACCCGGTTCTTTACGAACGAACCCTCCGCGCCCATCTTGAGAGCAACGGTTCCAACTCCCTCCGCCAGCAGAGCATCTGCCACTTCCTCGGGTGATTCCAGCCCGGTCATCAGCCGGGCTTCATCGATGCTGGGCAGGAGATAGTCCAGATACAGAAGGCTCGGCTTGAGGGTAGCGAAGCCATCGATTGAGGAGTTCCACACGGTGTCCAGGCAAGTGGTCACGCCCATCTTTTTGGCGCGTTTCAGGAGCCTTGCGGTTGGTTCGCCATCAAGGCCCGGCATAACCAGCGCCCCGGCTACGTGCAGTATTCCGGATTCCGAAATGACGTTCCAATCCACATCCTCATAACTATACTCGCCGTTGGCGCCCACATAATGGAAAAACGCACGCTCGCCGTCCGGCGCTATCATCACGAATGTGAATGAGGTGTTGGCCTTGTCATCCCGCTTCAGCCCGCGGGTGTCTATGCCCTCGTCTTTCAGGTGGCCGAGCACGAAATCCCCGAAACCATCCTGCCCAACCTTGCCCAATACGCCTACCCGCATGCCCAGCAGCGCCGCGCCGGTGCCGGTGTTGTTCGCGCACCCGCCCACGTGAAGCTCAACCTGTTCCACCAGCGACAACTGCCGCCAAGCCGGCATCTTCTCAATAGGCTTGGCCATAGTATCGGCCACCAGTATCCCCACACAGGCTATATCGAGAGTCTTCTCGTGGCTCATAACTCGCGCCTCCGTCCTCATCCCTCCGGGTATCATACCTGGAGGGATCGTGAAAACAGTTGGATAGCACAATTCTACCGGATTCGGGGCTCGCTGTATAGTGACCATTATCGGTCGTGTCAATTCTAGTGTGTAATTTCAATTTTGGGGTCTGTGCTCCATTG
>CAZTAO010000035.1:1166-51817 GCA_964611645.1 uncultured bacterium | reverse complement strand
GAAAGACGCCCTTATCCGCAAACACCAACTGTACCACATCAATGGTAAACCCAGAACCTCGGCTCCCTCAACGTTTGACACCCCCCAGGGGGTGTGGTAAACTTTCATTAGACTTTTAGGACATCGGGCGAGCAATCCGAAGCGATACGATAACCCCGCCAGGGGCCGGTCGATTTCGGACCTCGGAATGCAAAAGTCGGGGCGCGACTCAAAGTGCGCTCGTATTGGCTTTTGCATTTTGATTATGGAGGAGTATTCAATTGCCACTGCTTAAAGACAAAAAGACCGAGATCATAGCCGATTACAAGCAGCGCGAAGGAGACACCGGGTCCCCGGAGGTGCAAATTGCGCTGCTGACCGCGAGGATCAACCAGCTAACCGAGCACCTCAAGGTTCACAAAAAGGACCACCATTCAAGGCGCGGACTGTTGATGATGGTCGGACAGCGCAGAAGACTGCTTAACTACCTCACCAAGACCGACATCGATCGCTACAGAGCGGTAGTTGCCAAGCTTGGCCTGAGAAGATAAGTTTCCGGGTGTTTCGGCATTTGAGCGCAAGCGGAAATGCCGAAACATTGCCAGCTTGGGACCGAACTTCTGCACAACCGAATACAGACTTGCGCGGTGAGCCGCCACCAGCGCACAAAAGTCGTGGAATGAACGCAGATGCGTTCACCACGAAGCGAACGCAAATGGCCAAGAGCGCCATTTGTGCAAGGAGAGAAAGCAAAACTAATGGCAATCACTAAGGTAGACGTTGAGCTTGACGGCAAGCTCATAACCATCGAGCATGGGCATGTAGCAATGCAGGCGAATGGATCGGTGGTCATCTCCTGCGGAGACACTATGGTCCTGGCCACTGCCTGTATGAGCAGCAAGCCCCGCAAGGACATGTCCTTCTTCCCCCTGTTGTGCGACTACGAAGAGAGAAAATACGCTGTGGGCAAGATTCCCGGCGGATTCTCGAAGCGTGGTGGCAGACCCTCTGAAAAGGCAGTTCTGACCTCCCGCCTGATCGACAGACCCATCAGGCCGTTGTTTGACGAATACATGCGCAACGACGTGCAGCTCATCGCCATGCCCCTGTCAATGGAGCCGGAGAACCCGGCTGACATGCTTGCGGTGTTCGGCGCCTCGACCGCGCTTGCAATATCCGACATCCCCTGGGACGGCCCCATCGGCTGTGTCAGAGTGTGCCGAGTGGATGGCGAGTTCGTAATCAACCCGTCCCTCGACCAGATCATAGCCAGCGACATGGAACTCATAGTCGCCGGCAAGAACCACAAAGTCCTGGAGATAGAGCTTGAAGCCAAGCAGACTCCGGAAGATGTGGTTATCGAGGCGATCGACATAGCGCTGACCGCCTGCGACAAACTAGTAGACGCGCAGTTGGAGCTTATCGGCAGGATCGGCAAGGCCAAGGTTGCAGTTCACCGCGAAGCGGTCGACAAAGACCTGCTGGTTGAGCTTGGCGCGAAAGTCAACGACAAGATCATTGCAACTCTCAATAATCCCGAAGCCAGCGAGAAGGACAGCTCCATCTTCCAGCTTCGCGATGAACTCACAGCATTCCTCGCCCCGGACTATCCCGGAAGGGAATCCGAGCTTGGAAACGCAGTCTGGGTGCTCATCAAAAAGCAGGTCAGGAAGATGATCCTGGAAGATTCACGCAGGCCGGACGGCCGAGCGATGGATCAGATCAGGCCTCTCAAGTGCGAGGTCGGGATTCTGCCCAGAGTGCACGGTTCGGGACTCTTCTCCAGAGGAGAGACTCAGGTCCTTACCGCTCTGATCCTTGGCTCGATGGACGAGAGCCAGATCATCGACACCCTTGAGGAAGACACCAAGAAGCGCTTCTTGCACTTCTACAACTTCCCGCCGTACTCCACGGGCGAGGTTTCCCCGATCCGTGGCGCGGGCAGGAGAGAAGTTGGGCACGGTTCGCTTGCCGAGAAGGCTCTGCGACCGGTTGTTCCGACCGATGTGGACTTCCCCTATACCATACTGCTTACCAGCGAAGTGCTGGGGTCTAACGGCTCCACCTCGATGGCAAGCACCTGCGGCTGCACACTGGCCCTTATGGATGCCGGCGTGAAGATAGAGGAACCGGTTGCCGGCATCTCCATTGGCCTGGTCACCGACGGTACGAAGAAAGTGCTGTTCACGGACATTCAGGCGCTTGAAGACTTCACCGGCGACATGGACTTCAAGGTCACCGGAACCTGCAACGGCATAACCGCCATTCAGGTCGACACCAAGGTAGATGGCTTGGATATGGAGATTGTCTCCCAGGCTATCAAGATGGCAAGGACCGGCAGGATCGAGATTCTCGAAGTCATTGCCGCTGCGATCCCCGCTCCCAGAGAGGAACTGAGCCAGTATGCGCCTAGAGTGCTGATGGTTCAGATCGAGCCGGAGCGAATCGGAGAGGTTATCGGACCTGGTGGCAGAGTCATCAAGAAGATCGAAGCCGAGACTGGCGCGAAGCTGTCTATAGAGCAGGACGGACGGGTATATATAACTTGTTCGGATGCTGATGGAGCGGTTCGCGCGCAGAAGATAGTCGAAAACCTGACCCACGAGATCAAGGTGGGCGAGGTCTTTACAGGCAAGGTGACCAGAACCGAGGCATTCGGCGCGTTCGTCGAGATAATGCCCGGCAAGGACGGCCTCGTGCACATTTCGCAGCTCTCTGACCAGCGTGTCAATGCTACTGAGGATGTGTGCAAGATCGGTGACGAGCTGACGGTCAAGGTGATAGAAGTCGGCGATGACGGTAAGGTCAGACTGACTACCAGACTGGATATGGACATCTCGCAGATCCCACCCAGAAGCAGTGGGGGCAGGAGCGGCGGCGGACGCCCATCGGGACCACCTAGAGATAGAGACAGAGGTGGATTCTCTCCGCGACGAGACGATGACGGCCCCGGGGCCAGGTTTCGACCGAAGGGTTAGTTAGTAGCTCAGTTCGAGGCCACTTGGACAGCGCTCGCGGGCAAAATCGTTGGCGCTGTTCCAGTGGCTTTTTAGGTGATAGCGCACCGGCGCACGATTGGAGATCAAAACTTGGGATCTGAGTTGTCCCTGAACAAGACAGTCCTGCCCAGCGGGCTGCGAATAGTAAGCGAATACGTGCCTTACGTGGACTCCGTTTCCGTTGGCGTGTGGTTCCAGGTTGGGTCTATAGACGAGGCCGAGGACGTCCGTGGGATCAGCCATTTCCTTGAGCACATGATGTTCAAAGGCACCAAGACACGGACCGCGCGCAAGATTGCGGACGACATGGACCGCCTCGGCTGCCATCTGAACGCGTTCACAGACAAAGAGTTCACCTGCTATTATCTGAAGATGCTCACGGAGCACCTGCACGGGGCGCTCGGCATAGTTGCGGACATGATCCGGAACTCGGTCTTTGACCAGGCCGAGATAGACCGGGAGAGGGGTGTTATTCTCGATGAGATCAACCACTCCGAGGATTCCCCCGAGGAAAAGGTCCACGAACTCCTGGCCCATGTGATGTGGCCTGCTCACCCTCTCGGAAAGCCCATCCTGGGTAAAGCAGAGACAGTAAAGGCTATCACCCGAGATGGCCTCGTTGGCTATGTGGACTCTCATTACCAGCCCAACACAACGGTGATTGCGGCGGCGGGCAACGTCAGCCACCGTGAGCTCGTGGATACTGTGCGGGAGTTGTTTGATGGTTTCGATGGAGTCGGGAAGAAGCGTTCTGCGGAACCGTTGCTCTTCAGCCGCGAGGACTCCCGCCTGAGCAAAGATACTCAACAAGTCCACTTCTGCCTCGGAACACCTGCGTTCGCGCAGGGCAATGAGGCGAAATACGCCATGGCTGCCACGGATGCGGTGGTTGGAGCGGGCATGAGTTCCAGGCTGTTCCAGGAGATCCGCGAGAGCAGGGGACTTGCCTATAGCATCGGTTCGTACGCGTCATCCTACGCTGACGGTGGAGCGTTTGTAATATATGGCGGAACTACACTGGACAAGCTGGATCAGGTGCTGGAGTTGGCCAAAGCCGAATGCGCCGACATTGCCAAAAACAGCGTGACCGATGATGAACTGGAGCGAGCTCACAACCAGATACGCGCGGCGCTGGTGATCAGCCAGGAAGGCATGTCCAACAGGATGACCAGGCTTGCCAAGAACGAGTTCTACTTCGGCAAGCTCTTGAGGTTGCAAGAGACCATCAACAGGATGGCCAAAGTCGATAAAGAAGAAGTGGCCCGGGTAGCCCAACAGCTATTCGATGGCCAGGGCTTCGCACTCGCAGCAATAGGGCCTTTTAATGGTTCATAGTCATAGCGAGGTTCACTTGATATGGTAGACAAAACCAGGGTTGCAGTATTTGGCGCCTGCGGAAAAATGGGGCAGGAGGTGGTTCGGGCGGTTGCCGGAGCTGCCGACATGACCCTCGTGGGCGCGGTTGATGTGGTGTGGTCAGGAACCAGGATCAGCGAACTTGTGGGCATCGAGGGTCTGGATGTGACTGTAGAAGCCGACTTCGAGGCTATGCTGGATCAAGCCAAACCGCAGGTGGTTGTTGATTTCGCGAAGCCGTTCGTATTTGCAGACACCAAGTTGTGCTTGGAGCGCGGTGTGCGCGCTGTCATCGGAACCACGGGGATCACTCCCGAGGAGATAGCCCAGATCGGCAAAGTTGCCGCGGAGAACAAGACCGGGGCAATAGTTGCGCCCAACTTCGCTATTGGCGCGGTTCTGATGATGAAGTTCGCGTCGGAGGCGGCGAAGTACATGCCTGCCGTTGAGATCATCGAGCTTCACCACGACAAGAAGGCAGATGCGCCCAGCGGGACCGCGATAAAGACATCTGAGCTTGTGGACGCCGCAAGGAAGTCTGCGGGAATCGATTGGCAAGTGCCTTGCGTTGGTGATCCTGCGCGGGGTGAGGAACACAACAACGTGCCGATCCACAGCGTCAGGCTGCCTGGGCTGGTGGCGCACCAGGAAGTGCTATTTGGCGGGATGGGGCAGATGCTCTCCATCCGTCACGACTCGCTCGACAGGTCGAGCTTCATGCCGGGAGTCCTGCTGGCTATTCGCAAGGTCCTGGCTCTTGAGGGGCTGGTCTACGGACTGGACAACCTAATCTAGTTACATTGACGGGGGTACTTGGAATGGCATTTCGAGTTGCTGTAGTAGGGGCCGGCGCAGTCGGCGAAGAGATGGTGAAGGTTCTTCGGCAGAGGAATTTCCCTGCATCTGAGATTGTGATACTTGCTCGGTCCGCAAGGAAGCAGGTAGTTGACGGAGTCGAGTTGAATGTACTCGCGACCACTCCGGAAGCGTTTGATGATATCGACATAGCGTTCTTCGCGGGCACCGAAGGCGCAAAGGGCGCCAGCCAGTTGTACGGCTGGGAAGCTGTTGCGCGTGGGGCGTTCGTGATAGACAATGGCGATGACTTCCGAATGGACAGCCGCGTGCCGCTGGTTGTGCCCGAGGTCAATCCCGAGGCGATGGCCGCGCACCAGGGCTTTATTGCCAACCCGAACTGCAGCACGATCCAGATGGTCCACGCTCTTGCGCCCCTTCACAAGCTGGCGGGGCTGAAGAGAGTTGTCGTGACCACCTTCCAATCGGTTTCAGGCACGGGCAGCGCCGCGATGAAGGAGCTTCAGAAGCAGATCGAAGACTACGTCGCTGGCAACGAACTGACTATCGAACAGTACGCTCACCAGATTCTGCTCAATGTGATCCCGCAGATCAGCGGAATCAAGAACGAGTTTGATGGCTATTACGGCGAAGAGATCAAGATGATCAAGGAAGCTCGCAAGATCTTCGGTATCCCGGACCTAGCAGTTTCCGCGACCTGCGTTCGCGTGCCTGTGATGAAGGCCCACAGCGAGTCGATCAACGTACAGTTCGACAAGCACATCAGCGCCGACGAGGCCCGCACGGCTCTGGCCGGCTGGCCTGGAATAGAAGTGATAGACGATCCGGCGAACGGCAAGTATCCGATGCCGCTGTTTGCCGCGAATACCGACCCAACGTATGTCGGCAGGATTCGCGAAGACCAGTGCAGCCCCAACACCCTCGATATGTGGGTTGTGGCGGACAACATCCGCAAGGGCGCCGCGCTCAACGCTGTCCAGATTGCCGAGATGGCCATAGAACGCGGCTACATAAAGCCGAAGTCGTAACACAAAGAAAGATACATAGCGAAGCTAGAGGACAAATCACACATGCGAGCAACTAAGCTCAAGAACTACAGTAGTGGCAAACTCCAGGTAATCCCGCTTGGTGGCGTGGGCGAGATAGGCAAGAACATGACCGCGTACGTCTACGGCGAGAGCATACTAGTCGTTGACTGCGGGCTGATGTTCCCGCGCGAGTGGATGCTGGGAGTTGACATCGTTATCCCGGATATCACCTACCTCGAGGAGAATGCTGACAAGGTGGTCGGGATTATTTTGACCCACGGCCACGAGGATCACATCGGCGCGCTGCCCTACGTCCTGCGGCGACTGGATGTGCCGGTCTACGGCACCGCCCTCACGCTGGGGTTCGTGAACAACAAGCTTGTTGAGCATCGAATGGTGGAAACCACCCGGCTGAACGTGGTGGAAGCTGGAGACGTGCTGGAACTCGGCGATTTCAAGGTCGAGCTTCTGCGGATGTCCCACAGTATTCCGGATGCCCTGGGATTGGCCATCAAGTGCCCCGTGGGCACGATCTTCCAGAGCAGCGACTTCAAGTTCGACCAGTCTCCCATCGACGGCAAGGTAGCCAGCATCGGCAGATATGCGGAACTCGGCGACGAGGGAGTTCTGGCGATGTTGTGCGATAGCACCAACGTCGAGCGTGCCGGCTTCACCCAGAGCGAGAGCCTTGTGGGCGAATCCTTTGCCAAGATATTCACGACAGCCCCCGGGCGTATTATCATAGCGGCTTTCGCCTCGAACCTGCACCGAGTCCAGCAGATATACAATATTGCGGCGCAGTTCGGCAAGCGGGTTGCGGTGATTGGCCGTAGCATGTCGGAGAACTGCCGCATAGCCGAGGAGCTTGGGTACCTGAACGTGCCCGAGGGCACCAGGCTGCATGCGAATGAGATCAACGACGTCAAGGCCTCGAAGACAGTTATAGTTACGACCGGCAGCCAGGGCGAGCCTCTGTCGGCCCTCTCCAAGATGTCTCAGGAAGAGCACAAGTATGTGAACATCAAAGAGGGCGATACGGTTATCATCAGTGCGACCCCTATTCCCGGCAACGAGAACCTGATCCTGCGGACTGTGAACCGCCTTTTTGAGCAGGGCGCCGAAGTTGTCTACGAACCGTATACCAAGGTCCACGTCTCAGGCCACGGCAACCAGGAAGACATCCGGCTGTTGATGAACCTTGTTCGGCCCAAGCTGCTGGTACCGGTGCACGGTGAGCAGCGCCACTTCCACCGCTTCACGGCCCTCGCTCAGGCAATGGGCTATGCCAAGGAAAACATCTTTGCTCTTAACATCGGCGACGTTCTTGAGTTCACGAGCGAGAGTGCCGAGGTTGTCGGCAGGGTGGCATGTGGGAGCGTGATGGTCGATGGACTTGGGGTGGGGGACGTTGAAGATGTCGTCCTCCGAGACCGCAAGCACCTCGCCGAAGACGGCGTGGTCGTGATGGTAATTGGCATCGACGTCGAGGAGCCTTCGTTGGTATCCGGCCCCGACTTCTTCGCGAAGGGTTTTGCCGAGCAGGAAGCTGGTCAGTCCCTCTTCGAGGAAGCGAAGGTTGTCATCCGACAGCGACTTGATGGGGTGTTTGAGGATCCCAGCGGGGGACTGTTGGACGAAGTTGCCGCCGTGTGCAAGAAGTCGTTGGCGAAGTTCCTCTACGAGCGCACCCACCGCCGCCCCGTGATCGTGCCAATCGTGATGGAGGCCTAGACTCAGATGAAAGTCGGAATAATCGGCCTGCCGGGTTCGGGCAAGACAACTCTGTTTGGGGCGCTGACCCGCGGGACTGTCAAGGTTGAAATTGGCGGTATGTCCAGTGGGAAGAGTCACGTTGGAGTTGTACACGTTCCCGACTCCCGCATTGACTACTTCTCAGCCCAGTACCATCCCAAGAAGATAACATACGCCAGCATCGAGTTTGTGGACGGCGCAGCCAAGCTATCTGGCGAAGATGGCCGCACGAAGTTCGGGTCCGACTTCTTCATCGACGTTCGCATGGTGGACGCTCTGGTGCACGTGGTTCGCGGTTTCCCGGATATCACGGGAGAGCCTGCGACTCCCGCGGCAGATGCCCAGACGATGAGCGACGAACTTCTGATAGCCGACCTGCAGCTTGTTGAGAACCGGATGCAGCGAGTAGAGAAGCAGCTTCATGGTGTCAAGAAGGGTGCCACTACCCCAGCCACAATGGAGATGGACCTGCTGCAGCGTCTGAAGGACGTTCTTGAGTCCGGCGGCTCGCTGAAAGACCTTGACTTGGGGGACGAAGAGCAGAAGACCGTTCGCAGCTATGACTTCCTCACCCTCAAACCCGTCGTCACGGTCCTCAATATCTCGGAGGATATGCTGGGCAAGGATGTCTTTGCAGCTTGGAATCTGGGCCCTGCTATCTTCAACCTGGTTCTGTGCGCGAGTGTTGAGATGGAAGTCTCGCAGTTGTCGGACGAGGACGAGGCGGAGTTTCTGCAGTCGATGGGTATTGCAGAGCCCGCTCGCAGCGCGCTTATTCGCGAGTGCTACAGGCTGCTTGGGCTGATATCGTTCATCACCGCTGGCGAGCCGGAAGTCCGCGCGTGGACTTTGCGCCAGGGCGGCAAGTCCGTGGAAGCGGCCGGAACCATCCACTCCGACCTGGCCAGAGGCTTCATCCGGATCGAGGTCGCCAACTTCGCCGAGATAGAGAAGGCCGGAAGCTGGGAAGACGCCAAAGCGCAGGGCATAGTTCAGCTTCACGGCAAGGAATACGTTATGCAGGATGGAGACGTGGTCTACATCCGCTTCAAAGTCTGATGCGGGCGAATCCTCAGTAGCAGTTGCATTGTGGAAGGACACTTACGGTGAAGTTCTGCGGAAGCAATCCTCTATGGCGCGCGGGAAATGACATCATCACCGGCGCTCTCGACCTCATCTATCCACCTCAGTGTGCGATCTGTGGACGGCTGGACTCCAACTGCTTCTGCGAGGAATGCTACCAAAGCATACTCCGGCTGGAGCCGCCGCTGTGCCGGGTGTGCGGTGTGCCGTGTGAGGATTACAGATGTCGTCACTGCCTCGACCACCAGCCCGGCTTTGACTATGCTCGCAGCGCAGGGGTCTTCGACGGAGCGCTCCGCGAGGCTATTCACGCGATGAAGTATCGCGGATGCAGGACGCTGGCCGCTCCAGTTGCCAGGCTTATGATTGAGCAGTTCGGGGTTGTTGGTCTTCCTGAGTCCATGGATGTTGTCATCCCGATTCCCATCGATGCCCAGCGGATGACTCAGCGGGGTTTCAACCAGGCAGCAGACATTGCGATGGCTCTGTGCGCGGGAAAGGGCTTTCGGTTCGATGATACCGTGCTCGTGAAGCCCAAGCGAACGGCCCATCAGGTGGAGATCAGTTTTGAGGAAAGGCGGACCAATCTCAGCGGCGCTTTCAGCGTGACCAAGCCGTCCGCCATCGTGGGAAAGCGAGTGCTTCTAGTCGATGACGTATTCACCACCGGCAGCACCCTAAGCGAGGCAGCGCAGACGTTGAAGAGGGCTGGTGCGACGATCGTAGTCTGCTATACGAGTGCTCGAAGCCTGTGATGAGGCGCAAAAACACCCTCAACAACAGACTTGTGCAAACAGCGAGGACTTCACTGCGACAACTCACCACACCATCTCGGGAAGAGCACCCGAGTGGAGATACCTCAGTATTCAGGTTCGGTTCAAAATCGAGGCTTCATTTCCGGTCCCCAATGCCCGTTGGGGAGCCGGTGTCGAGTCGGCCTGACCTACTTCTTCTGGACGCTCGAGGCCTGTAGGCCCTTCGGACCCTCGGTTACCTCAAACTCCACTTCCTGACCTTCGTACAGGGTCTTCCTGCCATCCATGTCGATCGAGGAATAATGAACGAAAATATCTTTCCCCTCGCCCGTGGATATGAACCCGTACCCTTTAGCATCGTTGAACCACTTCACTACACCACTCTGCAAAACCACACCCTCCTTTGACCTGCGTACAACGTGTTCGCCTCTCACGGACGAACTACTTAACAGCCTACATCGATGCAGCGAAGGCTTGCTCACGCCGATTGTAGCTGTGGGGATTATAGCACCCAACTTCGGTTTTGTAAACAAGTATTATGCATTTTCTTGATGTTTTTTTCTTAACATGGGATGAGAGACGCAATAACCGGCAGAATATGAAGCAGTAGACGGCAGGAATACGGTGGGATACAGACAAGGAATGCAGGCGTCAGAACGCATCTGGCGCGCTATTCCTCGGGAGAGGTGGTCTACCTGGTGGCTTGTTCTATGGCTTCGAGCAAGTCGGTTACGCTTGTAATGTGGTCGAGGGTAAAATGGGCGTCTATGCACTCGTTGAGCTCAATCTTGCCCATACGGTCGAAGCGCTCTTTCTCTTCGACGCTTATCTCGGTCTGGGTCTCACTGAGGATTCCGTCTTCCCACTCTTCCTGGCGCACGAATTGCTCGCCCAGTTTCTTGCAGCGGGAACATCTGAACTTGACGTATACGAAGCTTGGGCCGATCAGCCGGAGGTAGTAGCCTGTTTGCAGTACATCTTTAGCCAGCACTCTGTGGCCACAGTTACACTTGATGAAGGATCTCATTTGTAGTTATGTGTCCTCCAGTCAACCCGACGGCCTGTATTTCTATATTCATTATAGCACCCATTCTGGCGGTAGTCTAGGCGAATTCGCAACAACCGCCGAAATTGTACTGGAAACAAACTACTAACTCTGCTTTCGTTTCCTTCGACCACTTGGCGACCGGAACTCTCTCGAACTCGGAGCGGATCACGTATTGCCTCGCGAGAGGATCTTACCATGGCGCTCTCCTTGACCCCTGGTACCCGTGGCGCATCATGCCGAGTCTGAGATGCAGCTGTATGGCCGCGCCGTGTAACGTCGATGGCCCGGCGAAGCGCCAGTCGTTGGCCTCAGAATGCCGCTGGCAGTGCTGCGACAGACCCACCAGAAGAGATGGACGCCGTAACCGATCACGGCCTCAGAAAAGTCGGTTCGGTAACATTCTCTCGTGAGGCGACGCAGATTATTGACTACGCGCCATTCTTGTTCTATAATACCTATGTTGGTGGCGCGGGCGATTGGCTCAGTGGGAGAGCACTTCGTTCACACCGAAGGGGTCACTGGTTCGAATCCAGTATCGCCCACCACAGCCCCAATCCTTAAGATCGCAATCTCCTTCGAGACTCCACAAACCATTGCAGCCTGTTGTTTGACGGGTTCTATCCGCGTCCAGAATACTCTTCGGCAGCTTCAAATCCAACTAGTGCGCATTCCAGCTTCAGCAACCCCCAACTACTACGTATTGCGTTCCCTAAGAATCGTGAAACATTCTGAATAATGCGTAGTCATACGCATATTTCCTTTGTCCGCCTGAACGTATAATAGTCACTGTGAGCGCAGGGCATGGCCTTCGCGCTGACAGGGAAACCAGCAGTGTTGTAAAAGGCGTTTAGTATAGTCGGACACCCAGCTAGATCTGGGAAAAGGGAGGAAGAGGAAATGAGTGTAGTACAGAGGAGTATTGCAAGAATGGTGCGCACATGGCCACTGGCTGTATGCTTAGTGGGTCTGATGGTTTTGGCCATGTCGCAAGCGGCCTACGCCTTGGCGCCGACCGTAACTATCAACCAGGCTGCGGGACAGGTTGACCCGACCAACGCGTCGCCCATCAACTTCACCGCGGTATTCAACCAATCGGTTGATGATTTCGCCTCGGGGGACGTAACTGTCAGCGGCACGGCCCTTGCGACAACCGCGACGGTCACCGGCAGCGGAACCACGTACAATGTGGCCGTTACTGGTATGACCAGGGGCGGAACTGTCCTTGTCAGTATTCCGGCGGGAGTTGCGCACAACGCCGGCGCAGAGGCCAACCAGGTCTCCACCAGCACCGACAGAACAGTGACCTATGATAACGTGCGCCCATCAGTTACAATCAACCAGGCTGCCGGTCAGGCCGACCCGAGTGGCAACGCCACACTCAACTTCTCCGTTGTATTCAGTGAGAATGTGACTGGTTTTGCGACCGGCGACGTCACCCTCTCGGGTACTGCGGGGGCAACCACCGGGACAGTGACAGGAAGCGGCAGAATCTACAATGTAGCAGTCACTGGAATGTCTCAGTCGGGAACGGTAGTCGCGACCTTGGCCGCCGATCTAGCACAGGATGCGTCGGGTAACCTGAATGCCGCATCCGCAAGCGCCGACAACTCAGTGTCTTATGACAACGTGTCTCCGACCGTTACCATTGATCAGGCGTCGGAGCAGGCCGATCCTACGGCCAATTCCACCATCAACTTCGCGGTTGTATTCAGCGAGTCTGTAGCGGACTTCGCGACTGGCGACGTAACGCTCTCGGGAACAGCCGGAGCCGTCACTGCCGTAGTCACAGGCAGTGGCACCGACTATGTAGTCGCCGTCAGCGGCATGTATGATGTGGGTACCGTGATTGCCGCAATCGATGCCGCAGTTGCCCACGATGCTGCTGGAAATGGCAATATCGCTTCAAGCAGCACCGACAACGAAGTAACCTACGACTGGACCTCAAGCGCTCAGGGGGACTGGCGGATGTTCCGCCGCGATCTCCAGCACAGCAGCGCCTCTCCATTCGTCGGCCCGGCCACGCCAACCCTGAAGTGGCGCTTCCCCACCGGAGACTATGTCTATTCCTCACCCGCCACCGCAGCGGACGGAACGGTCTACTTCGGCTCGTGGAACGGAAACGTCTACGCGATGAACCCTGATGGCACCCAGAAATGGAACTTTGAGACAGGCTCTTATGTCTTCTCCAGTCCCGCCATCAGCCCTGATGGTATGGTGTATGTTGGCTCCTGTGACAACTATCTCTACGCCATCAACCCCAGCGGCACTCAGCAGTGGCGGTTCGCTACTGGCGGCTTCGTAGCCTCGTCACCGGCAGTTGGGCTGGACAACGTAGTATACGTTGGATGCAGCGACAACTACCTGTATGCTGTCAACCCTGATGGCACTCAGAAGTGGCGATTTGGGTCGGACGGCGAGTTTGTATCGAGTCCGGCTATCGGCTCTGACGGCACCATATATGCCGGCTCGACAGACAACTATCTGTATGCGATCAACCCCAATGGCACCCAGAAGTGGCGTTTTGCCACCGGCGATTGGGTCAGCTCTTCGCCGGCCATAGGCGCCGACGGGACAGTCTACGTAGGATCAGATGACTTCAACCTCTACGCCATCAACTCGAATGGCAGCGAGCAGTGGCGGTTTGAGACTGGCGACTGTGTGGATTCCTCTCCCGCGTTGGGATCTGATGGAACCATCTATGCCGCGTCGTTCGACGGATACCTGTATGCTGTCAATCCCGACGGCAGCCAGCAGTGGGCATTCAACCTCGGCGCGGGGTCGCTGTCATCCCCCGCTATAGACAGTGACGGAACAGTATATGTTGGTTCAGGCGACGGCAATGTATACGCTGTCAACCCCGACGGAAGCCAGAAGTGGAGTTACGGGACCGGACTTTGGGTCGATGGTTCACCGGCAATCGGCGCCGACGGAACCGTGTATGTGGGTTCCTATGACTCGTTCTTCTACGCAATAGGCCCTGGAAACACCGATGTGTGGCCGTCAGTATCGTCGATCACCCCGGACAATGGCCGCAATGGCGGAACCACGGTCATCACCGATCTTGCTGGAACCAACTTTGCATCCAGCGCGGCAATCACGCTCACAAGGACCGGGCAGACGAGCGTATCAGCGTATGACATAGTAGTTGTCAGCGACACGCAGATCACCTGCAAGTTCGATCTGTTCAACAAGACCCTGGGGACGTGGGACGTCGTTGTCGCCAATCCAGACGGACGATCCGGAACTCTGACAAACGGATTCACGGTGTTAGACGGTATAGTCCCGACCGTGACGATCAACCAGTCTACCATCCAGTGCGACCCGTGCTCAAGCGCCACGGTCTACTTCACCGCGGTCTTCAGCGAGCCGATCCCTGGATTCTCAGGCTACTGTGTTACACTGTCCGGGACTGCCGGAGCGACAACGGCCGTGGCAAGAGACACCGGAGACCACCAGACCTACGAGATCGCGGTCAGTGGCATGACTCAATCCGGAACAATCACGGTAAGCATTGCTGCCGGAATGTGCGAAGATGTGGCAGGAAATGAGAACCTGGCTTCGACAAGCCTCGACAACAGTGTGACCATACAGAGCAATGTGGCGCCTCAGGTGATCAGCGTGGACCCCAACGATGCCTCGCTGGTTATTGACAGCGCTACCACCATCACCAGTGTCTACCGGGACAGCAACGGGTACGGCGACCTGCGCTGGTGCCGCTTGCTGATCAGCGATTCAGTGAGTCCGGTGAATGCAGCGCAGGTGATATATGATCGTGCGCTGAACCGCCTATACCTGATCAACGATGCTGGGACAAGCATGGGGGTCGGCTACTCACCGGGGACGGACGTGACTCTGTCCAACAGCCAGTGCGAGCTCTACGTCAAGGACACCACCATAAGCGGGTCGGGCAATGACCTGACAGTATCCTGGTCAGTGAGGCTCAAGCCCGTTATGGACGGCAAGAGTCTGAGCGCATGGATGCAGGCCAGTGACATGAGCGGACTGTTTGACGGGCCCAAAAGACTGGGCATGTATTTCACCCCGGTTGCTCCGACCAGTGTGAGTGTGACGCCTTCGACCGGCATAGTTGCGACGGGCGTGCCGACTGTGTTTACCACACTGTTCTCAGATGAGAACGGCTACAAGGACATGAAGGTGTTCTACTTCCAGATGCTCGTCGGCAGCAGCGCAGCGAACTCTGTGTATGTGTTCTACGACATCTCGCAGAAGAGAGTGTTCCTGCGCAACGATACAAACACCAGTTGGGGCACAGGCTATGTGCCTGGCACCGATGTGGTTCTGCAGAATAGCCAGTGCATTCTGTATGTCAAAGACACAACGATAACTAACAATGGTTCTGATGGCCTGATGATTGACTGGAGCATTGAGCTCAAACCCAGTCAGGCAGGGAAGAACCTCAGAGAGAACATCGGGACTGTTGACTTCGAGAATCTTAGCAGCGGCATGAGAAACAGAGGGACCATCGCGGTCCAGTAGTCCTTTCGATGACTAACCGATAACAGTTCCCGACAGGCCAAACGCCGGCCTGCCGGGAACTGCGCAAGACCACTCCTTAGCGTTGCGGACAAAGCCCCCAGACTCGTCGAGTCTGGGGGCTTTGTCTTCAAGTGGCTCAGGGGTGGATCGTCCGTGGAGGCTTGCCGAAGTATCACCACATAGGAAGCCCGAGGGATGTTGTTTGCCTGTATAGAGGGGCTGAGTGTTTGGAGTCAAACTAGTTAAGCCGCTCGCCATGTTGCTCTATTGGTCATTACGGGCGATGCTAGGTGATATATAATGAGAATGTGTTGGGGTAGCGTAGTTTTATTGTGTGTAAAAAGGAATTTGGTGCTCTCTTCTCTTATGATGTGTATTGAGAGACAACGTCATAGGAGGAGCACCCATGGAAAGTATACCACTAGTCCGTGGCCCAGTAACCTGGGATAGACAGAGCCGATTTGTCCAGCGGGCCTCCAGTATCAGGTGTCCTGGGGGCCCGTTCTTGCGTGGCGGTTATGCATTGGCTAGCGCCACTCCCAAAGGAAACCAGCCCTGTGACGTCGAAGCACATACTGGGGGCGGCGGTTTGTGGCTCCGCTCCGGTCTGCTGGAGAGGCGTTTGCGCTAATGAACAAGCTCTCGACCCTTTTTCGAGATTTTGCTTTCGGAGTTGGCATAGTCTGGCGGGTTCACCCGTGGTTGGCCTTGACCAGCCTTGGATTGGTTGTGATCCAGGGGATGGTCCCTTTGGCGGCGATGCTCCTCCTGGGGCGGATCGTCGACGTGGTCGTGGAACGCGGCGAGCTTCTGCAACTGGTTCTGCTTTTATCAACAGCGGGAGGCGTTGCCCTGCTGGCGGTCGTGTGCAGGGCTATATCGGAACTGGTTCAGGATATCCAGTCGCAATTGGTTACCGACGAGATCGCGCATCGAATCCAGAAGCACTCCACTGAAGTGGATATCGCGTACTACGAAGACTCGCGGTACTTCGACACACTTCATCAGGCCCAGTTTGAAGCTGCCTCCAGGCCGACTGCAGTGGTGGCCAGCCTTGTCCAGCTTGTGCAGCAGACTATAACTCTCGTGGGCATTGCGTGCCTGGTTGTTGCATACAACTGGGTTCTTGCTCTGATACTGTTCCTCGTGGCGCTTCCGGGTGCGTTGTTTCGTGTCAGGTACGCCCGCCGCTGGCGTGAGATTCTCCAGCAGTTGGCCGAGAGTGAACGTCACACGCGGTATCTCAACTTCCTCCTCACCGACGCGGAATATGCCAAGGAAGTTCGCCTGTTCAATCTGGGGGATTACCTCCGTGGGGTATATCGCAGTGGCCGCGAGCGCATCCGGACCATCCGATTCGACGCTCTTCGCAAGAAGGCAGGGGTAGACCTGTTCCTGGAGGCCGTGGCGACGGCCGCGCTTTTCGGCTGCCTCTTTGTGGTGGCGATGGCGGCGCTTGAGCGCCAGCTCAAACCCGGTTTTCTAGTTATGTACTATCAGGCGTTTGTGAGCGGTTTCAGCGCTCTGCAACTGACTCTGAGGGGTGTGTCCTCTCTGTACGAGCACACGCTGTTTCTGCAGCATCTGCGCACGTTCCTTGCGCTCAAGCCGAAAGTGGTGGCGCATCCGACGGAAGCGCAGGCTCCTGACCACCTTGGAGAGTCCATCCGCTGCGATGGCGTCACATTCAGCTATCCGTCGTCCGCAAGCGATGAAGCGCAGCGGAATGGCGAAAGGACGCAGAATGGGATCCCGGTTCTGAAGAGTGTGGATATGACGGTGGGAGCGGGGCAGGTGATAGCGCTGGTAGGCCCCAACGGCTGCGGGAAGTCCACTCTGGTGAAGCTGCTGTGCCGATTCTACGACCCGGACTCAGGCAGTATCTCGGTTGACGGGATTGATCTGCGGCACATCGATCCCGCTAAATGGCAGTCGAAGATCGGTGTCTTGTTCCAGGACTTCGTCCGGTACTTCTTCACGGTAGAAGAGAACATCCGTGTGGGCGATACTGGCGGCTCGCCTACCCATGCAAAGGTCGAAGCCGCTGCCGAAGCTGCCGGCATTCATTCGACGATCCTCGCCATGCCTGAGGGATACGCCACGATGCTGGGCAACCAGTTCTTGGGCGGACACGAGATCAGCGGGGGGGAGTGGCAGCGAGTAGCAGTGGCCCGGGCTTTCCTGCGCGATGCTGAACTGCTGATTCTAGATGAGCCCAGCAGCGCTCTGGATGCTCTCGCGGAGGCCGAACTGTTTCACAAATTCCGAGAACTGATTCAGGGCAAGAGCGCTGTTCTGATCAGTCATCGCTTCAGCACGGTCCAGATGGCGGATTACATATATGTTATGGATCAAGGCACTATAGTTGAACACGGGAGCCACGCGCAGCTTATTGCGGCCGATGGAATGTATGCCCGAATGTACAATGCTCAGGCTGCCTCGTATCAGGCATAACCCGGCTCACTAACCGCCCAAGCCTCTCTTCACACGCCGCACGGCATCCCGGAACCTCAGCGTGTATATATGTCCGTATGCTTTCAATAATGGCCAAGTTCCAGGCGCTAACCTGAACACATCTCGCATATAAGCGGGTGGGGGAAGTATGCTGCCTTTCACGTAGCTGAGCTTGAGCGCGAGCGTAGGCATTCCCCGCAGTCTTCTCAGCGGGGATGCGCCTTCGATTGGCTCCTCGGATATAGCAGCGTTCGGTGGTATCGGCGCATCGAGGCCGAATATGTCGTTGACTGCGACCAAGGTTGCGCGAAGGTCATAGGTGACATTCCATCGCCGGGCCATCCCCCACACCTTGTCCCAGTCGAGCAGATTCCCCCTGCCGTTCATCACAGCCGCGTCCAGCAGCATCGAGAGTTGCGCCTCGCCGTCCAGCAGATGGTGTCCGTAGTGGGCCGCCGCGTGCAGCAGCGCCTGCTCCGGCGGCAGGCAGGTTACCTGCACGCCCACGCAGTTCGCGGTCCTTGTGCTCTGCCGGATATCCTCGCTTGCCTGTAGCCACGCTCCGCGCCTGCGCAGGAAACCCACGTGGAGTTCGACGGGAAAATCATTGCCCCGGAGAAATGGCGGGAAGTGGCCTCCCTCCATCCTGGACAGGTGAAACCACACTTCGGGGTTGCTGAAACGCTCGTGGGCTGGCGGAATGGCATAGCCCAGCTTCTCAAGCACTCCAACAGCCTTCAGCGCGTCTTCTTCTCCGACCAGAACGTCGATGTCGCTCAGACTTCGGCTGCCGAGATCATCGTACAGCCAAAGCAGCATGGCCGCGCCTTTGAGGGCTATCAGGGTGATGCCGGCTTCCCGGCAGGCGGACACCAGTTCCGTAAGTTGCCTCAGTGCGATCTGGTTTCTGGCTATCGTGGTGATATATATCTGCTGCCAGGAGGCGAGTCTGTCGGGAGTGATGGTCTCGGGATGGCGCTCCACGAAGTCGAAGCACCACGAGATAAGGTTCTCCGCTTCAGCCCTATCCCAGACTGCATCCCATTGCACGCTCTGACCAAGGGAAGCGTCGACATCGGTTAGCTCGCCAACAATCGCGAACCTGCATACGGCAGCCAGAGCGCGGAGGGTGACATCATTGACGCCTGTATCTTGGGGTGGAGTCATCCGGATGCTCTCGATCGAGACAGTTTGCGTCGCACTTTGGCGGCGCTCTGGAGTGCGCGAATCAGAGGCTTGCGTATCGAAAGCAGGAGAAGCCATATCCGGCCGAGGATGCGCCGGAATCCCCTGTTCAGCGACCGCCACCTCCGTCCTCTCTCAACACTAAGAGCTTCTCCAAGGATGGCGTCGCGGGCGACTGGGCCTTCCGGCTCCATCTGGAAGTCACCCAGAAGGTAAAGCCCCTCTCCGTCAATGCGGGAAAGCCTATGGATTACATAGCAGTCCGGCGATACTCGTGCCAGCAGTATAGCGCCGATTCTCGGGACGCCTTCTAATGCTGCAAACTCGATGAGGTCCCCGTCGCGCAGAAACGGCCACATGCTGCCGCCAGTGGCTGTGAGCCGCACCCGTTGGCCACGCATGAGCGATTCCTGGACTATGGGCATCAGCCCCTGAACAGAACAGATCATATCAGCGCCGATCTTACCAGTTCTATCACGGCAGGTTCCGGGCGGCACCGCAGCCTCAGAACCGGAACTCGCGCCGTCAGTTCCTCTATTATACTAAAAGCCTTCTCCATACGCTCCTCGTCCCAATACGGAAGGAACGTGCAGGAGATCAACTCGGCGACGGCTTCCAGAGTGGGCACAGGTGAGATCGAGTTTCGATCCGACTGCTCCAGCAGGACAATCGCTTTCAGCGGTGCGCTGTGGTTCAGTGTAATCTTCGCGGAACCGCCCCACGGCAGGCCGTGCAGAGTGACCCCCGAATCCTGCATTCGCACTGCCATACGGTCGTGGTTGATGAGGATCGCTCCTGAGTGGGTCGACCAGATATCGGCCTGGGTGCTCTTGCCTGCGCCTGAATGCCCGACGAACATGATTCCGCTGCCGCTATCGTCGATGCCGCTGGCGTGGAACACTATCCCACAGCAGTCCAGCAGCCGAGTACGCACCAGCAGTTCCAGTCCGCCATAGCACAATGGGCTGAATGCTTCATCGGGGTAGGGGATCTCTCGGAACTCGACGTCCGACCATTTATCATCGATGGTTATCCGGGCGGTGGGTGTCTGCTTCTCGTAGCGTATGTCCGCGACCCAGCCATCGCGGTTCGGATTACGATACATCCGCCATATCCCTCCGGGATCGTATGCGAGGCACGCCTCAGAAATGGTCGTAAGGCGAGCAACACGACGCCACTGGATGCGAATGTCTGGGAGAGAGGATTCGGGCATGGTTTCGTACTCGAGAAATGCGGGCGACCCTATGAAGCCTTCGGGATCGTCGGAGAGGACTTCCACCGCCAGACCAGCGATGGCCCACGTGGCGATTCTCACTTGTGTTTCTCGCGCAGATGCTTGCGGACCCGAGCAACCTCGCAGATGTAGGGCACCGGTTCGCCGTAAGCTCCTGTCTCGGGGAATGACATAGCCGGGCACCACGTGCAGTCGTGGAATAGTTCGCAATGCCGTGAACTACAGGCCGCCGAAACCGGGATGTTTCTGACTATGTCCTTCAGTTGGGTCCAAGCCGCTGCAAAGCCGGACTCGCGTGGGTATACCCGAACCTCAGGCATGTCCATGCACGGTGTCATGGCCCCTTCAGAATCCACAACGAACACGCATCTGCCCGCGTTGCAGGGAAACCCCTCCTGAGGGTTGATGTCCGTTCTATCGTGCGCCAAGCCTTCCGATGACCACGGCAGTATACCGTCCTCGATTTCCAGTCGCGTGACTTCATCCGGCTCCAGTCGGAAATCATCGACCGCCGATGGCCCACGGTCGCGCCGATGCGATAGCAGCCAGGATGGGGTGAATGAGAGTCCCCAGTCCTTTGCCATCTCTCGCATGGCCGAGAGGTCACGGACGTTGTAGCGATTGAGGGTGGACTTCAGCAGCAGGTTGTCCAAACCTGCAGACCTGAGGGCCTCGATGGCGGCGCAGCATTGCTCGAAAGCCTCGGGATGGCCGGTTACTCTCCCGTAGGTGTCGGCGGATGCGCCATATAGGGTGATTTCCATCCGGAAAGGAGGCCGCTGGGCAAGCCGTCGGGCAACCTCGGAATCTATCAGAGTGCCATTGGTGAACAGACTCAGATACAAACCGAGTTCGGTGAGTGGTTCCCAGATGTCAAAGAAATCCCGACGGAGGAACGGCTCGCCGCCGGTAACAAGGAGAAAGAGCATGCCCGCGTCCGTAGCGCTGCGAGCCAAGGCGACCCATTCTGATGCTGATAATTCCGAAGACATTGCATAAGGGGCGTCCGCACACTGGCGTATATAGCACATCCCACAGGCGAGATTGCAGCGTGAGGTTATCTCGAAAGTGCCGCTTATGGGTTGGCAGACTCTCTCCGCTTCTTCTATGATTGTCTGCACGAGTTGTGTGTAGCTAGGGGATGAATCAGGTGACAAGCTATTCTACCAAGCCGTGGGTGGCGAGATCAGATAGGAAAGCGTGTACATCCTGTCGTGCCACGATTGGATCGATCGCATATTCCTTGGCAAATCCCGCAGTCAATGCATCTTCGCTGGTATCTGTGTCAAGTTGCTCCCACAGGTATCTGCCCGACTCATTGAGGGTGATCAGAGCGTGAAAGTCAACAACATTCTGGGCAAGGGGGACAATGACCGCCTCATCTCCAATTACTCTAAGCTTGAAGCCATCTTTGCGTCTCACGCAGAGCCTACCTCGCATTCCCTTGCCAATATGCCCCGTACTCCATATACTGGCCAGCCCAAGAAAGAACGCCTGAAGCTCCCAGTGTTGATCTGCAATAAGCTAGGTGTATATACTATGAAGTTCGCGTGCCGGTTTTGCACTTAGTTGACCTCTGGTTATTACCCGGGCACAACAGGCACGCCATCAAACGCTCTTCAACGCGCAAAGCCACCACGGTGACCTTGGGGGCCACGTAAGCTCTTTTCTCTGATTTTCTATCCATGTAAACTCTCCTTGGACGACCATCCACTGAGTACGCACTGCCATTGCCTGCATTCGTACTTCATCACCTACATCAGTATAGCATGGCCGAATGCTTATTACAAGACGTTCACAGTATTGTAGATGTTCCCAAATAGTGCCAGGATGCTGGGAGTTTATCGTGTCTTAGTGTAGAACAATTCCCCGGACACTTGGTCTGCTCAGGATATCAACCGTACGGCGCGCCGCCCACTAAAATGACCACAAGTATTTCTGATTACGTTGAAGTATTGCGCGCTGCCATGCATCTAATTCTATAGCACAGGGATTGCCCTTGTCCAGTTCGCGCGTTTTCAAGTAGAAAAGATTACGGCGACCTGTCATAATTCACACACACGATGAGTCTAATACCATAGGGTAGAAAATGCGGCTTGGGATGGAGAGACTGCTGATGCTGACGCCAAAACTCATGCTGGTCGTGCGGGTTGGAGTTGCCCTGATCGGGGGCGCGCTGGCGGTTGTTCCCGATTGGGAAGTCTTGAACACGATTAACGGATTCAATGATAGACAGGATTTACGACGTTGTAGGTTCGCGTCATCCTGCCCATCCTCTAATCTGTTGAATCTTGTTCAAGACAGATGCTCTGAGAGTTCAAATAACGGAGGAAAGAACGATGTCTAGAAAACTCATGATCGCAATTGCGGTGTTATTGGTATTGGCCGCGACCGGCGCGCTGGCGGATGGCATGATCTTCCCGGTGGAGAGACCAAACTCGACCATCGTGGTGCCGGATCAGCTCTTTACGGTGAAGTACCACC
Organism: uncultured bacterium; assembly: GCA_964611645.1. GTDB lineage: Bacteria > Armatimonadota > UBA5829 > UBA5829 > UBA5829 > CAZTAO01. The sequence goes on along the minus strand of CAZTAO010000035.1, from coordinate 29,147 downwards.
GGGTGGATGTGTCGATCCAGGACCAGCTCTGCACCACCAAGGTTGACCAGATATTCCACAACGACAGCAGCGTTGACCGCGAGGGAATGTATGTGTTCCCGATGCCGCTGGGGTCGGCCATTACCAAGTTCTCAATGTATGCGGGGGAGGAAGAGATACTCGGCAGGATAATGGACCGCGCTGAAGCCCGAAGCATATATGAGTCAATAGTGAGGCAGCGCAAGGACCCCGCAATTCTGGAGTACATCGACCGCAACACGTTCCGCGCCAGAGTCTACCCGATTCCGGCCAATGGTGACAAACGGATAAGACTCAGCTATGCGGAAGTGGCGAACAGGACCGGCAGCCTTTGCCGGTATGTATACCCACTCAGCACTGAGAGGTTCTCTGCCAGACCGCTGGAGGAGTGCCGTGTGACCATCAAGATCAAGTGCAAAAGGTCGATCACAAGTGTGTATTCGCCGACTCACCAGATAGATGTCGAGCGCCCATCGGCCACGGAAGCCGTGGTGAAGTGGTCCGCCAAAGACACCAGGCCGGATACCGATATGGTTATCTACTACTCGGTCTCCGACAATGATGTGGGGATAGACCTGGTGGCGCACAGGGAACGCGGCGAGGACGGATACTATATGCTTCTGGCCAGCCCGCGGGTCGAGGTGGACAAGTCCAAGGTCCAGCCCAAGAACGTGTTGTTCGTCCTCGACCGGACCGGCAGTATGGCGGGAGAGAAGATAGACCAGGCGAAGGACGCTCTCAAGTTCTGCCTGAACAGTCTGAAGGACAAAGACCGCTTCAACGTTATCACGTTCAATGAGACGCCGGACCCGATGTACGATGGGCTTCAGAATATCACCCCCGAGCGCCGACGCAAAGCTCTGGAGATGGTGGGTGATCTCGATGCGACCGGCGGCACGGACATCAACAGAGCCCTCACCCTGGCTCGCAAACAGTTTGAGGATGTGGACTCTTCTCGCAACTACGTTGTGTTTATCACGGATGGTCTGCCCACTGTCGGCGATACGAACATCGAGAACATCCTGCGCAATGCGAAGAACCCCAAAGCCAAGATATTCGCGTTCGGGGTGGGTTACGATGTGAACACGCACCTGCTGGACAAGCTCGCCGAGCAGAACCGTGGCTCCAGTGACTACGTGCGGCCGAGGGAGAACATTGAGGTGAAGATCAGTTCGTTCTTCAGCAAGGTGAGCGATCCTCTGTTGTCGGATATCTCCCTGGAGATCACGGGCATCAAGACCACCGACAGCTACCCCAACGAAGACCTGCCGGATATCTTCTCCGGCTCGCAGTTGCTCGTGTTGGGCAGGTACACTGGGTCCGGCACAGCCAGGATCACACTCACCGGGACAGCGGGCAGCGAGAAGAGGAAGTTCAGGCTATCGGCGGAGTTGCCTAAGGTAGATGAAGAGAACGAATACATCCCCCAGCTTTGGGCGGCGCGCAAGATCGGCTACCTGCTGGATGAGATCAGGCTACATTCCAACAAGGAACTGGTGGACGAGGTTGTGCGGTTGTCCAAGAAGTACGGCATACCTACGGAGTACACGTCGTTCCTTGCGGATGAACGCATGACGGAGGCCAAGCTCAAGACCACAACACTGCGCATTCGCAGCGAGGCGGAAGAAGCCTCCAGGGCCTACACGGGTTCCTCCGGTGTCGCCCAGAGCACAAATGCGAACGCAAGCAAATACTCAGCGCAGGCCCCGGCCATGGCTCCTATGCCGGGTGGGTACGGCGGCGGCGGATATGGCGGCGGAGCCAATGGGGGCGCATCGGCTGGCACGGGCGCTCCTCAGGTGCTGGGAAATGTCGCCGCGAATGGCAGGGTAGGGGGAACCTACCAGGATTCCAACGACCGCACGGTAGTAGTGGCCAACGTCCAGAACATTGCCGGCCGAACATTCTACCAGCGCGGGAACTTCTGGGAGGATTCCGGCCTGAAGCCCGCGCAGAACGCGATACAGATCAAGCAGTTCTCAGATGCGCACTTCAGGCTGCTCAAGGCCTACCCCAAGCTCGCACAGTATTCCACGCTGGGGAATGTGAGGGTGATCATGGCCAACAACCAGGCCGTGGAGATAGGTCCCGAAGGCAAAGACAAACTCACCGACGCTGAGCTCAAATCACTGCTCAGTCCCGACACCAAGTAGTGATCCCGAACTCCTGAGTGGTTCGGATATGAACCGCTCCAGGCAAGCCAAAAGCCCGCCGGTATACCGGCGGGCTTTGATTACTATAGAGGGTAGGAGACTATCAATCTATGGCAGGCCAAGATATACCAGATGCGAAATGCCCTCTTATGGAGACATTCATTGCGGGGTAGGGGACGGGTGGCTGTTCGCGTCGTTCTTCAGGAACACTTTGTTGAGCTTCGCATCGTAGTTCACTAACACATCGTTCGCCTGGCTCGAAGTCTGGCTGATCTGCATATAGCACAGGTAGATGTCAGCACGTCCGTTGGCGTTGCCATACTCGGCGGAGAACAACTGGGCGGCTCCGGTCTGCACCTTGCCCGTGGACGGAGTCACACTGACACACGTCGGAGCAACAGGAGTGAAGTGCGTACCGTGCGCAAGCCCAGCCGACCCATCCTCCAGTAGCGCCTTCTTCAACCGCTGAACCTGCCTTGCACTCAAACCAAGGGACTGCGCGATTTCGGAGTTCGTCCTGCCGGACGAGTTCATAAGCACAACGGCCCGCGCGTTCTCCAACTTGCTCAACACAGTATCATTGCTCACTAGAGGACAAAGTCCCTTGACAGTTAACTAGGACATTTTCCCTTGAACGCAAAAAGGGACTGCAAACCCATTGACACAACAAAAAGTCTGGGCTATAATACTTCCGAAAGCGGTTGCCGCAATGCGGTTGCTATGTTCATGGCGAGCTTTATGACGAAGCCGAGTGGCTTATCCGGAGATGTGAGTAATGGCTGTGTTGCTAAAAGACGTTGCCCTGCGAGCCAACGTAGCGCCGGGAACTGCATCCAAGGTATTGAACGGGTGCAGCGGCGTCATCGATATCAGTGAGGAAACACGCGCCCGCGTGACTAGAGTGGCGCGAGATATGGGTTACACACCCAACCGCGCTGCCAGGGCCCTGGCCACCGGGAAGACCCACGTGGTGGCATTCTGCGTGGCCGCGATCAATGTGTTCGAGGCGCGGATAGCCGGGATTATGCAGCGCACTGCCGCAGCCGACGGCTACGAACTGATGCTTACAAGTCCCAATCTGCACGAGCAGAAGGGGGGAGGCGCTCAGTCGCCGTTTCCCGCTGATGGAGTCATAGCCCTTGACGGAAGCACATATCTGGTCGGCCCAACCCTGCGTAGGGGAGAGGGAATCCGAATGCCCTACGTCAGCACGGGTTTCTACTATGAGCCGGACGCCGACCACGCGGGCATCGACTGGAATGTCGGCCTGCAACAGGCTATCACCCATTTGTTGGGGACCGGTCGTCGTCGTATCGCGATGGGAGTCACGCATCCTGTCACGGGAGAGACACACTCAGACAGCTACCGGGCCGCCGCAGCCGAGTTTGGCCTGTCGCCCGAATACGTGCTGCCACTGCCGGAGTTCCACCCCGACCCCTGCCTGGCGGGCCGTCAGTCCATTATCCACCACGTGCGGCACAATGGATGTCCGGACGCAGTGATATGCACTTCCGATGAGTTCGCGATGGGTGTCTACAGGGGTTTGTTGGATCTTGGCATTCGGGTACCGCGCGACGTGGCCATCGTCGGCAGTGACAACATATCCCACAGCCAGTACTCCGAGTGCCCCATAAGTACTATCGCATATCCCTATGAGGAAATGTGCCGGACAGCATGGGAGTTCCTGCGCAATCGGATGGAGAATCCGGATGTTGCGCAGCAGCGGGCAGTCTTCGATTCGTTCTTTGTACATCGGATGTCGACAGAGCCAGCCGGGGTTGACCCCCGAGTCTCAGGAAATTGACTACGCACAGAAGGCGGACATCTATGCGGCGTGGATCCTTGCAGGTTATTCTCGGCGTATGTATTCTGTTGATCACCTCGGGACTTCTGAGAGCGCAGGCAGCCGAGCAGGTTCTGACCAACGGCGATTTCGAGAAAGGTCTGGCGGCCTGGAGCGTTCCAGCGGACGGCACGATAGACCAGAAAGTCTTCAAGACCGGGAAGCAGAGTCTGCGGATAACTCGCGCGGAGAAAGAGGGTTGGAGCACATCCGCTCAGAATGCGAAGATAGAGGGTGGAAACCTCTATCGGATCAGCATGTGGGTTAAGCTGTTGAATGTCTACCAGACCCACGCGAGGCTGCGGTGGTATGACAAGAACGACAATCTCCTCGGCGCCATCTATCCCTTTGTTGGCAGAGATGGGACTGCGGACTGGTTCCAGCTTTCACAGGTTGCCGCCGCGCCCAAAGATGCCACCCAACTCTGGATGGAGCTGCTAGCTGGGCCGGGGATGAACTGGTTTGACGGGATCAGCATCGAGCTTGTGCCGACCGGCAAGAGGATAATCCTGCAGTCGGAGTGGCCTAAGGTAGCCCAGGCCAAGTATGGCCCGAGCATGATTGCGCCTCCGATGAAGGAGAAGATCGCCTACTATGACAAGCGGTACGACTCCTCGGTAAGCAATCTCGACACCCTGCTCAGGTTCCTGAACCACCGTGGGTTTAAGACCCTGGATGCCGATCAACTCAAGACCTGGATGCGGAAGAAGATCGAGGCCGGCGCGGATGGGTCTGTCTGCGTCCCGGCGATGGGCTACATCCCGGATACCGTCGGTGAGACCAAAGATGTCACCTGCACGTTCCGCAGGTATCTTGAGGCGGGCGGGAGGATCGTTTGGATTGGCGATGTGCCTTTGTTCTATCAGTCATACAGGGACAGGGCGTTCACGGTCTGGGGTGGCACGGAGCTTGTCTTGGGAATCAAGTATGCGATGTGGGGCGATGACCGCAGCCCGAAGATCACCCCGGAGGGCGAGAAGTGGGGTATGCGGGTCCTGGATACGAACACAAGCAAAAGGGCCTACCTGGCTGAGACGACATCCGTTGCCTACTCCGCCATACCCGACAGCACGAGCGTTTGCTCGTTCTTCGTCAACTACAACCCGGACTACCCCTACAGCGGGTTCGTGCGGTATGGTCTCGGCTTCGATGGCAAGAACTCAGACAAGAAAGAAGACCTCTACCGCCTCGCGCTATATCGCGGCAAGCCTATCGAAGTTCCGCAAATACCCGAGGAGTCCAAAGAAGCCGCAGCCCCTGAAGCAACCGTTGAGACACCGATGACCAATTATCCACGGGGATGGGTCGTCCCTGCTACAGTCAAGGCAAAAGCGGGCCTGAAAGCCGACACAGTCCGGCTGAGAGTATCCAGCGGCGGCAAGATGCTGAAAGAGATGAATGCCCCATTCGGCAAAGAGAAGACTTTCTCTCTCAAGACCAGTGACCTGGCTTCCCGCGAATACACCCTGACTGCCGAACTGATCTCCAATGGTCGCACGGTCGGCAAAGCAACACGGCGGATATGTCTCGTTGCGCCCAAGACCGGCAAGTTCCCAATCAGCGCGTTTGGCGTGAATGTGCCGGACAGTGAGTACAAGTGCGACCTGATCCTCAAAGACCTCAAAGACCACCTGGGAGAATGCGGAGTGACCGAGGGCGAGGGCTATTTCGGGGACACTGCTCTCAAATACGGTCTGAGGCTCATGGCTAAGTCGAACGCGTTCTATGCAAATGTGCTTCCAAAGAGCGAGCATCCCGAACTGCAGATGAGGGTATCCACTGGCGAACTGCCGTCATACCACTACAGCGGGCTGGGTTGGTTCGCGCCCCGATGCATGGGCAATCCCATCAATCGAGACATAATCAACAAGACCTTCCAATCTGAGATCTCTGGCGCTTCGGCCTATCCGGGATTCATGAACAGGATGTATGTCAGCGACGACGGAGGATTGTTCGGCGACCCCGAGCAGGAGAGACTGGCCTGTTACTGCCAGTACTGCAAAGGAGAGTTCAAGAGGCTGACAGGCTTCGACGCTCCTCTCGCGATGCCGGAATCGGCAAAGAAGAAGGGGGTGGTCAGCGACAACGACCAGTGGTATCTCTGGATGAAGTTCCGGAGTAAGAACACCTACGGCGGGTGGAACGCAAGCATGGAGGCTGCCAAGAACAGGGTTAACCCCAAGTTGAAGTTCGGGCCGATCCCCGCGGGCGGTTCAACCCCGGTGCTCAACCCACAATTCGCGCTGAATCCCCCCGACAACTACGGCTCGCTCGGGATGGCGTCGTACTACTGCTATCCTGTCTTTAGCTCGTGTTTCCGTTTCCTGCAACTCTCTGCCCAGGCCGAGATGGGTAATCGCGAAAAAGAACTGTGGGTTATCGCCCAGGGCTGCGACTATGGCGGCAAGATGAACGATCAGGCAGCCGTGACCAAGATGGTGCGCAGCGAGTTCTATTATCTGCTGGCATCGGGCGCGAAAGGCATAACCTATTTTCTCTATTCAGGCATGGCCGGCACACCTGCCTGGGAGGAGTTCCACAAGCTTTCCAAGGTGGGGACTGATTACGGACCTTTGATGCTGAGTTTGAAGCGGGCGCCTGCGAAGATCGCTCTCCTGGATTCCTACTGCAACACCTGCTACGGCGGCGACGGAGCCACGGGAAGCCTGTATTACTCTTTCGCCCGCGCCCACGTCCCCGCAGACCTTGTGGCAGATGAGGAGATTGCGGCGGGCCGATTGAAGAACTACCGGGTCCTGGTCCTGACTGGGGCCGATTACCTCACCCAGTCGGTCTGCAAGAAGATAACTGAGTTCATAGCGGGTGGTGGGATTGTTCTCAAAGACGAAGCCAGCGAGATAGACATTCCCGGCGCGCGGATTGTGGCTGGGGATGCGCAGATAATCGAAAGCAGCCGGACAATAGCTATGCCCGATATCGAGATAGACACACCGAACCTGATCGCGACACAGTTCACCGGCAGCCGCGCGAGATACCTCATGGTAGTCAACAACCAGACCACCTCCACAACCCAGGGCCTCATCACCCTCAAGGGAATGAAAGGGTGTCAGCCTTACGATATCTTCTCCGGCAAGGCTCTGAAGCCGGACAGCCAGGGGCGATTCTCCGTGAACATTGAACAGGCAGGTGGGAAGCTCATTGGCGTATATCCCACCGCTGTCGCGGGCATTTCGGTTCACGGGCCGAGCAAAGTCGTTCGCGGCAGGAAGTCATCTATCAGGGTAGACGTAATTGGCAGAGACGGCGCTTGGCTGCAGAGTTCTCTCCCCATCCAGTTGAAGATCACCGACCCCAACGGCAAAGACACCGAATACTCCGACTATCGAGTCGCTGAGAATGGACGAATCGATATTCTGTTCAGCCCGGCAGTCAACGACGTGAGGGGGAAGTGGAAAGCGCAGGTCACGGAACTCTCCAGCGGTGCGAGCAAGCAGACAGGATTCGTGGTCGAATGATGAACGGTGGGAGGGAAGACGAGTTGAAGACCGGAACACAATATCCACCAGTGGTGCAGACCAACGGATCACAGCCCGGCATAGAGTTGCCATACCAAGCCAGAGTGATAACCGAAAACCTGCACGGGTTGTCGCTGTTCTTGCCTTACGTCTGCTACATGCCGGAGAGAGATCGGCTGATATTGTTGGTCACGCGGCGGGACTACGAGTCCCCTGCCTCCGAAATCTATCACGACCAACCGATGCTTATGTTCAGCGACGACCACGGAGACACCTGGAGCGCGCCGAAGCCAATCGAGGCCGAGGAAGGTGAGCTTCAAGGGGATGCACTGTCCCTGGCTTATCTGGGCGAGGGCAAGGTAATGTTCCTGTTGGGTGAGAGGACCGGCGGGTGGTTCTTCAGCCGGGACTACGGCGAGATGTGGGAGCGGCACTCGACCTCGAGAGGATCGATCTGGGACCTCCCGTTTGTGGATTTCGACCCATCTGGGCGTGTGAAGAGGGTTATCGAACAGTCCTACAGCGGGATGAGGCGGTGGGACTGGGACCCCTACCTGCCCGGCCCGACAGACCCATTCTCGCAAGGTTTTCTGCGGTTCAGCCCGGACGAGGGACGCACCTGGGGAGAAGAGATCAAGGTTCCTCAGTGGCTGGGAGTGAACGAGGTCAGCATTGTGCGGGCCGCCAACGGCGATCTGGTGGCCGGATGCAGAACGGACCTCCCCAAGCAGTTTGAGCAGACGATGGACGAGTATGCCGGCCTGGGAGTATCCATCTCAAAGGACGATGGCAAGACCTGGTCTGAGGTCAATATGCTCTACGACTGGGGACGCCACCACCCCAGTATGGTGCTTCTTAGCACGGGGGAATTGGTGATGTCCTATCTTGTGCGTCGCGGCTATCCGGACACGGCGGGAGGCCAGTTCCCACAGTTCGGCGAAGAGGCCGTGGTGAGTTTCGATAATGGGCAGACCTGGGACCTTGACCACAAGTATATCCTGTGCAAATACCAGGGCAGCATCAACGCCATGGACATCTTCGCCTGGGGATCAGGCCCGCAGAACGTGTCTTCGGCGCTGCTGCCGGGGGATGAGATAATCACGGTCTTCGGTGTTGGCCCCAAGGCCGGCGAGCACCTCTTCTACCCAAGAGAAGTAGCATTGGTGAGATGGCGGATCAACAGGGATGGGCTGAACGACGAAAGGACCATCAGCGATGCTCCTCACTATTCGGACCCGCGCAACAGGTCTGACGTCAATCCACCAAGCCCCATCGTGTCTGGCCGCAGAAACATCGCCATCTCCGGATGTGGAGCGCAAGCCTCGGCATCCTATTGCAGACCGGAGCCTGAGTTCATGCTGTACGATCCATATCTGTTCAGCCAACCTGTCACGTTCATTGCGACACCGGCTTGGGTAGCCGTAACGTGGCCTGACATTCGGACAGTGGACGAAGTTCGCCTGAACGCTCGTGAACTTGGCGAAATGCTGCCGCCCGGGCGAGACTGGGCCAGGCGCGGCCACAGGCTGAAGTTCCTGATGGACAGCGAGTGGCAGGATTTCCACGGTTTCACCGAGGTAACCCAGACTCCCGGACTCAACGAGGCATCCGACTACGTCTTCACGTTTGAACCACTGTACGTGAAGGGAATATGCCTGCAGTTGTTCTCCACTGGAGAGTTGGAGCGCGCGCCTGTTATCATACGCATGGAGATTATGGGCCAATAGGCTGGAGCAACCTTGTTCTGGCCGAGTGCGAAAAATGGATTCTCAGCGCAACGACTCTGGGAGGTAAGGGATTTGCGATCGACTAATATTGTTGCTGGTATCGTGTTGCTGTGCCTGGCGCTTGCTGGACCCACCAGCGTGTTCGGAGCCGAACGGATAATAGGCGCTGCGTCATCAACGGTCGACTTCTTCCCGAACGCCGCTCCCGACCCAGCGGAACTCTCAGAAGAGATATCCCTTTCCTCGGCCAGGGGTGAATCGGAGAGCGCCCAGATAGTGATCGCCGCCGGGAATGGCCCGGTGGACATTGGGCGGGTAGTTGTCAGTGACCTGCGCTCGGGTTCAGCGAAGATCAGCAGGGCGAGCGTGGAGGTGCGCCTAGTAGGCTATGTGGACCTCAAAGGCAACAGTTGGCGCGGGGTGAAGCGTACGGGGCTTTGGCCTGACCCTCTTCTCCGCTTCCGTCCCTTCACCTGCCCGGCCGGCGAGACCCGCAGCCTTTGGATAACGGTGAAGACTCCCAGGAATGCGCGAGCCAGCGAGTACACGGGCCGGGTCTCACTTCTGTCGGCCGACGGCGAGATTGCGGTGGTACCTATGCGCCTGCGGGTGCGTGGCTTTGCGCTACCAAAGAAGCCGAGCCTGCATACCAGCTACTGGAACGATTTCGGGGCGCGCTACGATGTGGCCAAAGAACGCAAGACGCTTGGTAGTTTCCTTCGCATGTTTGGCGACTACCGTACGTCCACCAACCTTTGGTTCGGTAACGACGTCAAGTGGTACTTGGAGAGAAACGGTAAGGTCGCCTGCGATTCGTCGGGGATGATGAAGAACATCGCGCTGGCATCCGACGCCGGGTTTAGCGCTCTTCAGGTGGGCACGGGATGCTGGGCGACCTCGGCATTCTCAAACCCGCCCATAATCTCCCGCCGGACCGGAAAGGCGCTGGGTGACGCGGAGCGCGCCAAGCTTCTGGAGACTATAGCCAGGACCCTGAGCGATGATCAGAAATCGGGCTTCCCCGAAACGTTCTTTGCGAGACTCTACTTGAACAAGATGTGCGACTGGCTTGAGTCCAAAGGCCTGCTCGATAGAGCATACATGCAGCTTTACGATGAGTCTCCGGACCGTGAAGTCTGGAAGAACACCATTGCGCCTCTCTACGAGCGCTACCGAGGGATCGAACCCAGGCTCAAACTGCTCGGGCTTACAGTCGTCCACCCGGTAACCCAGGGCCTCTACGATATATGGTCGCCCCACCTGGCATTTTACGACGCAACCGCATACGATGTGGTCCGTCGGGGGATATCTCTGGCTGGGCCCAAGAATTTCAAAGCGACCGTCACGGCTAGTTCATGCGGACGCTGGGGCGTCTTCATCATCTATCAGCCCGAAGATGCTTATGACGACTGCGACTACACCAAGTGGGCTCCGGCAAGCTCTCCGTCCGTGGACAACCCGGAGTGGCTGCGGTTCGACCTGGACCAGCCTGCGAGTATCGATGGCATACGCATTGTGCCCTACGGGAATCCGGAGGCGGACACCGCGTGGACTCTCGAAGCGTCGCTGGATGGGCAAAGCTTCCAACCTCTGAAGCTGGACAAGCGCCCCGGTGTCGACAACGCATACTCATTCCCACCGGGACATTACAAGGCCATCAGGCTTGTCTATACGAAGCTCGACTCCAAGTTCGTCCCCAGCGACATCCAGCCTATGCCGCCGCCGGAATCGCTGGGCGCCGGGGTGCGCGAGGTCGAGTTCCTGCGGCAGGGCCTGCCACCAGAGGCTTCGCTGCCTCGAGCCGAAGCTAGACCGTCAGTGATGTGGGAGTACAATGTAGGCGCGGATTACCCGAGTGTCTGCGTGGACGCGAACCCGGCCGAAATACGAGCTACGGGCTGGCAGTGCTGGCAGCGCGGGGTCGTCGGATACTTGAACTACGGCGCAGCGCAATGGGCGCTGGAAGCCCCGAATGTCCTCAGACCCAAGGGGGAGGACCCTCTGATCTGGCGACAGGGCGACTCTTTGGCGGGAGAGGCAACCGACGGGTTCGGCTCGGCGTCAATCACCTACCCTGGAAGGGATGAGGTTCTGCCGTCCATCCGGTTCGCACGATTCCGGGATGGGGTAGATGACAACGACTACCTGGTAATGCTGCAAGAAAGGCAGCCAAATCACCCCGCTCTGAAACGATTGCTTGAAGCCGGACGCGGTTCGTATTCAACGGTCGCGAGCATGCTTGAGGCGAGGGAATCTGTGGCGGAGGCGTTGGAGCAGAAATGAGCAACAAGACCAAACTGATGGTCCGGAGCGGACGGATACAGATCGGCGATGAGATTGTCCCCCTTTGGAGCGGAGAGTTCCATTTCTGGCGGGTGCAGAGGGAATACTGGCCCAAGGTATTGGAAAGCATGCGCGAGATGGGGCTGCCGGTTGTTTCTTCTTACATCGCCTGGAACTTCCACGAGGCAGCTCCCGGACACTTCGATTTCACTGGAGAAACCACCGCCGAACGGGATCTTGTCGGCTTTCTGGAGATGACTCGCGATATGGGGTTCAAGGTGCTGCTCAAGCCTGGGCCAACCATCAACGCCGAATGGGCATGGGGTGGGCCAAGCGAAGAAGCCGACCGCTACGACCGCGTGGACCCGCGATTCAAGGAACTGTCTATTCCGTGGATACGAGCGGTGGGCGGAGCGATAGCGCCTTTTCAGGCGACTCGCGGTGGCCACGTAATAGCTATTCAAGCGGATAACGAGCCGTACCCGGACCTCGCGCACAGAGGCAGCGAGCTTGGAGGCTACCAGCAGCACGGGATGTTCAAGGATTGGATAACCGAGCGCTACGGTAGCGATATCAGCCGCCTCAACGCAGCCTGGCGCACCGACCACAAAGATTTCTCCACGGTCTATCTGTATTGGGAGGAAACTGGAATCAACCGCCGCACCGCGCCCGAAAACAGCAGGCTGCTGACCGACCCAGTGTATGAGAACCGGATTCTCGATTCGCTGGCTTTCGTGGAATGGCACAGCAGGGAGATTGTTCGATGGGTCAGCGAGGAGTATCGCAAGGCTGGGATCGACGTTCCCTTCTTTACCAACACCTGGGGTTCTTACTCTCATAACTTGCACGATGCCAAGAATGTTGCGGACTTCGGCGGAATCGATATGTATCCGTCCGCGTACTTCGAGTCGTCTCCGTGGTCACCGCAGGGCAAGGACTGGGACTACTGTATGGAAGGCCTTAAGGTTGCCGTGGACAACAATGGCTGGGGTTACTTCCCCGAGCTTGGATGTGGGTTCTGGGAGGGCAGCACTGTCACGGAGAAGGTCCTCACACCCCACGCCACCGCTTTCATCCACCGGGCATTCATCGCCAACGGCGCGAAGGGTTGGAACTGGTATATGCTGGCTGCTCGTGACAACTGGTGCCACAGTGCCATCAACACCATAGGCGAGGCCACGGCTCATTTCGCCGTCTGCAAGAAGACCATGGATTTGGTGCACAAAATAGGGCTTCACAAGCTGGAACGCGCGCCCGCAGTTTCGCTGGTGACAAACCGCCGCCAGCGTGCCACCGATTCAGGCAACTGGCAGAACCTTTGGGACGCTTTGACTGCCAGCGGAGTTGACTTTGAAACCGTCGACTGCCAATACTCAAAACCGAAGTGCCCGCTGATACTCTACGGTGGCTCCGGCATCATCGAATCGGACGAAGCGGAAAACCTGCGCGCGGCGGTTGAAGCTGGCAGCACTCTGGTCTGCTTCAACGAGTTCCCAATGCGGGGCCGGGCAGGCAACTGCATCAACCCGTTCGGCCTGCCGATGCCGGATGGCCAGAGGCCGATACCTAGCCCGTTCACGGTTATGTGGGATGGCGGAGCATATACCGTTCCCAGCGGCGGCCATTCAGGCAGGATTCAAACGCTTTACTTTGGCCAGGTTCCCCAAGTGTCAACGCCGATCTATGGCCTGACCGGGAAGCACGATGCAGCCGAAAGCGCCAAGCTGCTTAGCGGCGGTTTGCCGAGGGAGTCGGTACGTCTTGGTTTCGCTATGCCTTTTGGGAAGGGCAAGGTGGTCGTGCTGGGTATGGCTCCGTGGCAGGGCATCGTAGGAGCGATTCCGAAGATCACAGGATGTTCGTTCAAAGTGTCGACCAAGACAGCGGGGACAGCGGTTACCTTCTGGGGTGGCGGTTCGGAAGAGTACGCATTTATCATAAACCGCAACAACCAAGCCGTAGCGGCGGAATTGTGGTTCGATCGAGCGATCTACCCCGATGTGACGACTGTTGAGGATGTCGAATCCGGTGAGAGATACCCGGTTGCCGAGTCCGGTTGCACGTTCGTCCGTGTGGGCGGGCACGAGATTGTTGTTATCAGGATCGGTTTGCCATAAGCGCGCGATCCCCCTATGCTTCGGCACGCTTTTTCCGCCGAAGCAATGTGCGGAACTGCGTCGGGGGAAAAAGCAGCCCGACGCATAAGGAAGGGTTCCCAAGACAATGAATGATCGCCAGAGAGTCCTTTCGGCTATGCGATATGAGCCGGTGGACAAGCCGCCGCTGCATCTTGTCAAGCCTTGGTACGACACGCTGGAGCGTTGGTATGGAGAAGGGCTGCCTAGGGGGTCAGACGTTCACGAGCTTTTGGGTCTGAGATCGTACGAGGTCCGCAACATAAGTTGTAACACCGCCCTCTATCCAGTCATCGAAGAACGGATCATCTCCGAAGACGGCGATTTCGTCACAGCGCTTGATGAGTACGGCCGCACGACAAGGGGCTTCAAGAGCCACACCTCGCTTCCGGAATGGGTATCGTTTCCCGTGAACTCCGCCGACGACTTGCGGGTATTCCTCGACGAGCACTATGATGTCTCTGACCTGGACGCGCGTTTCCCCCATGACTGGGAGGAGAATGTAAGGCTGGCGCAGGAGTCCGGGGCAGTTGTCCTGATCGATGGCGGCTGCTACTACTGGACACTGCGATCGATTGCCGGAGTAGAACAGGCAAGCTACCTCCTGCACGATGCCCCCGACCTGGTGGAGGAGCTATTCGAACGCTACTGCACCGTGGTGATGGAAGGCATCAGCCGCGCCTCCAAGCTGGGACAGATAGACGCAATCGGCTGCGGCGAAGACATCGCGTTCAAAACAGGCACGCTGATGTCACCCGCAATGTTCAGGAAGCTTATCTACCCCAGATACAAGCGCGCGATGGATTTGGCACATTCCATCGGGGTCGAGTTCGGCTGGATGGACAGCGACGGCGACCTCCGCGAACTCATCCCCGACTACCTGGACCTTGGCATAAACATAGTCGCCCCGTGTGAAGTTGCCGCGTCGATGGCGCCGGTGGAACTGCGAAAGAGCTTCGGTCGAGACCTGAGGATGACTGGCGGCATCGACAAGCGAGAGATAGCCAAAGGCAGGGCAGCTATAGACGCAGAGATCGAGCGCAACCGCCCGGTAATCGAAGATGGCGGCTATCTCCCATCCATCGACCACTCCATCTCATCCGACATCTCATTCGGAGACTACTGCTACTTCATCGAGAAGCTGGTGGGGGTGTTGTAGGGTAAGTTGGGGCATTCGTTGCCTCAGTGACATCGGTCATACCCTGGACTCTCACGTCATCGAACAGGACTGAATCAGTCTCGGCAAAGCCAAGCGCCGCCAGGCTTACCACCATGTACCGCGCGTCGTCCGGAACCCGTACTACCCCCGCCAGCTTATACCACCGGTCAGCCGCCGGACCTTTGCCAAGATTGTAGGAGACGCTGTCTTTCTCAGTCCACCACTTCTCCTCGTTCCAGTACTGTATCTCCAGCGCTGCCCTCGCGCTTCCGCTGAGGATGCGAGGCTTGACCAGAGTCGAGACAAACAGCCTCTGCCCCGGCTTCACCGGCAGCACGTGAATGTAGTATTCATTGGTGCACGGGCCTTTGATGCCGGAGAATAGACCGCCCGCCGCGTCTTTCCAGGTGAAGAAGCACTTCCTGTTCTCCACCCGCCACCGGTACCAGCCTGCGGGGCAGAGGTCGTCGTGCGTCCAGTCGACTCTCGACAGCCCGTTCACTTCAAATCCACTTCCCTGGAGGCGAGGGTTCGTGACCAGGTTCTGGCCCAGCGTACCCGCTCCCAGTCCGGCCAACCCGGCTGCGAGTTTCCCTTCCTCTGAATCCTGATAGCTGTCGCTGAGATTGGAGAGGAAACTAGCTGATGCATCGGCTGAGCCGGCTTTCCTGCGGTAGTCGGAGATCTCATTGAGCAGCCACGATATGCTGACCTGGCCTTTCGCAGTGGTGAGATAGTCGTGTTTGGAAATAACGTCAGCCTGGTATTTCGTCAGTCTGGATTGGCTCTCCATTATCTCGCTGACCAACTTCTCGGCTTTCGCTGCTTTCGCTTCGCCGTCTATGCTGCCCAGGCTGTAGGCTTTGCTGGCGCTGCCGTAAAGCCGCCAGGTGAGGTCAAACTGATGAAAAGCCTGCGCCATCATCTCCACCCGGGCCTTGTCGTCTGACGTGTCGGCTGATCGGGCCGCGCGGTCGAGGTAGTTGCGCAGTCTCACCAGATCTCTGCTGCTGTAAATACCTACCTGCGCGACATTGCCCCGCCAGCGGTTGATGAGGTCCTTGTCGAACCTGAGGTTCTGTCGATCCCAGACAGCTTCCAGCAGGTCGTAATACCGCCTCATCCACCTGCCGCCCTTGCCGAACATCCCCTGGCAGTAGTCGTTCAGCAGTGCGTCCACGCTCTGGCCACCATCCCACAGCAGGCTGGAAAGCACCCAGAGCTTGGGGCCATCCAGCGAAGCGTTGGTGTAGGTCTCACTGTACATTCCGTCGCAGTTGCCTAACTCTCTGGCGAACTTGACCACCTTGTCGATTGTATGCGGATAATGGGTCGGCATGACGTACCACTGACCGTGGAACCAGTTCCAGAAATAGACTTTGTCTATCGTGGAAGCCCATTTCCTCGTGAGCTTCTGGTCTTCCTCGCGGATCTTGTCGTTGAACCAGTTCGTACGGTCCCAGGGGAGGGCGCCGACTATGCCTTCCAGACGGGTAACGCCCTCGGGCAAAGTCTCCGCGCTCGCGTAGACCAGCACTCCGACCGACTTGTCCGGGTACTTTTCTCTTGTACGCTTAACGATCTTGCCGTAGAATGCGTAGATGCGGTCGGACGCGGTCTTGCCGCTCGCGATGCAGTTTGCGCACTCGCAGTAGGCCTTACCGTCATTAAGCCCCATCGGCACCACTTTGGCCTTTGGATTGGCATCGAAGTACTTGATTGCATAGTCGCTGAAGAACTCGATGACATCGGGGTTGGAGGTGCAGGGCTGCCACCAGTCGTCCGTGTCATCCCGCTTGCCTTCCACCAACGCGTAATACTCAGGATGGTCTTTGTAATACTGACTGGGGTGCATTATTCTGTTCATATTGTGGTGGATCAGGTACCTGCGGCCCTGTCCGAGGTTGCGGAAATCCCACTCATCGTGAACCTCCTGCGGCATCACTCCACCACCCCATGCTCGCACCACAAAGTCCGGCTCCCGAATATCCGCAAACTCGCCAATGAAAATGCCACTCTTCCTCGGCACAACCGTCCCCAGGGACCCCGGGATCGGCATATACCATCGGACGCCACAGTACTTGCGCAGGAAGTAGTTCACTCCAAAGCCGGTCGCGCGGGAGTCGCTGCCTCTGATGAGCAGTTGGCCGGCGCTGGATTTGATGATGAAGCCTTCCTGGTCTATCTTCCGGGTCTTTTCGGTAAGAGACTGCGTGAGAGAATTGTCGCCGACGGCAATCGTGAACCTGCCATCGTCAGAGATCGAGTCGCTTTCAACAGGCACACTCCGCCCGGTAATCCTCTCAATGTAGTCGCCCAGGTCCTGCGCCGCCTTGAGTTCGACGGGCTTGGACGTGTCGACCGCTATCCGGGAATTGGTCGTGATGTCGATCTGTGCGCACTGCGCGCTTGCGCAGATGCACGACAATGCTGCTGCCAACGCCATAGCTATGATACCTCGCATGTTATATACTCCTATTCGACTACCTATCGCCTTTCAGCAGACGGATCATGTAATGCGCTACCGCAGACTGAGGCGAGCCCAGCGGATATCCGTATGGTCGGTGTCAGGGCCGGAATAGTAGACCACCAACATATCCCCATCCACGCACGTGGCAGTCGCGGGAAGCCCCACTGAGAACTTGCTCATTTCACTCCACGCGTCCTCCATGGAACCCTTGTTGCAAGTCTGCGACTCCGATGTCATCTCGTAGACAAGTATCTCGGAGCCTTCTGGCCAACTTCGCCCCCAGTCACTGCTTGTCCGAACCTTGATTGCAGGCGCGCCGCTTCTGTCGACGTAGGCCATTGCCAACTCTTCGTTGGCAAGTGACACCGGCTGTGATGGCTGCCCAGGCACGCCAGTGTCCCACATCTCCGACCAACTCAGACCGTTGTCCAGCGACTCACGCGCGTGGATATTAGAGTAGACTGCCGATTTATTGTCGTATGTCCAAAAGAGATCCAGTATCCTGCCATCGGCAAGTCTTGCCGGCCTCTGGTCCCAATAGAACACTCTGTTGGTTGGATCATTGCTTGCAATTGTGTGATCCGGCCACGTGACGCCGCCGTCGCGGGAAAACAAGAGCACCGAGTAATGCCGCCATACTGACGTGTCATAATAGGTCTTGTTGATCTCGAATTGAAGCGCGAGTCCTCCATTTGCCAGTTGGATAACCGGCCCTGTAATAGCCGTAGGGCAGTTGAACGGGGAGGTATCTACGACCCGTGCTTCAGACCATGACCCTCCTTCATCGTCGGACACGGCCAGGCATATACGCATATCCAGGATTCCCTCGGTCTCAGGGTTGAAGAACGGCAGTTCGGGGTTGGAGTCATCGACCCACGCCAGAACCGCCATCGCTTTGCCTTCGCCCAGCGAGGTCAGATAGCCGCAGCGGAAGCGCCCCGTTTTTCCCTCGAGTAAAGGTGGTTGCGCCGACTCGCGCGGTTCGTTCCATGATATGCCCTCGTCGTCGGACCAGGTAAGCAGTGTCCGCTCGGTCGTCCCCGACTTGATCGGCGCGGCCCTTAAAGAGCATATCCATCTGCCACTCGGAAGCACGCATATCCCCGGAAACGCGAGGCTTTGCAGATCGCCCCCGCTTGCGCTGGCAGCGACAATCCCACTTTCGATCAGTCTCAGTCCCATATCACACTCCGTCTTTCCCGTTGCGCTTGTTCAGCAATATCAGCTTCGGAAGCTAGAAACGAACTGTCACGTCCAACTCATAGATGTACACGTAGGGGTCTTTGTCGGTAGGTGCATGGGGCATGCTGAATGCAAGAGTATTGACGCCGTTTCTCATTGATGTGCCGGGAACCCGGAGTTCGATGAGTTCGTGGGATTTCAGTTTGAATCCCGAAGGAATGCGCCCGGCGGGCTGTTTGCTGCGGCTGATGCAACTCTCATCGACTTCCACTCCATTGAGAGTATACCTGACCACGCCTGGCGGAAGAATAGTCTTCTGCCGATACTTTGCCGCGTGGGGGAACGGGATCGCCACCTGCCTGAAACCCAGCGTCACATTCGACGAACCATCGCCGATGTCTTCCCCACAGACCGGAAACTCAATTGTCTGGTGATACCTGGCAGGCCTGAGCGCCTCCACATATATGGGAAGGCCCTGCCAGAAGTGATAGCGTTTGTCGCGGCGGGAGAAGTCGAACAGCTCAACCAGGGTCTGAGGAGGCTGAACTCCGTTTGGCCTTGGGAACATGTTGAACAGGTACAGGCCGGACACATCCTGCGAGCAGTAGTTCTGCGCAATGGCCCTTGTAGACATTCCTCTCTCCAGTATCGTGCCAACGAACCCACACTCCTTCAGCCACTTGGCCTGTTCTTGGGTGAAGAGGTTGCCGTGGCTGTCCCTGGTTGCCACTGTCCAGTTGTGTGGAGGCGCGCTGGGATCGGTGGTGAGGCTGAAGAAATTGGTCTTGTCGATGGCAATTGTGCCCTCGATAGACGGGTACAGCGGTATCCCGCGCTCCTTGCACAGCGACACCCACGGTTCGCAGTCTGCCCTGAATGTGTTGGTGAGATCGGTCAGCACAAGTATGTCGAGCAGGTCTTCGCTAATCCAGGTGCGCAGGTCCATCCCTCCGTGGCGGAGCCTGTCCTCGGAGAACAGTGTCCTCACCATCAGAGCGATCTTCCGACCCTGATCCCGTCCGATCTCATCCAATTGGGCGCGAACCTGTCGCACGAACTCCGTGAGAATGTCGCGATTGTCCCAGGCTTCATCCGGCTGGAAGTAGTACGGCGTGCGCGACATATCTAGTTCGATACCGTCTACCGCATAGTTGCGCGCGACCTCGGCCAGCATGGCCAGCTTAGGCTCGCGTACTTCCCTGTGTGAGTAATCCATCGCCGCATCATAGTAGGATTTTGCATCGGTCTCGCCCCAGATTCGGAACTCGGGGTGCGATCTCCAGAACTCAGGCGCGAACGGGCTGTCCGGGTATGACTTCAGGTGGGTGTCGTTCATCCGGAAGCTTGCGAAGAAGTCGATACCGGCCTTGTGGCAGTTATCGATCATGAGCGGAATGTAATCGATCCCCTGCCTGTGGAGAGTGTACGTCAGGTCTTGATCATTGCCTACCCACGAAATACCCTTGCGCTTCTCGTAAAGGTCGTAGATGGTCTCGACAGCCTTCGAATTGTAGTAGGCGACATTGTCAGCCACACACAGACACAGGCAGTCAACAGGCGTGCCGGTGAGGCTGTGCGATATCCCAGCCAGTTGGTTCACATCATGCGGGGGCTTTATTTGTTTGAGACCATCTCCGTCATCGTTGAGTATGCAGCGATAGGCGATCTTCGCGTTCTTCATCGGGTTGCTCCTGTATCCGTTATTCCTCGACCAAAAGTGTGACCGGCTTATGTATGCCGCCCGCGTATGCCGTGTTGTGAACTCTCACCACTACATGGTTTGACTCGCCCTGATTGAACTTGTCAGTGATATCAACCTGAATCGGAGTGTTCCACTGGCCCGTCCCGGCATTCATATTGTCGGCGATGTATTTGCCGTTGATCCACAGGGTGTAATTCTCATCCACTCCCCCGAACTGCAGCCAGACGCGCTTGCTGCCGGTCTTGGGGATCACGATATCCAGGGCATACCAGCCGTAACCTATGTAGCCCTCTTCCCAAGCCGCGTGAGTAGAAAGACTCTCCCACTCCGGGGATGCCTTGGTGTATGCCGGCAGGAACCACTTCTCGGATTCGCCGATCTTTCCCAGGTCTTTGCGGAACAGCCACTCTTTGGGCGTTTCCGCGAGCGTCTTCCACAGCGGCTTTGCCAACTCAGCCAAGGTCATAGACGCTCCGAGCCTTATGAAATCGTCCGGATACGAGAGAAGCGTAGCCACTTTCCCAGATGCCTGGAATGCGCGTGGTCCTATTGCCTGGATTGCCATAAGCGCTGGAATGCGCACATCTGGATCATCAAGCGCTTTGACTAGCTCCGGCACCGCCGCCGCCGCCTTTGGCCCCACTTCCCACAACGCCCACGCGGCCGATCGCTTGGTGGCTGATGCCGGGCTGCGCAAACCTCCAACGCACTGCTCGACCGATTTCCCGCGGAATGCGGCGGCCTCGTCTTTCACATACGTCACGGGCGCCTTCTTCGGCTTCGCCTGCGCCGGACTTATCTTCACAATGTAGTCGGCGGCCGTGGCTGCTATCCGATCGAATTCCTCCACGCCAAAAGGTTTGCCCGCCACCACACTGTGCGCTTCGACCCGGCTTGTACTCGCCGTCAGGCCGATGCTATTCCAGTATCCGTCCGGGTTGGGTTCGCTGATCACGCGGGCGCGAAGCGTCTCCAGCCAGATGGACGCCTCGACGGCGGCACGGTTGCGGGGTTTTGCCTTTATCGCCTCTTCAAGCATTTGCAGGTATCTGTAGTCGTCTACCCCGTCACGGCGGGCCTCCCAGCCAGTAGTGGGGTTGGTCTGCTTGCTCACCGGGTCGATCCAGTTGTAGTCGTAGTAGTATTCCCACACGTAGTTGCCGCCGAGGTTCAAGGCCCACGTGTGCAGGCCTGCGTAGTAGCGCTGTGTCAGGGGATTGAAGTTCTGCCTCCACATGCGGTAGCTGTAGGTATACACCTGGGCGTCCCTGCGTTTGGCTTCCGCCCGCAACTCCGGCGTAAAGTGTCCATCGTGAACTATCCAGACGTCATGCATATCGCCATACCCGTAGGCTGCCTTCATGCTCATGGCCGTAGTCAGTCTTATCGGAACCCCCCTCATAGGAGCATAGAGCTCTCTGAGTCCGGGCGTCGGAACCAGAGGCTCATCCCAGCCGTACACCATCAACTCCGGCCATCCGCGTTCTTTCTGTTGCGCCTGCAACCACGCTGCCGCGACCTTCATCTGCGTCTTGGTAAGCCCGGGTGTCCGGCCTTCGAAGAACTCGTTAACGAACTGCGGCCTCTCCATAAAGCAGGGTATGTTCTCGCTCACAAGCCCTGCATCTTTGGCGGTCTTGATGATCTTCACAAACGGGTGGTCATCGCCGAACGGAACTTTGCTGAAATCTACTCCACCGGCGTCCCTGCCGCACGTAAACCCTACCGAGTTCTGACTGTGTTCGGCCATATCGCGGTAGATGAATGAGTGCAGGGCATCGTCGGCTCCGTAGTATTGCCCGCGAGCATAGTACATCCCGAATGGAATCCTGGCGGGAGCCAACAGGAATGGCCTGACTTCCACCAGCATGTCGACCTCTGTTGCCGGTTTTCCATCGACCTCTACGCGCACCTTTCCGGAATGCATCCCGGGCGAGGCGTCGGCGTCGGCATGAACTGTCAGCCAGAAGTTGACGCTGGCATTCCTGGGAAGCTTCGCGACCACGTTCCCCTTCTGGAGATACATCCAGTCGTACGCAGACGAGACTCGTTTGTCCAGGTCAGCCGCGGTGGGTGTGCCCGACACGGAGGCAGGATGCGTGGCGGGTCGGCTATACAGGGTTACCGGAAGATCGGAGGTCACCGTCACCCGGATGTTCGACAGGTCATCCGCGACGCTGTGCACTCCCAACTGCACCGAACTGCGTTCACCGCACGCCAGAGCGCAGGAGAGCTTACCGCTAATCTGCTGACGAGTCGGCACATAGTCCTCGGGCATGTTCTCCAGTGTGTTGTGCTCGAAGACCACATAACCCTTCTGATTCTCAGCCTCAGTCCACTGCTGCGCAAAAGACGGCGCGCAGGCGGCCAGCGCAACGACGACCAGGAGAACTCCAAACAACAGGTTCGACATGTATCTATCCTCCACTATCTGCTTTCTCTTGGCTGTTCCAGTCACTTCACCACGCCTTCTTCAGAAGCTCGATTGCGTATCTGAAATTGCCAAAGGGTATGTCCGC
Source organism: uncultured bacterium (assembly GCA_964611645.1). Taxonomy (GTDB): domain Bacteria; phylum Armatimonadota; class UBA5829; order UBA5829; family UBA5829; genus CAZTAO01. The sequence continues at coordinate 6,480 of CAZTAO010000035.1, read as the reverse complement.
CGGCACTGCGTGGTCGACATTGGGCACCCACCCGCCCCGGGCGTAGAGCTTCTCAGCCTTGGGGAGGATTTCCGCTTCAACATCCTTGAGCGACCGGCTGAGCCTGCGTTTGTCGATCCCGCCCAGGAACAGAAACCGAGGATAGCGCTCAGCGTAATCAAGGATATCCTGCTCGGACGCGATCTCAACTGGCGAAGTCCCGTCTATCCCCGCCTCTACCCATAGTGGGATAAGTTCGGAGATGTGGCCGTCGGAATCGATGAAGACCTTGTCGGCGCACGCCAGCCTTGCCTCCTGCACCAGTTCCCGGTACCTCGGCACGAACTCATCCCTCACGAATCTCGGCGATACCATGCATGCGGTCTTGTAAGCCATGTCCTCGGAGATCATGAAGTTGTCGATGGCAGACTCGGCCAGATGGCTGCGGACGAGGCCGATGTTGAACTGCAGGATAAAGTCCATCATCTCCAGGATCAGTCCCGGCATATCGTGAAACGCGACCGACAGCCCCTCAAACCCCAGCCACTGCCGCATCGTCCAATAGAAACCGAAAATCACGACCAGGGTGGGATTCGTGGAAAAGTGAGAGTTGGCGATTGCCGCGTCAAACCCCGGGTCTCTGCGCGCTGTGTCCTCGGCCACGTACCTCTCGCGCATTTTGCGAAAGTCCTGGCGATTTTCTACCGGAAACCTGAGCCAGCTCCGGGTGACGAACCCGCTTCCGGTCGCACTCGCGGACTCAGTTCTAAGCGCGCCCTCTTCATCGTAGTAGGTGATGTGGCCGTCACGCTCCTCGACGATCTGCTTCTCAAACTTGGGGCAGTGGGACGCGTTCAGCGGGATGACCAGGTACTCGTCGAGGCCGAGAAGCTGAGCTGTGCTGACATCTCTGGGGTGTCCCTGCTGCCACCAGGCTTCCATGGTAGCCCGGCGTATATCGAACTGGCCGATGAATGGCCGGTCCGGGCGGTCGAAGTTGAGCATTGCCCTGTATCGTTCCCGGGGGGTCACGCTAATACTTCCCGTATGCCAGGGCTGATTCAATGTACTGGATGTAGTTGGTTTCTGTCTTCGCCGGAAGCTCTTCAACAATTGGGTGAGCCGAGGGCATGATGATGAAGCCATATCCATCCTTTGCCTCGTCCATTATCTGCTTCACCAACTCATCTATTCGCTCCGGGCTTGCGGCCTCAAGTTCCCTGAACTCCAGGTTCCCCATCAGGCACACCTTGCCCTGCGCCATAGCCTTGGCTTCCCTGAGGCTGATATCACCATCCGGCGGCGGCTCGACAGGCTCAATTACGTCCGCCCCCATCTCCAGCAGGCTGTCCATGATTCTCTTTACGTTCCCGTGGCAGTGGACACAAACCATCTGGCTGTGCTGGTGAATGAGGTCTATGAACTTTGGGTCGTATCTCAGGGCAAGCTCGCGGAAATGCTGCGGTCCCATCAGGGGCGGCGCGGCAATTTCCGGGCCGGAAATCCTGAAGAGTTCACCGATCCCGCCATCAAGCGCGTAGTGCAAGGCATCAAACTGCCGCTCGAACATGGCGTCCATGAAAGCAAACGTGGCATCTTTCTCACACATCAGGTTGTAGGCAAAGGTCTCAAAACCCATCAGTTCCTCTGCCCAACCCACGGGATCGCCTATGTCGGTGTAGACAATTCCTTTGTCGCCTTGCTTCTCGACCATCCTCTTAAATTGATCGAAGATAGAGGGGTCTTTCCGGGTCTCGTAGGGGACGGAGAGGAAGCGGCGCATATCCTCGGGACTCTTGATGGGGTGTTCCATTATCCACTTGGTATGGACGCCTTCGTCGCGTTTGACTAGCGAGGTCAGATCGCCAAGCGGCGTGTGCAGGATGGTCTTGGTAAAGGCGCTGTCGCCCTCGCGCCAGACAATCTGCTCGGTGAACTCCTCCTCACGGGCGTTGCACATCACTTCAAAGCCCCAGTGATAGAAGCAGTCCGTCTTCTCCTCCACCAGCGCGTTCAGTTTCTGGTAGCTGGGCCCATTCAGCCGAAACCCCTGGTCGGCAAAGGGAACCAGTGGGAATGTCGAGATCGGGACTCTATCGACAGGCTGCAACCTGACGGCCCGGAGAAGCCGTTCACGAGAGGTCATTGGCGGGCAACACTCCAGTCTAGCATCTTGTCTTCAGCAGTTCGTCATCGGAGCCGGTGCGTGGGTCGGGAACCAGGAAGTAGGACATCTCCCCCGCCGGATCAGTGAACTGGGTGAGGACGAACTCGGTATCGTGAGGCTGAGTAGACTCAGTCCCGGGCAGCCACCCCTTGGCGTGAAGTCGCCCGCCGTTCTCAGATATGCTCTCCGGGTCCAGCTGTATCTGCCTCAGGTCAACCCCATCCAGTTGCGGGTTCATTTCACGGGTCAAGGTGTACAATATCGGCCCCCGCATCACCGCCACCCTCCCCGCCTGGTTGATCTTTCCTCTTACCAGTCGCCAGGGCATCGGCATGCTGAGATTCACTTCGTCGCCCTCAGACCACCTGCGCCTGATTGTCAGGTATGACCCACTCCTGGCTCCGCCGACAGCCTCACCATTCACAGTCACACTCGCGCCATCCGCCCAGGCGGGGATTCGAAGCTTCAGGCTGAATGAAGTTGGCTTCGGCAATGAGACCTTCACCACCACTTCCCCCGACTTCGGATACTCCGTCACCTGCTCAAGGTGCGCAGAGTTTCCGTCCGCAAGCTGGAATGAGGCGGTAGAAACCGTGTAGAGGTTGATTGTGACGGCGTTCCCGGACTGGTAGTAGATCAGCCTCGGCAGTTCGGAGATAATCCTGCGGTAGTTGCCCGGGCAGCAGTATGTGTCCAGATGCCAGAATTCTCTTTTGCCCTCAAATGGGGCGTAGTAGCGGATCCTGCGACCGTCGGGAGACTGCGCGGCGAAGAGGGCATTGTAGATGATTCGCTCCATTAGGTCGCCGTATGTGGAGCCTCCTCTGAGCCTAATGAGACTATCAAGGAGGCGTAGGGAGTAGGCGGTGGCACAGGTCTCCCCGAGGCTCCCGCTGCCGTCCTGGGTGTTGTGCCAGCACTCATCCCTGCCGCTGGCGCCGGTGATGAGCATCCCTGCCCCTTTGGTCCAGAATTCCACGACTTTGTCCGCCTGACTCAGCAGCCCTTCCTCGCCCGTCAGGCGGTACCGCTCCACTTGCGACAGGGACTTATATATGTGTGAATACGCGTGGCCTTCTACCCGACCGTGCCTCCCAATCACTATCTCCTGCCGCCAGTTCGCCAGTTCGGTCTTGGACGCCATGAACTCCTGGTACTTATCGTCGCCGGTGGCGCGAGTGAGGCGCATGAATGTGATGTCGGCTCCGCACGCAGTCATCAGGATCGGCCTGCGCCCTTTTCCCAGATACTCTCCGGGGTGGTCAGCCCATTCTCGAATCACACAATCCGCAGCCCTGCGTGCAGCGTCCAACGACGCCGAATTTCCGAAGAGCTCATAGTCGCTGATCAACCCGTAAATGATGTAGGAGGTTTCGTGGACATCCCAGAGGCCCCATACCCGTAGTTCGGGGGCGAAAAGGCCGATGTAGCCGTCGGCAAGTTGCGCTTGGGTGACGCCGCCAATGAGCTGCTTCTTGAGCGATGTCAGCCTCTCATCACGTGTCTGCGCCGCCAGCCGGACCACTGCATCTATCAGCTTCCCCAGTCCGACATAAGACTCCGCGACGGCGCTCTTCTCTCTGAATGGCTGGAGGAAGTCCTCTTCGACATTCAGGACGAGCAGGTTATTCTCAATAGTCTTTTGGATGCGTTCGCCGATCGGCCCGCCGACTTCCACACTCCCAAATGGCAGAGCCTGCAGCTTGTCCCTTACTTCCACTCCCACTAGCCCCTGCCTTTTCCGCGGGCCTTCTGCGGCGCAGCCGGGCCTTTGAGCTTCAGTGTCTCTGCGGCTATCTTAGCTCGCCATTTGTCGCAGCGAGTGACATCTGAGGTGTCCGCTGTTATGTCCGATATAGCATCGGAAATCAGCTTCTCGGCCTGCTTCTGCGCCGCGGGGCCCTTCTTCTTCGCAACGGTGGTCAGGAGCGACAGGTATCTATAGTCGTCGAGGCCCTCGTTATAGATGGCATACCTGCGCGCGTGGACCATCTTATCGTCTCTGTTGAAGATCATCAGATAGCCGTTCTTGGCGTGTGCTGTCATGTGCGCACAGTAGGTCCACAGACCGCTGCCGGTGATGCCCTCTCTCCACAATTCCCACAGGTATACCCGGTAGTAATCGTAGGTGTTCTTGCCTTTCTGGTTCCAGTCGCCCGCGCAAGAGTAGGTCCACACAGTCTTGCCGGACTGCCTTGCGTTGGTAAGCATCCATTCCTTGAGCCGCTGGTCGTGTTTTAGACCGTCCCAGTAGACTGGCTGAATTGTATCGAAGACGCTGAAAAAGCGCTTGGCGACTGCCGGATCGTTAATCAGTGCGCTGGCATTGGCTAATACCTTGATGCCTGGCTCCGCCCGCTTGATGGCTTCAGCCATAGGTATCTCGTAGGTGATCAGCGCGGATTCGCTGGACTCGTCCGCAAGAGTCATCGACCACTTGTCGTCCGGTATGCCGCACTCCCTGACCACCGCCTTGAAGTGACGCAGCCATTGGCCAAGCAGGTTTTTCCAAGGCTCGCTCCCGAACTCAAAGCGCCCCGCTGGCTGGCCGAAGTCCGGCGTGAAGCTTGAAGTAGAGAAGATGAAGAAGACCGTATCTGTACCAGGCGCTGCGTTCCAGTCCTTCACAAATGGCTTTATCCGCGCGAAGAATGCCGTATCATCATACCTGCCTACATTGCCGGAGTCGTCCACGTCCAGAGGTCTGGGCGCTTCCAAGGGCGACACGTACAGCACGTTCTGCCCATACATCTTCATATCACGCACCACCGCATGCAGCGCTTCCGGCGTGAAGTTGCTCTCTTCGAGTTGGGAATACCCGTTGTTCCTGATGACGTCGTAGTTAGGCAGTTGGATATTCCACACCTCCAGGGTACCCGGAAGCGCCTTAACCACGCCTGACTGCAGGTCTTTCAGATTCACCTTGAAACTATACTTGCCGGGCGCGATCTTGTTGTTGCGAGTATCAAAACGCACGCGCAACTGCCTGCTCTGGCCCTTGGGGATCACTACAGGTTCAGCGAGTGGATAGACAAGGTCGCCGGTCTCTATATCCTTGGCATTCGCCGTGTAGTCTATCCGCTCCAACCTGATTGCTCCGGCGGGCAGTCCCTTGGGCGAAGTGACTGATACCTGAAGCTCGGCGTCATCATCCATGGCGGTGACCAT
>CAZTAO010000035.1:0-1156 GCA_964611645.1 uncultured bacterium | reverse complement strand
CATGAACACCCTCTGCCTGAACTCGCCCTGAGCCATCTTCGCTTCCAGGTTTTTCAATATGGTGGAAGTGGAACTCGGGGATTCGTCGCGGGTGATGTTGGCGTAGGGGTCGATGCTCCAGATGCCGAAGCCCTTCTCGCCAGCCAGCACCATCAGGCCCATCCGCCGGGTCACATCCGCCAGTCTTGCTTGAATGTTCTTGTACTGCCCCGACATCGAGACTTCACCGCTCAGACCCACAGCAGTCTTCAGGTCGGCAATAGTCTCTCCTATCTCCTGAGCTTCTCCCTGCAGGGATTGGCTCGATCCAATCTTCTCCCCGTTGAGAGTCTTGAAAGCCGCAAACTGAGAATCCACAGCCTTCACCTGCTTGCGCAAGGTATCAGCGGGAGAGCCTACGGTCGGATCATATACAGCTCGGATATTGCCAATACGGTATATCGCTTCCTGTTCCCTAACTTGGAATATAATCTGAACGTAGTTGATGCTTGATGGGTCGTTGCGCTGGAGGGTGTTCAGTGGGATATTGCAGGCCATCTTTGTCTTGCCCGGGACGTTGGTGAGGCCGAAGTCAACGTTCATCCCGTGGTCGTTGTAGGGCAAGGTCGCAAGATAGAACGCAATCCTGCCGTAGCCCTCGGTTACGTTCGTGACATCGGCAGTGATGTAGGAGTAGGCACTGCAGTCAAAGGGCTTCTTGAGCACCTTGGGATCAAAGGAGACGTATGGCCAGGAGTCTTTGTGCTGCGAGAAGGGAGGCACGGTTACCTCAAGGGCCTTTCCGCCGCCGTCATCCACCAACGCTAACTTTACGCTCGCCGTGGGGGCCGTTGTCTGCATGATGTCCGGGGCGCTGAAGTCCACCAGAGTAATTGGCTGAGGGTCGCCACCCGCAGCGGGACTGCACGCTACACACAATGACATAATAACCCCCAATGTAAGCAGGAAACATCTAATAGTAACTACTCGCGCATAACCCATCGCACTCTCCTCGGGGAAGTCAGTGATTCCGCTGCAGCGCGTCCAGGCTATTATGAACCCAAAGCGCTGGTTCTGTTATACCGCTTTTGCACACTGACTGTCAACGCGCCTTTGACACTCCGGTCGTGTCAACTGAAGTGTGTAAATTGTGTTTGGTGCCCCTGCCTCTCGTAAA
>CAZTAO010000034.1:0-52962 GCA_964611645.1 uncultured bacterium | reverse complement strand
CCATAGACACAGTTTACCTCATTTCTGTGTCCAAGAAAAACCGGGGGCGGGGCAGGGCGTTTTTGGAATGTGCAGCCAAGCGGCAATCTGGCTGTAGCCCTGCTGTAAGGATTAGCGGCTAAGGTATTATGGTTATACTGTTAGATAGTCGAAAACAGGAGGGGGAAACCAGCATGAAGAGAATAATCGTGGCGGCGCTGTTGATTGCGCTTCTGGCTTTTGTGGGAGCGGGATGTGGCAGGAATGATGAGGGTTCCGAGGGTGGCAGCGCCATTAGCGGGAGTATCAAGATAGCGGGATCGACCACCGTTCTCCCCCTGTCCCAGTTGTTTGCTGAGAAGTTTATGGACAAGTACCCGGACGCGTCCATATCGGTCAGTGGCGGAGGCAGCGGAGTTGGGATATCCTCGTTGATCAACGGTTCCTGCGATATCGCCAACGCCTCCCGCGAAGCGAAGAAGAAAGAGCTGGATACCGCCAAATCTCAAAACACGGAACTGACTGAGACCAGGCTGTGCAAAGACGGGCTGGCGATAGTAGTTAACAGCTCCAACAACCTCACCCAGATTAATATGTCGCAGCTTGCCGGCATATACTCCGGCAAGATTTCCAACTGGAAGCAGGTTGGGGGAAACAGCAGCGGCAAGATTGTGGCGGTTGGCCGAGACTCCTCATCCGGCACATTCGGTTACTTCCAGGAAGCGGTTCTCGGTGATGACCCGTACAAGAAAGACATGCTGGGACTGGCCTCCAACCAGGCGGTAGCCCAGGCTGTTGCGCAGTCGCCGGATGCTATCGGCTACGTGGGCATTGCTTATGCGGAGAGCTTCGTTGACTCCGGCAAGGTGAAGATGCTTTCTGTCTCGCGGGAAGAGGGATCCCCGGGAATCCTCCCATCGGACGATACCATCAAAGACGGCAGCTATCCCCTCTTCCGCTACCTGCTCGCCTACACTATGGGCAAGCCCAGCGGTCTGGCCGCCGAGTTTCTGAAGTTCTGCACCAGCGAAGAAGGCCAGGCAATAGTGCCCGAGTCCGGATACATGCCCCTGTAGCAGGGAGTAGGGGATGTGAGCGCGCATTCCCCTACTCTCTGGCTCGTGTTGCTATCTGGCAGTCAAGCGGCAATCCGAGTGTAGTCTTCCTGTAGTAATTGGCGGCTAAGATATAGTGGCTCCAGAAGACAATTGAAGGGCATACCAAGTGCGCAAACCATCTGACAACCTGGTAAATGTGGGCAGGCAGCTTCGGAAGCAGAGATTCGGGGGGTGGAAAGACCGTGTTGTAGCGTGGATCATCACCGCCAACGGTTCCGTCGCCATACTGACTATGCTCCTGATCTTTGCCTTTCTGCTCAAAGACACCATTCCGATATTCAAAACGCATTCGGTCTGGGGTCTTCTTACGGGCAGGACGTGGACTCCCGAGTCCGAGCAGTTCGGGCTTGTGCCGCTCCTGATGGGGTCATTCTTCGTTACCCTGGGGGCAGTGATCATTGCAATCCCCTTGGGCGTTGCCTGCGCCATCTACCTGGCCGAGGTCGCGCCCAGACCGGTGCGGGAGATACTCAAGCCGACTATCGAAGTGCTGGCCGGAATCCCGTCGGTGGTGATAGGTTTCATCGGGATCACCGTTGCCGCTCCATTTCTGCAAAACCTGCTGAACCTGCCCATCGGGCTGACTGCGCTGACCGGTTCGGTGATGCTTGCCTTTATGGCCGCCCCGACCATCATATCTATCTCCGAAGACGCCATAGTCGCAGTGCCTAAGTCCTACCGCGACGGTTCCCTGGCGCTTGGCGCGGGGAAATGGGAAACCATTCGGAGCGTTGTGGTTCCTGCGGCCAAGAGTGGAATAGTCGCCGCGTGCATGCTGGGAGTCGGCAGGGCTGTGGGTGAGACTATGACAGTGCTTATGGTTGCTGGCAACGCATCCAACATCCCCAACGGCCTCGCGGACATTGTCCCATATTTCCTCGGGCCGGTCCGCACAATGACAGCCACTGTTGCGTTGGAGATGGGCGATACGGTTCAAGGCTCGCCTCACTACTTTGCTTTGTTTGCAGTCGGGCTGACGCTGCTTCTGATAACCTTCGCCATAAACCTCATAGCCGACCTCGCGCTGCGGAGGGTCAAGCGATGAACAAGCGGCTGAAAGAGAAGCTGGTGTTTGGTCTTCTGGGGTTGGCATCGCTGCTGATTGTTGCGCCAGTGGTGGCCGTAATACTCTATCTAGTCGTCAAAGGCGCGCCGTCGATCAACTGGTCGTTTCTGACCGAGATGCCTCGCAACGGAATGCGGGAAGGCGGCATATTGCCTGCGCTGGTCGGAAGCGCTTGCTTGATGTTGGGGACCCTCATCTTCGCGGTGCCGGTCGGCGTGTTGGCCGCTGTGTATCTAACCGAATACGCGAAGAAAAACACGCTCACCCGGCTGGTTCGGCTTGCGATAGTGAACCTTGCGGGGGTGCCGTCGATTGTCTATGGGCTTTTCGGCTTCGGGTTGTTCGTTTTGTTCCTGCATTTCGGCAAGAGCATTCTGGCGGGGTCGCTGACACTCTCACTGATGGTGCTGCCGGTGGTCATAACTGCCTCGGAAGAGGCGCTATTGACTGTCCCGCAGTCTTTCCGAGACGCCAGCCTGGGCCTGGGAGCGAGCAAGTGGCAGACCATCTGGCGGGTGGTGCTTCCCAACGCCGCTACCGGGATTGTCACAGGCGTGATTCTCGGAGTCGGCAGGGCTGTGGGCGAAACTGCCCCGATCATGTTCACCGCCGCAGCGTTCTACCTTCCCCGGCTGCCGAAGTCTGCATTTGACGACTGCATGGCCCTGCCTTACCAGTTGTACGTGATGTCGGCGGAGATGTTTGACACACCAGAGAGGGTGCAGTGGGGAACCGCGTTTACTCTTTTGATGCTGGTGTTGAGTATGAGCACGGTTGCCGCCGCCATCAGGACCCGCTTCAGGAGGAGAAAGACTTGGTGACAACAATGGAGATGGACAAGCGAGTCTCCCAAGTGGATGAGATAACGGGATCTGCGGGTGACACCTGCGACGGCGAGTGCGGGCTGGTATCGGTCTCGAACCTGGACCTGCACTACGGCGCCTTTCAGGCTCTGAAAAAGATCAGCCTGGATGTGAAGTCGTGCTCTATCACGGCCCTCATCGGCCCGTCCGGATGTGGCAAATCGACTTTTCTCCGCTGCATCAACCGAATGAACGACCTCATTCTCGGGGTGAAGGTGAGTGGCAGCATTCTGCTTGATGGAGTCAATGTGCTCGACTCGAGCATTGACGTGGTTCAGCTTCGCAAGCGCGTCGGCATGGTCTTCCAACAGCCCAACCCGTTCCCGAAGTCGATATTCGAGAACGTGGCGTATGGGCCAAGGATTCACGGCGTGCGCGGCCGATCGGAAGTCGCGGACATCGTGGAAGAAAGCCTGACCCGCGCCGCGCTTTGGGGCGAGGTGAAAGATGACCTGCACAAGTCGGCAATGTCCCTCTCAGGAGGCCAGCAGCAACGGCTTTGTATCGCCAGGGTGCTGGCGGTGAAGCCGGAGGTTCTGCTGATGGATGAGCCTTGCTCTGCCCTGGACCCGATATCCACCCTTCGCATAGAGGAATTGATGCAGACGCTGAAGAACGATTACACAATCATCATCGTCACCCACAACATGCAGCAGGCCGCGAGAGTCTCCGACTTCACCGGCTTCTTCCTGATGGGGGAAATGATAGAGTTCGACAACTCGACGGTGATGTTCACCAAGCCCGGCGACAAGCGGACCGAAGACTACGTGACGGGTCGATTTGGCTAGAATAACACAGAGCATTCTCATCACGAAAACACGAAAGGGGAAAAACACGAAATCAGAAAGGACCTTTTCGGGCTTTCCTCTGTTTCGTGATTTCGTGATTGCTCTTGGTTCCGGCTTCGCCGGCTCAAGGGATTGGAAAGGAACCTGACTTGAACACCCACCTTCAAAGAGAAATCGAGAGCCTAAAAAAGAAGATCCTCTATATGGGCGCGGAGATTGAAGACCTTCTGCACCGCGCGATGGATTCGCTTGAGAATCGAAACGTAAAGCTGGCGCAGTCGGTCATCGACCACGACCCGGTAATCGACCAACTGGAGGTCGAGATCGAAGAAGACTGCCTGAAGATCCTTGCGCTGCATCAGCCGGTGGCCATCGATCTTCGGTATGTTATCGCCGTTCTGAAGATAAACAACGATCTGGAGCGCATAGGCGATTTGGCGGTGAACATCGCCGAGCGGGCCGCGTTTCTCGCCGCATTCCAGCCAAACGATTTGGCGCTGGACTTCCGGGGTATGGCCAAGCTGGCGCAGGCGATGCTCTCCCAAAGTCTGGACGCCCTCATCAACAACGATACCCAACTGGCGCGACGCATCCGCATTGCTGATGATGACGTAGATTCGGCCAACCGCCGAATGTACGCCCAGATAGAGGAATACATCCGCGCCCACCCCGAATCAGTCTCCGAGATGCTGCACCTGCTGAGCGTGTCCCGCCACCTGGAGCGCATAGCCGACGGAGCCACCAACATCGCCGAAGACGTGATCTACATGGTGGAAGGCGAGATAGTCCGCCACAAACCAGAGGACCTGCCCCCCGCGACGTAGGGGCGACTCTCCGTGGTCGCCCTTCTCTCATCCCTCCAGGGTCTCCGAACCTGGAGGGATGACAACAATCAGACATGGAACGGGCAGGCACGGAGACCTGCCCCTACGGGTTCGCCCGCGCGATCAATCGATCAAACCGCCTCACCCCACCGGCAGATAGATACTAAACACACTGCCCTTCCCGACCTCGCTCTGAACCTCTACCCGGCCGCCGTGAGCTTGGGCTATGTGTTTCACTATTGCCAGGCCCAGCCCTGTGCCGCCTTGCTTGCGGCTTCTGGCCTTGTCCACGCGGTAGAACCGCTCGAATAGCCTCGGCAGATGCTCCGAAGGGATTCCCGTGCCTGTATCGGTGACCCTGATGACCAGTTCGCCGTCCACAGACCCTGCGAACACAGTGACCTTGCCGCTCGGAGTGAACTTGATGGCGTTGTCCAGCAGGTTCATCACAGCCTGCTCGACCAACGCCGGGTTGATCATGGCGCGCAGCGACTCATCGCACTCAATCGCCAATTCAATGTTGTTCTTCCCAGCCTGTATGGAGCAGTTGCCCACGGCTGACCTGAGCACACCGACAATCGCGATGTCCTCAACCTCCAACTGGGATGTCTCCGCCTGCTGCTCCAGCGATGACAGCGCCAGCAGGTCGTCTATGATGGACCCAAGCCTCTGCGCGTTCCTGTCCAGTATATCCAGAAAGGCTTCGGCCTTTGCCGGGTCTTCGATGCTGCCTGAGCGCAGAGTTTCAACCGAACCCCGGATCGCTGTGATCGGGGTCTTGAGCTCGTGAGACACATTCGCCACAAATTCCTTGCGCATATTCTCCAGCCGTCTGGTTTCGGTGACATCATTGAGTACCGCCAGCACACCGATGATCGCGTTCTCCGAGTCCAGCAGGCTAGCGCCCACGGCCTGGACCATTCTCTCGCGAGGCCCGTGCAGAGCTATCTCCTCAAGTTCCGGGCACGCCTGCTCCCGGCACAGACGCAGGAACCTTTGCAGGGCCGGGTTGCGAATAGCTTCCTGGATTGTCTTGCCGGTCACCGACTCCGATTCCACCCCCAGCATCTCCCCGGCAGCCGGGTTGAGGATGATGATGCGTTCATCGTTGCCGATGGCGATCACTGCCTCTGCCATGCTTGAGAGGATTGCCTGCTGCTGGGCCGCCTGCCGGCTGATACTTCGCACCTGGCTGTCTAGCTGCGCCGCCATCCGGTTGAGGGTCTCGGCAAGGCTCGCAAGTTCAGCCGTATCCGCCGGGCGCACCCGGGAGCTCAAGTCACCGTCAGCCAGCCTGGCAGCGGCAGCGCGAATGTCAGAAATGGGCATTGAGATCTTGCGGGCTACCAAAAGGCTAACGGCTCCCGCGACCAGCGCGATAAGCAAAGCCAGAAGCAGCACGTGTCGATACAGCGCCGAAGGCCTGGAGTCTATTCCCGTGGCAGCCAGGGAGGTTCGCACTACCCCAACAACCTTGTTCCCTTGCACAATAGGAATCGCGACATAGACCATGGCGATTCCCAGGGTCGGGCTGGCCCTTCTCGACTTGCCGACCGGCCCGGCCATCGCCTGCTGGAACTCCGGCCGGTCTGAGTGGTCTTCCATGGTCGCGGGGTCCTGTTCCGAGTCGGCCAATACCCTGCCATCCGGCGCGATGACTGTGATCCGGGTTTCCGAGGATTGGTCGAGTGATCGTACCGCGCTCTGAAGGGCGTCGGCTTTTGCGGACAGGAGCTTGTCGTGATCGATCCACCGCTTCACCATATTCGCTCGAACTACCAGGTCGGATTCCACCTCGGAGTAGTAGAACTCCTTGAGCGAGTTGAGCGCATACCACGATACCACCAGCACCGATGCCGCCGTTATCAGGAAGTAGATAGGGAAGATTCTCCAGAACAAGGGTTTTCTGCGCATAGCTCATCCACCAGTATGCCCGCACGGCGCGCATGACTCTACCTCATGACTTACTCAGGTTCTGTGCGATTTCCTGCTGGAATGACTCGGTCAGGCAGTTGTCTATCCGATAAGGCGCGCGCTCATGCAGTTCTTCCGAAGAAAACCAGGAAACTGGGAATAATGATGGTTGAAAACATTTGGGAGATGGTATATAGTATAAACATACAGTACCCTGTAGGGTACCTACATCCAGAGGAGGAGAAGTAATGGCTGCTGATACCGCGAGTGACTTGATCCAGAGGCTCAAGCGCATAGAGGGCCAGATGAGAGGCCTTCAGAGGATGATCGAAGAGCAAAAGGATTGCGCTGACGTGATCCACCAGGTGACTGCGGCGCGGCGGGCTCTCGACAAGGTCGGGTTCCTTGTACTGACCCAGAAGATGCAGGAGTGCGCGAAGCGCAAAGGCAAGTCGGCTGACTCGGAAGCAGCAATGAAGGAAGCTCTGGATTTGTTTCTGGAACTGGCGTAACGCCAATACAAAGAGAACGCGAAAGGACACACGACGATGAGTAACGCTTTGGATGTCAACGAGAGTAGTTTCGAGAATGAGGTAATGAGTTCGCAGATACCGGTGCTGGTAGATTTTTGGGCAGCTTGGTGCGGGCCTTGCAGGATGCTGGCTCCAACCGTGGACGAGATAGCCAAGGACTTCGAGGGCAAGGTCAAGGTTGTGAAAGTAGATATAGACGGCAACCAGGGCCTGGCGGGGAAGCATCAGATTCGCAGCATTCCGACCCTGATGATAGTAAAGGACGGGCAGGTTGTGGACAAGATGGTCGGAGCGCAGCCCAAGACTGCAATTGCGGCGAAGCTCAACAGCGTGCTTGGAGCGTAGGCGAAATGCTCAGATTGGCTATCACAACAATGCTTGCCGGAGCGCTCTGGTTAACCGGAGTTGCCGCGAATACTGAGCCGTTGGTACTCGACTTGAAATCCGCCTCGCAACTGGCGATCAAGACCAGCCCTCAACTGGGCAGCGCTGAAGCAGCGGTTGATGTGTATCGGGCGGGCGTGGGGAAAGCCAAAAGCGCCCTGCGCCCGACCGTGAGCCTGCAAAGCGGCTACAGCTACCTGAGCAACGACACAGTCTTCGGCACAACTCCAATTTGGAAGCACAACACGCTGATCAATACCATTGGGGTTCAGCAGATCGTGTTCTCCGGAGGGAAGCTACAAGCGGGAGTCAGCGGTGCCAGATTTGCACTGGATGCCGCGTCCAGCCAGAAAAAAGCAGCACAGGCGGAGGTGCTGGCCGGTGTTGCGACGGCCTACTTCCGGGCGAGACAGGCTAGTGAGGGAATTGGGGTAGCCGAGGACAGCGTGAAGTCTTTGCAGGCCGGATACGATGCAGCCACCAAGCTGCGCGACGCCGGGCTTGTGACCAGAACTGATGTCCTTCGCGCCGAGGTAGCTCTGGCTTCAGCCAAGGCTAGTCTTATAGCCGCAAAGAACGACCACGGTCTGGCCCTAGCCGCGCTCAAAACCGCCATCGGGCTTGGGCAGGATGCCGAAGTTGATCTGGCTGCCAACGCAGTGGACTCTTCACCGGATGCAGCCGACTCTGCTGCGCCTTCTCAAAGGCCGGAGATAGACGCTCGAACAGCCTCCGTACTAGCAGCCGATGCAGCCGGTCAGGCAGCCAGGGCCGACACTAAGCCCATGGTTGCCGTCTCTGCAGACTTTCAGAACGAGCCTGAAGGGTCGGGTTTCCCAAGACAGTCCAACACGCTGCTGGTGGGCGTAGTAGTGAAGTATAATGTCTTCGACGGCGGACTCACGCGGTCTAGCGTCGCCCAGGCAAAAGCCGCTTCCGAGCAGGCGAGGCAGGACCTTGAAAGCGAGAAGCAGCAGGTAGAACTCCAGCAGCGGTCTGCCGTGATGAGCCTGGGTTCCGCCAAGGCCAGAGTAGAGGCAACCGCGAGCCAGGTGCAGTCGGCAGAGGAGAGCCTCCGGGCGCTTCAGGTTGGCTATAAAGAGGGGCTAACCCCCCTTACGGACGTTCTCTCAGCCGAGTCCGCGCTGACTTCGGCCAGAGCCGCCAGAATCTCGGCGCTCTATGATGTAAAGATCGCCCAGGTGAACCTGCTTCGGGCGTATGGACTGACAGACGTTCTTGCACAGTGAAGATATCCCAGCGCGGGCGACTCTAACCCGTTGGACGCCAACATTGGCGATATATCGGAGGTGAAACATGAGACGAGTAGGAATGTTCCTGTTGTTGCTGCTATTGGCCACGGTGATTGGTTGCGGCAGAAACTCTGCCACCAGCCGGAATGTCACAACGCCGGTAGTTGACACGAGCGCCCCACGAGATCTCAGCATCAAGGTCGACCCCAAGCTGGTAGCAGCGACAAACGACTTCGGCTTCAGCCTTTATCGTGAACTCGCTAAGACAGATGGCTCCAAGAACGTCTTTATCTCCCCCACGAGCATCGAATTAGCCCTTGCGATGGCCTACAATGGCGCTCGCGGAGACACACAGACAGAGATGGCTAAAGCTATGGGCATTGGCGATATGAGTCTGGAGGCGTTGAACATAGGCAATGCGTCTTTGGTCAAGGTTCTCAAGAATCCTGATTCCAAGGTACATCTGTCGATTGCAAACTCGATATGGTTGCTTCAAGGATCGCCGCTTGTGGATGATTTTGTTCGGGAGTGCGCAGAGTCCTATGGTGCTAAGGTGGAGAACATACTCTTCAATGCGCCTGGTTCAGAGTCTATCATCAACCGCTGGGCAGACGAGAACACTCGCGGGATGATCAAGGAGATTGTGAATCACGAGGACATCGAAGACGCATACCTAGTTTTGGCAAATGCGGTTTATTTTGAGGGTGAATGGACTGTGCCGTTCCTCCCGTATAATACGAGGGATGGGGATTTTAGACTCATGAATGGCACAAAGAAGAGACTGCCAATGATGTCCGATGGCGGTGACTACGCCTACGTCGAGAGCAGTCGGCTACAGGCTATCAAGCTGCCGTACGGAGACAAGTCCGTCTACTCCATTATTGTCCTGCCCAAGCCTGGCGTTGAGCTGTCGGCCCTGACAACAGAGCTCACGGCGAAGTGGTGGAGCAATCTGATTGGCAGTCTCCAAGGAGCCGAGGGGTCGATTACTCTTCCTCGGTTCGGTGTGGAATGCTCGGCGGAGCTCAAGAAGAGCCTGAAGTCGATGGGAATGGGGAAGGCCTTTAGCGGAAAGGAGGCGGACTTCGTGGGCATGGTACCCGAGGAGGCGCAGGCCAATCTTCCGGAACGAGTGCACATCAAAGATGTATTCCACAAGACCGCGCTCGAGGTATATGAAGAAGGAGCCAGGGCTGCAGCGGTGACCGCGCTCCCCATGCCGCCAGGCATGGCGGGAATGCCACCGGGTAAGCAGCCTTTCGTAATGAACGTAGACCACCCGTTCATCTTCGCCATCTGCGACGGCCCTACCGGAGCGATCCTGTTCTTGGGGACAATAGTTGACCCGGAGAAGCTGAACAAGTGAGTGTTCCAGTGGCGCGTGTTCCCTCCAGGTAAGATGCCTGGAGGGATGATACAGAACAGTGATGGAGGAAAGTAAAATGACAGTAGATAGAATGGTGCGCGGAGTGGGCGGCGCATTTGTAGTTATCAGCCTTGCCCTGGGCTATTGGGTGAACCCCTACTGGTACTTGTTCACCGGGTTCGTTGGGCTCAACCTGTTCCAATCAGCATTTACCAACTGGTGTCCGATGATGGGCATCCTGCGGCGGTTCGGACTCAAATAGGATCGAAGGAGATTGATGATGCAAAAGGTTGCGAAGCGGGGCCGCAAGTGGCTCATTCCAGGGTTGGTGGTTATAGTGCTGCTGGTGATTGTGGTTATGGCCACCAGAGGAAAACGCGCGGAACCGGAACACCAAGCCGAGGAAGCCGCTATCACGGTGAAGACCGTTACCCTCAGTTCGTCGGAGATACCTGGTGAGGTAACTGCGTCCGGGACAGTGCGCCCTGCGACGGAAGCACAGGTTGCTCCGAAGATCATGAGCAATGTCACTGCGGTGTATGTGCAGGAAGGCGACCGTGTGAGCCGGGGGCAGGTGATAGCCCGGCTGGAATCCCGCGATCTTCAGGCGCAGGTTGCACAGGCCCAGGCGGCCGTGAATGCCGCATCCGCCGGTTCCGGGCGAGCCTACACAGCCATCGATCTCCAGAAAGCCCAGACCAGCACCGGCATAGCCAGCGCGCAGGCCGCTCTGAAGGCCGCGCAGGAGCAGTTATCCCTGGTCAAGGCGGGGCCCCGCAAGCAGCAGCGGGCGCAGGCTCATTTCGCGGTTGCCCAGGCGGAGGCGCAACTCAAGAACGCCCAGATCGAACTGGACCGAATGCAGCGCCTGTACGATCAGGATGTTATCCCGAAGCAGCGGCTGGACTCAACCCAGATGGCTTACGACATAGCCAAGGCTCAGTTCGAGTCCGCAAAGGAGCAGGCGAACCTGACAGAGGAAGGCTCCCGAACTCAGGATATCTCCGCCGCGCAGCAGCAGGTCAGGCAGGCCGAAGAAAACCTGCGGATGGCCAAAGCTTCCATCATCCAGAACCGGATGAGCGTGAGCAATGCGAAGGTGGCGGCATCCGGAGTCAACCAGGCTCGGGCAGCTCTGCAGTTCGCCCGGACCCAACTCGCCTACGCTACCATCACCGCCCCCACCTCCGGGGTTGTCTCCGCGCGAATGGTGGACCCCGGTGATACAGTGTCGCCCGGTATCCCGATGATCTCTATCCAGGCCGACTCCAACTACCGCCTGGAAGTCACCGTGCCCGATAGCGCGGCCGGAAGTATGAGTGTTGGCAAGAGCGTGAATGTGATCATTGGCGCGGCGGAAAGAACGGCCGTCGGCAAGGTTGCCCTCATATCTCCCGCAGGAGACGCAGGCAGCCACAAGTTCCTGGTGAAAGTAGACCTGCCCGCAAGCCTCAAAGCGCGATCCGGGGAGTTCGGCAGGATCAGCTTCGCCGTCGGCAAGTCCCAGGGCGTCATAGTGCCGGAGGCTGCCATTCACAACGAGGGCGGGCTGTCGAGCGTCTTTATCGTGGACAGCCAGGATCGGGTCAGGATGCGACCAGTGAAGTTCGGCCGGAAGACCGACGGTGGCCTGGAAGCGGTATCGGGACTGAGGGCCGGGGAACGGGTGATAGTCGAGAACAGTGGCGTACTGACAGATGGCGCTCTCGCCAGAGTTGAGGGGCAGTGATGGACAAGCATTTGGGACTGGCCGGGCGGATCGCCAAGTACTTCATCGACTCCAAGCTGACCCCGCTGATAATAATCGCGTCTGTGCTTCTGGGGATATTTGCGGTTGTTCTGACGCCACGAGAAGAGGAACCGCAGATCATCGTGCCGATGGTGGATGTGTTCGTGCAAATGCCCGGCGCCACCGCCAAGGAAGTGGAGAAGCGCATAACCAACCCGATGGAGCGGCTCATCTGGGAGATCCCCGGGGTTGAGTACGTCTACTCCACAAGCAGCCCCGGGGGATCCATGGCTGTGGTGAGGTTCACTGTCGGTCAGAACATCGAAGACAGCATCCTCAAGCTCTACAACAAGATGTACTCCAACTTCGATCTTATTCCGCCCGGCGCGAGCCAACCGCTCATCAAGCCGCGCTCCATCGACGACGTGCCGATACTGGCGCTGACATTCTGGGGTGATGGTTACGATGGTTACCAGCTCAGGCGGCTTGTTGCCCAGGTGGAAAACGAAATCAAGTCGGTAACCGATGTCTCGCAGACTATGGTCATCGGCGGGCTGCGACGGCAGGTGAAGGTCACGCTGGATGCTTCAAAGCTGGCGGCTTATGGGCTGTCACCAGGCGCAATACAGCAGGCCATCACCGGAGCAAACGCCCAATACCCCGCCGGACATTTCGCCAACAACAACTATGAGTTCGCCCTGCAGACGGGCCAGTTCCTCCGGACTCCGCAGGACGTGGGCAAGGTAGTCGTCGGCACGCCGAACGGCAGGCCGGTATTTCTGGAGGAAGTAGCCACAGTCACGGATGGTCCCGAGGAGCCAAGCCAATACGTCAATATAGCATTCGGCCAGGGATCGCACGGCGAGGAATCCACGGTCACGGCAAAAGGCGTTCGGCCCGCGGTCACCCTCTCAGTTGCAAAGCGGCAGGGGAAGAACGCCATTCTGGTCGCGCACGCCGTCAAGGAGAAGCTGAAGACCCTCGAGGGCAAGATGATCCCGGCTGACGTCCACTACACCGTGACGCGCGACTACGGCGAGACCTCAACCGAGAAGTCCAACGAGCTTCTCCTGCACATGCTCATCGCCATTATCTCGGTCACTCTGCTCATCGCATTTGCGCTGGGCAAGCGGGAGTCGATTGTTGTAGCGATAGCGGTGCCGGTGACTCTCGCGCTGACCCTGCTGGTCTTCTACCTCTACGGCTACACCCTGAACCGGATCACGCTGTTTGCCTTGATATTCTCGATAGGAATCTTGGTGGACGACGCGATAGTGGTGGTTGAGAATATAGTCCGCCACTTCAGGATGCAATCCAACCGGGAGCGCAACCTGATGGAGGTGGCGGCGGAGGCTGTCGATGAGGTAGGCAACCCCACCATCCTGGCCACTTTCGCGGTAATTGCCGCGATCCTGCCACTGGCCTTTGTGGGCGGGCTGATGGGGCCATACATGCGGCCTATTCCAATCGGCGCGACTGCGGCTATGCTGTTCTCGCTGCTGATAGCATTCATTATCTCGCCGTGGGCATCGTTCCGAATCCTGAAGTCCGAGGCCGGTGGCGGCCACGGCGCTGAACACTCTTCCACCCAGGAAGGCTGGACCACTCGCTTCTACCGGCAGATCATGAACCCGCTCATCGCTAGTTCAGGCAAGAGACATCGTTTCCTGGGGATGATGGTTGTGCTGCTGCTGGCGGCGATGGCTCTGCTGCCGCTGAAGTGGGTAACGGTCAAGATGCTGCCATTCGACAACAAGAGCGAGTTCCAGGTCATTGTGGACATGCCCGAGGGAACAACTCTGGAGCAGACATCCGACGCCACCAGCGCCATTGCGGACTACCTGCGCACCGTGCCCGAAGTCACGAACCTCCAGACATACGTCGGGGTCGCAAGCCCCTACAACTTCAACGGCCTCGTGCGCCACTACTTCCTCCGGCGCGGGTGCAATGTGGCGGATATCCAGGTCAACCTCGTCGGAAAGAACGAGCGCAAGCGCCAGAGCCACGCCATCGCGAAGTCGGTCCGTGGCAGGATTCACGAGATTGCGCTCAAATACGGCGCGAACGCCAAGGTTGCGGAAGTCCCGCCTGGGCCTCCGGTCCTGCAGACTCTGGTCGCCGAGGTCTACGGACCCGACGATGAGACTCGATGGGACATGGCAAACCGCATCAAGGATGTCTTCCAAAAGACCGAGGGAGTGACCGACGTGGACTGGTACGTCGAGGACTACCAGACCAAATACGACCTGATACCCGACAAAGAGAAAGCCGCCCTGAATGGCATCCCGACAGACCGACTCACGCAGACCATCGCGCTGGCGGTGGCTGGGAGTGGGGTGGAACTGGCCCACATTCCCGACGCTGTTGAGGATGTGGCCATTCATCTGCAACTTCCCCTTGCGCAGAGGTCGAGCCTTCAGGAGATACTGGGCATCCAGCTTCAGGGCGCCTCCGGCAACCTAGTGCCGCTGGGCGAACTGGTGCAGGTAAAGCAGACCACCCAGGACCGCAGCATCTACCACAAGAACCTGAAGCCGGTGGTTTATGTGACCGGTGACGTCGCCGGTTCGCAGGAAAGCCCGGTATACGCGATTGGGAAGATGAACCGTGCGATAAGCAAGATGACCACGCCGCTGGGCTATGAAGTCAAACGCTATACCACCACATCCCCGTTCGATACGACCAAGTACGGTATGAAATGGGATGGCGAGTGGCATATCACATACGAGGTGTTCCGAGACATGGGCACTGCGTTTGCGGCGGTGCTGGTGCTGATCTACATACTTGTGGTGGCCTGGTTCAAGTCGTTCAAGACCCCGCTGGTGATAATGGCGCCGATCCCGCTGACTCTCATCGGTATCCTGCCGGCTCACGCTCTGATGGGAGCTTTCTTCACCGCTACCTCCATGATTGGCTTCATCGCGGGGGCGGGTATCATAGTGCGAAACTCCATCATCCTGGTCGACTTCATCGAGCTGCGGCGCAAGCAGGGGATGTCGCTGGAGGATGCAGTGGTGGATGCCGGGGCCGTGAGGTTCCGCCCGATGCTTCTGACTGCCGCCGCAGTGCTTGTGGGCGCGTCGGTAATCCTCATGGACCCGATATTCCAGGGCCTCGCGATTTCGCTGATGGCGGGCGAGATAGCATCGACCCTGCTATCAAGGATGGCTGTCCCCGTCCTGTACTATATGAGCGAAAGCGGGAGGTTGTAAGCAATGGCAAGCCGGAAGCAACTGCAGGTCCTGTGCCCGATCGACTTCGGCGAGGAGTCGGACCGCGCGCTGCAATATGCGTGTGTATTAACCGACAAGCTTGGGGCGAAGCTGACGGTAATGCACGCCGAGCGTTTTGAGCCGCCTCTGGAGTTTACCTCAGCCCAGGTCGACGGGTTGGTCAAAGAGTTGGAGAAGCAGCAGCAGGAGGCGGAAGTCAACCTGAAGGGCTATGTCGAGCCGCGCTGCAAACTCGGGGGCATATCCTACAGGATAGTGGACTCGCCGCCGGTCGAGGCCATACTGGATGAATCTGCCGCAATCGACGCCGATTACATCGTGATGGGTACCACGGGCAAGTCCGGCCTGAAGCGAGTGCTGATGGGGAGTGTGGCGGAGGGGGTTGCCGTGAGATCGACCGTTCCGGTGCTTGCCGTGAGGGAGAAGTCCCACGGCGGAGACAAGGATGTGCATTTCAAGAGAATACTTGTGCCGTTCGACTTCTCGACGGCTTCGCGACAGACACTGACGACGGCCGCATCTATGGCGGAGGCATTCGGAGCCAGGCTCATTGTGACCCATATAATCGGGCCAGATGACAATGAAGAGAACGCCAAGCAGCAGTTGTGCGAGTGGTTGCCCAACAAAGCCCACGCCACGTGCGATTACGATGCGGTGGTACGTAAGGGAGACCCGTCCGAGCAGATAGTGCAGCTAGCCACCGACGAGCAGGCCGACCTGGTAGTCCTGGCGGCTGTGCACAGACAGTCGCTCGCGGCAGCGGTGATCGGCACAGTAAGCGAGAAAGTCATGCGGCAGGCTCCGTGTCCGGTCTTGCTGGTCCCTGTCCCTGTATAGACATCTGGCGGCTCGCGCGCTCCCGAGGTGTCAGAAAGCCGGCAACTCAGACCTGTCAGCGGTTACGATAGCCATGCATTCGATCTCCACCAGCCACCCTGGTCGGCAGACCGGGGCGACCACTGTCTGGATCGGCGCCGGGCCAAGGCGCTCTCGCATGGCGCAGGCCACCGCGCCGACATCCGCCGGGTCACGCGCGTAGACAATGAACGCGCACACGTCCTGGAGTCCCGCCTCGGCTTGCCGGAGCAGTGCTTCCACGTTCTCCAGAGTGCGGTCCAGTTGGCGCAAGACGTCGCCGGGGTGCACGATCGTGCCCGCGCTGTCTATGCTGGCGGTGCCTGAAATGAGTATGTGCCTTCGGTCGCGGTAATCCACCGACACTCCGCGCTCGAAGGTAACCCCGTAGATGTGGGTCGGGCAGAGATGCTCCGGAGCGCAGAGGAACCTGATCTGGTCTTTGCGCACTCCAGAGATCGCGTAGGCATCCATCAAGACCTCGGCCGCTGTATCCGAAGACGCCCCCTCTATCCCGGTGCTGGCGATGAAGTGGGTATCGGGTGTGAGACCACGCTGGGCAAATGCCTCTTTCCTGGCCTCGACCAGCCCATGGTAGTTCGCATCTATGTTCCGGACGAAGAACCAGGTGCGGATCACGTGGTCAGCGAGGTTCAGCCCCTGAGCCTGGAGATAGCTCTCGTACCGCTTGAGTATCCCTTTGGTCTGGCCGTACGATGTGCTCTGGTCCGTGCAGGTGAGGCCGGTTGTCCACACGTGCGTAAGCTCTCCTCGACGGACTGACAGCGAGGCGACCTTCCACTTGTCCAGCGCCCCGTTTGGATCTTCGATATGATAAGCCCAGAGCGCAACCTTTGCAGGGCTTGCGGGAGGCTGAGAGACCCAGGAAACAGCGCAAGGCTCGTCGGAACTCCGGGGATTGGCCAGGGAATGCTCCTCAAGCTCCGCTGCCTGGTTAGGCAGATCGCTGCACAGGAACCGCCTGAACACACCGGAGTTGGTATCCAACCCAAGCGTGTTGAGCGCATCAAGATATGCGCTGAGCGTCCACTCCAACTGCTCCGGGAAACCCGCGTAGTCGGTGGGGTGGACCGTCAAATGATATTCGACCACACCGCTTTGCCCTTGAAACCGAGAAAAGTTAACCTGGGCGGGAATCGGTCCACAGTCCAGCGAGTGGAAACTCAACCCTTGTTGCGTGCTGATCATTGCTACTTCGTTACCTCATACGCTACTGCCGGCAGAGCGCCGATCGATACCCTCTGCTTCGGAGCATCCGGGTTCTGCGGGGTCATGTTCAGATCTGTGAACGCGCCGATAATCAGGTTGTCCGAGTATCCGGCGAGTTTCTTGTCGGCATCGAGCACAAGCGTGAACCCGTCAGGCGTAGCTTTCACTTCCTTTAGGATCAGCCCGTCCGGCGGGTCGGTGAGTTCGAGCTTAATCTGGGTGTTGGGTAAACTGGGGCGCATCGATACCTTGACCTCGCTCCGCCCACCCGCTCGAAGCCGCAGGGGAGTTGAACCGGCCACCTCTATAGTCGGCAGTCGGTAACCGCCCGGAACAACAGTTGCCAGCAGCTCGCCCGAAGCTACCAGGTGCTGGTAAGCAAACGCCTGCATCAGGTTGTCGCACGGGACCACCGGTCGCACAACAGTCTTCCCGCCTATCTGCGCGCGGCCCTCGAGTTCAAGCTTGATGACTCGCGCGATCCGCCCGAGGGGCGCTGCCAGGGTCACCCGGACGCAGTCCCGGCCTTTGGGGATTCTCCCGCCGCTCAGAACGAACCCCGCCGGAGCTTCCTTGAGCGCGATGTCGATATCGCCGGACCAGCCATCCTTTCGGATTGCGTAGACCGTCGCTAGGACAGTCCGGCCCGCGGTAACATTCAGAGCCGACGGCGCGAGCCTTAGTTCGAAGTCCGGCTGGGGCGGCCCTATCCGCAGTGAATAGTAGTAATCGGGGCCTCCGTGGCCTTGAGGATCTGAAACTTGCGCGTAGTAGGCGCCGGTCTTTGGCAACTTGGCGGACAGAATCGAGTCCGCCTGGTGGGTAAGCATATCCAGGTTCACGCCCTTGGAGTCATCGTTCCAGGCAACAACTCGGCCTTTCGCGTCCAGCAGGCGCAGAAGCGAATCCAGGGAAGAACCCACTCTGCGGGCAGAGACCTCCGCCACCACGGTGTCCCCCGCTTTCCCCTCGAACCGGAACAGGTCTTTGTCGCCCGGGCGGCCAATGCAGCCGCTGATGACCCGCGGCAGTTTGACAGGCACAGACCTCAGCCCGGTATCGTTCGGTTCCACCTCACTCTGCTGGTTGAGCGGTGTCGAAACCAAGAAATGCGCTTGAGCCAACATGGCAGGTTGCTTCCCATCAGTCTTGGACTCCTCTGTAACGTAAACGCGGTATACGAAGTCCTGTCTTCCCCTGTATATGGAGTCTCGGATCTCCAGGGTGTATACTCCGTCCCTGGCAGCCTTGAATGCCAACGCCGGGTCGGGGTCGAAACCGCAGTCGTCATCGTAGGCGACTTCCCTGCCGTCGGAGTCACGCAAAGCCGCCACAGCCTGGAACCATCCCGGCACGGCATCCGCCAGATATGGGATCAGCTTGCGAGCCTCTGCATCGACCGCCAAAGTCTGCCCCGCTTTGAGCTGAAGCTGGAATCGGTCAACCTCGCCGGGCATTATCTGGCCATTGAGGACAACCGGGGGCTGCGATGGCCCAAGCGGCGGCGCGAATTCCGCGTCCTTGTCCGGCTCACGAACCTCGGAGATCTGGCTTACCTGGAACACCAGCGGATTGGTCAGCCCGGCAGGTGTTCGCAGACGGAGTTCGCGATCACCGGGCGCGGCGTCGGCATCTACGGTTATCTCCAGGGTCACCTGCTCCGCGATCGGAGCCTTGGGCCGTTTCGCGTTGTTGAGGAACCTGTCAGCTATCCACCGAAGCTGCGCGGGGGTCTTCTGCTCCAGGTCTCGCAGTTCAGGAAGGTCCGGCAGCTTTATCGGCTTGTCGTTGGCGGCAGCATTCTGGGTCTTGTTGGGCGCAGGTTTGGCTGCCGGGGCGCCACCGCGTTTTGCCCGAATCTCCTCAAGCCGACGCCGCAGTTCCTGTTGCTGCGCGCTGCTGAGCGGACCGGAGCCTCCCTGGAAACTCACAACCGTGCCTCGCACACCGCCACCTGAAACGTACACATCGCCTGCTGCCCTCAGACGCTGGCCCGCGACCGTCACCCGAAAAACCGTGCCCTGCTTGCCGCCTGCTGGGTAAACGTAACCGATATACGGGTCCTGCCCAACCGAGGCGCACCACGCGCCAACGCCAATCAGCGCAACGCCTATCGTAAGCAGTGCTCTGGTCAATGTCTTCATCGTCACTGTCCTCCGACCGGCATGATCTCTTTGAGCCTGCCGCGCCCGGGTCCGCTTTGCTCCGATGGCATCACCTTGATATCCAATCCCCGGTCATTAGGCAGAGGGCCGTCGGGGTCTATGCCCAGCAGTTCCAGGATGCTTCCTATCAGGTCCTGCGGATACACGGGACGTTCCAGCACGGTTCCGCCGGTTGCGTCGGATGCGCCGACCACCTGCCCGCCCTTGAAGCCCCCGCCCGCGACCACGTGCGTGAAGCACTTGCCGTAATGCCCGCGCCCGCCGTTCCACGGCGCGTTCCAGTCGATCTTCGGGGTCCGCCCAAACTCCCCACCCCACCAGACTATGGTAGAATCCAGAAGGCCTTTGTCCGAGAGGTCCTGCAGCAAAGCCGCCATCCCCTGGTCCATCATCGGCAGGTTACGGTTCATTGCCTGGAAGTGCTGCTTGTGGGTGTCCCAGCCTTTGTAGTTGATGGTGATGTATGGCACGCCGCTTTCAACCAACCGCCGCGCCATCAAGCACGATTGTCCGAACCAGTTGCGGCCATACTTGTCTCTTACGGCGTCGGACTCCTGCGACAGGTCGAACACCTTGCGGGTGTCGCCGAGTATGAGTTCGTAAGCTTTCTCCTCGCATTTGTCGAGCGCCCCGAAGACCGGAGTGCCCGGCATTGCGCTTCCCAGGGAGTCCAACTGGTGCATCAGTTCGCGGCGGTTGCGCTGGCGGGTGTCGGTGATGCCCTGCGCGACTATCCCTTCCACCGCATATATCTTCTGGCTGGGGTCGCCGCCGGTGGCGAACGGTTTATACTTGGGTCCCAGGAAGCCCTCCTCAGAGAACCTGCCCTGGGTCTCCGTGAGCACAATATAGGGAGGTATCAGGCCAGAGTAACCATGCTCGTAGCCTTTGAAAACCGAGAGAATCGCTCCCAGCGACGGGTAAAGAAGCCCTACCCCGGGCGCGTGGCCCGTCTGCATCATGTAGGCGGCGGTCTCGTGACCGGCGATGCCGTGGGTCATGCTGCGGATGATGGAGTATTTGTCGGCCTGCTGCGCAAGAAGCGGGAGCAGTTCGCCGATCCGGATGCCTTTCACGTTGGTCTCGATGGGCTTGCTGAGCGGACCGGCGTAGTCGTAGCCCGCGTCCGGCTTGGGGTCGAAGGTGTCGACCTGCGGAGGCCCACCCCACATCCATATCTGGATAACCGCCTTGGCGTGGGGTTTGGCGGGAGTCTGCGCCGCCAGCCTCTCGCACGCGGCAATCACAAGAATCCCCGCCACCAACAGCCCAAGTCCCAGCCGGGTGATACGGACGCGGCCAATTGTGGTTGTTCGTGTCTTCATTCGATGTCCTTCGCTCCGCACGGCATCAGTGCCGGTAGAGAAACTCCTTGCTGTTGATTAGCGCCCAGGCGAGGTCGTTGGCGGCATCCCTTTCGGGCAGGGCCTTGGTCTTGAAGTAGCTTTCTGCGATGGCCAGTTCCGCCGCTGTTGGCAGGCGCGACAGCAGCACCACGTAGACTCCCCGGATGATCTTGCCCGGGTTTCCCCGCCCGGAGGTCTGAACTGCTCGCAGCAGGGGGCTGCTTGTGATCCTGCGCTGGATGTCGCTTGAGTTGAGCATATAGAGGCGCTGGGTGTCGGTCGGCTGAGTGCCGCGCTCCGAAGCCAGGCCGGTATCGCGCGACGGCCTGCCGAACCTGGTGAGGAACGCGCTGGTGATGCTGCCGTCCGCA
This sequence comes from uncultured bacterium, assembly GCA_964611645.1. Lineage (GTDB taxonomy): Bacteria > Armatimonadota > UBA5829 > UBA5829 > UBA5829 > CAZTAO01. Next base: position 31,945 of record CAZTAO010000034.1, on the reverse strand, counting down.
AGCGCGATAGTCCGCTGGTCTCTTGGTATGAACGTGAACGGCTCCGGAATCGGGCTGGAGTAGCTCTCCGAATCGCCGCTAATCCAGCACAGCGCGTCTATCAGGACCTCCGCATCCAACTGCCTCGGGGTATAGTGCGCGAACTGGACCTTTGGGTCCGCGATGTCATTGTTTGGAACGGAAGACTGCTGGTAGGTGCGGGAGTTGAAGATCAGCCGAAAGATATGGCGAAGATCGTAGTTGGACTTCACCAGTTCCTTCTCCAGGCACGCCAGGGTCTCAGGGCTTGCGGGAGGATTGTCCGCTCGTATATCGTCAACTTCTTCGATGATCCCGTGGCCCATGGTCCAACCCCAAATACGGTTCACAACGCTGCGCGCGAACCACTTGTTGTCCCTGGCCAGCAGCCAGTTGGCAAAAGCCTCGCGGGGGTCTGTCCCCACCGGCAGGCTTGCTTTGGAGCCATCCGGGAAGACGGCGCTTACAGGCTTGTCCGCAGCCGGGTCAAGGTATACAATCTCCTCTTTCCATTCATCGGTCTTCTTGTATCCGACCCTGGAGAAGAACGCGGCCATGCCCTCCTGGCGAGCCTTCGGCCAGAGGTCAAAACGCGAGCCCATAAGCGTCAGCGCCACTGCTTTGGCTATGGATGATGGGTCTCGGCCCTGCACGGCCCGGTAGAAGTTGACCGGCGGCACGCGGAAGTTGCTGCCGCTGGAGGTAAGCAGCTCTCTGGCGAACTGGTCATAGGGTTTGTTGTCACGGACAGCGTCCCGAACCCAGCGGTGGTAGGCCTGCACAGCGTTGGGCCAGAGGTTCACGGGAAACTCGGATTTCACCCGCAGCACGTCGCACCACTTCATAGCCCAATAGTCCGCGAACTCATCCCTGGCAAACAGGCTCTCGATCAGGGCGGCGCGTTTGTCGGGGCGGGTGTCTTTGAAGAATGCGGCGGTTTCCTGGGGCGTGGGAAGAGTGCCGATGGCGTCCAGATACACACGCCTTATGAACACCCCGTCCGAGCACTGGTTCCGCAGCTTGACGCCGCACTTAGCGAGGGCGGCAGTCACCGGAGCATCTACAGCATTCGCCGGAGTCGACCATTTCGAGTCTTCAAATGGCGAAGCGGCCTTGTCTTGCGCGGACACAGCCGCCGCGCACGTTAATAACACACCGACCGATGCCAATACCAGAAGCCTTCGCAGGCATATCACGACGCATTCTCCCCATTGCAGACAGTTCAGACGCAATTAGCGTATCAGAATCGAGGTCCGACTGATGCTTCTGTCGGATTATATCACTATAGACGTCACAATGTCGCCATTGGTAACAGTTCGGCGACCAGACAATCGAGCATAGGTGATGTTGCAGGCGTTTGCATGCGGCGGAGTTGATGTGCTATTCTCAAGCTGAGGTTGGGACAAAACTTCTCTCCGACCTATTACCAGACGGAGGTGTCTTCAGTTGAAGCTTGATATGACCCATTTCGCACTGATACCCAGTATGTTGGCAGTTCTGTTGCTTCTTGCCTGTGCTGCATTCGCGGCACAGACTCCCAAGGAAGCCCCCAAGGTGACAATCAAAGTAGTTGCCAACGGCGATTCCGTGGCGACTCCAGCCGAGTGCCACGCAGTTCTTGTAGGCCCCGGAGTCAACCAGCCCGACCCATTCCCCGGCTACGGCGGGTTTGTAGGGTGGGAGTCACCGATTCGGCTCAAGGACGGCACGATGATTGTCGGCTTCAGCGCCGGCTACTGGCACGGCTCACCTCCGACTCCCATCAGCGGCGGCGAGGCTGAAGGCTACATAAAGATAGGTATGCCTGTCATCGACGCCCCCAGGGGAGGCCGGGCGATGCTCGTTCGTTCCACGGATAACGGCAAGACCTGGAGCAAGCCGGAAACCATAGTCGACAGCCCCTGGGACGACCGCCACCCGGCGTTCGTGGAAGCCCTGAATGGCACTATCATCGCCACATTCTTTGAGTGGGCCCTTGGGGACAAGGGGGGCGCTCACTCGGTATACACCCGTTCAACCGACAAAGGACGGACCTGGTCGGAGCCGAAGCGGTTGCCGTCGCCGTTCTCAGGAGATGAGATAGATGGTCCGCTGGTGCTTGCGAAGGACGGCTCGATATATGCGGTAATAGACGGGGCTCGCGAGGGCAGCAAGCTCTCCGAGGCGGCCGTGCTCCGATCCACGGACAACGGCAAGACCTGGAAGATTCTCTCCACCCTGAAGACCGACCACGATATGTACGAGCTTAGCCTTGCGCAACTGCACGACGGCTCAATGGCGATAATTGCCCGGAAAGACAGCGACATCGCGTGGTCGTATGACGGCGGCAAGACCTGGACACCGTTTGCCACCCTCGGCTGGCAGCTCTATGCGCCGTCCCTGCTCACGCTCAAGGATGGCACCCTGTTGAGTATTCACGGCTCATACGCGGCGGGCGGGCTCCGCTGCACATTCAGCCGCGACGGCGGCAAGACCTGGATCGCGCCCAATGAGAAATACGGGTTCCTGATAGACAACACATACGGCTACGGCAAGGGGACCCAGCTTCCCGACGGGTCCATCTGGATCACCTACATCAAGTCCGGCGGGCATTCTCCGGAGGATGCCAAGACCAACGCCGTAATGAACATCAGAATGCGGATCCGCCCCGACTACTCGGGCATAGACCTGTTGCCCGCGCCTAACAAGTAGGACGGCCACCCTCACCCCAGCCCTCTCCAAGTTTGGAGAGGGAGTTGCGCATCTGTCTTCTTTCCCCTTCCCCAAACTTGGGGAAGGGGCCAGGGGATGGGGACAGGTTTGCGCATGACGCCGCGATATGCTATCCTCAAACTTGCCGGACGAAAAGCGACGTATCCGGTTACCGATAGGAGGCCCCACTTGAAAATCGATCTGACCCGATTCGCACTGATGACCGCAGCCCTTGCGGCAGTGCTGTTGTTATGCTGGTCTGTCGCCATCGCGGCGCAGACACCAAAGGTAGCCCCGAAGGTGACAGTCAAGGTGGTCGCAAATGGCGAATCCGTGGCAACTCCCGACCAGTGCCACGCAGTTCTGGTAGGTACCGGAGTCAACGAGCCCGACCCATTCCCCGGCTATCGGGGGTTCGTCGGGTGGGATTACCCCATCCGCCTGCGCAATGGCACCATGTTGGTTGGGTTCAACGCCGGCTACTGGCACTTCTCCGCCCCAACGCCCTATGCTCCTGAGTCCGCGGCGGAAGTGAAGCAGTATCAGGGCATGGGGATGCCCGCCGATATGGATGCCCCGAGGGGCGGCCAGGCGATGATTGTCCGCTCCACCGACAACGGCAAGACCTGGAGCAAGCCCTACGTCATGGTTGATACCGCTTGGGACGACCGCCATCCGGCATTCCTGGAGACCAAGAAAGGCACGATCATTGCCACGTTCTTCATGGGTTCGCTGGGCGACTTCAAGACACGCAAAGACGTGGGCTTCAGGACTATGGTCACCCGCTCCACGGACAAGGGACTGACCTGGTCCAAACCAAAACAGATCCCTACCCCTTTCCTGGCCGATGAGACAAACGGTCCGCTGATCCAGGCTATGGACGGCTATATATACATGGCCATCGATGGCCAGCCAAAGGGCGGCGCCAACTGGCAGGGGGCGGTGCTGCGATCCACCAACGACGGCAAGGACTGGAAGGTTATTTCCATTCTGCCTTCCGCGCATGAACTGTCCGAACCCACCATCACCGAGCTTCCCGACGGCAGCATGGTCTTCCTCGCGCGACCGGAGAGCGATATCGCGTGGTCGTATGACCGTGGCAAGACTTGGACCCCGTTCACTACCATCGGCATGAGGCTGTTTGCGCCTTCTTTGCAGGTGCTCAAAGACGGCACCCTGCTGTGCATTCACGGCTCATACGGCGCGGGCGGACTTCGATGCATATTCAGCCGCGATGGCGGCAAGACCTGGATCGCCCCCAACGAGAAATGGGGCTTCCTGATCGACAACACATACGGCTACGGCAAAGGCATCCAGCTTCCCGACGGATCGATCTGGACTACCTATATCAAGTCCGGAGGGCACGGCACGGATGACGCCAAGTCCAATGCGGTCATGAACATCAGGTTCCGCATCAGGCCCGACTACTCGGGAATAGACCTGTTGCCCGCGCCCAATAAGTAGGGAAGGTTCGGCTGGCTGACATGCTTAAGGTTGCTCGCCAGGCAGGAATCGCGATTATGTTCTGGACTATGATGCAGAGCGCATACGCCGTCGACGCGCCGAGATATAAGCTCGATGATCCCGGCGCGTTCCGGCTAGGCAAGCTGATAATGCTGAGAATCCGAGACTACGACGCATACGTGATAGTGCCCACCGGCAAGGTCGATCCCGACCGACGGTGGGTTTGGCTCGCCGCAGCGTCTCACGGCATCCCCCTGCTTCAGCCCACCAACGCCTCCAAAGAGAAGCCGGAGTACAAAACCGACTATCAGGTGTTGGTGGATCGTGCCCTGGCAAAAGGCTTCCACGTTGTGGGAATCCTGTGCGGGCCAACCCTCGGCAGCCCGGCGGGCGCGGAGCTGTTTGATGAGTTCTACCACAAGCTCCGGCAGGAGCATCATCTCAACCCCAAGGCCCGACTTCTGGGCCAGAGCAACGGTGGCTTGATGCAGTACGGGTGGGCGTTTCGGCATCCCGAGTGCGTCGACAGGATCGGGGGCATATTCCCGGCAACCGACCTCGCGAGTTGGCCGGGGCTGGATAAGGTCGTGGGACCCAACTCCCCCGCCGCGCCCGGTCTAGGCTACGGCTTGTCGCAAACCGAGCTTGAATCCCGCCTGAGAGAGTTCAACCCGATCGACAACCTTGCCCCTCTCGCAGAGGCGGGAGTCAGGATATTCCACACCCACGGCTGCGAAGACCGGACCGTGTCGATGATGCAAAACTCCGACCTGTTGGTGAGAAGATACCGCGCGCTCGGGGGCAAGGCTGACCTTGAGATCCTGCACGGGGTAGACCATTCCCCCGGTCCGCACTTCTACGAGTCTCGCAAGCTGATTTCGTTCCTGCTGGAGTAGACCGTCAGTGCCACTTGATAGTATCGACACTTCCCGTATATAATAGACACCAGCATCCCAGTGCCTACGAGTATCCCATCAAGTTGTTCATGGAGCAAGCTGTGAGTCCTCGCGCTGTAATCCTTGGTCTGCTGGGCGCGGTTGTTATCTGCGGCATCACTTACTTCAACGATGCCGTGATGCACAACCGTGGGATGATCGGCAACTTCATGCCGACGGGTGTCTACGGCCTGCTTATCCTCTTTGTCCTGACACTCAACCCCCTCATGTTCAAGATATGGAAGCGGCTGAGTTTCTCGGGGGCTGAGCTTGCGGTGATCCTGACTATAGTCCTGGCGGCGTGCAGCGTGCCGTCCGGCGGGCTGATGCGCACATTCACCATCTCCCTCGTTATGCCCTACCACAGCCAGCGCTCCCGACCTGCGTGGCAGGAGCAGAAGGTTATCGAGAAGGTTCCTCGCTACATGCTCGCCGATGTTACCAAGGAGAACGACACCGAGGTGGTGAGCGGGTTTGTGCAGGGCAAAGGCTCCGGAGACAAGCACATCAAGCTGTCTCAAGTGCCTTGGTACGCGTGGACCCGAACAATCTCCTTCTGGATGCCCGCGATTGTGCTGTTCTGGATCGCGATGATAGGAATGGCCCTTGTGGTTCACAAGCAGTGGGCCGACCATGAGCAGCTTCCATATCCCATCGCCGCATTTACCAACTCCCTGCTGCCCAATGCTTCGCAGGCCATATCCGACGTCCTGCGCAACCGGCTATTCTGGTACGGCATGATCCCGGTGCTGCTGATAGGGGTCAACAATTACGCTTTCAGTTACTTCCCAAAGCTCATGCAGATTCCGCTGGGGATCAGCCTGGCCTCCCTCCGCCCGCTGTTTCCGGTGCTGGCAAGGGCAGAGGTGCCGAGCATCTGGGCGCCAAGTATAGTATTCACCGCCCTGGCATTCGCGTATTTCCTGCCCTCGGAGGTTTCCCTTTCGCTGGGCATCGCGCCATATGTGCAAGCTCTGTTGATCGGGACTCTTGTCGGCTACGGCATTTCCATAGACAATGGCAGCGACATCGCGTTCGTCCACGGCAACATAAGCTCCACGGCGGGCATGGTGATGGGCGCCTATATAGGTATCCTGTTGATGCTGCTATACACTGGCCGCCATTACTACCTCGGGGTGCTGATTTCGGCTTTCAGGATTCGTAAAGCCGAGGGCGTGGAAGTGACATCTGTTGCCGGCGCGCGGGCATTCATACTCGCGATGGCCGCCCTGACCGTATACCTTAGCACCATCGGCCAGATGGACTGGCAGCTCACAATTCTGTTCCTGGGACTGCTCACCGCAATCTTCGTGGTCATGAGCCGGGTCGTGGCTGAGACCGGCTTGTTTTTTGTTACCCAGCATTACTTCCTACCGGTCGCCCTGTTCATGGGTTTTTTGGGGGCAAAGGCGTTCGGCCCGATGGCGCTGATCATGACATTCATGTTCACCCTCATGCTTGCGCCGGATACCCGCGAAGCGCTGATGCCGTTCGTATCCAACTCGCTCAAGCTGCTGGATATGCGCAAAGTCCCCATCCGCAAGATTGCGCCGATAATCCTTATTGCGCTGCTGATCGGCGTTGCAGTTGCTATCCCGGTGACGCTTTACTTTCAGTATGACCGCGGCTCGGACACGATGGGCGGTTGGGAGACCTGGTGGGTGCCGGTGATCCCATTCCAGGAGATGTCCAACATCACGCAGCGCCTCGCTCCCGACAACGCCGCCACGCAGGCGCTGGATATTCACGGCTGGGCGCGCTTCGCCAACTTGTCCCCGTCACCGACAATGGTGGCCACTTTCGCGGCGGGCCTGGTTCTGGTGCTGCTGTTCTCGGTCGCTAGACTCAGATGGACAAAATGGCCGCTGCATCCGGTATTGTTCCTTGTGTGGTTCACCGGGCCGGGTTCGACGCTTGCGTCTTCGTTTATGTTGGGATGGTTGGTCAAGGTCCTGATTACTAAGTACGGCGGAGGATCGGTGTATCGGACCATCAAACCGGTAATGATTGGGCTGATTGCCGGCGAAATGACCTCCGGCGTAATATCCATGATCATAGGAGCTACCTATTACTTCGTAACCGGAGAAATGCCAAAAGGGCGGTAGCGCGCGGATGGCCAATAGCCCATGGCCCGTAGCTATCTGCCATAGGCCATAGGCTATAGGCGAGTACATGCAGGAATATGTCTGGCGGAACTTCAGAATCGGTATACCGGACGATTGGGAAATGCTGCTCTACAGCAAGGACCCAAAGTCCGGGCATTGCACATTTGCAGACAGATACCAGCACCGGCTGCAGATGAACTGGATGCTGGTCACAAACAAGCCTGACCTGGCTCGGATGGTGGATGACTATACAAGCCGCCTCTCAAAAGACGATGCGGCGGCGGAACTGAGCAGGCTGAAGATCGGCGGTTGGCTGGGTTTTGGCAGCAGGACCGCCGAGGGGCGGAGGTCCCGGCTGGGGAAGTTTTTTGCGAGGGAGTCGTGCCTGGTAGAGCTTGTGTTCCTGTGGCCGGAGGCGAGGGATGCCGGGCTGGAGCGCAAGATACTGGACTCTGTCTCGGAAGAGCCCGTTCGGAGAGACGGTCTGGCGCGCTGGAGAGCCTTCGGCATGGACATCCTGGCCTCGAAGGACTTGGATCTTACCGGATGCACGGTTCAGCCCGCCAAGGCTAGTATGGTGTTCAGAGTCGAAAACAACCCTCGCCGCGAGGAGCGGTTTCAGCGGATAGGAATGTTGGACGAGTGGATGAAAGTCTCTGTTGAGCAATGGCTGCGGGCCTCGGTGCCGAGCCAGGTGATAAGGAAAGAGGAGTCAACGCTCTCGGAAGCCGGACACGAGATATGCTCGGTATTGGGCGAGCGCAGGCTGCCCGGGCCTCCGAATCCGTTCAGGCGAAAGCCGAAGTACCGGGCGGATGCGTGGGTGTGCCCGAATGACGGCAGGCTGTACCATTGCGAGATCACTGCGCCGATGTCCAAAGTCGGCGAGTCGGATCTCCGAAGGCTAACCTGCTGCGGCGACCTGGAGCATAGGTGATGAGAAAGAAGCCTGCCGACAAACGGGAAGTTGACGTTGTCTCCTGGCGCGCTATGCTGGAGGCGATACCTCGGAGGAACCTTGCCGCCCAGGTGGAGCTTACCGATGCCGGCGCGACGCGGGTCTCGGTGCCGCTGCGAAGGCCGTGGTGGATGATTGCGCCGGTTAAGTGGGTGATGCATCCAACAGGCAGAAAGACAGTTGGTTTGGACACCCTCGGCGCCGAGGTGCTGGAGCTTTGCGACGGCAGCCGGAGCGTCGAGCAGATAGTGGTTGAGTTCGCGGCCAGACACAGGCTCACTTTTCATGAGTCTCGGGTGGCTGTAACGGGGTTTCTGAAATCACTTGTCCAGCGCGGAACGCTGGCGATAGAGCGGCAATGAAGACGATAGACATCAAAAACCAGCCAAAGCTCGGCTTCTCCCAGACGTTTCGGATGGGCTTGAACGACCTCCACTACAGGTTGTTCCGCTCCGCCGTGACTCTGATGGTCATCGCCGTGGCGGTGGCATTCATGATGAATATCGTCTGCGAAGCGATCAGCATGCGCTCAGTCGCCGGGATTGTTCAGCGCAGGACCCAGCAGCAGCGGCTGGCCTCGTATTGGGTGGCAAGGCTTTCTGCTCCGGGCACAATCGAGGAGATAGTCCGCGAACTGGGCGACCCAAACTGCGGCAATAGCATTGCGGAGGAAGCTCGGGTGATGGGAGAGCTTCCGGAGACCGAGTTTGCGACATACCGCAGCGGGGCAGTCCAGGCGGCGGAGTATCTGAAGTTCTTCGACGAGTTGGACTACGGCCGGCGGCGGATTCTTGTGCGTGATGCTCTGGGGGCAGCGATATTCGACCGCCTCCAGAATCCCGAGAGTTTCGCCTGGTTCGAGACATCCCTGAAGCCACTCAAATCGGTTCGTGTGCCTGGATCCCTGGACAGCTTCCGCCAGTTCCTGCGGTCCTGGCCCGCCCTGAAAACGCAGACCGTGAAGATACAGCAGGGCAGAAGCCTGGCGATCGCCAAGGTCGGCGGGACCATAGGGGACCGCCCGCTGGTCTCTGCGCTTGTTGAAGCGGACGGCAAGCTTGGCGACGCCATCCGCACTGCGGGATTCACCGCGTTCGACAGCCAGACCAGCAAGTCCGTCGCGCTGGACGCCGCCGAACGCGAGGACATCAGGCTGCTCGAGGGAACCATTCAGGACACCAACATCCGCGGCGAGATTGCCATCGAGAACAATCTCAAGGCAGGCGACGTGAGCGCCGAGGTCCTATGGAAGGTGCTCCGAAAAGGGAGCGGCGCGCAGTGGTATGTTGAAAGGCTCAAGAAGCACAAACTGGCCGGCTCGGATATTACAGTAGAGCGGATGATGTACCTCGCCGGGACCAAAGCCGACAAAGACCTCCTGGACCGCTCGCTGGTTCAGACCGCCACGGTTGAAGGCGGTTTCCTCGGCGTGGGTGGGCGAATGGCCTGGCTGGTGATCATTTCGTGCGTTGTGTGCGTGGTCGGAATAGCCAACGCCATGCTGATGGCGGTCACGGAGCGCTTCCGCGAGATTGCTACCCTCAAGTGCCTCGGCGCGTTGGACGGCTACATAATGCTGCTCTTCGTGGTGGAGGCGTGCCTGCTGGGGCTTGTCGGAGGCCTTGCAGGCGGGCTGATCGGAAGCGCGATCGGGTTTGCGAGAATGGGCCTTGCTTTCAAGGGGCTGCTTTGGGGCGCATTCCCGGGTGGGCCGTGGGCGGCGGCGATGGGTTTCTCGATCCTGACGGGAGGCTTCCTGGCGACAGTCGCCGGCGTCTACCCATCATACGTGGCTGCCCGCCTGGCGCCGATGGAGGCGATGCGAATTGAATAGCCAGTCGCAAGCCGAAAGGCGCGTTATCATCCGCACGGTGAAGCTTCAGAAGGTTTACGTGATGGGTGACATCGAAACTCACGCGCTCCGAAGCGTGGATATCGAGATCTACGCCGGGGAGTTTATGGCGATCATGGGGCCATCCGGCTCCGGCAAGAGCACCTTTTTCAACATGGTCGGTGGCCTGGACAGCCCATCCGGCGGGCGGGTCTTTATAGATGAGGTGGATGTCGCGCAGCTTACCGCCATTGAGCTGGCGTTTCTGCGGTGCAGGAAGATCGGCTATATCTTCCAGCAGTTCAACCTTATCCAATATATGACCGCGCTGGAGAATGTTACAGCCCCGATGGCATTTGCGGGGGTTGGCCCGGACGCCGCCCGCGAGCGGGGAATGGAGCTTCTGGAGCTTGTGGGGTTGGGGGACAGATGGTTCCACAGACCAATAGAGATGTCTGGCGGTCAGCAGCAGAGGGTGGCTATCGCGCGGTCGATGGCGAACTCCCCCTCGATTCTGCTGTGCGACGAACCGACCGGCAACCTCGACCTGCGCACCGGCCGGGAGATTCTGACCACACTGCAGAAGCTGAATAAGGAACGGGGAGTGACCATACTCTGCGTCTCGCACGACACGCGCATGCTGGACCTTTGCGACAGGCTGGTATGGATTCGGGATGGCTCGGTAGAGCGCATCGCGCGGCGAGAGGATGTGGAGATAGAAGTTGCCACAATCGACAATGAGACGGAATAGAGTGGAAAGCAGAAAGCGGAGAGCAGAGGGCAGAGGGCAGAGGGCTGAGAGCATCTGTCATTCCGAGCTTGCGAGGAATCTGCTTTGCCAACGTTCTAACAGCAGATTTCTCCCTGCGGTCGGAATGACAACGCTTCTCGTCTTTGCGATGGCCCTGGTCGCGGGGTGCGCGCTGCTGTGCGCGCCTGTCTCGGCGGACCAGATCGCTGTCGATACTGCGGCACTGTGCAGAGGCAGCCACCGGCTGCTGGGGACCAAAGAGAATGCCGCTGCGGCTGATTACGTTGTGAGCCGGCTCAACTCCATCAGGCCGGACAAGGTCACGGTTCAGCGGTTCCCCGCAGTGCAACTCGAGGTCAAGCGGTGCGACCTTACTCTGAAGACCCCGACAGGATCGAAGAAACTGCGCTTGCAGCCGATGCGGCCCGATGGCATCATAGCGCCGGTAAGCCCACCCGAAGGCATCACCGGGCAACTGCTAAACGCCCACAATGGGACTCTGCGGGAGTACGGCAATCGGTCTCCTCGCGGCAAGATAGTTGTGCTGGACTACAACACCACCGACGCTTGGAAGCGCGCTTTTCGGCTTGGCGCGAAGGCCGTGATCTTCGTTCGCAATGGTCGCTTCGAGTCATCCCGCTCACACTACACGGATGCCCCGGCAAACCTCCCACGATACTACTATCCCGGCAACCCAGCCGACCTGGTCGAAGCCACTGCTGCAACCATCCACTGCGAGGCGCAGTGGAAGCAGGTTCGGGGCAGGAACGTAATAGCCTACATCCGCGGAACCGACCCGGTGTTGAACAAAGAGATGGGGCGGGAGATAGTTGTCCTGGGGACACCTATAGACTCCTACGGGGAAGTTCCCGAGCTGTCCCCCGGCGCGCGAGGAGCGGCCAACTGCGCGGCGCTGCTCGAGATAACCCGGTATCTGGTGAAAAACCGGCCCAAGCGCGACATCCTGGCAGTCTGGTTCGATGGCCAGGCGTACGGGCACGCGGGAGCGTCGGCCTTCTACCGCGCGCTGGAACGAAAGGTGCCGGAGATCAAGACCGAGAACCGCCAGAAGTTCGTGCAGTATGAGCAGAAGCTCCTCGAACAGATGGCCGCCGCACTGCAGAAAGACGAACTCCCGCCCAGACAGTCGCCAGTCTACGCGGAGCTTCTCAAAAGGCTGAAGATGGAGTCAGCCGACCGCGTCTTCAAGCTCAACGTCGCTATGGAAGACCTGAGAAAGATCGAGTCCAGGCTGAAGAAGAGCGGTGAGCAGTCGGCGGAACTGACAAGAGTGACCGCAGACCTGGCCGCGAAACAGAAGATAAAAGACCGCTGGAACAACCTCCGCCGCTCCCTCGCGCACGATGAGCGCGAGAAGCTGAAGCAGGCGGATCTGGTGGGCCTGTTTGCCCAGACTGCCGCAAAGGTCCGGGCGGATATTGTAGAGCGCCGAGCCGAGCTTCGCGAAGCCGCCGAGGACCTGAAGTCCGACAAGGCTCTCAACGACATCATGGACGGCGCCTGGATCACCCTCCACGCCAGCCTGCTCCTGGGAGACAGTTCGCCGAGGTGGGGACTGCTGATCGGTGGCGACTCGACCATCCGCAACGTCCGCAACGAGAACCCCGGCCACTACAGCAAGATCCAAAACACATTCCTGGCTGCCTACCAGTCGCTGGCTGGATCAGGGAGAGTATCCCACTTCGACACCGCCACGGTGGACGGCAACCTTACCCCGCGGCTGTTCTGGCCCGGCCCGCTCATTCACGGTGGGGAAGTTGGGGGTCGTTACGGCATCTACAGTCTCGCAATGGGCACCGTTCACGAGAAACTGCCAATGGAAGGCACTCCGGACGATACTCTGGCTGGTCTGCGCACTCCTGCAATCGCGCAGCAGGCGTCCGAAATAGCCGCCATGATCCACCAGGCCGGGAGCATGGAAGGGCTGAGCCTGCGCCGGTCGATCGTCGCCAACACGATATACCACTACCCCAAGGTCAGCAAGAACGGAGCCGTGGAGGGTGTGAGCGCGGTCGGAGTTTCCGGCGGCAGCGCCATGCCCAACCAGCCGCTGCCGCACACCGTGGTCCAACTCAATGTACAGCGCTACTACATCACCGGCGAGATATTCCTTCAGGGCGTCAAAACACCCGGCTTCAACCACTTCCAGGTGCTTATGACCGACGCCAACGGCATCTACGCCTACGGCCCTGTCGGCCAGGGATACTTCGAACCGATGGTGCAGGGGTTTGCCGCCAAGTTCGACGACCGCGGGGAGGTGGTGGCGGTATCCACCAAGGAATCCCGAGTCAGCGGCGCCGCCGAGATAGTCGGCGTCAACAAGCGGCTGGTGATCTTCCCGTGCGTGAAAGAGATCATCAAGGACGGCAAGCCCTATCTGAGCAAACGCTATGGAGCGGCCCTGCTTGGCCCGAAGGCTTCGGTGTCTCCGATCCTCATCAGCGGCGACCCAACCATCATGCGCGCCATATCCAACAGCCCCCTGGAGATGGCCAAGGCCAACTTCGGGGTCAAGGAGGGCATTCTCTACTGGTATTGCGACCAGTCCGTGGACGGCGTGAAGGTTTTCGGGCAGCAGTCGATGGTGGCCCTGCATAGCGGCGGACAGACGACCGGCTGGAAAGGCTCCCCTTCCGAGGCGCTCGGCAAGGGCCTCTCCATGCTTGGCGAATGGGAGTTCCCCTGGACTTCGGTAGGCTCTGCCTTTGATATGTGGCGGGTGGATGAGTCCCGGCTGAACATCCTGCGCTCCAAGGGGATCGTCAACCCTTCAGTGGAGGAGCTTCACGGCCGGGCCGAGGACTTGCTGATCGGCTCGGAGAAGACCGACTCAGTAGCTGAGAAAGAGGCGGCGGCTGCATCGGCATATCTGGCGGAGGACCCGGTCTACACCTCCACCAAGACCGCCCTCGGCGACCTGGTCCAGGCGGTGCTGATCCTGCTTGCCCTCGCAATCCCGTTCGCATTCGCGCTTGAGAGGCTGTTGATAGGGGCGGTGAACATATACCGCCAGATAGCCTGGTTCGGGGTGTTCTTTGCACTTACATTCCTGATACTGTTCTTCGTGCACCCGGCGTTTGCTGTCTCCGCTCAGCCGATCATCATATTCCTGGCGTTCGTGTTGATGGTGCTGTCCGGGCTGGTGATCTTCATCATAATGCAAAGGTTCGAGTCGGAACTGAAGGCGATGCAGGGGATGGGTTCGACTGTCCACACTGCGGACGTCTCCCGCCTCTCCACAATGATGGCGGCGGTCGCCATGGGCATATCCACAATGCGCCGGAGGCCGCTGCGCACCGCCCTCACAGCTTTGACCATCACCCTCCTCACTTTCACCATCCTGAACTTCGCGTCCTTCGACACCGCCACCGGGCTGGTCACTTTCTTCCAGGGCCCAAGCCCGTCCTATAACGGAGTGCTCATACGCAACCTGAACTGGGACACCATCGACGGCGAGTTGCTGGAGGTCCTGCGGGCGAAGTACGGTGAGAAGAACGTGGTCACCGGGCGGTACTGGCGAACAGACCCGGTAGGGATGTCCGGCGAGACCACCGTCGTAAGCCGCGCGGACGGAAGCCAGGCCACAACTCTGCGCGCGGTAGTCGGATTGGAGCAGCCGGAGATTAGCCGGCGTCCGGATTTCCGGGGAGCGCTGGGTCCGGGAAGCAGCAACATAAAGAACGGCGTCTTCCTGCCTGCGGAGATTTCAAGGCGGATAGGTGTGAAGGTCGGCGACCCCGTGGTCCTGTGCGGCCTGCGGCTCAGGGTGGCCGGGGTGTTCGACAACACGCGACTGTCGGCGGTCAAGGACCTCGACAACGGCCGCATAACGCCGGTCGACTTCGCTGAGATGACCGGTTCCCAAACCTGGCAGTCCCAGACCAACGCCCAGGGCACCGGAGTTGCGGTGGCTCAGCGCAAACAGGACTGGCGGACGCTGCCCGCAGACTCCATTGCATTCGTAAGCGCCGACACGGCTCTTGCCCTGGGCCCTACATCCAGCGGATACGGCGAGAGCGACGCCGCCTGCCTGAGGGCCATCTGCATCTATACCCCGGATACTCAGACCTCCGCTGCCATCGCGGGAGACTTGGCAAGGGTGCTGCCGATGCCGGTGATAGCCACCCGCTCGGATGGAGCCTACACTCATATTCTTGCCCCAACATTCACGGCCAAGGGAGTTAAGGACCTGATCTTCCCGATCATCCTCGGCGCGCTGGTTATCTTCGGCACAATGCTGGGGTCGGTGGCCGATAGAGAGCGGGAGATCTACACGTTCAGCGCGTTGGGTCTGGCCCCGCCTCATGTCGCGACACTGTTCTTCGCGGAAGCCATGGTTTATGCGTTTATCGGGGGAATGGGCGGGTATCTGTTGGCCCAGGGCATGCTTAAGCTGCTCACGTTCATCGCGACCTTCGCCCCCGTGTCGGTGCCTGATATGAACTACTCATCCACCAACGCCATTGTCACAATTCTGGTGGTCATGTGCACGGTGCTGGTCTCCGCAATCTACCCGGCGCGCAAAGCCTCAAGGAGCGCCAACCCGGGAGTGATGCGGGCTTGGCGGCTTCCGGCCCCCGAGGGAGATGTTTTCCGGATGGTGTTCCCATTCACGGTCTCCCAGTACGACATCACCGGGGTGGTCAGCTTCCTCAAGGAGCACTTCGACAACTACACCGACACCAGTCTTGGTATCTTTATGGCCCAGGATACGAAGTTGGTGGAAGAGGACGGCTCGTTGGGCTTGCAGTCGATGGTCGCTCTGGCGCCGTTCGATCTGGGAGTCACCCAGGACTTCCACCTCCACAGCTCCCCCAGTGATATCCAGGGGATCGATGAAGTCATTATCCGGCTGGTGAGGAAGTCCGGCCAGCAGAAAGACTGGCAGCGGTTGAACAAAGTGCTGCTTGACGATCTGCGCAGGCAGTTCCTGATATGGCGCTCTCTCCCTCACGAGACCATGGAGACTTACCGCCTACGCACCCTGACGGCGATGGGCAAGGGCACAAGCAAATGACACGAAAACCGGATCAAGAGGTCGAACAGTTTCGCGGGCTGATGGAGGTGCCATCCAGCTTTGAAGAAGGCTTCAACTGGAAGTCTCTGATAGGCGCGCTCTTCATCGCCCTGGTTATGGTCCCAGGCGCTATCTATATGGACCTGCTCGCGGGTCAGGGCATCGGCCCGGCGGCGCAGTGGGTGACCGTGATACTATTCGTCGAGGTCGCGCGGCGCGCCCATCAGGCATTGAAGCGCCCGGAGATCTTCGTGCTGTTCTACATGGCGGGCGCGGCCATCGGTATGCCGTTCTATGGCCTCTTGTGGAACCAGTTCTTCATCCGCAGCCAGGCGGCGCAGTCCACCGGCATAGCCTCCCAGTTGCCGTCGTGGTTCGCGCCTCTCACCGATTCGGCATCCTACGCAACCCGCAGCTTCTTCACAGCGGACTGGCTGCCCGTCATCGGGATGATAGCCTTCACTACCATCTTCAGCAACCTCAGCAACATGGTGTTGGGATATGGCCTTTTCAGACTCACCAGCGACGTCGAACAGCTTCCATTCCCGATGGCCCCGGTTGGCGCGCAGGGCGTTATGGCGTTAGCGGAGGATACCGAGGAGAAGGACGCCGAGAAGAAGGAATCCTCGTGGCGGTGGCGGGTGTTCTCCATTGGCGGGGCTATCGGCCTGGCGTTTGGCGCGATCTACTTGTTCATCCCGACGGTCACCGGCGCTCTCACCGGTACCCCCCTGCAGCTCTTCGCAATACCGTTTATGGATACCACGTCCAAGACCCAGGAGTTCCTGCCCGCAGTTGCCACGGGGCTTAGTTGGGACCTGGGACAGGTGATTATAGGGATGGTACTGCCGTTCTTCGCGATGGTGGGCAGCTTCATCGGGCTGGTGACGACAATGATAGCCAACCCGATCCTCCATGGCGCGGGGATGCTCACCTCGTGGCTGCCCGGCGATGACACCATCGCCACGAACTTCAAGAACTACGTGGACTTCTACTTCAGCTTCGGCATAGGAATATCGCTCGCGGTGGCGATTGTGGGCATAGCCGCAGTGACTCGGTCCGTGATGAAGATGAAACGGGAGAAGGCCGCGACCAACGCCGGCGGCCCCCGAACCATCAAGCCCATACCCGAGGGGCGAGGCGACATCCGGCCACGGTGGATATTCGCGTGCTATTTCTTCATCACCATCTGCTACATCCTGGTGTCGGGCTACCTCATAGACTGGCATCGGGGCGTGATGGTGGTCCTGCTGTTCTTCGGGTTCATATACACGCCGCTCATCAGCTACGTCACCGCCAGGCTCGAAGGCATGGCCGGGCAGGTGGTGGAGGTGCCGATGATCCGCGAGGCTAGCCTGATTATGAGCGGGTACCAGGGCGTGAAGCTGTGGTTCCTGCCGATCCCGATGGCCAACTACGGCGCTATGACAGTGTTCTACCGCCAGTGCGAGCTCACGGGCACAAGGTTCACCAGCATCTGGAAGACCCAGGTCATACTGGTGCCGATCCTGTTAGTAAGCTCGTTCTTCTTCATGAACTTCATCTGGGGCTTGGCGGAGGTGCCGTCGGGGGTATACCCTTACGCGCAGAAGATGTGGGAACTCAACGCCGCCAACCAGAGCGTTGTCTACTCGTCAACGATGGGCGAATACTCCATCTTCGAGGAAGCTCTGAAGCCGGTGGTGGTTGGAGTGGGCGCGGGGCTTGGCCTGCTGCTGTTCAGTGGGCTTAGCTGGATAGGCGCGCCGATATTCCTGGTATACGGCCTGGTGCGCGGCCTCGGCCAGCCTCTGCCGCACTTCATCCTCCCACAGATGCTGGGTGCGCTGATAGGCAGGTTCTACTTCCAGAAGAAGCTGGGCCTGAAGTGGAGGCAGTATGTGCCGGTGGTGGCCGCAGGGTTCGCCTGCGGAATGGGCCTGGTAACCACCCTCGGCATCGGCGTCACGTTTATGAGTAAGGCGGTTATCCAACTGCCGTTTTAGCAATCCCGTATGACCGTGGACGCCGCTAGTCCTGAGTGGACGCGAGGAACGAGCGGCGTATCGAAGGACGGTAGCAGAGTGATTGCCCTTCGATACACTCGCTGCGGCGAGCACTCAGGGCAAGCGGTAGGTTGATAGCCAAATGGAGGAACCGGTGCAGGAAGTCCTGTTCAAGATTCAGGGGTTGAATAAAGAGTATAAGATGGGCAAGAGCACTGTCCATGCGCTCCGTGACATCAACCTGGAGATCTACTGGGGCGAGTATCTCTCGGTCATGGGGCCGTCCGGGTCCGGCAAGAGCACCATCTTCAACATGATCGGCGCGCTGGACCACCCGTCCTCCGGCGAGATAACAGTCGCGGGGGTGAACCTCACCAAGCTCACCCAGCGCCAGCTTGCCTACTTCCGGGGCAACCACATCGGCTACGTATTCCAGTCCTACAACCTCATCCCATCCTACACCGCGCGGGACAACGTGGCTATGCCGCTGATATTCGCGGGGAAGCCTCAGGCCGCCGCGTCTGAACGGGCCAGGGAAGCGCTGACCATTGTTGGACTGGAAAACCGGATGCACCACCGCCCGGAGGAGATGTCCGGAGGCCAGCAGCAGCGGGTAGCCATAGCCCGCGCTCTCGCCAACAACCCTGCAATCATCCTCGCGGACGAACCCACCGCCAACCTCGACACCCACACCGGTGAAGAGATCATCGAACTGCTGGCCCGACTAGTAAAAGAACAGGGGGTCACGGTGGTAACCGCCACCCACGACCACAAAATGCTCGCCGCCTCCGACCGCATTGTCTGGATCAAGGACGGAATGGTAGACAGAATCCAACTCCGATCCGAACTGGACATCCGGGTTGGCAAAGTGGGATAGTCCTCGCCTCGCAATTGACAACCCGCCCCGGCATCTTGCACCATGGAACTGCGCGAAGAGGCGTCGGCGTTCACACCCTCCCCATCAGGAGCGGCCTTGGTATCTCTGCATCTACAGGATCTGTCGCACGAATATGACGACCGCCTGGTGTTTGAGTCGGTCGGGTTCGACTTCGACGGAGCCCGTGTGTCCATCGTCGGCCCCAACGGCTCGGGCAAGACCACGCTGGTTCGGATCATATCCGGCCTCACAACCCCCACCTGCGGCAAGGCTGAGATCGCGATCGATGGATCTGTGATCTCCCGAGATTCCATGCGCGATGTGGTCGGATTGGTCTCTCCCGAAGTCCGGCTGTACGGGGAGCTGTCCACCCGGGAGAACCTTGAGTTCCTTGCAGGGGCGCGGTGTGGAAGTACCGTTATCGAGCGCGTCAACGAGGTCCTGGAACTCGTGGGGCTTGCGCAGCGGGCAGATGACCCTGTCTCGGAGCTCTCTTCCGGGCTTAGGCAGCGGGCCTGTTTCGCCGCAGCAATCCTCCACAAGCCCCGCGTCCTGCTCCTGGATGAAGCCTTCTCCTACCTGGACGAAGCCGGTGTGGCGATGGCGCATGGGCTGATAGAGCGTCAGGCTAAGGCCGGTATGGTCGTGATCGCCACCAACAGCCCCGAGGAAGCTGCGCTCGGTGAGTCGAGGCTCGATCTCGGAAGTCCCGCCCCGGATGCCGGAGCGAAGCCGTCAACTGCCACTTTTCAGCCACCCGTCGGCCAAGCCGGCCTGATGAACCTCGCGCGGCGCGCTGCTGCGGTCTTCGTAAAGGATGTCAGATGCGAGTTCCGGGCCAAACATGCGCTCGGCGCGGTCCTGATGTTCGCAGTCACCAGCGCCATAGCTGTCTCGTTCACGCTTCAGGGCTTTGGCGCAAACGCTGCGGTGTCATCGAGCCTGCTGTGGCTGGTTGTCTACTTCTCCGCAATGTCCGGCCTGAGCAGGGCGTTCGTTCGCGAGGAGGAGACCGGCACCGCGCTCACTCTCCGGCTGGCCGCCTCGCCAAACTGCGTCTACCTCGGCAAACTGGCTTTCAACTGGGCGCTCGTGACCGCTCTGCAGATTGTGAGCGTGCCGTTGCTTCTGGTGTTTATGGGGCGCTCCGTGGGCAACTGGGGATCATTTGTCGCCCTGCTGTTGCTCGGAGGATTGGCTCTGAGCGCAGGGGCAACTGCCGCAGCCGCTATGGTAGCCAAGGCAGCGACCAAAGGCGCGGTGTTCGCGGTTATCTGCTTTCCACTGCTGATCCCGGCCCTCGCTGCGGCGATACACGGGACCACCGCAGCCATGGGCCACGGCAGCGCGGCGGGTGACATTCGCCTGCTCGCCAGTTACAGCGGCTCAATTATCATAGCCAGCCTGATGCTTTTCCGGTATATTTGGGAAGAATAATGCACAACGACACGCGGAGCCTGCATCAATGACCTACGAAGAAGGAAACAGCGGATTGAAGAGTATCATGCCAGTTACTCTGCGCGTTGGGCTTGGGGTGTGGATGTCCGGGGTGATACTGGGCACATTTCTGCTCGTGCCGCCCGCAAAGGGCTTCCCGTCACCGGAAGCCGCAAGGATTGTAGTGTTCCATGTGCCGTGCGCGATGGTGGCTGTGATCGGCTATATAGTGTCGCTGGTTTATGCGATCGGGTACCTGCTGAGGGGAGACCTGCTTTCCGACGCCAAGTCTGCAATCTCAGCCGGGCTGGGCTTTCTCTTCACCGCGCTGGCTACCGTGACTGGGATGATCTTCGCGCAGTCGCAGTGGGGTGCGGCCTGGAACTGGGACCCCCGCGAGACCTCCATATTGATGCTGGTGATGGTCTATGCGGCGTACTTCACCCTGCGCTCCTGCGTATCTTCCCGGGTGGTGAGGGCAAGGGTCAGCGCGGTGTACAACATCCTTGCCGGCTTGGTGATGCCTTACCTGGTATTCATCGTGCCCCGGGTAATGGGTGGGCTGCACCCATCGGACACATTCACCAGCGGCGGCCTGTCCCCGGAGTACAGAATCGCGCTTCTCTGCGCCGCAATAGGGTTCGTATGGCTCTATATATGGGTATTCAGGATGCAGGTTCGCATCGCGGAGTCTGCGATGGCGGCGAGGAGGTCAAAGGTTGAGTGACATGCTTGCGCTGGCGGCAGTGCCCGTAATAGTGTGGCTGGGAGTGTTCGCCTACCTCTGGCGGCTGGACTCGAAAGTGAGTGAGCTGAAACAATGAACAAGACTCTGCTGTACGTGATAGGCGGCGCGCTGATAGTGGGATTCCTTGTAATGGGCGCGAGCGAGATGATGAAGACTCAGGCCCCCTACGTTCAGACCGTGCCCGAAGTCACCGCCGCGCAAAAGGGCGCCTCGATCCAGTTCATGGGTTCCGTGGTGCCCGGCAAAACCAAATACAACGCAGCGGGCGACGAGCTTCACTTTGTGATGAAAGATGAGTCGGGGCGGATACTTCCGGTTCGCTACAAGGGTATGAAGCCGCCCAATTTCGACACGGCCCCAAAGGCAGTGGTTCGCGGGGAATATGACGGACACGCTCTTGTGGCGGACCGTGTCCTGCTGAAATGCCCATCAAAATACCAAACGAAGTAAGGCGGCGGCTCACTGATGACTACCGACAACTTCCCGATCTACCTGGCTCTGGCCTGCGCGGCGCTTTCGCTCATCGCATACCTTGCGGGCGCGATTATGCGGGTGAGCGATTCGGAGCGGCGGTTGATGCGCTTCGCCCGCGGCGCATATATCGCGTCTTTCGCGTTAGTGGCCTATGCGTCGGTATATCTTCTCCAGCAGATCCTCTCGCTCAACCGCTACGATATTGCCTATATCCACGACTACAGTGGCGCATCGGACGAATTGCTCTACCGGATTTCGGCGTTCTGGGCAGGGCAAGAAGGCTCGCTTCTCTTCTGGGCGCTCTCCAGCGGACTGATCGGTCTGTTTCTGGTTCGCAGACTTGGCGGCTCGGCTAACGCCGCGATAGCTTTCTGGTGCTCCATTCAGGTATTCTTCCTGGTCCTTCTTGTGGTGGCCGATCCGTTCCGGAAACTGATGGACTACCAGCCCGGAACTCCCGGCGCGGGCCTCAACCCGTTGCTCAAGAACCCTTGGATGGCTATCCACCCTCCGATTCTCTTCTTGGGCTATGCCGCGCTGGCGGTTCCGGCAGCCCTGGCTCTCCAGGCTCTGGTGAAAGGCGACCTCCGCGATTGGGTAACGCGCGCTCTGCCATGGGCGGTACTGGGCTGGGTGTCGCTGGGAGCCGGGCTGGCAATGGGGATGGCGTGGTCCTACGGAGTGCTGGGGTGGGGCGGCTACTGGGGGTGGGACCCGGTGGAAAACGCGTCGCTGGTCCCGTGGCTCACCAGCACAGCTCTCTTGCACGGCCTGGTGGCGCAGAAGAACCGTGGGAGGATGGCTTGGCCCAATGTAGCTCTCGCCCTCGGCACGTTTCTTCTGGTAATCTACGCCACATTCCTCACCCGCAGCGGGGTGCTGGCGAATGTGTCCGTGCACTCGTTCTCCGACCTCGGCGCATACTCCTACCTTCTGGGATTCCTGATAGCCTACGCGGTAATCCTGTTGGGGTTGGCGGTTGTGCGGCGCAAGTCCGTTCAGCCGATCCCTGATGCTCTACCAGTCCCCAGCAAGGACGCGGCGTTGGCGGCAGGTGCGGTTGTGTTTGTGCTGTTTGCGCTGGTTGTGCTTGTGGGAACCTCTCTCCCGTTGTTCTCCGGCAGCGTGCTGAAGCCGGAGTTCTACAACCGACTCTCCGTGCCGCTTGGAGCTGCGGTGGTGATCCTCATGCTCGTGGCCTCATTCGCGGGCTGGAGCAGAGCGGACGGTAAGCCATCCGGCTGGCGCTTCGGCGGATCGCTCTGGAAAACCGGTTCGCACGTCGCGCACCTGGGCGCTCTGCTGGTAGTTGCTGGGATCGTTCTGTCGTCTTTCGGTCACTCCCAACGGATGGCCCTTGAGAAAGGCGGGGAGTCGCACAGCGCCAAGGGGTGGGAGTTCAGCTATGTTGGGAATGAGACGGTTAGCGATGGTAAAGAGGTCATCAGAATCACCGCATCGCGAGGCGCCCATACGATGCGGATTCCCTTGACCGTTCAGACGACCAGGCAGGGCGAGCTTTGGAAGCCCTATATCAGGCCATCGCTCACGGGTGACTTGTACGTTGCCCCCGGAGACCTTGAGCAGACTACCATCACCCCTACCGCCGCCCTCACCGACAGCGGCTGGCAGACCGTACCCGTGAAGATTCCAGGCTCCGAGGCAACCATCGCCCTTACGGGGATAACCGTTGAAGACCGCACGGCGAAGCTCCAGTATCGCGCTCCCGGCAAGCCTCCGGTCGATCTCAAAGTCTCCAGCAAGGCTCCGGCCTCGGCGGATGGATACCTGTTCACAATGGGCGGTTTCGTGCGGCCCGAGGCTGAGAAGGGTATGGGCGCCGGTGTTGGAGTTGAGCTTTCTGTCTCCGGCAATGGGCTCAAGCAGAGGGCCGTGATCGAGGTAAGCTCGAAACCGTTCATCTGGCTGCTGTGGCTGGGAACTGTGCTGATAGCGCTGGGTGGATGTATTGCGGGATATCGAAGGTTTGGCCGGAAAGCATAGCGTCAATACTAACACAGTACTACCGAAGACCAACGACTAAGAGATCAAGGGAGGAGCAAATATGGCGCGTTACCTGTTTGTGGCTATGCTCTTTGTGGTTTGCATAGTCTCCGGTTGCGGCGGTGGAGGCTCAGACGATGGAGGAGGAGGGGGAGGTGGACCTATCCCGACCGGCTCAATGGTAGTCCTTGGATACAACGATCTTGGCATGCATTGTATGAACGAGGACTTCTCCCAACTGATGGTCTTGCCACCCTACAACACACTTCACGCCCAGATAATCGACCGATCCGGAGAAGAGCCCAGGATCGTGACCGGCGGAGTGAATGTCACCTATTCCATTCCTGGAAACACTCACTCGACAGACAAGACCAACTTCTGGACCTACGCTAAGCGGTTGACTGGATTGTCACTCGCTCCCAACGTAGGGCTGACCGGCAAGGGGCTTTCGGGAACGATGTCGCCCACGGGAAACAATGACTGGTCGGTCGAGGGGATACCGATCACCCCCATCACGGACGCAGGCGTGGAGAATCCTTACCAACTCGCGAACATATTGGTAGGCTCAGCAACCTCCCCTCTGGCAAAGACGCAGGCGGTTGTGCCGGTTTCCTGGGAGATGAACTGCGAACTCTGCCACAACAACTCCGAAGCGCCGGCCAATGTGCTGGTTGCACACGACAATCTTCACGGCACGAGCCTCGCCACCAGCACACCCGTCCGATGCGGGAAGTGCCATGCGCAGGTTCCGCTTGGCGCGTTGGGTGCAGGCTCACCTGGCCGCCCCTCGCTATCCCGTGCGATGCACGGTGCACACTCTGATCGAATGGACGATGTAGCGGGTCTGCTGGGCGGCGTAGAGTGCTATGCCTGCCACCCGGGCCAGAGGACGAAATGCCTCCGAGACGTGCACTTCACCAAGGGCATGGACTGCAACGACTGCCACTCCACGATGACTGCGGTCGCCAGCGAAACTCGAAGGCCGTGGGTAGATGAACCGCGCTGCGATGGCTGCCATTCCAGAGCCGGCTTCAGCTTTGAACAGGCTGGAACTCTATTCCGCAACTCCAAGGGGCATCACGGAGTGCATTGCGCGGCTTGCCACGGCAGCCCGCACGCCATCACCCCAACGGTAGTGGCCGCGGACAATGTTCAGGCGATTGCGCTACAGGGCCACGCAGGCACCATAGACACCTGTATTGTCTGCCACAGGACCAAACCGGACGACTCCTTCGACCACAGGTTCTCAGGCGACGACTAGCCCGAGAGCCTGAGTTCAGAAGCTCAAAGACGCGGTGTGGGGTAATCTTTCCCGCACCGCGTTTCTACGTCAGGCGGTAGGATGGAGGCAAAGCCATGCTAACAGAACCAACGCCGCCACAACCGTGACCGTCATACCACGGCGGTGCGCAGCCATAAACACGGCTGGTTTCCACTCACGCCAGGTGGTTCCAAGAAAACGATCCGCGCAGACGATGACGACTCGCTTTATCATCGAGAAGAAGAGGAACCCCAGGCACACAAACAGAATTCCATTGAACAGGAACCCTTCGACTGTCATTCAGTGTTCTCCGTCCGATTTCTGCTATGCGTGCGACCCCGTCCTTCGATACGCAGCTCGTTCCTCGCTGCTACTCAGGACTAGCGGGGCACGTCTCAATATGCTCTCTGCCCTCTGCTCTCCGCTCTCAGCCTCTCACCAACTGCCGGCTAGTAAACGTCGTACACATCCCCAACGCTGGTGTCGAGCAGTTGGCCGTATTGGCCTACTCCGAATGTGTTCTGGACGGGGAATGCTTTGAGGCGCAGGTTGAACATCAGGCTTTGGGTCTGGTAGAAACCACCCTGGTTCACGTAGGTCAGCGAAGCTTCCCAGCAGTGGAGGTCGCGGGTGATCATGAAGCTGCGGTAGTCGAAGGACTTGGTAAACCCATCCCAACCCGCTATCGCCTGGAACCTGGTCTTGTCATCTACCTGGGCATCCAGCCTGCCCCGGATCTGCGCCCACTGGCCCCGCTGGGTGTCGTAGCGGGTGCCGAAGTCCAGCTTCAGCTTCTCCCCACCACGAATTCTCAACTGGTTGATCAGGGTTCGCCACTGAGACCGGTTCAGGTCGTAGCCGGTGGCCGTATAAAGCCCGAACGAACTGCCGGGAGCAAAGGTCATTCGCAGAGTCAGGTCCTGCCAGGGAGTTTCCTTCTGCTGGAAATCGTAGCCGGACATCAGCGCCAGCTTGAACTTCTGGGTCTCCTTGACGTCCAGCTTCAGCGCGGCGGCGTTGTACTTGCCCAGGTAATCGAACCGGAACGGGGTATAGCCCCTGGACTTCACCAGCCTGTAGGACAGAGTCAGCACGGACTGCCGCCCCAGCTTCTTCGCAAGCTCGGCGTTGGCCTCGGTGGAATACTGCGCCGTGTTGTCACTGTAGAAATACTGCTTCAGCCCCATCCCCGACGTCAGCGACAAGCTGCTTCCCAGCGCCTTGGTCTGCGAGGGGGAGTTGAGGTACAGGAATGTCCGGTCGCGCTCCGTGTTGGAGGGCATTTCCATATACCTGCCGTAGAACAGTTGGACGCGGCCCGGAAGCCCGAATGGCAGGAACTTGCCCAGCCGCTGGCTGTCGGATGTCACTGAAAGCTCCGGCAGCTTTTCCTGTCCGCCGAAGTACAGCCCGCTCGAAGCGCCGCTGGAGAGGTTGTCCACCTTGAGCATGGTAACTCCCCAATCCAGCTTGGGGCCGGTGTTGGTAAAGCCGATCTGGCTGGTGAGCCGCTTGCTGTCTGAGAAACTGGACTCATATCCGCTGTAGTCGAAGCTGCTGTTGAGAGTGAGGGTCTTGCCGAACTTCTGTTGGTGCCGCAGGTTGGCGGTCAGGTTGGAAGTAGTGACCACAGAGGAGTTGTTGGAGAGGCCCAGGCTCAGCGAGGTGGTGGCGTTGGGCTTGTCGCGGAAGAGCCTGAGCTGGTTGTTGATAGTTCGGCTCTTCGGAGCGTACACATAAGAGTAGGTCCTGAAGTCGCTATTGAAATTGGCCTTGATGTCACCTATCAGTTGGTTGTGGCTGAGGCTGCCGGTAAACGTGTCCTGGTTCAGAGTCTTGTCGAAAATGTGATAGAGGTCCACTTTGCCCGAGGATCCCAGGAAGTTGTAGCTGTGGCTGATCCCCTCGCCTACGCCTTTCTTGGTCATCAGGTCGAGGAGCAGCAGCCCGGTGACTGCCTTGGACCCCTGGTATGGGTACGCGGCCTTGATGAAATAGCCCTCTTCCACGGACTGACCCACTTTGGGGATGAGCCGCGAGTCCTTCGGACCTTCGTGCAGAGGAATCACCAGCACCGGCAGAGTCACCAGCTTCCTGTTCAGCGCATATAGAGAGACGTGCCGAAGCACCGCCTTCCTGCCGGGGTATATCTGCATCGATCTCGCGTCCAGATGGTAGTGGGGCTGGGTGAGGTCGCAGCTTGTGATGTCTGCATTGAGAACGTCGGTCTCTTTGGTCCGAAGGGTTTCGATCCTATCGCCCTTGACGAAGAACGGCTCCAGCAGGTAACCCTGGGCCATCGAGGGCAGTAACTGGGTGGAACCCTCGGTGAAGCTCCATTCGCCGGTCCTGAGGTTCAGCTTGAGGGTGCTGCCCCTGGCGACTTTCTCCCCCTGAGTGATCACCACGTTGCGGTCAAACACTGCCACGCCGGATTTGTAATCGGCCTCGGCGCGGTCCGATGTGACCACCACATCCTCATACCGCGCGACCACATGCCCGGAAGCAATCGCATGTGAAGGCTCGCCGTTATCCACAGTGACCCTCACATAATCGCCTTCAAGCGAAACAAACCCCTTTTCGGGCGAGTTGCTTCGGTTGCTTGCAGCCGGAGCCGGACTCGAAGAGGCCGCACTCGCATCGCCGCTGCCCGGAGCCGGACTCGAAGAGGCCGCTGGTAGTGAGGGGGCGACTGTCGACTGTTGACTGTTGACTGTAGACTGGCACACCACCGCCAGCAGCGTCGCCACGATTATTGTCCCGAATGTCCTGCTTGTCATTCCATCTTCCAGATCAGCGCTGCGCCGACCACTGTGAAGATAATCACCTCGCTCCAGCCGGCGAGCCACGGCGGCAGACCTCCGGTGTTCCCGAGAACCTGGCTGAAGAGGATGACATTCCAGTAAAGGAACAGCACGCAGATGCTCACCAACACCCCGGTAAAGCCGCCTCCCTTGCCGAATCTCACGCTCAGCGGAGCAATGCAGAACATCAGCACCAGCGAACTCAGTGGGATTGCGAGCTTGTAGCCGAATTCAAGCTGGAATTGGTCGTCCTTCTGGCCGGTCTTCCTGAGCTGGTCCATCTGTTTGCGCAGTTCCCCGATGGACATGCCCTTGGGGCTTTTCTGCTCGGCTAGGAAGTAGTCGGCGATGTTCTGGCGTATGTTGAGGTTGGCTTTCTCGAATGTGGCTATGAGTTCAGGGTCGCCCGCTGCATTCACCCGCACGGTGCGGCCGTGCTTGAGCACCCAGACGCTGCCCACCTGCTCCGCGGTATCGGCGGTTGTCAGCGTGGGGAATCCCTGGCCGGAGGGCGGCTCCCATATCATCACCCCGCGCAGGATGAGCCTCTTGCCATCCCGGCTGGCTTCGTTGATGTAGAAATGGTACTGGTCGATCTTGAAGAAGACGTTCGCTTCCACGGGCGGCGGCCCCGAGGCCATCCACAGCTTCTTGAGCACCTGCACGCTCTCCTGCTCAGCCCACACGGTCACCTTCTCCTGGAACAGGTAAGCGCAGCCGCTGAGGAGCGCTCCAACAACAAATGCGGGCAGAAAGATCCGGCGGAGGCTGATCCCGGCGGCCCGCATTACTGTGATCTCGTTGTCCTTGACCAGTCGGGAAATGGCCAGGGAGCAGCCGAAAAGCGCGCCGGAGGGGAGCGACAGCATCACGAAGTTGGGGCTTTTGAGGAGGATGTAGTAGAGCAGAAGCCGCCACTCGCCGATCCTGCTCACTATAATCTGTATGTTGTTGTAGACGATGTTGCCCAGCAGCAGGATCAGGATCACGAAGAACCCTGCCACAAAAGGCACCACCATCTCCCGCGCAACATACCTGTCAAGTATCTTCATCTTCGCACCGAAGTCGATTATACCACAGGAAGCGCAATTGCGGGTCGCCGGTACAACCCCAATCTCCGCCCTTCTGCTATAATGTTAGGGCGACAAGCGAAAGGATGCTGGATTTTGATACAAGAGAGAGTGGCGCGCGAGATCAGAAAGATCCTCGGCGCGGATATAGAAGTTGCTTTCAACACACCTCCCAAGCGAGAGTTTGGGGATTTCTCCACGGCGGTCTGCCTTGGTCAGGCCAAGGCGCAGAAACGCGCGCCGATGGCTATAGCCCAGGAAGTTGCCGCGAGGCTGGCGGGGATCAAGCTGCCGTTTGTGACCGAAGTGCTGGTCACGCCTCCGGGATACCTCAACTTCAGGATCGACCACCCCAGGTTCGCCGAGGACATGATAGGAAAAGTCCGGAGGCAGGGGTCGGAGTTCGGGTCCTCGAACGTAGGCCGGGGCCGCAAGATTCTGGTGGAGCACACAAACGTCAACCCCAACAAAGCCATGCACATCGGCCATCTGCGGAACGCGGTGATCGGCGACTCGGTGGTGCGGATTCTGCGGAAGCTGGGCTACAAGGTCGAGGCGTGCAATTACATAGACGACACCGGCGTGCAGGTTGCGGACGTGGTGGTCGGAATGCTGTATATGGACGATCCTGTCTACGACGGCTCCGGCAACTTCGATGCCATCTGGGCAAAGTGGGACAAGACTCAGACGTTCGACTACTGGTGCTGGGACCTGTATTCCCGGGTTTGCGCCGAGTATGAGAGCAACCCGGAGTTGAAGGCTCGCAGAACGGAGATCCTTCACCTCGTCGAAGCGCAGGACAGCCCCGTTTCGCGATTCGCGAAAGAAGTGGCGACCAAGATAGTTCACACCCACCTGGCCACGGTCAGCAGGCTCAACGTGTTCTATGACCTCCTGAACTGGGAATCCGACATTTTCCTGCGCGGGTTCTGGAGGAAGGCGTTCGAGTTTCTGAAGCAGTCCGGCGCGGTGGTGTATGAGACCGAGGGGCCGAATATTGGCTGCTGGGTGGTCCGCTTTGGCAAGGGATTGGTGCAGACCGATGAGGGCGTCAAAAGCCAGGACAAGATCCTCGTGCGCTCCAACGGCATAGTCACCTACACCGGCAAAGATGTCGCATACCAGATGTGGAAGCTGGGGGTGCTCGGGGTGGACTTCCTCTACAAGCCGTGGGGCAAGCAGGCGAACGGGGAGACCATCTGGACAACCGCCCCCGACGGCAAGCCCGGCGAGAGCTTCGGCCACGCTGACAAGGTCATCAACGTGATCGATGTTCGCCAGAGCTACCCGCAGCAGGTGGTCTACGACTGCCTTCGCAAGATCGGCTTCAAGAAAGAGGCCAAGAACTCCACCCACCTCGACTACGAAGTGGTGGTGCTCTCGAATGCGGCGGCGGCGGAGCTTGGGGTGGATGTGGACGCGGATGAAGTCGGGACCCAGGCGATGAGCGGTCGGAAGGGCGTGGGAGTCAAGGGTGATGACCTCCTCAATACCCTCATCCTGCGGCTGATGGAAAAGATCACCAATGAGAAAAGCGCCGAGGCGCTGGCCGCGGCGGCTGTGCGCTACTATATGTCCAAGACCAACACCGGCAAGATCATAGTCTTCGACTTCGACGAGGCCCTGCGCTCAACCGGCGACACCGGGGTCTACTGCGAATACGCGCACGCCCGAGCCTGCAGCATCCTGAAGAAAGCAGGGAAGGTGAGCTTGCGAGGGGTCAAGGCCCCGAAGCAGGTAACTGCCACCGAGGAAGCCCTGCTGCGCAAGATAGAGGAACTGCCGGAGTCTGTCAAGTCAGCCGGCAAGGACCTAAGCCCAGCGCCGCTTGCCCACTACGCGTTCGAGCTTGCCACGGTATTCACCGACTTCTACGAGAACCCGGATCCGGGCGCCCAGAAGCAGATACCGTTCATAAAGATCACCGACCCCGCGCTGAAGAAGTATCGCCTTGCCCTGGTAGACATGTTCCGCCAGGCAATGGCCAACAGCCTCGAAGCGCTGGGCATAGTTGCGCTGGAGCAGATATAGGCGGGTGGAAAGCGGAGACTTGTCTTGAACACGATTACAGGGATTCAATGATGGGCAGGATGAGATGTTCAGGCGAAGCCCATCGTGCCAATCCCTCAATCGGTGAAATCTTGTTCAGACAGTTGGGAACTCGGAACTAACGTAACACGGAGCAACAATGGAAATCTGGCGGACAATCTGGTCGGAGCAGGGCATATGTTTGGTTGTGGGTGTGTTGGGCTTGGCGATTGCCATGGTGCATCTCTCGATGGTCCTGCGTAACGAGAAACGACTTTCAGGGCTGCGCGGCATCGCTCCGGTCTCAGAGCCGCCGGACGGCGTGTCACCCGGTGCGGCCCGATACGCGCTGATGAGGTGGTCGGACGAGTTTCTGGTCGCGTGCTCGCTGGTGAACGCAGCGATCAAGGGCGCGATAACCATCCGGCGAAAAGCAGGGGCGTGGTCCATAGCTGTGAAGCCCATCACGGAGAAGAACCTGTCCCGTGAAGAGCGAACCATAACCTCCAAGCTGCTTGGAGACACCGGCGACTTCGGGTTCGAGCGCAAGGACTACAAGACACTGGAAACCGCGTGGGACGCAGGCGACTCCCTCCTGCACTCGCAATACGGCACAACCAGCTTCCACACCGACATCCCGGCGCGCCGCCGAGGCATCCTCATATTCGCGCTGACCTTCCTCGGCTGCCTGTGCGGGCTTCTCGTGACCCGGGGGATGGGCGCATTTCTGTATGCCATACCATTCACGCTCTTTGCGGTGCTGGAGACTGCGCTGCTGCTGGCGATCATTGCTTCCGTTGCCAAGCTGGTGTCTCCGACGTTTGGCGGAGTGGCCCGTCGGATGGGCACCTCCCGCACCCGCACGTGGGGTGAGGTTGCTCTAGCGGTGTTCGGATTCTTGCTGATACCAACTTTTGTGCTGGTTCCCATGCTGGTCGCGGGGGCTGACCCACCCTTCTTCGGATACATCGTCTCTGTGATTGCAGGGATGCCCTCCAAGTCGCCTGCGCCGATGTTTGCTCTGCCGCTGGTGCTTGCGTTTGTCGCCATATACCTGGCCCACCGGTCAGCCAGTGGATACACTGAAAACGGCCTGGACCTAGCTAGAGGCGCGCTCGCCCTCAAGGCTTATCTGGCTGGCGCGTCAGGCTCTGAACCAATCTCTCTCGCTGAATTCGAGAAGCTCCTGCCTTACGCAATCGCTCTGGATGAGGGCGACGCCTGGCTGCGGAGGTTCTCGGGAGGCATGGTCACCGGCGCGGAAGCCTACAACCCAAGCTGGTACGAGCTGGACCCCGCCGACAAACCCATGTCGCACTATCTCGCTGCCCTATGGAACTCCCTCCCGGCCGAAATAGCCCGCAAGGCTGAGCCCACGGGGCAGAAGGGGTAGCAATTCCTCCCCCCTGATAAGCAGGGCAATCGCTTTAGAAAAGGGCTTGGAGCAGGGCTTGTACTTTCTGTGT
>CAZTAO010000033.1:45228-53131 GCA_964611645.1 uncultured bacterium | reverse complement strand
CTTTTCAATATCATCAAGGGCGACATGAGCTTCATAGGCCCCCGCCCCACCCTCACCTACCACCCCTGGCCCATCGAAGACTACACGCCGGAGCAGTTGAGACGCTTCACCATCCGGCCGGGCGTGACCGGCTGGGCGCAGGTCAACGGCAGGAAAGATGTGCCGTGGGATAAGCGGATTGTGATGGATGTGCATTATGTCGACCACCTCAACCCGATCCTCGATCTCAAGATAATGCTGATGACATTCACCAAGGTAATCTTCGCCAAGGACAACGTGAACGTCTCCGAAACCGCCGTCAAGAGCGACAAGAAAGACTGACTGGAGCTATACCGGAAATGCCACTGCGCCTGTTGTACATCACAAACGACACCGAAGTAGCCACAGTGGCGCAAGACGCGGGCGTCGACGTGATATTTGTGGACCTGGAGATCAAGGGAAAGGTGGAGCGGCAGGCGAACCGCAACACCGTCATCTCCGGGCACACAGTTGGAGATGCGGCCCGCGTGAAGAGTGTGCTGGACCGGTCGAAACTGCTGGTGAGGGTCAACGCAATCAGCCACGAGTCCCAGGCCGAGATCGACGCGGTGGTGGAAGCCGGAGCGGATATAGTGATGCTTCCCATGTTCAAGACTGTGGGAGAAGTGGAGCTGTTCATTGACGCGGTCGCGGGTCGGGCTGAAACCTGCCTGCTGCTTGAGACCGCCGAAGCCGCCGAAAACCTGGACAGCATTCTCGCTATTCCCGGCATCGACAACTTCCACATTGGCCTCAACGACCTGCACCTGTCCTACGGAATGAAGTTCATGTTCGAGCTTCTGGCAGACGGCACGGTGGAGTCCCTGGGCAGTCGCATAATGGCGAAGGGCATTCCATTTGGCTTCGGCGGGATAGCAAAACTGGGAGGCGGGATGCTGCCCGCTGAATATGTGATAACCGAGCATTACCGGGTCGGGTCCACCCAGGCTATCCTCGCCAGAAGCTTCTGCGACGCCTCCAAGGTCGACAAAGCATGCCTGCCGCTGGAGTTCTCCGCGGGTCTTGCGGAGTTCAGGGCGTTCGAGGCAAAGGCCGCGGGGTCCAGCAAAGAAGAGTTCGAACACAACCGCCTTGAACTGCAGCGACTGGTGGCGCAGATAGTGGCGGGCAAGCAATGAACGTCCTTATCACCGGCTCCTACAACTACACACCCGAACAGATCGCGCAGATAGAGAAGCTGGGCTGCAAGGTGACCATCCACGCCGACGAGCAAGCTCCCTGCCCCACCCCGGAGTTGTTCGACGCAGTAGTGGGCAACGCCGTCTTTCTGCACAACGATGTTTCGGAGTTCACAAATCTCAAGTTCGCGCAGTTGACCAGAGTGGGGTTGGACAGAGTTCCCGTGCAGGCATTCCACGACCGTGGCATCAAACTCGCCAACGCGCAGGGTGTGTACAGCATCCCTATCGCGGAGTGGGTCATACTCAAGATTCTGGAGATATACAAGCGCACCCGGCACTTCGTGGAGGCGCAGCAGAATGCGACCTGGGCCAAGAACTACGATCTGCTGGAGCTTAACGGCAAGACCGTGGGACTGATCGGGGTCGGCAGCATCGGCAGGGAAGTCGCCAAGAGGCTGGAGGCGTTCGGCGCGCGGGTGATAGGCTTCGATGTCCGCGACCCTACATGCAGCCAGTTGGCGGAGTACTGCACTATGTCCCGCTTGCGGGACAGCATCGGCAGGTGCGACATAGTTGTTCTGACCCTGCCCCTGACACCCGAAACCCATCACCTCATCGATGCCGACATCATCGGGCGCCTGAAGCAGGACTGCGTGCTGGTTAACGTATCGCGCGGCCAGATCATAGACGAGGACGAGTTGACCGCGAATCTGGACAAGTTCAGGGGTGTGGCGCTGGATGTGTTCGAGGAAGAGCCGCTCCCGCCGAGCAGCCCGCTGTGGAGGCACGACAAAGTCATCGTAACCCCTCACAACTCCTTCGCCTCGGACAACACATCCTCAAGGATGTTCGATCTGATACTGGGGAACCTGAGGCGGTTCGTGGCGGGGGCGGAGTTGTCTAGCCTTGTGAAGCCCTGATTCCGATTGCCTTCCATTGTTCGGACTTGGCAGGTGGTAAGTTCCCTCACCCCAACCCGCTCCCACTGCGGTGGGCGAGGGGGTAGGCCGTTGCACTTGCCAAACATGGGGTAGTGTTCTTAGCGCCGTCTGACGTCCAGACAGCTCTGCAGCATCTGCGCTATCTCGCCTACCAACTTCTCCCTGGTGAAGTCGCTGCAGATGGCTTTCCTGCCATTCTCGCCCATGGCTCTGCGCTCAGTCTCGGGCATGCTGAAGAGCTTCAGAACACCCTCGGCTATCGACTCTACATCTCCCGGCATGCAGGCTACTCCGGCCTTGTAGCGGTTCAGCAGGTCGTCTGTATCTCCCCCGACAGCCGCCAGAACCGGCTTGCCCGACGCCATGCAGGTGAACAGCTTGTGAGGGATGGTCATCCTGAACAGGGGATCGTCTTTGAGATGGACCAGAAGGGCGTCCGCGCAGGCGTACATCTTGCTCATCTGCTCACCGGGGATTCGCCCGATGAACAGGACGTTCATCAAGCCCCTTTTCGCAGCCTCTCCCCGCAGGTGTTCTGAGTCGGCTCCGTCACCCACGAACACAAACCGCAGCCCGGCGGTATCCTTGAGCCTCTCCGCCGCATCGATAATTGTCATCAAGCCCTGCGCCAGGCCGAGGTTGCCAGCGTACATCAGGTTGAAGCCGTCGGCAAGCCCATGTTGCGCAGCAAAGGCCTCGTCGCGCGGGACGGGCTTGTAGTCTTCGGTGTCCACCCAGTTGCTGATCTCGACGATCTTCTCCGGTGGAACACCCTTTTCGATCAGACTCCTGCGAAAGCCGGGGGTGATGACCCTTATCAGCGCCGCCTTGCCGTATGACCAGTTGCAGCATTTTCCGACCGCTCTGAGTATCCGCGAACTGCTCACCATACCCGTGGCGCTCAGGGTTTCCGGCCACATGTCCTGGATCTCGTGGGTAAACGGCACCCGCCAGATTCGGCTCAGCAGATACGCAACCCAGGAAACGGTGGGGGGACGGGTCGACTCTATGATGTCCGGCCTGCGCACGAACAGCAGGGCCGTCAAAGGGGCGCAGACCATAAATGAGAGGAAGTTCAAGAGGCGCCCGATTGCCCTGCGGCCGTGATATGGGTAGAGGGGCGCTCTGACTACCCTGATGCCATTGATGCGCTCTATCTGCCACGGCTTCACACGATAGCCTTCGTAGAGGTGACCGGACGGCCAGTTGGGAAAACCCGTCAGCACGGTCACATCGTGGCCCAGATCGCGCAGGGTCTCTGCCAACTCAGAGAGCAGCGACACAGGCTCCGGGGGATACCACTGGGTGATTACAAGAATCCGCATCTACTTGCGCCACACGTACCGGTTCACGTAGTCCGTGTAACTCAGGATTATCCGCAGCACCTTCTCGCTCACGTTGGGCATAGAATAGTCCGCGACATGCCGCAGGGTCCGCTCTTCGCCCCGCTTCTGAGACTTCAAGACTTCCAGGCCACGGAAGACGTTATCCGGTTCCAGACCGGTCATTATCACCGACGCCTCCTCCATCCCCTCCGGCCGCTCGTGGGCGTTGCGGATGTTGAGGGCGGGGAAGTTGAGGATGGATGACTCTTCCGTGATGGTGCCGCTGTCTGAGAGCACGGCGTGGGCGTTCATCTGCAGCTTCACGTAGTCGCAGAACCCCAGCGGTTTCATCAGCTCCACAAGGCCATTGAGTTTCACTCCCTCGGACTCGATGCGCTTGCGGGTGCGGGGGTGAGTCGAGACAATGATGCGTTTGCCGTAGGTCTCAGCAACGCCATTGAGTGTGAGGGCCAGATTGGCGAACTGCTCAGGGAAGTCCACATTCTCCTCCCGGTGGCAGCTAACCACGAAATACTCCAGCTCTTTCAGGTCAAGCCGCGCGAGAACGTCCGAAGACTCTATCTTGGGCAGATAGTGATGCAGGACTTCAAACATCGGGCTGCCGGTCTTGATTACTCTATCGGGCGGCAGGCCCTCGCGCAGCAGGTAGTCCCGCGAGATTGTGCTGTAGGGCATGTTGATGTCGCTGATGTGGTCGACTATCTTCCGATTGATCTCCTCGGGCACTCTCTCGTCGAAGCAGCGGTTGCCCGCCTCCATGTGAAAGACCGGTACCTTTCGCCGTTTGGCTGCAATCGCAGTGAGACAGCTATTGGT
The DNA here is from genome assembly GCA_964611645.1 of uncultured bacterium. Taxonomy (GTDB): domain Bacteria; phylum Armatimonadota; class UBA5829; order UBA5829; family UBA5829; genus CAZTAO01. Next base: position 48,868 of record CAZTAO010000033.1, on the reverse strand, counting down.
GTCGCCCAGGACCAGGAAAGCATCCGGTGGGACATCCGCCAACACAGGGTCTATGCGGGCTACGGTCTGGCCAATGGTCTCCGCGGCGGTCGGTGCGGCGGCGTCCAGAAAGTGGTCAGGCTTGCGGATTTCCAGGTCCTCGAAGAAGACCTGGTTGAGTTCGTAGTCGTAGTTCTGGCCGGTGTGAACGATCACGTGGTCGCACTCCCGGTCCAGAACAGCCATCACGCGCGACAGCCGTATGATCTCGGGACGCGTTCCGACCACTGTCATAACTCTGAGCTTATCAGCCACGAGTCACTTCCTCCCAATAGGTGTCCGGGTTGTCCGGATCATACATCTCGCTAGCCCAGAACAGGGTAACCAGCTCAGACTCACCCACATTCGTTATCGAATGGGTGTAGCCGGGAATGATGTCGACCGGCGTGAAGTCTTTCCCTGATACACTGTATTCCAGCACTTTGTCGCTGTGTATGTGCCTGAAGCGGATCACAGCCTCACCCTCGACTACCAGGAACTTCTCGGTCTTCGTATCGTGGTAGTGATGGCCGCGAGTGATGCCGGGCTTGGTGCGAGAGACAAATATCTGGCCCGAGCCTTTGGACTTCACGAACTCCGCGAGAGACCCCCGGTTGTCGGTCTTCTGGTCCAGAGGATAACTAAAGCAGTCCTCGGGCAGATACGATAGATAGGTCGAATAGAGACGCTTCACGAATCCATCCGCGAGGTCCGGTAGAACCAGCGTCGTTCGGGAATCCCTGAAAGAGCGGATCAGGTCGGCAAGATTGCCCAATGTGCTCTCGAAGCTGAGAGGCACTTCCCGGAACTCACACTCCCCATCATCCGGGGGGTTACCCAGCACCGACACCAGGGCCGCGACCACATCGTCAATATAGACCAAATCCAGCTTCTTTTCAGGGTCTGAGATGCTGATCGGAAGGTCGTAGGCGATATTGTGGCAGAATGTGGCCGTGACGGAGTTGTAGTTTGGCCTGCACCACTTCCCGAACACATTCTTCAGCCGGAATATCGCAACGGGAGCGTTCGCGTCGGCTGAATAGGACTGCAGGGCCTGTTCGGCGTGCAATTTACTCTTGCCGTAGGGGTTCTCCAAAGCTGCCTGAATCGACGATGACATCACGACCAGCGGATTCCTGGCCATATCGTGCAAAATCCGGCACATGTCCTGAGTTAGCCCGGCGTTGCCCTGCTCGAACTCTGAGACCTCAAGGGGCCGGTTGACCCCCGCGAGGTGGAAGATGGCGTTAGCCTCCGCCAATGCCGCGCGCAAGTCGTCGCCGCTGTTCTGGACGTCGAACTCCAGGACCGAATGATCGGCGCGCCTGAGGGCGTCAACTACGTGCTTGCCGATAAACCCGCCTGACCCCGTAACAAGGACGATCATTCCGGCTGCCCCCCCGCCAGCGCGGTCTGCACGCAGTCGAGTTTGACCAACATCTCAACCATCTCGTCCACGTTGAGACGTTTGGTGTTGTGCGAGTTGTAGTCCTCCAAGCGCGAAGCCGTTGTGCTGCCCTCGGAGAAGTAGAGGCCATAGTTGAGGTCTCGGTTATCAGCGACCACGCGGTAGTAGTCCCCGCAATCCTGCGCCCGCGCCATCTCCTCCCGGGTGAGCAGGGTTTCATACTGCTTCTCACCGTGCCTGGTGCCGATGACTTCCACCGGGGTCGACGACTTCATAATTGTCTTCAGCGCCTGCGCCAGGGTCTGAATGGTGGCGGCGGGGGCTTTCTGAACGAACAGATCGCCAGGAGAGGCATTCTGGAATGCGTAGATCACCAGGTCCACTGCGTTATCGATGGACATCATGAACCGGGTCATGTCCGGGTCGGTCACTGTTAGGGAGCCGTCATCCATGATTTGTTTCAGAAACAAGGGAATGACGCTTCCCCGGCTGGCCATCACATTGCCATATCTGGTTCCGCACATCACGCAGCCCCTGTCCGCGGCGATGCGCGATTTCGCAACCATCAGCTTCTCCATCATCGCCTTGGACAGCCCCATCGCGTTGATCGGGTATGCGGCTTTGTCCGTGCTGAGCACCACAAGGCGCTTGACGTCATTGGCCAGGGCGGCGTTCATGACGTTTTCTGCCCCCAGGGAGTTGGTTTTGATGGCTTCCATCGGGTAGAACTCGCACGACGGCACCTGCTTCAGCGCTGCCGCATGGAAGACGAAATCCACGCCCTCCATGGCGTCCTTGAGGCTGTCCACATCGCGCACGTCGCCGATATAGAACTTGACCTTGGGGTCGCCGTAGGACTTGCGCATGTCGTCCTGCTTCTTCTCATCGCGGCTGAAGACCCGGATTTCCTTTATCTGGGTACTCAGGAATCGCCTGAGGACAGCATTGCCGAACGTCCCGGTGCCACCGGTTATCAGAAGAACTCTGTTGCTGAACATAGATCAGACCACCTCACATTGCGGCCAGGCACGAGCCGGTGCCGCTGGACAAGATCAGAGGTGCACGAAATCAGGCTTCTCTCCATTGCCAAGAAGCCATTCGTACATCTCTATTGTCTTCTTCGACGCGTGCGCCCAAGTGTACTTCTCCAAAACCAACTGCTTTCCTGCATTGCCCATCGCCTGAAGCTGATCCGGAGACTTTGCCAGCGCTTCCTCAAGGGCGGAAGCCAGGGGATCCGCCGACGAGTCTACCCACCAACCGCATCCCTGTGTCACCAGTTCCGACCAAGGCGTGCCCGTGGTAGTAAGGACAGGCACATTCGCGCCCAAAGCCTCTAGAACAACCATGGGGGATCCCTCAGTCAGAGAAGGCAGGACAAACAGCTCGGCGCACGCGAACGCATCGCGCTTCATCTGGCCTTCAATCGGGCCGGTAAACACCACGCGCTCGCCCAGGCAATAGAAGTCTACCGCGGACTTGACGGTCTGGCTGTAGCCGAACTCATCAGGTCCGGCAACAACGAAAACCCAGTCCCTGGCCCTGTCACCCAGCTTCCCCAGCGCCTCGACAGCCGCGTGCACATTCTTCACCGGGGATATTCGGCCCAGGAACAGCATTACGCGTTTGTCAGCCGGTATGCCGAATGCCTTGCGAAACGCATCAGCATCTCCGGGCAGATGCAGCCATGCTTCATCCAGGCCGTTGGGGATCACCGCGACTGGCTGCCTAAGCCCAAACCCGCGAATATCTGACTCCTCACCGGTAGACAGCGCGTGGATGCAGCTTGCCGTCCTCAGGTTCTTCGATTCGTATGCGAGAAGCGACGCTCTCTTCTTCCACGCGGACCGACGCAGGCACCAGGAGGCCAAAGCGCCGTGCACAGACATCACGGTGGGCCGCTGGGTCGCCTGTCGCCAGACGTTGGTAACATAGGATACGCCGGTCCAGATGACGTGCTGGTGAAGCAGGTCGAAGCTGGCGCCCTCCGGCCCCAGCATTGCATCCTTCATGTGACCGGAATACGACAGGAACCTGGCTCGACCGAGATCGAAACGGCGTATATAGGCAATATCGAGTCCGCTGGAGTCGGCGGCCTGTGATACTCCTTCGGGGCTGTCCACGCACCAAACCACGGAATCGACTCCGGCATTGCGCTGCTCGTGGGCAAGGTTTAGCGCCACGGGACCCAGGCCGAACGATGACTGGCCAACT
>CAZTAO010000033.1:0-45218 GCA_964611645.1 uncultured bacterium | reverse complement strand
ATAGTATGACACACTCTCACAGCGTCTCTCCTTGTTCCCAGGGCGGCACGGGCCGTGGAGCGTTGTTATAAACGTGGTCAAGAACTGCTACCAGATAGGCGGCGGTCGACTGCCCACTGATGTGCTCCGACCATTCCACTATACGCCGACGATACTGGGGACTGGGTTTGCCATGAGAAACCATGCGAGCCATCACAGTGCGCAGCGAACGAGCATTTCCGGCGGCGAATACTCCTCCGCGCCACTCAGCGGACAATAATACGGACGATCCACAGCGGCTTGAGCAGATGGCCGGCACGCCCCTCATAAGGGCTTCATTAACAACCGCGCCCCAGCCGTCGAACCGACTCGGCAGAATGAGCAGGTCGGATTGCACAATAGTGGCCGTAGCCTGGGTATTGCTCAGATTCCCTGTCCATTCGATTCTGCCGGATAATCCGAGCGAATCCGACATCGCCGTGAGTTGCCCTCGTAAGTGGCCGTCGCCTACTACGGTCAGACGGACATTCGCGCTACCCAACTCGCTTATTGCTCGCAGGATCAGATCGACCCGCTTGCGTTCTATCAACTGGCCAACGTATATCATATTGAACAGGCCGGTGTACTCGATGTCGCTTTGGGTGGCCTCTGATACTGACTCCGTAGTGTACATATACTGATGCACTCTGCTAGCGGGATAGCCCACTCGCATAAACCAATCGGCTCCCACCTTGCCCATCGCCAGCACGAAATCGTAGTCCGATCCGAATCTTGCATTCTCCACGCGATACTTCACATAACGAAGAACCCCGATCAGCCCGTCAACATCCGGACTTTCGCTCATTATGCCCATTCTGCGATTGCTTTGGAGACACTCTCTGTGGGCGACCTGACCAAGCCGGGACCAACGAGCGCAACCGAATATGTGCACGCTGTCAGGCGCGGACTCCGCCACGACAGTAGCCACTTGGGCATCGGTGGGAGACACGACTAGGTGGCACTTCCCGGTATCCGGGACTTCCCACCCCATATCGGCCTTGTCCGGCCTGATCTCCTGATAGACAACCCACGTCACCTTGTGACCCATCTCCGCGAGAGAGCGAAGGGTAGCGCTTTGATGAGTCGTCAGCATGTTCTGATATAGAATGATTTCCAATAATCTAGCCTTATCGCCTGGCAGCTCGACGTCTGCCGAATGCTTTCTGAGTGATGGGCACATTGCCCATGTCCGGCCTCGTACCAGGATCGTGGTAAAAGCTTACCGTCTCATCTGGCACCGGCTGATAGCTGGCCTTCCCGGCTTTGCGACCCGCCAAGGCAAGACCCAGCAGTGACGCCATTCCTTGGAGACCAAATGTCCTTCTCCAGGATAGCATATAGCTGAACCAGAACCGAAAAGCGTGCACACGAGCAATCCGACGCGGCAGGAAGCGATAGAACGTACGGGTAAAATTGTACACCCGCTTCTGATATCGCCAAGGCTCGTTCTTCACCCCTACCGGGCCGTAGTGAACGGCCTCGATGTGGGGCCAGTAAATGATGGTGAACCCACACGCATGGACCTTGATGGCCAGGTTGATCTCTACTGCCCCGAAATCGCACTCGCGGTCGATGCCGCCTGTCCGAACGGCAAGTTCTGTGCGGATGGCGAAGGCGGCCCCGCCGTGATTGGCGATCTCCCTAACCTCCGGGCTATCGTAATTGAGAATCTCCCCACTCCCTGTCTGCCTGACCCGAAGAGCAGCAATTCCGACCCCGGGGTTATCCTCGAGTATGCCCGGAATACAACGTATATCATCCCCGCAGACGGAAGTGTCTTCGTCAAGGGCCAATATGAATGGACGAGTTGCGCGGAAGAAGCCGTCGTTTCTACCCTGCCCCGCGCCTTTGTTCTCGGCGTTGAATACCTTTACGATACACTCGTGCTCCCGACACATAGCGTCTAGATATCCGCGCGTGCCGTCGGTCGAGGCATTGTCGACTACAATAAGCTCGATCTCCCCGTTGCGCACCATAGGCAGGAGAATGTCCATATTCCGCTTTGTGTGTTCTAGCCTGTTTCGGCTCAAGATGGTGACTGACAAAGGCAGGTATGCCAAGGCTAGTCCTCACTTGCCCGAGACTTCTTTGAGCGGTGCTTCCCGAGCGCCTTGTGCATAAGCGGCACATTCCCAAGATCGGGCCTGGTCGCGGGATCATCGTAGAACCTTACAGTCTCTTCCGGAATGGGATAGCGCGACGCCAGCCCGGCCTTGCGGCCATCCATCGCGCACTGGACAAGCGACCAAATCCCCTTGAAACCAAACGCATTCTTCCACGACAGCGCGTAACTAATCCAGAACCTGACGGCGTGAACGCGAGCCGTGCCACGCGGCAGGTATCTGTAGTATGTCCGGACAAAATTGTAGACCCGCCTGCGATACCGCCTCCTCGAGTCGGAACCGCCCTCCGCCGCAGGATGAAGCACTTCGATTTCCGGGACCAGCAGGGTCTTGAAGCCCAGGGCATGCGCCCTGATGGCAAGATCGAGTTCCTCGGCCCCGAAGTTGCATTCCGGGTTGATTCCGCCCAGTTCGGCAACGATATGGCGGCGAACCGCAAACGCTGCCCCATGGTGGTTGGCTAGAGGGGTGATTGTATCCCCGTAGTCATTCTGCAGAATCCCCGTGCCCTTCTCGACGATTCGCAGCGCAAGTATCCCGGCCTCGGGATATCTTTCAAACAACGCAGGAATCCGGTCAAGGTCTTCAAGTTTCATCTCACTGTGGTCATCCATACTCACCACAATGTCCCGCTTTGCCAGCGCGAATCCTGTGTTTCTCCCCCCAGCCACACCCTTGTTATCCTGATTATACGCCACAACCAGGTTCGGGTGCTCCAATTGGGCGGCATGAAGGAAGTCCACCGTCCCGTCCGTGGACAGGTTGTCGACGATAACGAGTTCGACCTTGCCACTGTCCACCAGCGGAAGAAACTCCTCCAGGCGCTCGGCAATATCCGCGCACCGGTTGAATGTGAGTATGACTAAGCTAATAGGCAGATACGCCAACTTATCCCCCTGTGGAACGAGCGCATTCAATGATCGCCGCTCTGAACCTCTGCAGCGTGTCCGTTCTGTCGTGGTAAGTCGAAGCAACACTGCGGGCAGTTGCCACCAGACTGGAGACAAAAGCGGCGTCGGTCAGCAGTCTCTCCAATGCCTCGACAAGCTCCTGTGTCGATCTCCGGGTGACGACAAGGCCCCAGCCGCAACTCCGGGCATAGCGCACTACGCCTGCAATCGGCGAACCATATACCAGCACGGGTTTGCCTGCGAACATATACAAATGACTCTTGCTCGAGATCGCGAGCTGGATCCTGGATGCTTCTTTATAGCGGTGAGCCTCCGGCAGGAGCAGCACATGGGCGCTCTTGAGGTAGCGCGGCAGTTCCTCGTGGGACACAGCCGGCATAACCTGTATTCCCTCGCAAGCCGCGAAAGCCGCTGCGGCATCGGGCGGAACGCTTGGGGCCAGGACTACAATCGAGCATTCCAGCCCGCGCTTCGCCAGTACCTGCCCAGCTTGCCATACATCGATGATCGACTGCCACCGGTTCACCAAAGCTCCTGAATACAGTATGACTCTCCGCCCCTCTTTGTCCAGAGGCATCGGCAGGGCTTTGTCGAACCGGCTCGGGTCGTCGCAGAGCATCACGCTTTCCGGAAACTCTACCCCATACCGGTCTTCATAGACCTGCTTCATTATCGGGCCGAAGGCAATTCTCGTTCTTGCGGCCCTTACCAGCTTTGCTGCGGCAGACTTCACCACCGGCCTCATCAGCAGCGAGAATGGAAACGCCCGATAACGGTTCCTGGGCCAGTCATCGGCAGTATGGAAGCACAGCGGAATACCCAGTTCCTTGTTCAGCATCAAGGGCATCCAGGTGAACGCGAGGTTGTAGCCCTGGCAGTAGATCACGTCCGGACGGAACTCCTTCACGAATCGGAGCAACCCGCTTGTGAGCTTCGGCGCAAAGAATAGTTCCCATACTCCGGAGTCGATTATCCATCGCCCTACGGACCTCTTCAGCCCACGCATATAGCCCGAAGTCGCCCGAGGATCTACCTGCCCTGATGCTGTGCCCATTCGTACGACGTTATGGGTTGGGAGTTTGAGCTTGGAGAAGAGGCGCCCGTTCTTGCGATCGGCAGGCCCAAGCTCATAGTACGATCCGAAGAAACCGTCGTCTCCCGTGCTCCCGCCGGAGTATATCTGCGCCAGTTTCTCGCGTGGCCAGCCCGCGAACAGGCTCCGAAACATTATGCCGTGGGCGTCGGCGTTGTTCACCCTGGACATCGCCACCACGAGCACTCTCGGCAGCGCAGCTTCAGAAGCATCTATCCCATTCATCCAGTGTGCCCCGGATAATCGGCTGAGAGATCAGACAATGCTACCACTTCTCTATCACGTCCCTGTAGATTTGCACCATCTGTTTGGCTAGACCGGCAGGATCATTCTGCGCCAACGCCAGTTCTCTTGCATTCGTGGCCCGCGTATTGGCTGAGTCCGGGTCCAGGAACACCTGCCGCAGGCACTCAGCAAGCACCACTTCATCACCCGGCTGGAACATCAGGGCAGTCTCGTTATCTTGCACCACCGAGGACATTCCCCCCGCAAAAGACACAACAGCAGGCGTGCCCACTAACATAGCTTCCTGCAAGGCGTTGCAGCCGTTCTCTACAAACGATGGCGTAACATGCACCTGGGCACGCTGCAACTCCCGAACAATTCCGTCAGCGTCCTGTGAACCGACCCAAGTGACCGAATCTGCAAGTCCCAAACTTGCTGCAAGCTTCGACAGCCACTTGATGTAGCCGCTGCCTTTCAGCCCGGTCGCAGGCGCCGGTCCTGCTATGCGGACGCTTATATCCGGGAATTCACTCTTCAGAATGCCTGCGGCGCGAAGCACGAGGTGGCATCCTTTCAGGGGCACGTTGCCCGTGGTCACAAAGATCGAATGGGGAGCGGGTGTCCTCGCGGCTTGATCGGCCTCATAGAACGGGCGGCGCATTACCTCGTGACAATGGTAGAAATCCGCCGACGGGTTATTTGCCAGAATGTGAGCCCTGTCCCAACGGGTTCTTCCAATGAAACACCGGTTTCGGGATATTATCTGCCTCTCGTATTTCGCCCATCTCCGCCACTTGGCAAGGCGCTGGATGATTGTGTCGCGCAGGTATAGGTCGCGAAGGCCGACGCACGCCAACTGGTCCCGAAGGCTCAGCTCACCTGAGTTGTAGCGCGTGTAGACGTGTATCAGTCCCTGGATGGATATGGCGGACGGCAGAGATACTCGCTTGTCGGCAGTCAGCAGGCCGAAGTGGCCCTCGGTACCCTGTATATGCACCATGTCGGGCTGGAACTCATCCACGACGCGAAGGCAGTCGCTAACCATGCGCTCGCTAGGCAAGGTTCGCCCTGCTTCAGCTTGAGTGCGCGGCATAGCCCATTCCTGCACACCGGACACAACGTCTTTCGTCAACTGGCCGACAGGCCTGTGCGCAGCGTCGGCAAGTTCTACTTCGCCAGTCGCAAGCAAGGCCTCGGCCATCCCTATCAGCCAGCCACCCGTCGCCGCGTGCTTTCCTCTGGGCAGGCCCCCGTTTGAGAACCACAGGACGCGTATCATTGGGTTGCCCTCCGTGGGCGAGCCAAACGGGCCAGCTTGAGCCAGACTTTGTACATCAAATTGAAAGGTTGGTGGCACTGCGCGCGGGCCATCGCCTCCAGAATAGCGCAAGAGGCACGATAGCTAATGGAACTAAGCCACGATTCAACGTCGGTGTTGTCTCTGAAAGACGACTGACTCGGATCGTTCTTGAGGTTTTCGATCATATCGAGGATAGCCTGCGGGTGCCCGCCCCTGTATCTTCTTATCCAACTCAGATGGTCCTGCACTCCGTGAACCCGGAAAGGCCTGGTCCCGCCACGGGAGAATGCCTCGGCATACCTACTGTAGAGCCTCGGCTTCCCCTGGGACTGCGACTTGAGCGTGCGTACTCCATCGTAATAGGTCATCTTGTTTGTGACCTGCTGGGTGAACAGATAGCAGTAGTGATACATGAAAATGCCCATCCTGGCGCTCTCCTCGGCGCCCATCCAACGAAGCGCGCGAAGGTCTGTCCCATTCTCATCTATTACAGTCGGCGGCCAGTGAGTCTTGTACTGGTATCCAGGCCCCCACCGAAACAGCCGGTGGAACACTCTGCCACGGTCACGCCGGAAGTAGAAGCCGTCCAGCTCGTACTCCAGGCCCCCAAAGAATGTCTTGGTCTCAAACGAGACCGTATCATAGCGATCCTCAGCCAAGAGCGAGATGAGTTTCGTCATATCATCATCGGTGTAGAACTCGTCCGCATCTATCTGCCAGAGGTAGTTGCCGGTTGCAGCGCTTGCGTATGCCCAAGACATGGCGTTCTTGTCAGGCCAGAAACCTGACTGGAAGCCGGCGTCGGCGGCAGTCACAACCTTGACCTTGTCGTCCGGGTCCGAGGTTCGTTTGAACTCCAACAAGTCTTCATACGTGCCATCGATGGAATGTCCGTCTTCCCGGGCAATAGACCTGGCAGCCTCACAAGCCCCTTCAACCACGATAATCTGGTGCGCATACGGGTAGAGAGACTTCACGTTCGGGATTATGAACGGCCTCCCGCTCAGTACGATCAGGCCAAAGGTAATTCGCGGTTCCATGGTCAGTTACCACACCTGTCCTGAAGGTACTCGACATCATTCAGTTCCAGTACGCTCTCCCTGCTCACGCCCACAACCTGCAAGACTCTCCCCAGCTTATACAGAGCCTTGTCGGCGCCTTTGGACAGTCCTCGTTGGTAATTGAGCCGCATCCTCCAATGCCTCATAAAGTCGCCTCGGCTTCGATTAGGAACGACTGAGCCGCATACTATCGCGTAGTCAGTGTCTGAGACCAGCGGGATGGGCCTCCCCCCAAGGGTCGCCCGGTTCTGGGTAGCCTCTTGACCTTTCCACACATGCGAGTGTCCGTCGGGCACGTGCGAGTAATCGTGGGGCAGGTGAAAGGCGGGAAGGTACCGAGTGGCATCAATCAGTGGAAGTTTATTCGACAACGCGTAGGCGATCATTGCGTTATCGTAGACCGCCCGTCCGATAATGACGCGTCCCATCCCTTCGCCAAAGCCGCGCCGGAAGAAGAAATAGTCGGAGCCGGTTGAGGCGTGAAGCGACACCTCGCCCGCTTTGGCCATTTCTCGGACTTCCGCTAGTAATTCAGGCCAGTCTTGAGGTTTCGGAAGCTTTGTAAGATCCAGCCTCTGACCAACGATCAGGCAGTCGTCTCTGCCGGCAACGTCCCAGAGCGACAGAAGCCGGTCTGTGAAGAGGATGTCGCAGTTGACGTAGACCTGACGGTCGTGGCGTGCATGCTCTCTGGCGTGCTCCAGTATCGCCGGCATCAGCGGGACTCCGGACTCCGCGCACTGAATCTCAGGGACCCATTCGCAGCCCAGGTCGTCCAGCCTGTCCTCAATGCCGGGCGCCTGCCCGTAGACTATCACCTCTACCGAGTCGCCTAGAGCCTTCCAGTTCTTGATCGTTTGTGTTTGAGTTTGGGCGTTGTACCCCGCGAAGGGTTTTGCGCTCGTTAGAATTGAGACCAACCAGTCTCCTCCTTGGGCGTCTCGGCGACGCCGGAATAATCCAAAGTACCGATTCCCGTGCCGAAGCCAGTCTAGCACGGCGCGATGGTGATGCACAATCTAGCCGATGCTGATGTCGGCAAGTTTCCACAGTCCAAGGCATTTGTCCCCGTAGGTCGCCTGTCCAACCGTAAATTTCTCATCGATGAGTTCCACAGCTTCCGGAAAACTGAAAGGCGGCAGTTGGAGGTTGAGAACGCGCCATCCCTTGACCGACAGGGGCAGTTCCTTGTTCTCGGACTGCGAGGGATAGGTAGTGCTCAACAGCCACGTGCTGCCGCTAGCCTTGATGTTGGAAATGGCTCTCAAGCCGTCATCCAGCGGCAGATGGACCAGGCAATCCCGACACAGCACAAGATCCGACTTCGGCAGACTGTCTGATGTCAAGTCCAGCACCTGGAACCGGCGGGTGTCGCTCGCGAAGGCCGCGGTATTCCGCTGGATCAGTTCCGCCACGATGTCTCCACCTGTGTATAGCTCCAAGTCCAGTTGCAGTTCTTTCATCCAGTTGAAGTCGCCACATGGCACATCGAGCATGGTCCGCACGCCAAGCGACCTGATAAGTTCCGGGAGCCTCTCTCGAATTACGGCAGTCTGATCGAGATCGCTGCCGCGTCCCGACAGAGACTCGGTCCCCCGCCACAGATTGCCTTGGAATATATTGGTGAAGACCTTACGCCTCTTATTGGCTCTGAGATCGTCCAGCCACTTCATGCACATCCGCTCCTTCTATTGCTCCTGCCCAAGCTCAACAAGTATCGTTAGTAAACGCCGGATTGACATCACTCTATCCACCAATGAGACACGGCTCGTCATTTGGCCTATCCTATGCCGACCGATCTACTGCGGATCCCGGGACGTCAGTGAGTATCACCCAACCATTGACCTGGTATGGGAACACCTGTCCCGTCGCGGTGGGATTGCCCTCAACCAGCAGTCGAAGCGCGTAAGGGATGTCCACGTAACGACAAAGTCCAGGCTGGCAGAGCGAGATTGTGCCATAATACCTGCCCTTGGCCATCATGGGCATCGCAATGGTGCGCTGAATGTGGAACGACCCGGCCTTGAACTTGGACGGGATGCCCGACAGGTGCCCATGCGAGTAGAATGCCAATGGAGCCATAAACTGATCGTACAGCCGGAATTCCAGGTCCATGGTTGCGTCGTCGGCCAACGACCCTTCTATCTCGATATTCAGGCTGTATACATCGCTTGGATAAACCAGATCGTCCGAGACTGACCCGTTGACGGTCACGTTGCTCAGCTTGATCCCATCGGACTTATAGACGCTGCTGTCGAGGAGCCGACCTTCGCTTCCGGCGGCGTGGTCCCCAAGATAGCTTTCCACTGCATCGTCAATCGGGCCGTCGAATGTGGCCGTGCCTGACTTCAACACGACTCCCCTGCTGCAAAGCCGCTTCACAGCCGCCATATTGTGGCTGACGAAAACGATAGTCCGCCCGCTCTCGGCTATCTCAGACATTCTGCCCAGGCATTTGTCTTGAAACGCCATGTCGCCGACTGCCAACACCTCGTCCACAAGCAAGACCTCAGACTGAAGATGGGCAGCCACGGAAAAGGCCAGCCGGACATACATGCCGCTTGAGTAGCGTTTGACCGGCGTATCCATGAACTTCTCAATCTCCGCAAACGCCACAATTGAATCGAACTGCGACAGGATCTCCCTCCGGCTCATCCCCAGTATGGCGCCATTGAGGAAGATGTTCTCTCTGCCGGTCAGTTCTGGGTGGAAGCCGGTGCCTACCTCGAGGAGGCTCGTCACACGGCCTCTCACAGTTATAGTGCCGGTGGTCGGGAATGTGATCTGTGACAGGATCTTGAGGAGCGTGCTTTTTCCCGCGCCGTTGCGTCCGATAATCCCTATTCGGGAGCCGACGGGGACATCCATTGTGACATCCCGCAGAGCCCAGAACATGTTGCGTGGCTCGGATCGCGCAGCGCCCTTCAGAGAGCGCACTGCGTTCGCCAGGCTGTCACGTATGGTCAGGTACGGCTCTCTGGAGCCGACCTTGTATCTCTTGCCTATTCCACGTATTTCCAGAGCGTTCATGAGTTCTTTACCAACTGTGGTTCTCCAATGTGCAACACAATAACATAGGCCCAGATGCGTCAGACTGGGAGTCGTCGAATGCAGCCAACCAGGCAGTATGTCGAATGACTAGAATGTCTACTCCAGCCTCACTGCTGTTTGCAAGAAGACGCGCAAACTGTGAGGTCTTCATGGTCGCACCTTGCTTTCTGGCAACGGTGTAGACTGCTCCGTCTCGGAAGCGCGCAATCAAAACAACATCGGCAACGCCTGTGATGTCCTCGATTGACACCAAGTATCCCCGCTGAATCTTGTCGAACCACACCAAGCGAACCTTGCCTTCCGTGGGCCAGACGCCCGCGATAGCGGAGATGTCTCGCACATCACCGCGTTTGTCGTACGTCACCTTCTCAGGTATCCGCTTGGTCTGTGCATCTGCCATTATGTAGGCAGCCTCCGGGCTATTGGTATAGGTGACGCCATCGGGGGCCGCTGGATGCTGCCTTAGGTAGCGGGAGGTATCGCTTGCCAACCAATCTCTGCCCCCAAAGCCGCCGCCGCCAGTACTGTATCGACTCACCGATGCGTGGATATTGAATCCGACCAAGTGAGGCAGCCAGATAGCGATGCAGAAAGCAATGAATGCTTCAGCTTTTGCGGGGCCAAGCCGTCCACGGAATGGTTCCACAGCGGCCCGGAGCGCCACGAGCGCAACCAGGCTGACGGGCACGTATATGGGGCACAGCAGTCTAGAATTGATCTGATCGTAGGAGGTTATGGAGGATGACACGACGAGAAATGCAGTGTAGATAATCACGAACAGACCAACGGGAAGCACAGTCCCAAGGGCAGCTTTTGCGCTACTCCAGTTATTCCGAATGCCCACACACACAAGAAAAAAGGCCATAGCGAAAAGAAACATCACTGCGCCAATTCGCGGGGTGTACCAAAACGAGATGGTCTTGAATGTGTCCAGAACATTGTGCAGAACGCCCAATTGCGATGGAGCTCGCGGGCCAAAAAGCGTTCCGGAGACTGCGTAGTTCCGGACAAGCCAGAAGCCAAGAGGCATCCCTGCAACTGCCGAGAACACGATGCAGTGAGCCAGCCTGCGCCTAATACTCTCACGCGAGAACGACATGATGCTCACCGCCCCCCAGAGAATAAGCGTGACACCGATGTACCGCGTCAGACACGCAAGCCCCACGGCGAGCGCAAGAGCCAGAAGTGAGCCCGTAGTTCTCTCCGACAGGTACTTATCCATGGCCAACAGACCCATTAGTGTAAAAACTATAAACAAGGGCTCGGACCACACCATAACAGAAGCAGAGAAAAGGGGGATGGAAGCCAGAATCGCTAGCGTACCCAGCAATGAGATGGCCCAGGACCCGCTAGCGCGCCTGATCAACAGCGCTCCACCCAGAAAGACGGTGAGTCCAAAGAGAACAGCGTTGACGAGGCGGGCCAACATAACTGGGTCTCTCCCGGATGCCACTCCAATGCCGGCCATCAATGCGGGGAACAGCGGCGGCCAAAGAACAAGCGGGCCGTCGTATGATACAGCCCCAGCCCCGTGCATGAGACTCCGAGCAGTGTATATATACGCTACCGAGTCGGAATTC
The DNA here is from genome assembly GCA_964611645.1 of uncultured bacterium. Classification (GTDB taxonomy): domain Bacteria; phylum Armatimonadota; class UBA5829; order UBA5829; family UBA5829; genus CAZTAO01. The sequence continues at coordinate 33,856 of CAZTAO010000033.1, read as the reverse complement.
ACCCCAACTCCGTATGGTCCGGTGACAAGCATTACCGTTACCACACCCACCAACGACAAGAAGACAAGCCACAGTGCATGGCCGGCCGGAAGAATACTACGACTACCCGGTTCCAAGAACGCCCCTCCTTTCCATACAGATATCGCGCCCGAAGCGCAAGCGCGTCATGTGGGCCGCACACGAGGGCCATTCAGCCGAACCTGCTGTGGCTCTCTGAACCAGGCGCTTTTCTGAGATGGCACTCTCAGCCACGGAACAATTGCCAGCGTGATGATGATCCAGTTCAGCATTCCCCCCGAGCCGTTCGACATCCACATCCCCATCCCTACCATACCCGCCACAAAATCGAGCAGATATGGAACGCGCGCATCCGGCGGAAAGAGATCACGCCTTCTGCGCGCTATAACAACAAGATAGGTAGCGGCAACCAACACCATCATCAAGAGCGGAGTGAGACTCGCGGGAATTCCATACACCTCGGCGAAAAAGAACGGCGTGACGTGAGCGATAAGTCCGATAGCCTCCGGGTCACCGTTGCCTAACAGCGGATCAGCCTCTATAAGGCCGATAGCTTCACCCACCGCGCCTGTTCTGTTGACCACATCGCGGCTCTGCACGTCAGGAAAGAGCGCAGATCTGAGTTCGGAGTCGCGAGCCACAAGGCCGGCGCCCATTAGAAGCAGGAATCCAAACGCAGCCACTCCAAACAACGGCACAACCTTGAACCGGGCCAGCCGCAACCACGCAAACAGCCCCAGGACACAGCCGAAAAACAGGCCCCAAAGACAGCCTCGAGCCATAGTCGAGACCTGAGCGAACAACGCGAGTCCTAGCATAGCCACGAAGACGGGGATCGCCAGCACGCGTCTCTTGATCATGTTGAGGACAGCGAATGACATTACTATTGATGAGGTTGCGTAGAATCCGTACGAGTTAGAGTTGAAGAACTGCGCAGCCAGTTTTCGAGAACCATAGTAACGCGCCAACCCCTCGAACTGTTCGTATGGGGCGACAGTGATATCCTTATACCTTGCGGTTGCCATGATCCCTAATGGCGATGAAGGAAACAGCAGCATCGTCGCAGCCACGAGCAATTGCGCGAATACGCACGCCATCAGGGCAATCCGAAACTTGCGACTCTGCGAGTATCTCACCACGATAGGAATAGCGTATGCCTGGCACAACAGTACCTGAGTGTAGGAGTTCCCATAGGGCCTCGATTGAAGGATAGATGACAGGAATATCCACAGACAGAAGAAATATGCCGCGCCTATTAAGAGCGCACACCTGCGCGGGTTGAGTCCAAGGCATTTCTCACGCTTGAAGAATGAATAGGTGCACACAATGGAGGCAAGTATAGTCAGTGAAGCGAGAGCCACATCGTGGTAGGCGAACATGCTCCTGGCGAGAAAGCTGCCCAAGCCAAAACTATCCCCAAATCGAGACGCCAATATGAGGCATATCAGCACGACGTACGGATGTCGAAACGCGGCATAGGCGATAGCTATATAGGCAAGAAACAGAACTGGCACAGACTACACCCTTCCTCCGCTCTTTCTAGAACCGCATTCCACAAATCACTGAGGTGTCACGGACACAACTGATCTCCAGACATGGACGAATCAAGACTAGATAATATCGGCAAAGTATCTTTCCGTGTTCCGGAAGTAGTAAAGACCCAAAATGAAGAACACCAGGCTCATCAGCAGCGATATGCCCATCAGTTGCCAGTCCACCGGCAGCCGTCCCAGAATGCTTGCGCGGGCGTTGGTTATGACTCCGGACATCGGGTTCAACCACGTCATCAGGACCTTGAGCGTAGGATGACCATCCAACATACTGGCGGGATAGATCACGGGAGTAACATACATCAGAGTCTGTATGAAGAATGGGAGCGCATAGCGCACATCCCTGTATTTTACGTTGATAGCCGCGAGGAACATTCCTATTCCCAACGAACACAGCACCGAAGTCAGGATGAGCAACGGCACAACGATCAGCGCTATGGCGCTCGGACTGAAGCCGTAGTATACCATGAGTCCGATGAGTATTACTGAGGCTACGCCAAAATCGACCAGTCCGGTTGTCGCGGCTGTAGATGGCAATACCAGCCGAGGAAAGTAGACTTTCTGCACCAAGGCCTGATTCGAGATCAGCGAGTTGGCCGCGTTGGTCAGGGTCCCGGAGAAATACAGCCAGAACAGTTGGCCGGTGTAGAGGAATATAGCGTATGGAGTGTCGTCACCGCTCTTGATCCCTGCCATGCGGTTGAAGATGAACGTGAATATGACCATAGTGATCAGGGGCTGAAAGAGCGCCCACACGATCCCCAGCGCCGTCTGCTTGTACCTGACCGATATATCTCGCCAGGCGAGCACAAGGAAGAGGTCCCTATATCGCCAGAGCTCTCTCCAGTTGACCGATACAAAACGCCCCGGAGGGGCAATAACGAATTCCAGGCCTTGCTTTGCCATCTATAACCACCACAATCCGGCTTCAATCACCGGACAGCCAAGTCTGAGGGACAGGTTCGCGGATACTGAATCAGACATGGTAGTACAGCCTGTACCAGTCTACAAACTCACCGATGCCGGTTTCAATCGGGGTTGCAGGCCGAAATCCCGTATCGCGCATCAGGTCATCGACGTCAGCGCAAGTTTCGGGCACATCGCCCAACTGCATTGGAAGCATGTTCTTGGCAGCCGTCTTACCCAGGCGCTTCTCCAGCACTTCGATGAACCGCATTAGCTCGACAGGCGAGTTGTTACCAATGTTGTAGACTCGATACGGAGCCGCGCTCGTCCCCGGGTCGGCGGTCACTGCGTCCCACTCGGGATTGGCCTGCGGGACCCGGTCGGTCACCCTCACCACACCTTCCACAATGTCAGCTATGTACGTGAAGTCACGTTTCATCTTACCATAGTTGTATACGTCTATAGGCTCGTCCGCGAGAATCGCCTTGGTAAACAGGAAGAGCGCCATATCCGGCCTCCCCCAAGGTCCGTAGACCGTAAAGAACCTTAGCCCCGTGGTCGGAATACCGTAGAGGTGGCTGTAGGTGTGAGCCATCAACTCGTTGGCTTTCTTCGTGGCCGCATAGAGGCTTACCGGGTGATCAACATTGTCGTGCACGGAGAATGGGACCGACTTGTTTGAGCCATAGACCGAGCTGGAAGACGCATAGGCAAGATGCTCCACGCCGTTGTGCCTGCAGCCCTCGAGGATGTTGACGAAGCCGACCAGGTTTGTGTCTGCGTATATGTGAGGATTCTGCAACGAATACCGCACCCCAGCCTGCGCTGCCAGATGGATGACGCGCTGTGGCTTGGAATCGCGGAACATGGCTTCAATAGCTTGGCGATCTGCTATGTCACAGTGCAGAAATGAGAACCCGTTGTGCCTTTCCAGCCTTGCCAATCGGTCTCTCTTGAGTTGGACATCGTAGTAGGAGTTCAGGTTATCCAGACCTACTACCTCGTCACCCCGCGCCAAAAGTGCCTGGCTGGTGTGGAAACCTATAAAACCGGCTGCGCCGGTGACTAGTATTCTCATTTGTACCCTGTTTTGTGCCGCAGAAGGCAATCAAAGCGCACATGTTCGGTGTCAGTAAGCCGCAGACGCCAACGTAATGAGGTAGCGAACAGACGCCACAATACCCCATCGTGCCCTTCCAAATCTGCACATATTATAGCGATAATTGGAGCCTATTTGCAAGCGCGCGCGTTGACTATACGCTTGGTATGAATGTATAATGACCTTGACACAGTAAGTCTTGTGCTCTGGACACTCAGCGCAAGGATCGGCGGTATACGCCATATCGCTCAGAGCCCGATAGATGCGTATTCCCCGCAATCACCGGTCATCAACTCTGGACTACCTAACGACTTTCATTATCAGGGTGATCAAAAGCAAATGCGTACAGATGAGATCAATCCCGCTATACAGCCGACAAGCTTTGCCTCTTCCGAGCCGGAGAATCCTTTCGACTTCGGGAGAGTGTTCGACGTAGCCTACAGACGACGATGGATAGCGTTGCTCACATTCTGCCTGGTACTGGTTTTGGGAGTGATGTACACTCTCAGCAAGAGGTCAATATACCAGAGCGAAGTTACAATGGTGGTGGCGACGAGCGAAACTTACAGCCAAGCCGGCGATCTGAGTCTGATTGCAGACTTGCAGGCGCTCACTAGAAGCAAGTCTATCGAGACTCAGATAGGAATACTGGAAAGCAGTGACCTTCGAGAGGCTGCCCTGGAGAAACTTCAACCGGAAGCGATGCGAAAACAGGCCCTGGGAGCGGCTGTTGCCTCGAAGAAGGAATCCGACCTCATCACCGTCACCGCCAGCGCCTACGACCCTGAAGTAGCCAAGGAATTTGCGAGCGCCATTGCTGAGGCCTACCAAGAGCGTGACAAAGAAGCCAGTTCTCAAGCGACCAAGCAAGCCAGAGAGTATGTGGAGCAGGAACTCAAGTCTGTCCGGCAGGGTCTGCGCGATGCCAATGAATCCCTGGCTGCATACAAGAGAAAGACCGGTCTATTTACGATAGATGAACAGGTCGCCCAAGCAACTAAGCAGGTAGCCGACCTGGAGGCTGACGCTGACAGAGGCTCGGTTGAGCTTGGCTCCGTCGAGAAACAGGTTGAATTCTACAAGAACAAGTTGAGCGCTCAAGGTGATTTGGTGCTATCCAGCACTACTTTTCAGCAGAATCCGTTGTTTCAGGCTGAGTTGGAGTCGATCCGGAAACTGCAAGAGAAGCGAGCGCAGTTAATCCAGGAATATGAGCCGACGGACCGCACGGTCAAGAAAGTCGAGGCAGAGATTGCCGAGGCCGAGATGAGACTGCGCGGCGTCGGAAGAACGATAGCCGCCTCGAAGACTCAGGTTAGGAATCCTACTGCTGACCAGTACATCGCCTCCCTGGCCAGCTATGAGGTAGCGCGCGCAAGGAAGCAGGTAATGGATACCCTGATGAACAAGCGCCGCAACTCCCTGGACGATTTGCCGGAGCAGCAGCGTGGTCTTGCCGAGCAGTTGCAGGATGTCAGGGCTCGCGAACGGGCGTTCGAAGCCCTCTCCGACAGATACTACGCATTGTTGGTGAGTGAGAAATCCGTCTTGCCAACCGCGATGATAATATCCGAGCCGCGAGTGCCGCGCGTTCCATCCTACCCCAATAAGAAACGAAACTATGTGCTGTTCGGACTGCTCGGCCTGTTGGCCGCAGTGGCGGTGGCCTATGCTGCGGAAAGCATTGACACCAAGGTCCGCGACGAGACTTCTGTTGCGCACCTGACCGGTTCGGTCGCCCTGAGCGCAATCCCCAACGTGGACGCGGAACCAGGCACCAGGCTGATGATAGGCGAGCTAGAGCACAACAGCGCATTCCTTGAAGCGTTCAGGATACTGCGTAACAACATCAGCTTCACTACAATTGACCGCCCTCTCAAGCTGCTTGCGGTGACCAGCCCGGGAAGATCGGAAGGTAAGTCTACGACATCGGTCAACCTCGCGATAGCGATGGCTATGGACGGTAAGCGAGTGCTGATAGTAGACGCTGACCTGAGGCGGCCTTCAATCCACAGATGGATGAAAGTGTCCCGCGATATAGGTTTCACTACGCTGGTCAAGGGGCAAACGAACGTGGAAACGGCCGTGGTAGCATCTGAGACTGAGAATGTCTTCGTCCTGCCCTCCGGCCCACTCCCTCCCAACCCGACTGAGTTCCTGAACTCACAACACTGCCGCAATACACTCAGCCAGTTGGCGGAGTTGTACGACATTGTGATCCTGGACTGCCCACCGTGCGCCGGTTTGAGCGACATGCAGGTCATATCAACTGCAGTCGATGCCGTGCTGCTGGTCGTCTCCATGAATGTCACACTCAGACCCAACCTTTACATAACGATGCACACTCTCAGACAGGTAGACGCTCCACTAATTGGTTTCGTGCTTAACAGGCTTGACATCAAACGTCGTGGTTACGGCTACTACTACTCTTACTACTACTATTACTATGACTACGATGAGGACACAGCTAGTAAACAGGGCGGTAAGAAGGGCGGACGGAAGTCCCGACGGCATTAGTGGGACGCTGGGAGCTAGATAGGCCGATTCGCGATAGACCTGAACCCAATGCAAGCGATGTCGGCTGCTCAGAAGTAAGGGGATGGCAGGTAACGCTTTGAAGTGGCGAATCAGGCACGCGGTAGGAAGAGTAGAGCTGGCGCCCATTGACGCAGCGTTAGTGGTTATGTCGATGGTGTTGGCTTTGTGGATGCGCCATGATCAGTGGGCGCTTATCGACGCCATCTTCCGCGTGGTTGGAGAGCGTCCAGCCAGCACTGCGGCAATAGCAGTCATGTATGCGATGCTCTTCACCGCATTCCGTCTGTATCGCTACGACTTGCGCTATTCCGGCCTTGAGACAAGCCGTTCAGTCGTTCTGGCAACCCTCTGCGGGATACCGTTCGTAGTCGGTATCCAGCGGCTGATGGACGGCTTTCCTTTACCTCGTTCCGTCCTGGGCATCTTCCTCGTATTTACCATCGTTCTGGTTGGTGGATTCCGTGTGGCGCTTCGCCTCATTGCAGATCGCCTGGCCAACCGTACCCCAAGTGGCGAAGACTCCACGAAACCTGCCAAGCGCACCCTGATTGTGGGAAACAGCGAGCAAGGAGCGCACCTCGCTCGTGAGATCCGAGAAGACCCCAGTTTGCAGCACTACAGCGTACTAGGGCTGCTCGACGATACTCCCGGCAAGACGGGCGTCTACTACGGCAGCGTCCCGGTCCTGGGCCCCACGGAGATGCTCTACGACTTCCTAGAAAGAGGCGCTGTCGACGAAGTAATGTTCGTGCTGTCGGATGCCGCAAGCGGCGAAGACATAAAGGCTCTCGCCCTTGAGTGCAGGAAGCGGCAGATACCGGTTAAAGTAATATCTGATATGGCTGATCAGCTCAGCAAGCCCGCGCACCTAAGGCTTGAGGATATCCAGGTTGAGGACTTCCTGCGCAGACCTTCGCACAAGCTGGACCTCGGTCCGTTCGGTGGGTATATAACCGGGAAGAGAGTGCTGGTCACAGGCGCTGGAGGCTCGATAGGCAGCGAGATATGCCGACAGGTAATGAAACTCGGGCCTTCGGAGTTGATCCTGCTCGGCCACGGCGAGAACTCCATTTTTACTATCCTGCAAGAGCTGAAACGGAAATACCCCGAGTTCAGTGGCAACATCCATCCTATGATCGCCTCTGTTACGGATCCGACCGTGATCAGCCACGTGTTCACAACATACAAACCCGAGATTGTGTTTCATGCCGCCGCCCACAAGCACCTGGCCCTGATGGAACAGAATATAGTCGAGGCCGTCCAGAACAACGTGCTCGGAACATCAAATGTTGCCAGGGCCTGCGCGAAGGTCGGCGTGGAACGGATGGTGCTAATATCGACCGACAAGGCGGCGGACCCGATCTGTGTCATGGGAGCTACCAAAGCCCTCTGCGAGCAGGTTGTCCGGTCTACCGCAGCCGCAAACCCGAATACGAAGTACCTGTGTGTCCGGTTCGGCAATGTCCTGGGCAGCAGAGGCAGCGTGATTCCAGTATTCAACGAACAGATACGTAATGGCGGTCCGGTCACTGTGACCCATCCGGACATGACCCGGTACTTTATGACTATCCCTGAAGCAGTCCGCTTGGTAATCCAGGCCGGATCCGTGGGCCAAAGCGGCGAAGTCTATCTCCTGGACATGGGCAAACCGGTGCGCATTCTCGACTTGGCTCAGGACATGATCCGGCTCTATGGCTATGAGCCGGACGTGGATATCAAGATATCTTTCAGTGGCATCCGGCCGGGGGAGAAGATCCACGAAACGCTGACCAACACCGACGAGGATATTGAGCACACAGAGTGGGAATGCCTCTCAAGAGTACACGGCAGGCCGGTCTATGGAAGCGCCGAGATGTCGGAACTCATCTCCTGTCTATATGAACTGGTGGGCGAACACGACCCCGAAGGCGTTCTTGATCTCTTCAGCCGGGTCCTGCCTCATTTTGCCGCCAGCCGTGAAACCTGCGAAGTCTGACAAGAACCAGCCTAACCTCAGCGATCCCGTAACCACCAAAGCAGCGCATCGCATCCACCCGGACAAGCGCCAATTGGTCAGCCCTGCGCGCGACCGCTAGCGCCTTCGAGCAGGAGCATTGTCTTCATGAGCGCCCGCGGCAGGTGGTACGCAGCTTTCCACATATTGCCTTTGTCGGTGTTCTTGGGCTTGCCGTCTCGGTAGACCTCTGAATACCACTCTCCGTACTCCGGGTCATAGAAGAACCTCTGGCACCACTCATGCAGATCGATGAACCTCTGGAACCACTCAGGGCTATCCTTCTGCACGGCAGCAAGCGCAAGAGCGTATAGGGCCTCGCTATGGACCCACCAGACCTTGTCGTGCCACATTGCGCCGACAGCTTTGTGCCAGTCGGTCTGCACAGGCTCTTTGCCGTTCGCGTCGATGTATGAGACTATCCCGCCGTAGCTTCTGTCATGTCCTGCCTGGTAAGCCCAGTCGGCGATCTGGATAGCGCGGTCAACAACTGACTGGTCCCCCCGCTTGATCCCCTCTTCCATACAGAACCACATCGACTCGAGCGTGTGGCCAGGGTTGATGAGCCGGCCTTCGGGGTCATCCATGATCACTCTGTCGTCCCGCCCGACCGACTCGAAAAGCAACTGGTACTCGTCCTTGGCAAAAACGTTCAGAAGCTGATTGAGGCAGTGGTCTATCAGGGGCTTGGTGCGCTGAGCACCCAACACGCGCTCCGCTATGCCGGCCACACTAACCGTGATCATATAGATACCGTGGCGCTTGAACTTGGGATTCCACGTGCCGTGGTAGATGTCTTTGAAGTCCAAGTCGTACACATTGCGTTCGATAGCGTCGTATGTTTCCTTGATCAGCTTCAGGTCCTCATCTGAGCCCGTCGCCACGGCAAGTTCGCAGAGACCGGATATGATGAAGTGGTCTGTGTAGATGGAGATTGTGCCTTTTTGCACGTTCCCACAGCGGTCCAACTGGTAATTCCAGCGTCCATCGCCCGCGTAAGCATGCTTGACTGCGAACTCGCGTCCATGCTTTGCCAGTTCCAGCCAGACTGGGCGCTTCTCCACGAAGTTGTAGAGCGCGGGAAACATCCACATCTCCCGCCCCTGGAACCACATATACTTCGTCGTGTCGGTGATGTTTCCCATCCTGTCGAAGCAAGTCAGGAAACCGCCGCATTCGGTGTCTTTGGTGCGAGTCTCCCAGAAAGGCATCACGTCCTGGAGCAGGTGCTTTCTGTAGAATGCTCCGAGTTCGCGCAGATGGTCTTTGGCCAGTCGGGTCAGTTCCTTCATCAAGTTACCTCCTGCCTATTCGCAAACCGGCAATGGTCACAGCGTCCTGTCGACAGCCTCAGCTACCCGCCTGAGCTGTCCCATCAACTCATCGAATCGCTCGGGCGACAGTGACTGCGGACCGTCGCTCTTGGCGTGGGCCGGGTCATTGTGAACTTCGATGATCAGGCCATCCGCGCCTGCCGCTATTCCGGCTTTTGATACGGCTCCCACGTAATGCGAGTCACCGGTCGCGTGGCTGGGATCTATCATCACGGGAAGGTGAGTCCACCTCTTGAGTACTGGGACCGCGTTGATGTCGGTGGTGTGGCGGGTGGCGTCTTCGAAAGTAGTGATGCCACGTTCGCACAGTATCACCTGCTGATTTCCTTCGGAGATGATATACTCCGCGGACATCAGCAGGTCCTTGATTTTCGACCCAAGTCCTCGCTTGAGCAGGATCGGGTGGCCAGTTGTTCCTACTTTGCGCAGAAGTGAGTAGTTCTGCATGTTGCGGGTGCCGATCTGGAGGATGTCCGCATACTCGCAGACCAAGTCCACTTCGTGGGTGTCCATGACCTCCGTGACAACCGGCAGCCCAGTCTCCTCCCGCGCTTTTGCGAGAATCTTCAAGCCCTCTTCGCCAAGTCCCTGGAAGCTGTAGGGGGAGGTGCGGGGCTTGAACGCCCCACCTCGCAGGAACCTCGCGCCGGCAGCCTTTACCTGAATCGCCAACTCAATGGTCTGTTTCTCCGACTCGACGCTGCACGGACCCGCCGCAACCACAATCCCTGTCCCGCCGATCTTCACACCTCGCACGACAAATGAGCTGTCCTCCGGGTGGTAAGTGCGGGAAGCCAGCTTCCACAGGTCCGATATCAGCTCAACTCGCGCCACCCCGGCCATGGTCCGGAAGTGCTCGACGATATCGGCCTTTCTGACGTCCAGTTCGCCAAGGACCGCAATGACCTTGCGCTCAGTTCCCGGGTTCACGAATGGCCTGAAACCGGTAGACTCCACTTCCTGTATCACAGCCTCAACTTCGGGCGCCGAGGCCTTGGTATCCATTATAATGATCAATTCTCTTACCTCCGAGTACTCAGGGATAGTATAGCTCAGTTCCGCCCTCATTACCAAGCGTTGCATTCCGGCTTGTGCTGATGTACACTAGATCACAGAGTACAATGCCTTGTGGAGGTTGGTCTGATGGAAATTCTGGGCAAGCTGTTGGCGGTGATCGTCGGACTGGTAATAGTCCTGGCGATATGGGTCATCGCGAAGTACAACCAACTAGTTGGTCTGCGAAACAGAATAGAGAACGCCTGGTCGCAGATAGACGTTCAACTTCGGCGGCGATATGACTTGATTCCGAACCTCGTGGAGACCGTAAAAGCATACGCGACCCACGAACGCGGCGTGTTTGAAGAGGTCAGCAAGGCCAGAAGCTCGATGATGAACGCGCAAGGCGTCCAGGAGCAGGCAGAGGCGCAGAACATGATATCCGGCGCGCTGAAGAGCCTGTTTGCAGTCGCTGAAGCCTACCCTGAGCTCAAAGCCAATCAGAACTTCATGATGCTCCAGGAAGAGCTGTCCGGAACTGAAAGCAAGATCGCCTACTCCAGACAGTTCTACAATGATACCGTAATGGCGTTCAATACACTCGTTCAGACGTTTCCTTCTAATCTGATAGCCAACGCTTTCAGCTTCAAGGAACGAGAGTATTTTGAAATGGAAGATATTGCCCGCGAGCCGGTAAAGGTCCAGTTCTGAGTTATTCGGCGAAGGTAAGTATATGATATATCAGCAGATATCTAGGAATATATGGATGTCGCGGTTGCTTGTGTTCGCGTTCATCCTGCTGGTCTGCCTGGTTGGGTACGTCTTTGCAGAGGCGTACAACAACTACTTCATCGTGATAGGCGCGATAGGCGTCGCGACACTGATGAGCTTTTTCAGCTTCTACTACAGCGACAGGGTCGTCCTCACCATGACCGGCGCCCGAGAGGCTACCCGCGAGGAGTTCCCGCACTTTGTAAACTCGGTGGAAGGCCTCGCAATAGCTTCCGGTCTTCCTCTGCCCAAGATCTACGTGATGGACGACCCATCGCCCAACGCATTCGCCACCGGCCGCGATCCCGAGCACGCAGTGATATGCGCCACGACCGGGCTGCTGGACATGATGAACCGGGTGGAGCTTGAAGGCGTGATCGCCCACGAGATGTCGCACATCCAGAACTACGACATCCGCTTCATGATGCTCATCACCGTGATGGTAGGAACCATATCGATGCTGGCAAACTGGTTCTGGTACAGTGGGCGATGGGGTGGCTACAGGCGCTCAAGAGACGACAACGGGGGCCAGGTTATCTTCCTGGTGATAGGCGTCGTGTTGGCAATTCTAGCGCCTATTTCGGCGGCAATAGTAAAAGCAGCCGCTTCCAGGCAGAGAGAATTTCTCGCCGATGCCAGCGGGGCAATGTTGACGCGCTACCCGGACGGTCTCGCTTCGGCCCTTGAAAAGATAGCTGCCAACCCGATGCCGGTCCAGACCGCCAGCGCCGCCACCGCGCCGCTGTTCATTTCGGACCCGCTGAAGAAGGCACGTGACGCAAGCGTGAACTTGTTCTCCACCCACCCCTCGACTGCGGAGCGCGTCCGACGACTGCGGGAGATGTAGTCAGGCTTTCGGGCGGACCACGTAGCGGATGATGGTCTTCTGTACCTTGGCCCTGGGGGATGTGAGGTACTCTTCTTCGTGAGGGCCGGCCAGTTCGTATCCGCTTTCCTCTATGAACGCGTGAAGCCGCTGGACCGTCGGCCCCTCTTCTGAATACGGACCTACGTGAAGAATCTCAGCAACAGTCCCATATTCCCAGGTATCCAGGCATACTTCGATCTCGGGAGTCTTCTGGGGAAGCTCAGTGATGTCATCGGGAATCGGCAGTGACCACTGGCCTGTCCATTGGTCTTTGGGGAGAAGATGAGCATCAGGCCACCTGGCTCTAAGGCCGCAGACCTTGAAGTCACCCACCCCACTCTTCTTCATCGCGAACTTGAGCGTATATACAGAGCCAAATAGTGCACCCAACTCAGCTTCAGCGGCGGTGTTGGGATCGCCCACTGACGTGACAGTGGCCACTCTCTGCGCGGGCATTTCTACAATACGAGGGTACTGCGTCTTGGGTGCAGGTGGCATTCCAGCCCTCCGTAGTGTGACTTGCTGCTAAGTGTTGGCAGGCGGTGTCGGAGGCGTTATCCTCGAGGGCACTTTGTACTCAAGCTTGGGGCTTGTCTTGAGATAAGCGTCCAAGGCCTTCTTGAGTGACTGCTCTGAGTCGCGCTTGAGCACACTGCTCGCAGACCACACGCTCCAGTAGCCCAGAGCGCCATTAGCCATTGAATTCGTAACGGCAACTGTGTAGACGGTCTCGTCTTTGAGTTCTTCTTTGCCGACTATCACCGCGCCCACTCGCTTGCCTGTCGGTTTCCCAGGGTCAAGGGTGAACTTCAGGCCGGATACCTGCAAGAACCCGAGGTTCCGCTGCGGGTAGAGCGATACAGAGCGTTCAAGAGCGCCTCTGACTTCTTTGCCGGTAAGCTGAAGCATCGCCAACGGGTCATCAGGGAAGCTGATCGCTGGGGTCAACTGCGCGAGTTGCAGACTCGCAACCGGAACAGCCGGATCCAGGTTCTTTAGTTCGCTTCCGGCGAGAAACGCTATCTGCGTCTTCATCGCAACTCGCATGGCGTCGGTCGCGAGGTCTCCAAGGGAGGTTTCCTGCTTCCCGCCATCTTTGTTACCAATCGTGAAGGCGGCGTCAGCCTTGGCTTCTTGCGCCCACAACACGGAACCCACCGCCACCAATACTGCTAATGATATTACTAGAACTGACCACTTGCTCAACATCTCACACCTCGAAGAACCACGTCCTCATGGTTAATAGACGCATGCATCAGACCATTATGTTCACTAAGTTGACTTTGCTCCGCCCAAACTTCTAAGCTCGGCCTGGATGAAGTCGTCTATGTCGCCATCCATAATGCGAATCACATCGCCGACTTCGTGTCCTGTCCTATGATCTTTTACCATTGTGTACGGTTGGAAAACATAGGAGCGTATCTGGCTCCCCCACTCTATCGCCCTCATGTCCCCACGAAGCTCGGCCAAGCGCTGATCGGACTGTGCCCTCTGCACTTCGGCAATACGAGACGCCAGCACCTTCAAGGCAACTTCCCGGTTCTTGTGTTGCGACCGCTCATTCTGGCATGTTACCACAATTCCAGTGGGAATGTGCGTAAGTCGCACGGCAGAGTCGGTTTTGTTTACGTGCTGCCCACCTGCGCCACTTGCGCGGTACGTGTCCATTTTGATTTCATCGGGGTTAATATCAACTCCGGTGTCATCATCGAGTTCGGGGATTGCGTCGACAGCCGAAAAGGAGGTGTGGCGGCGCTTGTTGGCATCGAAGGGAGATATACGCACCAGTCGGTGCACCCCACGTTCATATCTGAGGTAGCCGTAAGCATTCTTGCCGTTGACCAGCACCGTGACACTCTTGAGGCCCGCGACCTCCCCGGGAACCGTGTTTACAATCTCCGTAGAGTAGCCACGCCGCTCGGCCCAGCGCAGGTACATTCGCAGCAGCATGTCGACCCAATCGCACGATTCAGTTCCGCCGGCGCCTGAGTTTATCTCCAGGATTGCGCTGTTGGAATCGTACTCGCCGGAAAGGAGGGTGTCAAGTTCCAGGCGCTTGAAGTCCTTCTCGGCGTGATCGAGGTCCTTGCGGAGTTCCCTTGCGTCCGCACCCTCTTCATCTTCGATGAGTTCAGCCATTATGGCGATATCATCCACGCGCGCGGTCAGAGCCAGGGTAGGCTCTATTGTTGTCTTGAGGTTTGAAAGCTTCTTGAGTATCTGTTGAGCCTCAGCCGCATCGTCCCAGAACCCTGGGCCGCAGTGGACTCTTCGATCTCTGCTATTTGTTTCTGTGCATTGGCGAGGTCAAAGATGACCTCCCAGCTCTTCGAGGTTTCGCTGAAGGACAGTTGCTCTGTCCCAGATATCTTTTAGCATAGTTGGCCTTTCCACGTAATCCCCCTCCGCGCCGGAGGGGGTTAGGGGGCGGTTCTTACCGGCGTACGATCTCGCGTGATCCTACGCTGAAGGAACCTCACCCCAGCCCTCTCCGTGCGCGGAGAGGGGGAGTAGTCTACTCTTCTTTATCCATGCAGCATTTCTTGTACTTCTTGCCGCTGCCACAGGGGCATGGGTCGTTTCGGCCGACTTTTTGTGTGGCGGCGTTGGACCGGGCAATGTGCCTTGCGACTGCCGCAGCCTCGTCCGACATTCCCTGCGGGCCATCAGCCGATAGTTCCACCACATTCTGGAAAGCGGGTCTTCGAACCGGGCGCGGGGCTTGTCGCTCCAGTTGAACTCTATACACGATTCTGACCAAATCATCCTGAATGCCGCCCAGCATTTCCTGGAATAGGTCGAAAGCTTCCTTTTTGTACTCTATCAGCGGGTCTTTCTGGGCATATCCACGAAGCCCGATGCCCTCTCGCAGGTAGTCCATGGCGTCGAGGTGATCGATCCATTTGCGGTTGATGAGGTCCAGAGTTAGGTGGCGTTCGACATCGCGCATGTTCTCGACGCCGACTTCCTGCTCCTTCCGCTCATAGCTCTTCTCCACCAGGTCGAGGAACATGTCGCTGAGTTCCTCGCGAGGCTTCCTGTCTATATCCGAAGGCTTGAAGTACATCTCCAGAGGCAGGACCTCGTTGACGTGCTTGTACAGACCCTCGTAGTCCCACTCGTCAGGCCGAACGCCTTCCGGCAGGAACATAGTTATGGCGTTCTGCATCGTCTCCTCAAGGTAGCCGATGATGGTCGGTCGGAGATCAACTCCCTCGAGAATCTTCCTGCGCTGACCGTAGATGGTCTCGCGCTGGATGTTCATCACATCATCATACTCAAGAACATGCTTGCGGATGTCGAAGTGGTGATCTTCCACTTTCTTCTGCGCCCGCTCGATCATCTTGGAGAGTAGACCCGCATCCAGAGATTGGTCTTCCCGCCAACTGCCCAGAAGGAACGAGTTCGACTTATCGCCAAACAGTCTCCACAACTCGTCTTCCAGCGAAACATAGAACCGGGAAATGCCCGGGTCACCCTGTCGTCCGGCTCGGCCTCGGAGCTGGTTGTCGATTCGCCGGCTCTCGTGACGCTCCGAACCAATGATGCAAAGCCCTGCCCGTTTCACCACTTCGATGGTTTCTGGCTTCAGGGCATCGATCTTATCCGCGTTGTTCTTCTGCCATTCCGCATATCCCCAGGTAGCTTCGGCTTCAGCCATCGGCTCAAGATCCAGGGATTCCGAGTCCCCTGCCGGGCCACCGAGGATGATGTCAACGCCTCGGCCCGCCATGTTTGTCGCTATGGTAACCGCGCCAAGCCGCCCAGCCTCGGAGACTATCTCAGCCTCCGTCTCGTGGAACTTCGCGTTGAGGACGTTGTGGACGATGCCTTCCTTGAGCGCCTCTCGAAGTCTGCTCTTGGCCCTTTCAGGAAGCTCGAAGTGCTTGACCAGTTCGGCGATGTTCGCGTCGCTGAGCATATCCAGATCGAAGTCCAGCCGTTTGGCAATCCTGCTGAGCTTGTTGATCGCCAGATCATCGAACTTGGCATTCATAATCGCGTGGAACTCGGCTGCCTCTTCCTTCTTGACATCCTTGGAGGCATCGAGCCTGGCCCGGAGGAGTTCGATAGCTGCGAGGAGTTGAAGCCGCTCGGAGATCAGCCTATCGCTGACCCGTTCGGAGACAGCTATCGACCTCGTTCCAACCAGGACAGGCTGCCCTGTGCCGTAGCACTTGAGCACCTGGATGGTCAGACCTCGGAACTTGGCTTCCTCACTCTTGTAAATAACATCAGCAAGGTCTCTGCGGATGGCCGGCCTGTTTGTCGGGACTTCCACAACATCCAGTCCGTATATCTTCCGGAACTCTTCTTCTTCGGTCTTGGCTGTGCCTGTCATACCAGAGAGTTTCTTGTAGAGGCGGAAGAAGTTCTGATATGTGATAGTTGCGAGAGTCTGGCTCTCTTCTTCTATCTTGCAGTTTTCTTTGGCCTCGACAGCCTGGTGCAGGCCATCGCTCCACCGCCGACCAAACATCAACCGACCGGTGAACTCATCAACAATGATCACCTGGCCATCCTTGACCACGTAATCTCTGTCTCTCTCGAAACAGGCGTGAGCCTTGAGGGCGGCGCTGATGTATTGGTTGAGTTCCAGGTTCTCGGGGTCGGTGAGGTTGCCGCAGCCGGTCATTTCCTCGATCCGGTGGGTGCCGGCTTCGTTTAGCATGGCCGTCTTGGCCTTCTCATCGACCGTATAGTCCCGTTCAATTACCAGCCTGCGAACCAGCTTGTCCACCTTGCCATACATCTCACTTGAGCGGTAGCCGTGGCCGGAGATGATGAGGGGTGTCCTGGCCTCGTCGACCAGGATTGAGTCAACTTCGTCCACAATGGCATAGTTCAGTTCGCGTTGAACCAGTTCTTCGAGGCTGAAAGCCATGTTGTCGCGGAGGTAGTCGAAGCCGAATTCGTGGTTGGTGCCATAAGTGATATCACATAAGTAGGCTTCTTTGCGGGTGATCGGGCGCAGCGATTCCCACTCGTCCTCGTCGTCCGGCACGTAGCTGGGATCGTATCGGAAGGATCGGCCCGTGTCCCCGGTTTCGGCGCTCTGGCCGTGAATCGAGCCAACGCTCAGCCCCAGAATGTGGAAGACAGGCCCCATCCAGCGCGCGTCGCGTTTGGAGAGGTAGTCGTTGACTGTGACCAGGTGGGCGCCGTGGCCTGAGAGGGCGTTGAGATAAAGCGCGAGGGTGGCGACAAGCGTCTTTCCCTCTCCAGTCTTCATCTCGGCGATCCTGCCCTGGTGGAGGACCATTGCGCCGATGAGCTGGACGTCGAAGTGCCGAAGCCCGATAGTCCGAATGCTGGCCTCGCGGACAACCGTAAAGGCCTCCGGCATGAGCTCTTCCAGGGTCTCACCGGCCTCCAACCGCTGCCTGAAGGCAACAGTCTTCTCGGCAAGCTGGGCGTCGGTGAGCTGTTTGATTGCCGGTTCAAAGGTGGTCACCTGCTCGGCGACCGTTCTGAACCTGCCTATCTCGCGCACATTGGAGTCGAAAAACTTGAGAATGTTCATTTCTGTTTACCGAAGTGCAAAAAAAAGAAACATCGGGCGAACCCTAGTTCCAAGGTTGGTTGGGCGTTCATTTACATTCACAGAATACCATTTGAGGCAGTTGGTGTCAAATTGAATGGCCGAATTGTCTTGAACAAGATTCAGGGATTGGGAACTGACAGGATTGGCCGCAGCCACCACCGAAGGGGCTATCCGCCCACCGTGGAAAGGCCCCTCACCCTGCCCAGTGCCCTTGAGATGCGAGGGGGTTCTTAATACTGCCCGTCCGCTAATCCTTTGAATCGTATCCAAGACAGTTCTGCGTTCGAGACGGGCCATTAGGCATTGGCTACAGGCCGCCTTTTGGCCCTGCGGGGTTGTCCGGGGTGGAGACGAACTCTCGCATAAACCTTGCCCCTGCTTCTACTGCGGCTTCCATGCATATCCGGCCTGTTTCGGGGTCGGCGTAGCTGGGGGCGCCGTAGACTCCGGACTCACTCGGGTCGATCATCCAGGTTGACCACGTCACCTGCTGCTTGCCTGTAAAGCCATCTCCGGCTACGAACTCTGTCTGGTGCGTGGGCATTTCGTCGACCGCCACGGACATATCGACTGTCTCGGGGCTGAGGTGCAGGATTAGCGACGTCTCGAATTCGCCGGAGTGGATCGCACCACCTCTGGGAGACTTGCGAATCTCGTTGAACTTGTCTCTCGCGAGGACCATCGGGTTGATGAGGGCGGGGGCAGCGAAGCAAGCGTCTCCCACTTCCCGGACAACCTGGTTCAGCAGCGCGATATGATGGCCGTGGACATTCACCAGCGCGAGCTTTTTGAATCCCATTTTGTAGATGGAGCAGCAGATGTCCAGGACAAGGTCCATCATCACCCGGCTTCGAACAACCACCGTCCCTGGCCACTGCTGCATTATTTGCATCGAATAGCCGTAGCTGATGGTGTCCATGACCAGCAAAGGCATCTCGGGAGTGAGAGCCTCCGCGAGGCTGTTGCAATAGTGCTCCACGATTCGGGCGTCGGTGTCCACCGGCAGATGTGGGCCGTGCTCCTCGGTAGTGCCGATTGGCAGTATCACCAGCGATCCCTGATCGATGTGCTTCCGCAACTTTGGCCATGACTGGTCTCTGAACATATATGACATAAGTATCTCCTGATGGCGGCTAGCGCTGATTGAATCCTACACAGTATAGCTTCCGCGGGTGGCGATGCACGTCTGTGCCTGGCCCGGGGCAGGCTTGCGTACCTCTAGTTGCCGATGTCGAAGCCATACAGCTCTGCGTCGCGCATTGAGAACTCCAGACTTACCGGCTGGAATGTCGGGGCCTTGCAGCCGCTGGTCCATTTCACGGGATGAGCCACCGAATCCCCTCGTATCGCCTGGCACGAGGCCCAGTCCAAGCCGGGAATGGCGCGCCCTTTGGCATCCACTACCCGCACCTTCATCTCGCCCCGGACATTGGCGTTCACAGTAATGAGACCACCCGGAAGCTTGGCAAGCGGTGTCTTTAGCAGCCCACGTTCCTTGCCTGCATCACGTGACACGAAGCCGTTCTTTCGCAGGATTGCCAGGCCAAGCTGGCGGTCGCCTGTCTTATGACCCTTTGAGTAGCCGCCGTAGTAGATGTAGTCTTTGTCTCCCACTGTGATGCAGTCGGCAAACCAGGCCATAGCGTGATCCCACCTGCCGGGTTCGTGGTCGCGGTCGAGGAACTTCTCTTGGTAACGGGTCCACTTCAGCCCGTCGCGGCTGGCGATGAGCTCCGTCCACCCGATACCGTCCAGCGGATTGACATCATCCGCGGCGAGGTCGTCACGCAGAACCCGCATGAAACCAAGGTACAGGTTGCCTCTGATCATAGGCTTGAACCCATAGAACTCCTCCATACCGTTGGCAGGGTCGGGGGTGAAGAGCAGGCGGGGTTTGTACCAGTGGATGAAGTCGCGGCTGGTGGTCATGCCCACACAGCGGCGGTATCCCTCGAAGTGACGCCGCGCCCTGCCGGGGAAGCCCGTCTTCTCTACTTTGCACCCGACCAGATACTCGTTTTTGAGAGGGTCCCAGCAGCCGTCGGCGATATCACCGATGTTGTTCTCGTAGCCGGGCTGGCCTATGGGAACATTGTTGGCATGCATCTCAATGACCGGATTCCCGGGATACTCATTGAAATGGTAACCGTCCGGCGAGAAAGCGACCCAGAGGCCGTCTCCGGTAAATGCCATTTTGTAGCGGCGGGATGGGTCGGGGCAGTCAGGGCCATCGTCCACAAAGACCAAGGCGGCGTGGTTGAATGGAGCATCGATTATGTTGTTGTTCTTCGACCCCTGAATCTCAACCAGGCCCAGATTGGGACGAACCCACTTGATGCCGTCCAGGGACTCAGCGTATGCGAAGCAGAACATCGGCTCGATGGAGTTGAACCCGATGTTGTACCACATCCGATACTTCTTCATCGCAGGATCAAAGATGACATCCATGTAGAACAGCGGGCGCGAATGCCACGCCTCGGCCTTCGGGATAACCGGATCAGCGAGCTTCTTGGGCTGGTGAGTGACTCGCTTCAGGCCACTGCTCTCGGCGATGAGGTAATCGTCAACGAACAGGTTCGGTCCGACTGAGAACTGGACAATCCCAGGTTCCGCAGACGCTCCAACTGCCAAGCCAACTGCAAGAATCACGACCCAGACCAATGAGAGAAACGTTTCAAAGCTGCATGAGTATTGCATCGCATTGCCTCTTGTGGGTGGTTTATCCGTGATTGAGTATAGCACATTTGGGTGACCGAACTGAACTCGGAACTCGGAACTCCATGTGGAGTTGACCTTGTCCGCCTATCCTGCTAGACTCCAGTCATGTGATATTGCGTGGAGGTTCTTGCAGGATGAGAGTCGCTTTCGCGGGGTTGCTGTGTCTATTGCATATCGCCAGTATCAGTGTCGGCGCGGCGCCTCTGGCGGTCGGCGAGAACGTGTTGGAGAACCCGTCATTTGAGGAGGCAGGCGAGAACGGCCGACCTACTGCATGGAGCCTCTCGAACCTCTCAACCAAGGCGACTTGGGCGTTCGACACCGAGGAGAAGCACGACGGCAAGCAGTCGCTTCGGATTACAGGCAATGGAGTTCCCGAGCGATACGCAGGCCTGATGTATGGAAACATCATCCACCTCCCCGGCCCGGCCACTTATCGGCTGTCATTCTGGTGCAAGACTAAGGACCTGATAGACGCAGAGGACCTGGGATCCACCGGGCTGCTCTGGCACTGGGTGTATCCTGGGGACAAGGTCGGTGGGCAGAGGATGCAGAGTCTCTCGCTTGGCGTGCCCAACGGCACAAGTGATTGGACCCTCTACAAGGCCGAGGTCACAGTCCCATGCCCTGTCACGCTGGAACCCGGCAACTGGCAGGCGTTCAACGGCACTGTCTGGCTGGACGATGTGCGGATTGAGAAAGTCAGCGACCCCGGCCCGAGCCAGACCGACCGCGGTTTGTCGCCAACAGTGCTCGCCGCGAAGTTCCCCAAAGCCCCAAGAAGCAAGGACAAGTCATTCGCGGTTCTGTGCGCACCGCCAGTCAAGAAGATTACACGCAAGGTCTCGGTCAAGGACGGCGCGATCTCCGGCGGCCCCCGCGCTCACATATCGCTTGCACAGGGTGAGCACGAGGCGGTGCAGCTGATACTGGCTCCGTTGACGAGAGACACTGTTCGAGTAGAGTTCCAGACCACCTACACGAACAAACGTGGGCGTAAGGAGCCTCCGTACCTGGTGGGTGTAGTGTCTGTCCGTCCCGTCGGCTACACCGGGTTTGTGGCTGATGGAAGACTCATCTCCGAGCCCTGGCCTGATCCACTATTGGAGGACCAGTACGTTCAGTTGGAGCCAGACCAGTTGCAGCCGTTATGGGTCGACATCTTTGGTCCGTATCTGGCTGAGCCGGGGGAATACGAGACATCTGTCACGTTCACTCGCGATGGCAAAGAAGTCCTCACGTATCCCATCGACGTCACCATCTACGATTTTGCGTTGCCCATGCGACCCACCTTACCGATGACTATCTCGGCAAGCTGCCCTCCCTCCTCGCGTATGCTGATGTCTCACAGAATCGGCGACACATACCTGTGCCTTATGCGCCCGCCTTTTGGCAACAACGACCGGTTCTACGAGTTCAGTGAAGTGAAACCGGTGATCGAAGAGGCGCTGAAGTATGTAGAGTCGTACGGGGGGCGGACGTTCTTCTTTGAAATGCCGAGGTTCCCAGGAACCTATGCCGGAGGATCGAACTCTATTGGCGCGTTTGCGAGTTGGATGCCCTCCTACAACCAGCAGCAGCGCGACTACATAGTGCGGTACCACCGGGAATACGCCAACTACCTCAGGGAACGCGGTCTGCTTGGCCAGACGATGGCATACCTGTACGACGAGCCGGAGCCTAAGACATTTCCTCTCATCAAGGACCTGCGGGAACTTTTGCGGACTGCTGCTCCTGACTTGAAGTGCATGGTGGTCGGGCATCTTCTCCCCGAGTTGGCAGGCAGTGTAGATGTGTGGTGCCCGACTGTGCTCGACTTCGACTCGCCGGAGAAAGTTGCGTTTGCCAAAGCTCGCAAGAAGTTGGGTGAGAAAGTGTGGGCGTACAATGCAGATGGCCCGCCACCTCCATACACTGCGTGGCAGACCAACCCGAAGTGCGACCTCCTCTCCACACGGCTGAACTTTTGGATAGTCTACAAGCTAGGCATAGATGGCTTCCTGCACTGGACTTGCGACACGAACGCAGACCTGGTGCGGGTAGGCAGCGGAACTGACTGCTACCTACGCGCAGGGTCGGGGGCATACGCCCAGGGCGCGGGCCAACTGCTGTTCTTTGGGCCTGTTGCGCCAAGTGAGGTCGTTCCCGGCAAGGAGATCCCCCACGACAAAGCCATTTCCACCATTCGCC
The DNA here is from genome assembly GCA_964611645.1 of uncultured bacterium. GTDB lineage: Bacteria > Armatimonadota > UBA5829 > UBA5829 > UBA5829 > CAZTAO01. Next base: position 11,330 of record CAZTAO010000033.1, on the reverse strand, counting down.
TGGAAGCCATACGCGACGGGTTGGAGGATCACGATTACTTCGTGGTGCTCAAGACCGCCGTCGAACAAGCCAAGAGGCGCGGGGTTAAGCCGGAGACGGTTCGCACGGCGGAAGCTTTGCTGCGCCTGCCAGACAGTATTGTCGTTTCGTTCAAGCAGTACACTGCAGACGCAGGGCTGGTGATGGGATGGCGAGACAAAGTTGCCAAAGCGATTGAGACACTCAACCACGCACCTGCAACTGTCTCGGTTGCTGACGTGAAACAGTCTACAAGGAGAGCGACCATGCCAAGCGATATCCTGATAACAAACATGAAGTCCAGAGCCATCGTCGGCAAGCCTGCTCAGAGTGGCAAGAAAGGCAAGTGGAACGTCATTGATTATGCGCTGGAGCGGATTGGCCCGGGTCGGGCGATGGCAGCCGATGGCGCCAATGCCGGGCCACTTACCGTTCGGCTTGGGGCAAGCGGGCGTTACAGGATCAGCTTCGTCACTCGCTACAACAACGTCCGCGCGAAGCTGACCGGCGATGCCGACTTCGACAACTGCGCCCCCGTTCACGTCGCGCTTGACCCGGAAGACCTGAAGAAGGGAATTACGCGAGGCTCTCAGGAGGCCATTGATTCTCTGAAAGAAGGCTGGTGCGATGTCGAGGAGGTGTTCTGGCGGGAGGACGACCTGACAGGCAAAGACCTGATCATCGACGACCTCACGCAGCCCTGCATACTGGCGATCCGGCTCAGGCCGGTAGTCGAGAGCCCTCTCGCCAAAGCAGGGAACTGGCCCATCGCGACGACCATCGACTCCGGCATCTTCTCCATCAAGCGCCACGAGTCCCCAAACGACCTCTTTGAACTTCCTGAGCGAATACCCAAAGAGAATAACGTGAAGCTGCTGTGCGTGCAGGTGGGTGGCGGGGACGTCTGGTATGCAAACTTCACCAAGGAGGGCACCGAGTTTGGGAAATATGGGTTCCCTGTCGAGGTCGGGCAGGGCGAGACCAATATGATCGAGAACATCAAGTCCTACCGGAAGTGGGGCATCAACCCCATGAAGTCGATGGCCGATTACGCCCACAAGCGCGGGTGGGAGTTGCACGTATACATCAGGCTGCGGGGCGGGACGACAATGTTCACGTCGAACAGTCGAAATGCGACCGTGGTCTCGAAGTTCTATGCCGAACACCCCGAATACAGCCTGGTGGACCGCGACGGGACCCGCGTCGAAGGCCTCAGCATCGCATTCCCCCAGGTGCGCAAACACCTGGCCAAGATGTACGCCGAGCTGGCCGCCCGCGGGGTGGACGGGGTGAACATGTGTTTCATCCGAGGCTGCCCACTGGCGCTGTATGAGAAGCCCATGGTCGATGGGTTCAAGAAGAAGTATCGACTTGACCCTCGGAACCTGCGCGAAGATGACCCGAGATGGCTGGAATACACCGGCAATGTCGGCACAGCGTGGATGCGAGAGATCAAGAAGGCGATTGGGCTGAAGTGCAAGCTTTCTGCTATGGTAGATGGAACGCTGAAGTCGAACCGTGAGAATGGGCTGGATATTCCGGCGTGGGTGAAAGGCGGCCTGGTGAGCGACCTCATTCTGACCGTGGCCAGGCGCGACAAGTATGGTCTGAGTTCACACGGGTGGCCGCAGGACCTGGATTATGTATCATTCCAACAGCTTCCAGGGCGCGAGAATGTGCGCCTTTGGCCGATGTTCTACCCCTGGCAGCAGTACCAGGCAGAGCCGGAGAGGTACCATGCCGCCATGCAGGATTACGTGTATCAAGGCGCCGACGGTTACGCGATATGGGATGGACCTGCGATGAACCTGATGAACGATGGCCCACTGCTCGACCTCGCCAAGCATCCGAGGCAGCCCGAGGCGAACCGCAGCAGGCTGATGGGGAAATACAAGCTGCTCACCTGGAGCGGTTTTCGCTGGACTCCGCATTCTCCGATGGAGGGTTGGTAGTATGCACACCGAGAAAACATACGCGATCAAACATATCCGCAGCGAAGTCCCTGCGTTTGAGGTCCCGGCATTCGCGGGAAACAGCTACGAACAGATGGTCCCGGACACTCTGGATATACAGGAGAGGATCGCCCTGGCAGTCAACGGGCTGACCGGCCCTACCGACCCCGACAAAGACTATCTCGTCTACTTCTTCGCCATCCTGCGGACGGACCCGCCGGTCATGCAGCACACCACCTCGGATATCTGCCAGATCAAGCACATGGAATCGCTGCCGCTGATGCGCCTGGCCTCCGGCAGCGGCCTTAACGACCACATCGACCCTTTCTGGATGAAGGCTGCAATGCAGATGATCGGGCCGGACGGGCTGGCTTACTGGCCCGCTTTCCCCTGGGCTCCCTATCCTTGCTGGTGCGAACCGTGCGCCAAAGGCGAAAGCCATTATGCTATGCCATTCATGAACGGCAGGCTCATTGGCGCGATGACCACCTATATGCTCCTAGACCCGACCGGCCCGTGGGACTCCGAGATCAAGAAGATAGTCGACGGGCTGAGAAGCATCGCCATTGAAAAAGACGACTACGCCTACTTCCCGCACGGTGGCTTCGCGCCGGGTGCGCCGAGACTGAAAGACGCGGAAGTGCCTGTGGGGATACTCAGCAGTCTTGTGGGATGGACAATACAGGGACTGGCGCAATACCACCGGGTCAGCGGATACGAGCCTGCAAAGGAGTTAGCCGGGAAACTCGCAAGGTATCTGGTCTATCACGGCCGCTATTTCGGGGAGAACGGTGAGTTCCTTTACAATGACGAAGGGAATGAGAAGTTTCACGAGAAGACGTTCTATGTTGGTCCGCCTCCTGTGAGGCACTACATCCATTTCCAGCATCACGCAGTCCCTCTGCTTGGGGTGCTGGACCATGCTATCGCTGTTGGCGACGATGAACTGTGCGAGTTTGTGCGGAAGTCCTACGAGTGGGCGAGATCCAAGGGTAACGCGCTGACGGGCTACTTCCCCGAAAACATCGATGACACCGGCTTGCAGACCGCCGAGACCTGCGAGGTGGCGGGAATGATCGCGTTGGCTTTGAAGCTTTCAGCGGCGGGGATTGGCGACTACTGGGATGACGCCGACAGATGGATTCGCAACCAGTTCGCGGAGAACCAGTTGATGCAGGCGGATTGGGCTTACAACGTAGCCGGAGGGGAGCTCAAGCCCTGCGGCTACAGCCAGCCTGGGATGGCGGTCGATTCTATGACCGAGACCGCCGACCACGTTCCGGAGCGAAACATCGGCGGATTTGCCGGGTGGCCGACCGCCAACGACTGGTACGTCGGGCATGGCAAAGGCATAATGATGTGCTGCACGGGCAACGGCACTCGCGCGCTGTACTACATCTGGGAGCACATTCTGGAGTATCATGAGGGAACGCTGAGCGTAAACCTGCTGATGAACCGACCATCCCCCTGGGCCGATGTCCACAGCCATGTCCCCTACACAGGCCAGGTCGATGTGCTCGTCAAGCAGGACTGCGAGCAGTTGAGGGTGAGAATCCCCGAGTGGGTTGAGCCGGAGCAGGCGTCATGCACCGTCAACGGCGAATGCCGTGAACTTGAGTGGGATGGCAGGTACGGGCTTGTTGGACCGGCCAATGCTGGGGACAAAGTAAGCCTCACTTTCCCGATCTTCGAGCGGAAGGTCAAGGTTGATATCGAGAAAGGGAACTACCTGCTAACGATTCGGGGCAACGATGTTGTGGACATCTTCCCTCGCGGGCGCTACTGGCCACTGTACCAGCGCGCACACCTCCGACAGGATGTTACCCGATGGAAGATGGCCCGGCGGTTTGTGGCGGAGAAGGATGTCTATTGGTAGGGCGCAGACCCTCCAGGTTCGGAGAACCTGGAGGGATGAGGGAGATGAACACATGAACACTGACATACTCGAGAGATTCAGGCTGGACGGTAAGAAGGCGCTGGTTACCGGCGGGGGCCAGGGCATAGGGCGCGGGCTTGCTCTTGCGCTTGCCCAGGCCGGAGCGGACGTGGCGATAGCGGACATCAACACGGATGCCGCGAACCGCGTCGCACTGGAGGTTGAGTCCCTCGGCCGGAAGTCCCTTTCCATCACAGCAGACGTAAGCAGACGCGCCGATGCCCAGCGGATGGTCCAGGAAGCAGTGGACTGTTTCGGCAGGCTGGATATTGCCGTGAACAATGTCGGGGTGTCGCTGAAGATTGGCGACACGATGGATGTTACGGAAGAAGACTGGGATTGGCTGTTCGGGGCTAACCTGAAAGGCACTTTCTTCTGCGCTCAGGCCGAGGCGAAGGCTATGATGCCGAACAAGCACGGAAAGATAGTGAACCTGGGGTCTATCTGCGGGCACATTGTCTGGCCGGAATGGCAGACGCTGTACAGCACTTCCAAGGCCGGCGTCATACACATGACTCGTTGTCTTGCCGCGGAGTGGATACAACACGGGATAAGAGTCAACAGCATAAGCCCTGGAGTCACTCGCACCCCGGACCTCTTCCCCGAAGTAATACCGATATTCCTTGGCACAGCGCCGATAGACCGGATCGCGGAGGTGGAGGACATTCAGGGGGCGCTGCTCTACCTGGTCTCCGAGGTCTCTGACTTCGTGACCGGCCATGATCTGGTTATCGATGGTGGTTATACGATCATGTAACCCAGCGCGACTGCGGCGGCGTAATTCTCGTAACTCCTCAGCAAACGAACGAATCGGCACGGGAGAAACCCAAGTTTTGAAAACACCCATGTTTCTGCGAATGCTGGTATGTATGACCGGCTTGTGTTTGGCGTTATGCGGCACTGCAACTGCCGGGGAGCTGGTCCCAGCCAAGGGCGGAGACTTGTGCGCAATTGTGGTGGGAGCTTCACCTGACGCAGTACAGAAGGGATGCGCCCAGGACCTGCAGCGGATATTCAAGGCTATTACCGGCAAAGAGATTGCGATATCGGCTGAGGCGGTTGAGGGCCGATGCCTGTTCATTGGCTGTGCGCCTGAAAGCGAGAACTTGTCGGGCAAACTGAGCCAGCTTGGCCCGGAGGGCATTTACCTCAGCGTGTCTCGCAAACGGATCATCTGCGCCGGGTCAGACCCCAGAGGCACGTACTATGCCGTGCAGGAACTGCTTTACCAGATGGGATGCAGGTGGATATGGCCGGGAAAATATGGCGAGTGCCTTCCCGCGAGCGGCCCATTGGCGCTGCCGAGCCGACTCGAACTGCTTCACACCCCGGACTTCGCGATGCGCGGCGGACACCTGGTACAAGTTGAAGCGAGACCCGGAGAGAAGCAGCAGCACATAAACGTGGCGGAATATGTTGACTGGGCTGCCCGAAACAAGTGGAACAGGATCAAGGCCAGCTACCCGTGGACCTGGGAATATGGCGATTCGCGAGGTGGTGAGTGGCAGGAGACCGCGGGACATACAACTACCGTTGAACTGCTTCCAGCCTCTGTATTCGAGGAACACCCCGAGTTCTTTGCGTTGGTCAAAGGCAAGAGGGTTGCGGTCCACCCGGCAGGAACTACCGCCATGCCGTGTATCGGCAGCCCGGCGGTTATCGACCGGTTTACGGACATCATCATGGCGTACTTCGCCGCCAACCCCAGGGCCAGCCGATACTTCATCGGGGCAAACGATGAACCAAGCTACTGGTGCGAGTGCGATGCCTGCAAGAAGCTGGACGCGCTGCCTGTGGACTGGTCGAAAAACGGCGAGGGAATGCTGCCGATGACCGACCGGTGGATGTACCTGGTGAACACTGTAGCGGAGCGTGTTGAGAAGAAATACCCGGGCAAATGGATAGGCACATACGCCTACGGGTCCACCAACAATCCGCCCGTCAAGACCATGCCTCGCAAGAACGTGATGGTCGAGTACTGCGTGTGGAACCATTGCCCCAGACACGCATTCCTCGATGCCAACTGCCGGGTCAACTCGCAGGCGGTGCAGGAAATCAAGGCGTGGAAGGCCGTGGCCACGGCAATCGACATCTACAGCTATGGTGACTACAGCCTCTATGAGGTTCCCGGGCCTTACTCGCTCTCCGATCAGGAATACTACCGCTCGCTGCACAAGCTCGGAATCAGGCACATATCCGATGATCTCGGCACAACCACAATGGCCAGCCCCGTCATGCTGGGCTACCGGGCCAGGCTGCTGTGGGACCTGAAGACCGACCCCAGGCAATACCTGCGGGAACTTTGTCGCGCGGCGTACGGCAGCGCAGCCTTTGAGATGGAGCAGTTTTGGGCTTTGCAGCAGGAGGCCGTGTACAAGTCGCCGACAAAGCACCCAAAGCTAGGTTCTGACCTGAAGGCTTGGGTAGACGAGTCTGGCCGAACGTGGCAGAACGACCTTGGCCGGTACTCCCCCGCAATTGTCGCCAGGTCATACGGCTTGCTGGACGCCGCCAGTCGAAAGCAACTGACCGATGACCAGAGAGCCAGAATAGAGCGGGCGAGACTGTCTATGATGTTTGTGGACTTCTACCTGGCGAAAGACGCCTCGAGGAGCGGTGACGTCAAAGACCTCGCCAATATGGCGAATGCCAGGGCCAGGATATACAAGCAATGCCGCAAGTATGGGTTCGCCATCAATGAATACGCGTTGATACCTCTGGGGCCAGTAGATGCGGACACAGCCTCGACAGTAGTGAATGGCAAGCCCATTCTGAAGCTTCCTGACCAGTGGATGTTTCGGCTGGACCAAAAGGAAACTGGAGAAGGCGAGAAGTGGTTCCTGCCGGGGACAGATATGAGCGCATACAAGCCTATCTCGATCAGCGACATCTGGGAGAACCAGGGGTACGCAGCGTACGACGGCACCGCGTGGTATGTGCTGGATGTAACTATCCCTCCGACCGACTCCAAGCGCGTGTGGCTGCTTTTCGGCGCGGTGGATGACTCTTGGAAAGCGTGGCTGGACGGCCAGCCGATAGGCGCCAGCGTCGGGACGCCCAGCGATACTTGGGACAAACCAGCGGCAGTGGACATCACCGGCAAGTACAGACCCGGCGTCCCCGCGCGGCTTGCAGTAAAGGTGAACGATATGGCAGGCGGTGGCGGCATCTGGCGCGGGGCGACCATTATGGGGTCGGACTAGCGCATTAGTGCGTTCCCTCCAGGTAGGATACCTGGAGGGATGGAAGCTGAAGCTCCCCAACGACCTGTTGACTATCTTGCTGGCAGCAGGTAACATACTACTACATCGGAATTGATTTCAATGGAGATAAGTCATCAATGAAATGGTTTGCGGAGATTCGACGTGGAATGTTGGTAGTCGCAGGGCTGGCTGCCATTCTGGCGTCCTGCTTAGTCAGCGCCGGGGAGCTAGTCCCGGCGAAGGGCGGGAACTTGTCTGCGATTGTGGTTGGAGTATCGCCTGATGCTGTCCAGCAGGGATGCGCGAACGATTTGCAGAGAGTATTCCTGGCGATTACAGGCAAGAGCATTGAGATATCGGCTGCCCCGGCCAAAGGCCGGAATCTGTTCATAGGCTGCGCTCCCGAGGGAGAGAAGCTGTCCGCGAAGCTGAGCAAGCTTGGACCCGAAGGCATTTACCTCAGTATTTCGCCCAAGCGAATCGTCTGCGCCGGGCCGGACCCGCGTGGAACGTACTATGCAGTGCAGGAACTGCTCTACCGAATGGGTTACAGGTGTATATGGCCGGGGAAGTATGGGGAGTGCCTGCCGACCGGCGCCACTCTCGCCATTCCCAGCAAGCTTGAACTCCTCCACACCCCTCCCTTCGCGATGCGAGGCGGGCATTTGGTGCAGGTCGAGGTCAAGGCCGGGGGGAAGCCGTATCACGTGAACGTGGAGGAATACGTCGACTACGCCGCCCGCAACCGGTGGAACAGGCTCAAAGCCAGCTATCCGGTGACCTGGCCATACGGGGACTCGCGCGGCGGCGAGTGGCAGGAGACCGCCGGCCACACTACCACTATCGACCTCATGCCATCGTCCAACTTCAAAGACCACCCGGAATGGTTTGCCTTGGTCAAAGGCAAGAGAGTGGCTTTTCACCCGATCGGGACTACCGCAATGCCTTGCATCGGCAGCCCGGCTGTGCTTGAGCATATCACGGGCGTCGTTATGGCATATTTCGAGGCGAACCCCAAGGCCAGCCGATACTTCATTGGAGCCAACGATGAACCCAGCTACTGGTGTGAGTGCGAACTGTGCAAGAAACTCGACCCGCTGCCTGTGGACTGGTCAAAGAACGGCGAGGGTGTGCTGCCTCTGACCGACCGGTGGACGTATCTGGTGAACTACGTGGCGGAGCGGGTGGAGAAGAAGTACCCCGGCAAATGGATCGGTATGTTTGCTTATGGATCGACCACCAATCCACCCGTGAAGGTTATGCCGCGCAAGAACGTGATGGTTGAGTACTGCGTGTGGAACCACTGCCCTCAGCATGCGTTTCTCGACCCGAAGTGCCGGATCAACGTGCAGGCAGTGAAAGAGATCAAGGCGTGGATGAAAGTGGCGAAGGCTATGGACATCTACAGCTACGGCGACTACCTCCTCTGGGAGGTTCCGGAGCCTTACTGGATCTCCGACCAGAACTACTACCCCGCCCTGCACAAGCTGGGAATCCGGCATATAGGCGATGAACTCGACACAACAACGATGGCAAGCCCCGTAATGCTGGGCTACCGGGCGCGGCTGCTCTGGGACCTGAAGACCGATGCGAAGAAGTACGTCAAGGAACTATGCAAGATCGCATACGGAAATGCAGCGCCTGAGATGGAGCAGTTCTGGACCTTGCAGCAGAACGCCGTTTTTGATTCGAAGACCCCGCACCCGGGCCTCGATGACGACATCGATAAATGGGTAGCCAAATACGGCCGAACCCAGCAAAATGATATGGGGCGATATCCCCCAGAGATGATCGCTGAGTCCTACAATCTTCTGGACGCTGCGGACCGGAAGCAGATAACCGATGACCAGAAAGCCAGGGTAGCGCGGGCGAGGCTATCTATGATGTTTGTCGAGTTCTACGTTGCCAAGACCGCGAAGGCAAGCGACGTCAAGGACCTCGCCAAAATGGCCAACACCAAAGCCAGCATCTACAAGCTCTGCCGTCAATATGACTTTGCCATCACAGAATACGCTTGGGCTCCGCTGGGTGATGAAGTAGTGGACGATGCCACCAGAGCAGTAGCCGGCAAGTCGGTATTGAAGCTGCCTGAACAATGGCAGTTCCGACAGGATCCCCAAGAGGCAGGCGAGGGCGAGAAGTGGTTTCTGCCCGGAACCGACCTCAGCGCATACAAGCCTATCTCGATCACCGACATCTGGGAGAACCAGGGGTACGTCGCGTACGACGGTAGTGCGTGGTATGTCATTGACGCAACAATCCCCGAGACCGACTCCAAGCGGGTCTGGCTTCTCTTCGGAGCAGTTGACGACTCTTGGAAAGCGTGGCTGGACGGTGAACCGATAGGCCACAGCGTCGGCGCTCCCGGAGACATCTGGGACAAACCCGCAGCCATCGAGATAACCGGCAAATACAAGCCCGGCGTGCCTGCGCACCTGGTAGTGAAAGTCAACGATATAGCAGGTGGCGGAGGAATCTGGCGCGGGGCGACCGTTATGGGGACGGAGTAGGAAGCAGCCGAGAAGAGATACGACATACACGACTAATAGGACAAATGGGACGCACAAGCCTTACAGCCTGTGCGTCCCTTTGATTTGTGCTGGCTAGCCAATCCCGCGGCGGGAGTTGGAGCCTCGGTCTTTTCTGAACATCGCGAAGGGCGTGCTCTTGGCGGCGGGCTTTGCAGCCGGGGCTGCTACCGATCTGGGTTTGGGCCTGGATCGGGGCGGCAGCGGGTCTCGCTTGAACTCGTCGGTCTTCGGCGCTTCAGCGTGATAGTCGAAATCCTCGACTGTGCGTCGCTCGATCTGGCTGCCCAGGGTCTTCTCTATATCAAAGATGATGTTGGAGTCTTCCCTGCAGACCAGAGTAAAGGCGTCGCCCTCCTGCTCGGCTCTTCCGGTGCGGCCGATGCGGTGGATGTAGGCATCCGAGGTATCGGGGATATCGTAGTTGATAACGTGCGATATGGTCTCGATATCCAGCCCGCGGGCGGCGATGTCGGTCGCAACCATGATCTGGGTGCGGCCCGCTCGGAAGTCGTCAAGCGCGCTCTGCCGCTGGTTCTGCGACTTGTTCGAGTGCAGCGCGGATGTCTTGTACCCGGCTCGCTCTATCTGCTGCGCGACCCGGTTCGCCCGGTGCTTTGTGCGGGTGAAGATCAGCACCGAGTTGGTGTCGGTCATTTCCAGCAGCTTCAGCACCATATTGGTCTTGAGGTGCTTCGGGCACGGATACAGGGCGTGAGACACGGTCTTGGGAGGCGCCTGGAGATCGACGGTCACCCTCTGCGGGTTGTCCAGATGCTCCGCTACCAGCTTCGCAAGCTCCGGCGCGAATGTGGCCGAGAACAGCATGCTGTGTCGCTCGCGCGGCAGGCTCTCAAGAATCCGTTTGATCGGAGGCAGGAAGCCCATATCGAGCATCCTGTCGGCCTCGTCCAGCACCACTTTCTCAACAGTCGAGAATCTGGTGTTGCCTCGGTTCATATGGTCGAGCAGTCTGCCGGGGCATGCGACGATCACGTCGACCCCTCGGCCCAGCGCTTGCTCCTGAGGACCCATCCCCACCCCACCGTAAACGGTGGCGGTCTTGATCTTGGTGTGGCGGCTGAACTGTTTGAATGCGTCGCTGATCTGCTCGGCGAGTTCCCTGGTCGGAGTCAGCACGATGACTCTCGTGCACGGTTTGGGCACGGGGTTCTGAAGCAGGTGATGGAGGATCGGCAGCACGAACGCGGCGGTCTTGCCGGTCCCTGTCTGCGCGGTTCCAATGAGATCTCTACCAAGCATTCCCATGGGAATGGTGGCAAGCTGCACTGGCGTCGGGGTATCATACCCCGCATCGTTCACAGCTCGCTCCAGCCTAGGGTCCAGCCCGAAGTCGGAGAATGTTAGTGTGGGTTCGTCGTCGCCGATATGCAACGGTGTCTGGTCTACACGCGGCGCGGAGTCCTTGACCCCTCGCTCACGCGTAATAGTACTTTCCTGATAGCTCAACAATATTGCTCCTTCGCAAATGTGTGATTTTCATTGTCTGCGAGGCTTGGGACGAGTGAGCTAGAGGGACCGAGGAAAGTCGATAACAACCAGGCCAGTGCCGAAGCAACGTAACAACTGTTGACATAATAACACATTCACCCGGGAAATAGCTAATCTGGGGATAATGGTGGTGGTGTACCCTATCAGTGTGTAAATTGATTTTGGGGAGTATCCTTGTTGT
>CAZTAO010000032.1:49990-53252 GCA_964611645.1 uncultured bacterium | reverse complement strand
GTCCATCAAGGACAACTCAAACATAATTATACGGACTTATGCAAGTAGGTACTAGTCCTGAGTGGACGCGAGGCGCTGCCCGCAGCGGAGCGAAGGGAACGAGCGGCGTATCGAAGGACGGTAGCTGGGTGAATTGCCCTTCGATACGCTTCGCACTCAGGGCAAGCGGAGACTTACCTTTTCGCCAGTCGAAGAACGTGCCAGATGGGTAAACTAGAGTAATCGTACCAACCAAGGAGAAGCAAACAATGACAAGAGCAATTGTGTTCACGCTGATAGCAGTAATGGCTTTGGGATGCTGTGCCTTTGCTGCCAAGGTGAGCGGGACCAAGTCGGTCCAGATAACCGCATACAACAGCAACTTCGCGCTGGTGAAAGACAGCCGCGCAATCGACTTCGAAAAGGGGATCAACACGCTGGACGTAGAGAACGTCGCGGCGCAGATCGACCCCACCAGCGTTCTGTTCAAGTCGCTGACCGATCCCAATTCGGTGGTGATTCTCGAACAGAACTACCAGTTCGACCTTATCACGCCGGAAAACATCTTGAACAAGTCGGTGGGTGAGCGTATCAGCTTCACCCAGTTCGACCAGAACGGCAAGCCCTACACCCAGAAAGGCACGCTGCTCAACCCGGCGGGGCAGGGCGGGACAGTGGTCAGGGGTGATGATGGCAAGATCACCCTCAACCCCGAGGGACAGATAGCCCTCGAAAAGATGCCTGAAGGCCTGCGGCCCAAGCCGACCCTGAACTGGCTCCTCAACAGCGATAAGGCCGGAAGCCAGGACTGTGAAATCAGCTACATCACCAACGGCATCAACTGGAATGCAGACTATGTTGCTCTGGTCAACGCAGATGATACCAAGTTGGACCTCTCGGGCTGGGTATCGCTCACCAACCAAAGCGGCGCCTCCTACAAAGACGCACTGCTCACGCTGGTAGCCGGAGACGTTCGCCGAATCCAGCCTCCCGCCCCTGCGCCGGGTGGCTACGGGGGAGGCGAGTACATGATGAAGGCCGAGATGGCCCCGCAGTTCAAGGAGAAGAGCTTCTTTGAATACCACATGTACACCATGGCCAGACCGACCACGGTAGCCGACAAAGAGACCAAGCAGCTTAGTCTGCTGGGCGCGGCCAATGTGCCCGTGACCAAAGAGATGACCTACGATGCCCGAGGCGACTGGTTCAGAAGCTGGTGGTATCCGGGCAGAACAGAGGGCGACCCCGGCAGCGGCTATGACACCTCCAACTACCACAAGGTGAACGTAGTACTGGAAGTGAGGAACTCCGAAGAGAACAATATGGGCATGCCCCTGCCCAAGGGTAGGGTCCGGGTCTACAAGCTGGACGATACCGGCAGCCAGCAGTTCATCGGCGAGGACCAGATAGACCATACACCCAAAGATGAGAAGATACGGCTCTACATCGGCGATGCCTTTGACGTGGTCGGCGACTACAAGCGCACCAACTACACCAAGATCTCCAGCAACGTAGTCGAGGAGTCTTTCGAGGTGAAAATCCGCAACCACAAGAAGACTGCGGTGACGGTCAAGGTGGTGGATCATGTCTGGAGCGACTGGAAAGTCACTACCAGCAGCCAGGAATACACCAAGAAAGACGCCAGCACCATAGAGTTCCCGGTAACGGTAGCGCCGGACAAGGAAACGACAGTCACCTACACGATCAGAACCACCTGGTAGGTGCTGTATCCCCCTCTCCCCGGTCCCTCGGGGAGAGGGTTGGGGTGAGGGGCGCGCACAATCTACCGGCCACGCCAATCAACCACAAACTCTTGCTTCTTGCGTTCCACCGCCACTTCCTAGTATGCTAACTGGTACAAGTATTGAAGTACCCAAAACGCATACCAGGAGGGATCGGAATGAAGGGCAGAGTCGCACTAATCACGGGCGCAAACAGAGGGTTGGGTCGGGCTATGGCGCTGGAGTTCGCCGCACGAGGGGCGGACATTGCGGTGAACTACACGGCGATCGAAGACCGTAACGAACACGACGCGGATGCCGTCGTCGCGGCGTGCAAGGACTTGGGCGTCAAGGCGATGAAGTTCGAGGCGGATGTCACAGACCCCGACGCCTGCTGCCAGATGTCCATCGATATACCGGCGAAGCTAGGGCCTGTGAGCATATTGGTCAACAATGCCGGCATTTTGCGCGACCGCACGTTTCGCAAGATCACCGAAGACGAGTGGAATGCAGTCATTGCGGTAAACCTGACCGGCGCATTCAATGTAAGCAAGGCGATTGTGCCTGGGATGGTTGAGCAGGGCTACGGCCGGCTGCTATTCCTCAGCAGTGTCATCGGTGTGACAGGCGGCTTCGGCCAGACCAACTACGCCGCAAGCAAAGCCGGGCTGATCGGCTTCGCCAAGTCTCTTGCCAGGGAAGTGGCCTCCAAAGGTATCACAGCCAACTGCATTGCCCCCGGCCTGATAGACACCGAGATGATAGCCGGAATCCCCGACCAGTCCAGAGAAGCCTACCTGAAGCAGATCCCCGTCGGCAGGCTCGGCCATCCCGAAGAGATTGCCAAGCTGGCAGCATTCCTGGCAAGCTCCGAAGCCGCCTACATCACAGGCCAGGTAGTGAACATCAACGGTGGGTTGTACATGTGATCCCCTCTCCCCTCTGCGGGAGAGGGTCAGGGTGAGGGGCGTTATCTGCCTGTGATCGGGTGCGATTTGCAATCGCACCCGCGTAAGAACAATTAGCGCGTTCCATTTCGTGCGCGATTGCAAATCGCGCACGATCATCGAATGTGACCGGAGGAAACAATGGCCAAAGTAATGTCTGCCCGCGAGGCAGTTGGGCTTATTGCCGATGGCAGCACGCTGGTCTCCAGCGGGTTTGTGGGCTGCGGTGTTTGCGAGGAACTTCTGTTGGCGCTTGAAGAGCGGTTTCTGGAGCAGAGCCAACCCCGCGACCTCACAGTCGTCTACGCCGCCGGCCAGGGCGATGGCGACAAGCGGGGGATGAATCACGTCGCGCACCACGGCATGGTCAAGCGGGTAATCGGCGGCCACTGGAACCTGGTGCCGAAGCTGGGCAAGATGGCTGTCGAAAACGACATCGAGGCCTACTGCTTCCCCCAGGGCGTTATCGCTCACATGTATCGGGACATCGCCGCCGGGCGGCCCACAGTTACCCATGTCGGCCTCGGTACATTCGTCGACCCCCGTCTCTGCGGCGGCAAGCTGAACACAAGAACCACCGAGGACTTGGTGGAAGTGGTAGACGTCGGCGGCAAA
>CAZTAO010000032.1:0-49980 GCA_964611645.1 uncultured bacterium | reverse complement strand
ATTCAGGCCCACCGTTGCCTTTGTGCGTGGGACAACCGCCGATGATAGCGGCAACATCAGCCTCGAGCGCGAGGCCATCACTATAGATGCCCTTGCCGCGGCTCAAGCCGTGAGGAACAGCGGCGGGATTGTGATTGCCCAAGTGGAGCGGCTGTGCAAAGGCAAGCTCTCCACCAGGCTGGTAAAAGTGCCGGGGATTCTGGTGGACGTGATTGTTGTCTCCAAGCCCGAGAACCATTGGCAGACGTTCGGCGTGCAATACGACCCATCCTTCAGCGGCGAACTTCACGTGCCATTGGACGACACCGCCCCGCTGCCATTCGGCGAACGCAAGATCGTGTGCAGGCGCGGCCTCATGGAACTGACTCCCAACTCCATCGTCAACCTCGGGATAGGCATGCCGGACGGCATCGCGGCGGTGGCTGCGGAGGAGGGTGTGAACGATCAGATGGTGCTGACCGTGGAATCCGGCCCGATTGGTGGTGTCCCTGCAGGTGGCCTTAGTTTCGGCGTCTCCCGAAACCCGGACGCCATTATCAGCCAGCCCTCCATGTTCGACTTCTACGATGGCGGTGGTCTTGACATCACGTTCCTGGGAATGGCCGAGTGCGACCCTCAAGGCAGCGTCAACGTGAGCAAGTTCGGAACCCGGATCGCCGGCGCCGGCGGGTTTATCAACATCAGTCAGAATGCCAAGAAAGTGGTCTATTGTGGCACATTCACCGCCGGTGGCCTGGAAATCGCTGTCACGGACGGCAAGCTCAAGATCGTCCAGGAAGGCAAGGCGAAGAAGTTCGTAAAGGAAGTCGGGCACGTGACTTTCAGCGGACCACAGTCGGTCTCCAGCGGGCAGTCGGTGCTGTATGTGACTGAGCGCGCGGTCTTCGAACTCAGGCCCGACGGCCTATGGCTCACTGAGATTGCCCCCGGAGCCGACCTGGACCGCGACATACTTGAACAAATGGAGTTCAAGCCGAAGATAGCATATCCACTCAAGGAAATGGACTCTCGCATCTTCCAGCCAGAGACGATGGGCTGGGAGATGCCTGCAGTGAAGCAGAGTAGCTGAGGAGCGGAGAGGCTGAGAAGCTGAGAGCAGAGAAGCAGAGAGCCGAGGAGCAGAGCCGAGATAGCCCTCTCCCCGGCCTCCGGGGAGAGGGTTGGGTGAGGGGAAGAGAAAGCCTCCGGCAGAGAGAGCAACCCCGAACCCGGCAACATACGAAAGGACCATAGTCATGAGAGATGTATACATAGTGTCCGCCTGCCGGACGCCGATTGGCAGGTTCAACGGTGGTCTGGCGAGCCTCAGCGCAAGCGATCTTGGCGCGGTGGTGATTAAGGAGGCTCTGGCGTGGACTGGGGTGGATGCCGGTCGGGTCGATGAAGTGTTGATGGGTAACGTGATCCAGGGCGGTCAGGGCCAGAACCCCGCGAGGCAGGCTGCGCTGAAAGCGGGGCTGCCGGTCAGCGTGCCGTGTACCACGGTCAATATGGTCTGCGGGTCGGGTCTGAAGTCTATCACGCTCGCCGCGCAGGCAATCGCGAGCGGGGAGTCGGAGTGTATCGTCGCAGGCGGGATGGAGTCTATGAGCAATGCCCCGTATGTCCTGCCGCGCTCGCATTCCCAGTTTGGCGACATCACTCTGCAAGATCTCATTCTCCGCGATGGCCTCACCGACGCCTTCGACACCAAGCACATGGCAATCCACTGCGAGCGGTTGGGGGAGAAATACGGCATTTCCCGCGAGCAGCAGGACGCCTTCGCCGCAATGAGCCAGCAGAGATGCGAAGCCGCAATAGTCGCAGGCAAGTTTGCGGATGAGATCGTGCCCGTGAAAGTCAAGAAGGGCAGGGAAGAACTCATCATAGACACCGATGAGCACCCGCGCGCCGGAACCACGGTGGAATCCCTGGCGAAGCTTCGTCCCGCGTTCGAGCCAACCGGCACAATCACAGCCGGCAATGCCAGCGGAGTCAACGATGGCGCATCCGCGCTCGTTCTGGCTTCCGGCGAACTGGTCTCGGAACTGGGTCTGGCCGTTCTGGGCAAGGTGGTGAGTTGGGCTTCGTCAGCAATGGAACCTGCTCTCTTCGGCATAGCCCCCGCGGGAGCGGTGAAGAGAGCGCTGGATAACGCCGGCCTGGCGATGGACGATATAGATCTCATCGAGGCCAACGAAGCCTTTGCGGTGCAGTCCCTCGCGCTTGGAGTAGAGACAGGCTGGGACGAGGCCAAGGTCAACGTGAACGGCGGCGCCATAGCCCTCGGCCACCCCATAGGAGCCAGCGGCGCGCGCATCGTGACCACGCTGCTCTACGAACTTCGCCGAACCGACAGCAAACACGGCCTCGCCACCCTATGCTGCGGCGGAGGCATGGGCATAGCACTGCTGGTTTCCCAAACCTGAAAGAACTACTGACATGGATGTGCAGGATGAACAGGATAAGACACGACGAAGACTCTCATCCTGAATATCCTGTATATCCACGTAGATTTCCGTCTTACTATGCTGTGGGAACGCCGGTTCGCACTCGGCTACCAAGCCTGCACAGTCTGAGTTCCCGCAGCTATCACCTGGCCCATCCTGCCCATCCATGACAACCAAGTAAAGAGGTATCCCGTTAGTATGAGAGATAGTATGATATCCAAATGCCAGGTCATCGTGCGAGGAGTTCTGATAGCCGCGGCGATACTGCCGACACTCGCATTCGCCGCTCCCGCGCAAGATATCCCCGGCTTTGAGTCGAGGTTCACGAACGCTCCGCCCAAGATCGATGGCAAGCTCAATGACGTTTGCTGGAAGGACGCGGTCCTTACCAACGACTTCTGGCTGGTGGATGGTTCGGCAACAGCAGGGGGCCTGGCTTCCGGATATGTTGCCCACGATCAGTCCAACCTGTATGTTGCATTCAGGTCCAAATCGGACAAGACCTCCGGGCTCCGCTCGGGTTCCGTCAAGCGCGATCAGGGTGTATGGGGTGGGCCGAACCTGCAGGTGTTTGTGGACCCCAGCGGGCCATCGCCGTATTACTGCTTCACGCTCAACTCCCGCAACACGCAGGAAGATGCCCGCAGCTACGACACCTCGTGGAACGGCCGCTGGCAAAACGCGGTCTACATTGCGCCGGATGAGTCCTATTGGCAGGCAGAGATCGCGATTCCATTTTCGGTTATGGACCTCTCGCGTGTAAAGGACGGCAACTGGCGGTTAAACATAACCTGTGTGGTGGTTGTCGGTGGCAAGCAGCAGATCCTCACCTGGGCTCCGACTTTCAACAATTTCAACGCGCCGGCGCTCTTCGGCAAGCTCTCCCTGCCCAAGGTCCGTTGGGACGACTACCGGGTTTCCCTCGACGCCGCTATAAAGACAGGCAGACCAGGTGTGTTTCTGGTGGACGCCCGTACGAGGCAGCAGGCCGGCAAGCCGCGTGGGCTGAGATTGGCCCTCGACTTCAAGACCCCGTCCGGCGGCACAGCCAGGAACACAGTCGCCCTGCCCCCGAGCGTCTTTGAGGTGCGCACTCAGCTCTCGGCCAAGACCTACGAGATGGGGGAGCACCAGTTCCTGTTAGCGATTTTCGACGCCAAGACCAACCGCCCGGTAGCCCAGCAATGGCTGAATATGACTTCCCCCAGGCCTCTGACCGTTTGGACCGATCGATCACTCTACTCCGGCGCCGGCTCAGCCACCATCTCTGTCGAAACATGGATCGCCGATTCCGCCGGGAAGCCTTTCTCTGTAGCCGTCGTCGACAAGGACGGGACAGCGGTGAAGCGCCAGGCCGGTAAGCTGGACGCCATGGGGCGAGGCTCCGTATCGCTGGATATAGCGGCTTTGCCGGATGGAGAGTACAGGGTAAAGGCGCAGGTCGCGGGCAAGGCTGCGCAATGCCCGTTGGTGAAGTTGGCCCCGCAGGCTGGGACAGTCTACCATGACGACCACGGCGTTATCTACAAGGACAACAAGCCGTTCTTCCCGTTCGGTATGTACTACATTCAGTCACACCTCGGCGAAAACGGCCTGCTGGATGAGTATGCCGAGGCGGGGTTCAACACTATAGTCTGGGAGTGGGTTGACGCCCCGAACTATATCTCCGCGCTCAATGAGATGGACAAGCACGGTATATCGCTGATCGCCAGCGTTCAGAACGAATACTACTTCTCCGAACTGCGCACCAAGATGCAGTCGCAGCCCCAGGACGTGCAACTGGCGGCCTACGAGAAGCACGTTCAGGCTATGACAAGGACAGTGGCGGACGCCGCGCCCAGGAACCTCATAGGCTGGTATGTATGGGATGAGCCGAGCTTGGAGGGTCTGGGTTTTGTGAAAGGGATCGCCGACGCGACCAAGGCAGGCGACCCCAGGCGTCCCGGGCTGGTTTGCCTGTGCATTTCCAACTACCTGCAGGGCTTCTCCGATATAGTCGACATCCTGGCCCCGGACCCTTACCCAGGATTCCCCGGCGGTCCCATCACCAAGGTCTCCAACTTCATGATCGAGGCCCGGCGAGTGACTGGTGGCCGCAAGCCGGTGATTGCGGTTCTGCAGTCGTTCTCAGAGCCGCCCGGACAAGAGGGCATCAAGAACATGCCCACTCCGGAGGAATTGCGCTGCATGGCATATCTGTCGATAGTGCACGGGGCCAAGGGGATACTGTTCTTCTCCTATGACTACAACACCCCGATGCGGGAAGCCAACCCGCTGCTGTGGGCGGAGATGAAGCGGGTGGCTGGGGAAGTCCGCGATCTTGCTCCTGTTCTTTTCAAAGACTCGGGCAAGCTATCAGCCAAGCAGACCGCCGGCAGCGAGGCGGTCCATATCAGAGCAATTCAGGACGGCAAGGGCGTCTGCATAGTAGCCGTCAACACCGACCGCAAGCCGGCCAAAGGCGTCACCTGGAAGCTCAGCGGAATCCCGGACGGGCCGATGGGAGTAGCAGGGGAACACCGCAGCGTGAATGTGAGCAAGGGCCAACTGAAAGACGACTTCCCACCCCTTGCTGTCAGAACCTACCGGCGGAAGTGAGACGCAGGAACTAACATGGGTGGACAGGATATACAGGATTTGGTTACTATGCTGCGGGAACGTCGCCTTGCACTGGCTGCCAAGTCTGCATGCTCTGAGTTCCCGCAGCCCTTACCTATCCCATCCTGTCCATCCTCTATATCCATGTGAAATGTCCGTCCCTACTCCGGGGCTTCGTTCATGCTACCGGACCTGAAGCCCTGCAAGTCTACGGTTGCGTAGGTGAAGCCGGTCTTCTTGGCGAGGGCGGTTAGCTCGGGGACGATGTTTTCTTCCCACAGCCGCCGCGTTTCATCTTTGCCCAGTTCCAAGCGCAGGATATCGCCGTGATGCCTGGCGCGGAACTCCTTGAAGTCCTGGGTGTAGAGGTAGTCTTCGATGGTCTCGATCTGGGCCAGCTTCTCCCTGGTGATCTTGGAGCCGTAGGGGATACGGGAGGACATACATGCCATCGATTGCTTATTGGCGGTTGGCAGATGATAGACCTCGCGGGAGATCGCGCGAATCTCGACTTTCGTAAGCCCGCATTCCATCAGAGGGCTTCGCACTCCTAGTTCACGGGCGGCAGTCATTCCGGGCCGGAAGTCGCCGGTGTCGTCGGCGTTCGCGCCGTCGACTACCACGCTCATCCCCCGCTTCCGAGCTTCCTCGATGATCTTGGTGAAAAGCTCTTTCTTGCAGTGGTAGCAGCGGTTGCGGGGGTTCTCGGCGAAGCCGGGTATGTCCAGTTCTTCGCTTTCGATAACCAGATACAGGATCTCCCTGCTCTCCAGCCACTCCAAGGCCGGCGCGAACTCACGCTTGGGGTAGGTGGAGGAGGTCGCGATTACCGCCAGGCATCTCTCGCCCAACTGCTCCCGCACCACCGCAGCCAGCAAGGTGCTGTCCACCCCGCCCGAATAAGCCACCGCGCAACTCCCAAACGCCCGGACCATCTCCCGCAGCCGGGTCAGCTTCCCCGCCGTCTCACTACCCAATGCCAAAGTATCAATACCCCGTTCTCAGAACAATGCCAGAACCACTATACCAGCCCCCCGGCTCCCTGTCCAACAAAGGTGAGAAACGGAGACACGATCATCACGAAAACACGAAAGGACGAAAACACGAAAACGAAGCGCAGAGATACCTTTTCTGGCTTTCTTCAATTTCTGGTTTCCTGCTTCGTGCTTCTCTTCGTCCCCTTTCGTGTTTTCCGGTTTTCGTGCTTTCGTGATTAGGTATCCTTCCTTCGTGACTTCGTCAGCTTGACCGACAATCGGTTGCGTGGTATCATCGGCAGGTCGGTGTCGGCTATCTGGGTATGCTGTAGGGTAGATGACACTGGACGGAGGAACCTCGTGATGCCGGATTTCAATTACCCACTGCTGCTTGAACCGATAGCCGTGCCGCGTCCCTGGGGCGCTGGGCGGCTTTGCAGGCTGTATGACAGGCCCCGCGTGGACTCCGCGCAGCCGATCGGTGAGTCGTGGGATGCAAGCACCTGGCCGGTTGACCCAGGCGACCCGAGCCTCAAAACAGTCAACCGGATACTTAACGGCCCACTTGCAGGCGAACTGCTGGATGAAGTGACGCAGATCCCGGTGGTGGTGAAACTGCTGGACGCCTCCGAGAAGCTTTCCGTGCAGGCGCACCCTGTGAAACCCGACGAGCACAAAGACGAGATGTGGTACATCCTCTATGCCGAGCCTGACGCATTTCTGTTCTGCGGTCTGGCGAACGGTGTAAGCAAGGAAGGCTTCTGCAATGCGGTCCAGGCGCAGTCGCCTGATGAATTGAAAGTCTTGGCGATGCTAAGAAAACACACCAATCTCAAACCCGGCGATGCCTTCAACGTGCCAACCGGAACAGTCCACGCGGTTGGCCCGGGCTTGGTGGCTTTCGAGGTCAGCGAGAGGACTCAGGTCACCTACCGCCTCTTCGACTACCACCGGGGTCGTGCCCTTCACCTCCAAGACGGCTGCGAAGCGGTGATGGCCGTTCGAGGCGAGAAACCCTGTCTTGATCCGGGCCTGAAGATTGCAGGCGCTGATTCGGTTGAGGCGATCACACAATTCCCAACATTCACCGTCACCAAAGTCACTGGCCGCCGGTTCACAGTCGAGGCTGCTCAGCACAAGCACCTGCTGACCGCAGTCTCCGGAGATTGCTCGATACAAGCTGATAGGCCGGATTGGAACATACAACTCAAGCTCAGTAGTACCTGTCTCTTGCCACCGACCAACCAGGCGTACAGCGTGGAAGCGAGTGGGGGGACAGTCCTGATAACCAGTCTCGCGGAATAGACTACTCAAAGAGGAGAACACAAAATGGGCGACAAGAAGATGATCTGGGCGAATTTGATCCACCTGGGGTACAATATGTGGGTTGACTGGGAGAACCCCAACACCGAGGGCATAGAGCACATCTGTGCCAAACCGTATTTGCGGTTCGACACCGACCTGTGGAATGAAATAGTAGATAACATGAAGTCGGTCGGGATGAATATGGTGGTTCTGGACCTGGGCGAGGGCGTGAAGTATGACAGCCACCCGGAACTCGCTGTCGAAGGCTCGTGGAGCGTTGGCGAGTTGAAGTCTGAGTTGGCGAGACTGCGAGGACTCGGCATAGAGCCTATCCCGAAACTCAACTTCTCCACCACCCACGACATCTGGATGGGGCCTTATTCCAGAATGGTGTCCACGGACGCCTACTACAAAGTCTGCGCGGACCTCATCGCTGAAACAATCGACATCTTCGACAAGCCCCGATTCTACCACCTGGGGATGGACGAAGAGACCAACGAGCACCAGCGCTGGCAGGAATATGCCGTCATCCGCCACGGCGACTTGTGGTGGCGAGACCTGAAGTTCTACTTTGACCGAGTAGAAAAGAACGGCAGCAGGCCGTGGGTGTGGTCGGACTACATCTGGCACCACCCCCAGATGTTCATGGACAAAATGCCCAAGTCAGTCCTGCAGAGCAACTGGTACTACGGCAAGGAGTTTCCGCGCTGGGAGACATACACGCGGACATACGTGGACCTCGACACTGCGGGTTTCGAGCAGATTCCCACCGGCAGCAACTGGTCTGACCCCACCAACTTCGAGGGCACGGTAAAGTTCTGCGCTGAGTATCTTGACCCGGCGAAGCTACTGGGCTTTATGACGGCACCCTGGAAGCCAACCCTCAAGGAATGCCGCCAGAGGCACATTGAGACGGTTGAGCAGGTCGGCAGAGCCAAGCAGTGGTTCGAGAGCCAAAAGTGAGGACAAGCATGATAGTCAGAACGCTAGTATTGGCGATGCTCATGGCTCTTGCCGCCGGTTGCTGCGCGGCTCCCAAAATGGGGCCGCTTATCGGACCCGAGAAGAAGCTGATCAAATGGGGTATGGACACGCCGGACTCCACCGAATGGCGTGAGCGTCTTGCGGAGTTTGAGTCGTGGCCGTTCGACGGTTATGTCATCAGCGCGGACGCCCGGATAGACGGCAAGAAGGCCTGGCTGCACGGCCAGATGTCGTCCACCTATAAGTTCACCTACGACAACTTCAAGCACATGGTGGATGACTTCAATGCGGTGAAGTCCAGGAAGATCACCGACAACTTCGTTCGCGTGGCCACCGCCTCGGATTCGCTTGTCTACGTGGACGAGAACGGGAAAGAGATTTCCCAGGAGCCTAACTCCCACCCGGACTGGTTCAACGACGCCGATTTCGCCGTGCTCGTCTCCAACTGGGTGCTGATGGCCAGGATTGCCAGAGAGTGTGGGATGAAAGGCCTCTTCCTGGACTTCGAGCAGTGGGGCCATACCAACGGCGTGTACGGCAACCCGTGGAACTACAAGAACCTCAAGAGAGTCGGGCCGGCGAGCCTGCCCTCCTTTGAGGAGCATGAGAAGAAGTATCGGGAGCGCGGCAAGCAGCTTGCGGCGGCGGTGTGCAAGGAGTTCCCGGACATTGCATTGTTCAGCTACATGACCCTGTACAAGACAGCATACGACAGCCTGGACCCTGACCCAGACCCCAACCTGCCGCTCCTGGCAAGTTCTGGCTACGGGCTGCTGCCGGCGTTCCTCGATGGGCTTCTGGAGGGCATTCCGGCGAACTCCAAAGCGACTCTCATCGATGGCGGGGCGATGTACCACGCGAACCTCAACAAGCGCTTCGTCGACTACCGCGCGCACAACTTCAAAGACAACTTCAAGCTCTCCAAGGCCTCGGAGGCAGCCAAGAAGCACATGAAGCTGTCCTTCGCGGTGTGGATAGACGGCCGGGGCTGGCGCGCCGCTCCGGACTGGGGGTGGCATTGGTATTCAGACCCGCCTTACTGGAAGAACCAGTTCACGCCCGAAGAGCTTGAATACGCCTACTACTACGCCCTGCTCAACGCGGATAAATACGCGTGGGTGTGGTCGGAGGGCGCCAGGTCTTTTGCCAACGTCGGCCAGAAGATGCGGGGGCCGAGGACTGTGAACGATGACTACAAGCGGGCTCTGGAAAGAGTGAGAAACCCTCACCCGATGGACTTCCAGCGGAATCCACGCGGCGCTGACACTGACCCGCTCCCGCCAAAGGCTTCGACTCAGCCGGGTTATTCCGATGAGGAGACCTTTGCGCCGATCAATGACCGTTACAATGTGGTCCAGGCCTTGCCGACGACGTGGAAGTTCTGGGCGGACAAGGAGAACATCGGCATCTACCCCATCAGCTTTATGAGCCGCAACTGGGAACTCAACGGTTTTACCCTGAAAGACTGGCCGACCATTGAGACCGGCGAGTACTACGAGAACCTGGGCTACAAGTTCAACGGCCACTCCTATTATCGGGTGGACCTGAAGTTCCCGAAACTGCCGGAGGGCAAGAATGCCTTCATCCAGTTTGCGGGGATAGCCTCCAAAGGCTTTGGCATACCCTCGGCGACATCGATGCTGTGGGTGAATGGCGGCTACTGCCAGGCCGAGGAGAACATGCCCGAGGGCTGCACTGTACGCAGTTTTGACGTGACCAAAGCCCTGAGGGCGCCAGGCGAGGCCAACACAATAGTCCTGCAAATCTGCGACTACGGCGGCCCCGGCGGCATCTACAAACGAGGCGTGAGGCTCGTGACGGGGAAGTAAGCGTGTTTGTCATTCCGAAGGAGGAACGACTGAGGAATCTGCTGTTGGACCTTTCGGTCTGATGGCTGATGGTAGGGAAAAGCAGATTCCTCGTTCCTCGGAATGACATGCGTTCTCGAATGAATAAACACACAGAAGGAGATATCCAATGAGCGTTCTCGATAGTTTCTCTTTGAAGGGTAAAGTTGCCCTGGTAACCGGCGGGGCCGGGGAGTATGGCAAGCAGGTCTATCAGTCGCTGGCGGAAGCCGGCGCGCAGACCTACATAGCTTCCCGCAACCAGTCGGCGTGCGAGGAAGTCGCCGCCAAGAGCCGCGACCTCGGGCTGGATGTCACAGCGCTGCAGTTCGACCAGGGGGATGAGAAGTCGATCCTTGCTTTGCGAGATGAGATCATCAAGCGAAGCGGCAAAGTAGATGTTCTGGTCAACAATGCGGTCCTGCGGCCGATGACAAACGCGATGCAGTCTGACGCCGAGGAGTTTGCTTTGAGCATGCAGGTCAACGCGACCGGCCTGTTCATGATCACCCGCGCCTTTGGCGATGTGATGGCACAGCAGAAGAGCGGCTCAATTATCAACGTTGGCTCAATCTACGGCATGATGGGCGCCAACCCCTCCAACTACGAAGGCACCGACATGCACAGTTGGGTTCCCGACTACTACTTCCACAAGGGCGGGATGGTGAACTTCACCAGGTTCATCGGCAGCTACTACGGCCAATGGAACATCCGATGCAACTGCATCTCCCCCGGCGGCCTGGGAGTCGAGGGGCACAAGGGCCGGTTTGTTGATAACTACAGCAAAGCCACATTCCTGGGCAGGCTGGCAAACAGCACCGACCTGAAGGGCATAATAGTCTTCCTTGCCAGCGACGCCTCAGTCTACATCACAGGAACCAACATCCCCGTGGACGGCGGATATACGGCGAAGTAGGCATCAGGCATTCGAACGTAACTGTCGAGATTCGCTGGAAAACTCCCTCTCCCCGGTCCCGCAGGGAGAGGGTTGGGGTGAGGGGCACGCACAGCCTTTCGCACAAATAGGACTCAGACTATGCGGTACACAGTGATACTGGAACGTGAAGATGATGGCGGATACCACGCCTTCGCGCCTGCTCTCGTTGGCTGCCACAGCCAGGGCGATACGCTGGATGAAGCGGTCGAGAACGTCAAAGAGGCTATGGAAGTCTATCTGGAGAGCCTCGCCGCCCACGGTGAACCTATCCCTGAGAACCCCTACTCAATCAACACAGCAATATAAGGCAGATTGCGGTACAGCCCGTTGTAGTCCAGGCCGTAACCTACAACAAAGTGGTCCCCGATTTCGAAACCGACGTATCGGACTTCGACGGGGGCCACTCTTCGTGTTGGCTTGTCCAACAGTGTGCAAAGCTCGCAGGACATCGCCCCGGCATCCAGAACGGCTTGGCGAAGGTTGCTTCCCACCAGCGTAAGGCCGGTGTCTACTATGTCTTCGACCACCAGCACGTGCTTGCCTTTGAAGTTGGTTTCCAGGGGTTTCGTGAAGCAGACAGGGCCGCAGGGTTGGGTCCCGTTACGGTAGCTGGAGAGGCCCACGAAGGAGAACTCTATCGGAAGAGGGATCGCGCGGGCGAGGTCGGAGAGGAACAGCGCCGAGCCATTGAGCACACCCAGCAGCACCGTGGGCCTGTCTTTGTAGTCAGCCGCAATCTCCGCGCCAAGCTCGGACACCCGCCGGGCGATCTCCTCGGCGCTGATCAAAGCCCGACCGATGCGAGAGTCAGGCTGCGGCATCTCGGTTACTCCCACTCCATGGTTGCGGGCGGCTTTGAACTGACATCGTAGACCACACGGTTGACCCCCGATACCTCGTTGATCACCCGGTTGCTTATCCGCTCCAGCAGGTCATAGGGCAGCTTGGCCCAGTCGGCGGTCATAGCGTCGTCGCTGGTTATCGCCCGAACCACGATGGTGTCGTCGTAGGTTCGCTGGTCGCCCATAACCCCCACGCTTCGTATCGGCGCGAGAATGGCGAAACCCATCCACAGCTTGCGATACCAACCGGCTTTTCTGATCTCCTCGACAACGATAGCGTCTGCGTGCCGCAGGGTGTCCAGTCGAGGTTTGGTTATCTCTCCGACAATACGAATCCCCAGTCCCGGGCCAGGGAACGGTTGCCGCCAGACCATCTCCTCGGGTAGGCCAAGTTCTTCAGCCACCGCTCGCGCCTCGTCCTTGAAGAGGTATCGCAGCGGTTCCAGTATCTTGAGGTTCATATCTTCCGGCAGGCCGCCGACGTTGTGGTGCGATTTTATAACCGCCGCGCTCTTGGTGCCGCTCTCGATGACATCCGGGTAGAGAGTGCCTTGGGCCAGCCAGTCGGCGTCCTGCACCATCAGCGCGTGTTCTTCAAACACCCGCACAAACTCCTCACCGATGATCTTTCGTTTGGTCTCAGGGTCAGTGATGCTTGCCAGCCGCCGCAGGAACCGATCCTCGGCGTCCGCATAGATCAGGTTGATCCCGAGGTTCTTGGCGAATGTCTCGCGGACCTTGTCCGCCTCATTGAGCCGCAGCAGGCCGTGGTTTACAAAGATACAGACAAGTTGGTCGCCGATGGCCTTGTGGACCAGCGCCGCTACGCAGCTCGAATCCACGCCGCCGCTCACTCCACAGATAACCTTGCTGTTGCCGACTTTCGCCTTGATATCCGCTATGGCGGTTTCGATAAACGACGCGGCCGTCCACTCGCCGTGCAGGCCGCAGGCGTTGTAGAGGAAGTTGCGCAGAATATCCACGCCCCAGGGAGTGTGAACAACCTCCGGGTGGAACTGCACGCCGTACATCTTCTTCTCAGGGTTCTCCATTGCAGCAACGGGCGTTCCCGCAGTGCTGGCAGTGATCTTGAAGCCTTCAGGGGCTTTCTCGACCAGGTCTCCGTGGCTCATCCAACCCACCAACTGATCGTCCAAGCCCGCGAACAGGCCGGAGTGGTCGTTGACGGTGATCTCAGTCCGCCCGTACTCCTTGTGCTCCCCAGGCTTCACAACTCCGCCCAACTGCTGAGCCATAAGCTGGGTGCCGTAGCAGATGCCGAGGACGGGGATGCCGAGGTCGTACACAGCGCAGTCGTATCCCGGCGCGTCTTTCTCGTATACGCTGGCAGGGCCACCGGAAAGGATAATGCCGTACGGCTTTTTCGCCATCACTTCACAAATCGGCATTTCCCACGGGACTATCTCGCAGTAGACCTTGCACTCGCGCACTCGGCGGGCTATGAGCTGGGTATACTGCGCTCCGAAATCGATTATGACTACCATTTCATCGGTAGAGGATCTCATATTGAACTACTCCGTGATGCTGATGTGCAGCTCTTTGAGTTGCGCGTCGTCAACGGGAGACGGCGCGTTTGTCATCGGGTCGATTCCGCTGGCGGTCTTTGGAAACGCCATGACCTGGCGGATATTGTCGTCATCGGTAAGGATGGTCAGGAGCCTGTCGATACCGGGGGCAATACCTCCGTGCGGCGGCGCGCCATACTCGAAAGCCTCCAGCATATGCCCGAACCGCGCGACGATGTCCTCGTCGCTGTGGTTGAGCAGTTGGAATATCTTGTTCTGGATGTCCCGGCGATGGATCCTGATGCTCCCGCTGGCAAGCTCGGCGCCGTTGCAGACCAGGTCGTACGCCTGAGACCGCACCTTGCCGGGGTCACTCTCCAGCAGGTCCATATCATCCTCGTGCGGCATGGTAAACGGGTGGTGGGTTGAATCCCATCTGTTCTCGTTCTCGCTCCAGTCGAAGAGAGGGAAGTCGATGACCCACAGGAACGCCAGCACGCTACTGTCCATCAGGTTCAGCTTCCTGCCCATCTCCAGCCGGACCTGCGCCAGAGCCGTCGCCACTTTCTTGGGCACGTCCGCAACTATCATCACCAGGTCGCCCGGCTTGGCCTGCGCTCGGTCGAGGATCGACTTCATCTCGTCATCACTGAAGAACTTCGCCACCGGAGATTTCACTGTCCCATCATCCAGCAGCGCGATGGTGACCAGCCCGCCCGCGCCGTGCTTTTTGGCGAGGTCTGTGATCTCATCTATCTGGCTTCGGCTGAAGCTTGCGCAGCCGGTCGCGGTGATTCCCTTGACCTGCTTGGCGGTCTGGAAGACTTTGAACTCGGTCGCGTTGGCGATGTGTGTGAGGTCGAAGAACTCCATCCCGAACCGGATGTCCGGCTTATCGATCCCGAACCGGTCTATTGCCTCGGCGTATGTGATCCGAGGGATCGGTTTGGAGAGGATCTTCTTGTCAGAGATGCCCTCGATGACTTCGGTAATCAGCCCATCGACAAGGTTATATATCGCTTCCTGCGTCGGGAATGACATCTCGATATCAAGCTGAGTAAACTCCGGCTGCCGGTCTGCCCGGGGGTCTTCGTCTCGGAAGCACTTCGCTATCTGGAAATACTTGTCGATACCGGCCACCATCAGCAGTTGCTTTAGCTGCTGCGGGCTTTGCGGCAGTGCGTAGAAGCTGCCGGGATAGAGTCGGGCGGGCACTAGATAGTCTCGCGCGCCTTCGGGTGTGCTCTTTATGAGTATCGGAGTCTCGATCTCAAGGAACCCCTGCTTGTCCATATAGTCGCGCATTGCCTTGATCAGCCGGTGCCGCAGGTGCAGCCTCCGGTACATCTCAGGCCTGCGGAGGTCCAGATACCGGTATTTCAAGCGGACCATCTCATCTGTCGTGATCCCGTCTTCTATGGGGAATGGTGGGGTGTGAGAGGTGTTCAGCACTTCGATCTCGGAGATGCGAACTTCCACAAGCCCGGTGGCCAAGTTGGGGTTCTCGGTGCCCGCCGGACGCTTGGCAACCTCGCCCTTTACCTGCAGCACGAACTCACCGCGCACAGTCTCCGCTATCATAAAAGCCTTGGCCAAAGCCGGGTCAACCACCGCCTGCACCGTTCCCTCACGGTCTCGCAGGTCGATGAATATCAGCCCGCCATGGTCGCGCCTGCGCTGCACCCAGCCATGAAGCACGATCTGCTTTCCGATATCCTCAACGCCTACTTCACCGCAATACTTAGTCCTAGTGTCCATCTGTCCCCCAAACCCTCACTTGCTCAAAGCTGCCGCGAGGTCTGCAATCAAAACCTGTTTCTGCTCAGAACTCTTCATATCTCTCAGGCTCACGAACCCGCCGGCTATCTCATCGTCTCCAAGAATAGCCGCGAACCTCGCTCCGAGTTTGTCCACTACCTTCATCTGAGACTTCATACTGCGGCCGGTGTAGTCCATATCTGCCGCCAGACCCGACGCCCGCAGATCAGCTACCAGCTTCACCGCCGCCTCGTGCGCACTTGCGCCAAGGCCGATAACATACACATCGGTCGGGCAAGCACAGGGCAGATCGACTCCCATCGCTTCCAGAGTCAGCAGCAGCCGCTCCATACCCAGGCCAAACCCAATCCCCGGCGTATCCGGCCCACCAATCTCTTTGACCAAATTGTCATATCTGCCACCGCCGCCGACAGCGTTCTGCGCGCCCAACTCTCCGGACACAAACTCAAACGCTGTCTTGGTATAGTAATCGAACCCACGCACCAACTTCGGGTCGAGCGTGTACGCAATTCCCAAAGTTGTCAGATACTTCTTCACACTCTCGAAGTGCGATGCGCAGTCCTCGCAGAGGTGATCAGTCATCTTCGGTGCATCGGCCAGGATCTGCTTGCAGGAGGGTATTTTACAGTCCAGCATTCGCAGAGGATTTTGCTCGTATCTGGTTGCGCAGGTCGGGCAAAGCTCAGAGACTCTGTCAGCTGCGAATGCCTTCAAAGCTTCCCTGTAACCCGGCCTGCACTCCGGGCAGCCGATTGAGTTCAGCTTCAACTCGGCGTTCTTCACGCCTACGCCAGCGAAGAATGTCGCAGCCAGTGAAATGACTTCAGCATCGATAGCCGGGTCAGTCGCTCCAAGAGCCTCAACGCCAAGCTGGGTGTGTTCCCGGTATCTCCCAGCCTGCGGGCGCTCGTATCTGAACAGCCGCGCAACGTAGTATAGCTTAGTGACAGGCAGTGCGCCCGAGAGGCCATGCTCCACGAATGCCCTTATCGCGGGTGCGGTGCCTTCGGGTCGAAGGGTCAGGCTCTTGCCGCCCCGGGTCTCGAACGTGTACATCTCTTTGCTGACCACATCGGTGGTCTCGCCGAGGTTGCGGGTGAAGAGTTCGGTGTGTTCAAAGGTGGGCGTGCGCAGTTCTCTGTAGCCGTGCAGAGCGCACGCCTTTCGGAACATCTCTTCGAGGAACTGCCACTTTGCCGACTCCGAGGGCAGAACATCCCTGGTGCCGCGCGGCGCCGTGTAGTCGGCCATTTGCACATTTCTCCGGTCAAAATCAAGGCTAAACTAGGAAAGCGAGGAAGGCAAAACCATCCCCCGCTTCTACGATATTCTAGGCTAAAATGGGGGGTGATGTCAAACGAATCGCGGGGTTACGGGGAGACGAGTATCCGCAGATGACGCAGATGGCACAGATAAGGCGGAGAAGCAAGAATGCTATCAGATTCGCATAAGCCCAATTCCCCCTTTTGAAGGGGGCTTCCGCAGAAGGGGGGATGTGAGCTGACTAAGCGACTAGTGAGACCTTGGAACTGTACGATATGGGCTGTTGCATCCCAATATCTCTGGTGGTAGAATGCGTGTGTCATAATCGGTAAGTGCAGTCGGCTGGAGGAACGTACAAATGAGCGTATCCACAGACAAGCCTGTAGCGAATACGGTGAGCATCAGAAAATCCGACGTCCCCTGGCAACTCAGAGGGTCGGGTGCGGTTCTTGCCGTTTTCCTGTATCTAGGAATATTTACCTGGTTCCTGTGGGGTAGCCCCTCATACCTAAGATTAGGTGTGCTAGACACTATAATCGCTATGCTTATATGCATACCTATCGGCTGGTTTGCTGGTGGGCTCTACATAGCCGTCACCGAGAGTATTCTGGGGGAGACACCTAACTGTTCTATGGGAGACGAGTTCGCTATGAGGTGGTCCCCCGAGAACATAGGACGGTCAGCCAAGCATGCCGCATCGGTGTTTCTCGCTCTTGCCGCGAACATAGCAGCGAATGCGGCAATGAAAAGCTTGGTCAGTACGGGTTGGCCGATGTTCGGAAGCGGCTACCTAGGTGTTCTTTGGGCGGGCCTAATATGGTTTACCGTCCCTCTGTGGTTTCGCTACGCGAGATGGTATTACAGCTTGCCCAAGTAGGCCATTCCTCATATCTGCCTATACCCCACACCCCCTCCATTCTGCTATAATTGCCTTGTCAGAACAATTCCGCCAGTTCCCCGGGAGGCTGTGAGATGGATTTTCAGGATCTGATCAAGGCGCGATACTCTGTGAGGGCGTACAAGCCTGATGTGGTGCCTGATGCGTTGGTGAAGCAGGTGCTGGAGGCGGCTCGGCTGGCTCCTACTGCCGCAAACAGGCAGCCTTTCCTTACACTGGTTGTGAATACCCGTGGGCGCGAGGCTGAACTCAAGAAAGTCTACAAGGCAGACTGGTTTTCCCAGCCGCCGCTGGTTCTGGGTGTGTGCGCTATCGGTGACGAGGCGTGGAAGAGGATGGATGGCCGCAACTACTCCGATGTGGACGCTACCATCGTGATGGACCACATAATCCTCGCCGCCGCCGATCTGGGTCTGGGCACCTGTTGGATAGGAGCATTCGATCCCGCCGTGGCGAAGCAGGTATTCGAACTTCCCGAAGGAGTCGAGCCAATTGCTTTCACCCCGCTGGGCTACCCGGCGGACACCAGTGGTGTGAAAAAGCGCAAGCCCATTGAGGACTTGGTTAAGTATTTTGGTGTGCTGTGATGCACACGTTCTATCAACCTTTGTGTGTGAGTATTGAAGCAGGTTTCGGCTTTGCGTAGACTTCTCTCCAAGCTTTGCTCGAAGGACGAACTGGTCTGCGTTTCCCTCGCGCTGCTTACGGCCGTGGCCGTGGGTACTGCCATCGAATCGCTCTGGTGGCGGCCCATGCATGACAGCCCGATAATGCTCTACATCGGGTTCCTCATGGATCACGGCAGGCTCCCCTACCGGGACATATTCGACATGAACATGCCCGGGGCCGACCTCATCTACCTCTGGATATACAAACTGACTAACGGCAACCACATCGCGCTTCGGGTGGTCGATCTGGCTTTCCTGGCAAGTATCACCGGCTGCGGATGGGCAGTTATGCGCAGATTCGGCAGAGATGCTGCCTGGGCTGCTGCTGTTGTGTTTCCGGTGATCTACCTCAGTCTCGGGCCGACCGCCAGCCTCCAGAGAGAGACTGCAGTCCTGCTGTTTCTCACTCCAATTCTCCTGGTTCTGAACAAGGCCTCCGAGAGAGAGATTCCGATCTGGCAGTGGGTTCTGATGGGTCTGCTCGCAGGGGCTGCGGTCTCGGTGAAACCTCAGGCGGCCCTGGTTGCGGTTGGCATGTTTGCTTGGGCGGTCTGGGCACAGCGTAAGGCTGACGTGTCCAACAGCCGAGTCGCGTCAGGCCTGTGCCTTTGCGTGTTCTGCAGCGCGCTGCCTCTGGCTGCTTCGCTGGCTTGGATAAGTTACATCGGAGCTTGGGACGCGTTTCTCGACATATCACGCAACTACTGGCCACTCTATAACGGCCTCTCCGGGCAAGGCGAGCCGATTCAGGGCTATGAACGAGCCATCTGGGACCTGAAAGGCGCATCATGGTTCGGGTACGAACCTATAGTTGTGGGAGTGGGCCTGGTCGGCGCTTATCTGGCTTTCAAGCTTCGGGTTTCCCCGCAGAGTCGCCTTACCCGCCTCATGGTCGTGGGCATGGTTTGTGGCGTTGCGTATCTGGTGGCGGGCGGCAAGTTCTGGACATACCACTGGATGCCGCTCTTCTACTTTGCATCGGCTCTGGCGGTGTTGGCCTTCGCGGAGCAGGCCGGGGCTCGCGTTGCCGGAAGATGGGCGATTGTGCTGGTCTGCGCCGCGCTGATCGCTCAAGGGGCAATACCCGCCGTCACCGGTCGTAATCGGCAGACCATCGCCGAAAAGACCGGACGCGTTCAGGAGATGACAGCGTTCCTTCAATCCAACCTCAGGCCAGGTGACACCGTGCAGCCGCTGGACTGGACAGGCGGAGCGGTGGCCGCGATTCTTGAGTCAAAGGCGATGTGCGGTACACGCTTCATCTATGACTTCTACTTCTACCACGATGTATCCCACCCGTACATCCAGGCCTTGCGCGGCGAGTTCCTGCGAGACCTGGAGCAGTCCAAGCCACGCTTTGTGCTCGAAGTTGTGAGTCTGGACAAACCCTGGACGCACGGGCCGGATACCACCCGCAGATTTCCCGAACTCGAGGCCTACATTCGAGACCACTACGTTGCCGTCGTACGCAATCCTCTCAAAGGCTACATTATCCACGAGCGACGTTAGCCGCTGGGTTGACGGCATTCCTTTCCGATGCTAAAGTGTGGCCGTAATCCACAATGAGGTGCTTTGTGAAATTGACACTCGTTTCCGTTCTCGCGATAGTCCTCGTCTCTGTGTGTTCCGCGTTTGCCTTCTGTGATACGGCGGGAGTCTGGGTCACAACCGCTCACCAGATACGCAATGTGGTGAAAGAGGAAGTCCGCCCAGAGGGCAATGCTGATATCAACGCCGCCAAGCAGGCGTTCCCAGAGTTGGGATCGATGGTTTACGCGTACATATTGAACCGGTCGGGCAAACCGGTATCTCTGGAGGGGCTTTCCCTTGATGGGGTGGACGTCAAGGACTTGGCCAAACCTCCCGCGTATGGCGCCATTTGGTGGCGGATGCAGCCCAGTGTCCTGCCGCCGGGGATGGAGGGAGAGATAGGTATCAGCCTCCGCAGCCACCGCGAGAAGCCCATCTCACTGGAAGTGCGGTTCACTGACGAACTAACGCTGAAGCGCTCCATTCTACCATCTGACCCCGAAGCGCGCATCGCGGGGATAGTGTTCGCGCGAGGGATGGGTAAGGCGTACGTCTACATAGAGTGCTCGCCTGCTGAAAGCGCGAAATCAGCCTCAGTCTACATGAACGGTGTTATGCTGGGAAGCCAGGCCACATGGCTGAGTGCAAAGCCTGCGGCTGGATTGCTGGTTCTGGTGGTCACCCCGAAGAAACCCTTTATCAAAGGCAGGCGGTACACTTTCAGAGTGCATCTCAAGTCCGGCAAGACTGCCGCCACCATTCGCGCTTTCACTGACCTGACCACATTTGGCACCTATGGCGTGCCCGATCTCACCAGAATCGCCGGAGCCGGTCTCAACACGTTCTTCAGTTTCGGCAAGGCCGGAAAGAGAGAACTGGACGCCGCTCAGGAAGCTGGAGTCAGAATGGCTACCCATGGCTACAACCCCGGTGATCCCACAAAGGAGGGCATAGCGGGCCACCGGGCTTTGGCGGGATACCTGCTGATGGATGAGCCGGACTGCATAGACTATGGCGCGGACCCCGAGCGACCCTATCAAGCTCGGATCGGTACCACCGCTCCGGCCTGCGTGTCGCTTACCGGTGGCCTCAACTCGGAAGACTCACTGACTCCAGTCATCATCACTCTTGACCTCACATTCACGCCCTGGAACTACTTTGTCTACGGTCCGATAGCTGATATCACAAACCCCGACTGCTACCCGATCACCGTCGGCTGGCCTGTGAAAGCGATCCGAGAGAAAGCGGCAGTGGTCAAACGAGCAACCGCCCCGAAACCGTTCACTTTCGTGTATCAGGGCTCCTGGGAGGAGTTCATTACCCCGCATCCCCCGTGGATGGGAATGGCCGGAGTAGCCGAGCGAGGCAGAGAGGCACTGGTCGACAAGAACCGAGTCCGGGGTTTTGGTCGCGCTCCGACACCGTCGGAAGTGAGGATGCAGATGCTGTATGCCGTCGGGTGCGGAGCCAAAGGTCTCTCGTCATTCGTTGACTCCACGGAGGCTTCCGGCGAACTACTGTTCCACGGCAGCAACGCCATGCCTGAGATTTGGCAGGCTATAGGCCGAACTTCTCGCGTGCTGAGGCTGGTCGGCCCGATGATCGAGATCAGCAGTCCAGTCGATCTGGTGAGGTCGGATATGGACAAACTGTGGGTTAGCACCCTTCTGTGCGGGGAGAAGGGCTTGCTCGTGACCGCAGTGAATGAAGACGTTGACTGCGACAAAAACGGCTTCAAAGCCAGGCAGGCCAGGAACGCGCACTTCAGTTGTCCCGATCTGCCGTGGTTCAAGGCAAAGGCTGTCTACCGGGTGGAGGATGGTGTGCTGATTCGGATGAAGTCCGTCAGGCAGCCCCGTGGGATAGGGTGGGTGGAGCCGATCCTGACGGACGCCGCGCTCTATCTGCTGGTTCAAGACGAGAGCCTCGCGCAGCAGCTTCTGAGGAACGCGAAGACCGAGAAGCCCGTGGCGACACAAAAGGGCAAGGAACTACAGGCTGAGCCATATCTGAAGGGAGTGCGAAGCCGATGGAAGTGAGGCAGCACGAGTGAACTACTCTTATCCTGAATATGCGGTCGATCTCAGCCCGGAGCTAGTGGAGCTTTGCTGCGACACAGGCCTGCGAGTCGCGAGCGAAGTCGGGCTGGTTGTTCGATGCGAGCGATTCCTCGACGGCGTCCGGGGTAAGCCTGGCGTTCGGATTGAGGGCGACCGGGTCCACTTCGACCTCGACATCCTTCAAGCCAATTTCGACAAATATGTTGCCAAGACACGCGAGGGCCTGCTTCGCAACCCCGCCCCGCCGGTGAAGACCGACTGGAGGATGTCCGTAGGCGGGGTCTCGATGGCGCTGAGAGACATAGAGACCGACGAGATCCGCCAGGCAACCCAACAGGACCTCCGCGACTCCATCAAGCTGATGGACTCTTTCGGCATCGGCGGCAACTACCCCGTGGTGCCTCAAGACCTCCCTCCCCTGATGCGCGGGATCTCCTGCTTCAAGATATGCTGGGAATCCAGCGATAGCGTGCGACCATACGATTACCTGGACAAACGCCAACTGCCGTTTCTCTACGAGATGCACCAGGTGATGGAGAAGCCCTTCGACCTCACGCTGTGCGTCTGCCAACCCATGATGATTGATGATAAAGATCTGGACATCTTCCTGGAGTACTACCCACGCTGGAAGCGGGGGGAGAAGTTCAACTTCCAGGTGCTTGACTACCCGATGCTGGGCATCACCAAGCCGGTCAGCCTTGCGGGAAGCATGGCGATGTATGTGGCCGATATGTTCAGCGTCTATACTCTGTTCAACACATTCGACCCAGAGATCGAGCTTTCCGTGGGCATCTACGGGGGACTGTTGACAGACCTCCGCCACGCCTGTTGGGCATGGGGACATCCTCGACAGCACCTCATGAAGTATCTCAACTCCCGGATAGGCCCCGCCGTGGCCCGTGTGCCGCGCGACTGGTACATGGCCGATCACTGCCTGCTGGAAACCGCCTCCAGTTCCATCGACGAGCAGGCGGCTCTGGAGAAGATGGGCGGAGCAATGATTGCCGTGCTGCAGGGCTGCCGTTCCTTCGGCTACGTCGGCAGCCTGTGCGTGGACGATCTCTTCAGCGGTGTCCAGTTTGTGATAGATGTCGAGATGGTGAACTACATTCGGGAGGCTGTCGAGGCGTTCGATCCCCACCCGGACGTGATCAGCATCGATGAGAAGACCTATGCTCTGTTGCGCGATGTCTGTCTGGGCAAGGACGAGTTCATAGCCAGCGAGGACACGGTCATCAAGTTCAGGAACATAATGCCTTCGTCTGATCGCCTGGTGCGCGAGAAACTCAGGGCGTGGATGGCTCATGGCAAAACCCTGAAAGACCGCGCCCGCGAGGAATGCATCCAGCGGATAAGCAGCTTCAAACAGACATTCCACCTGCCGGAAGACAAGCAAAGAGCCTTGGAGGACATCTACGCCAGGGCGGAGAAAGAACTGTCTGAGTAGCTCGACGAAACGCCACGCCCCCCTCTCCCCGGCCTCCGGGGAGAGGGATGGGGTGAGGGGAAGAGACAGGCCTCCCAAGCTATCACTTACCAGAACTGGAAAGGGGGACACCATGACTTCTGGAGATCGAGACCCGGTTGAAGTTGGCAGGACCGAACAGGACAAGATGCTGAATGCGGAGCTTCTTGCAGGCTACGACTACTCGAAATATCCGACAGACCTCACCGGCTACACCGGCCAGGACCTTCAGCGCATTGGCTTCGTGCGGTGGGAGCACGCAGTGCGGTCCA
The DNA here is from genome assembly GCA_964611645.1 of uncultured bacterium. Lineage (GTDB taxonomy): Bacteria > Armatimonadota > UBA5829 > UBA5829 > UBA5829 > CAZTAO01. The sequence continues at coordinate 26,600 of CAZTAO010000032.1, read as the reverse complement.
GGTGCGGGGGACGCGGCAACTACAAGCCCGGTATGGCAAGAATGCCCGACGGAAAGCTGGTCATCGCTGTTTGCAGGGACAACAAGGAAACAGACCCGGCAAAGCGCTTCTTCATCATCCACGTATACGAGTCACGTGATGGCGCCCTAAGTTGGCAGGAGATAGGAATTACCCCTCTCTACGGCAAGGAGCCGGCCATGGCTGCTCTGCCTGATGGGACTCTGGTAATGACGGCGCAGGGCGGGTTCTTCGCCGACACGGACAATCCGAACAGTGCTATAGCCAGGGCCAATGTAATGCCGGTCTCACGCTCAAGGGATGGAGGTGTCACCTGGGAGACTTTCATAGTAACCGGCGCGACTGATGCCGAGGGCAAGTATGCTGACTACCCCAGAAACCTGAGCGTGGAAGCGGATGGCTCGGTGACAATGGTCCGCGCGCTCAGAAACGACTGGTGGGCCAAAGGCGGCGGCAGCCCGAATCTGCAGATTGCCAATTCCAAAGACGGCGGAGAGACCTGGGAATACTCCGAGGGGATGGTCGATTGGGACTACTGCGGCTTCGGCGAAGTATCTACCATCAAGCTGAGAAACGGGAAGATGCTGGCAGCGCTGCGGACTCAGACTCCCGGCACTGATGGCGAGGGCTTCGAAACCACATTTCTGACCGAATCAATGGATGACGGCGCGCACTGGTCCAAGCCCCGACCAATGCTGGCCAATGCGGAGGTCCACGCCTATCTCACCGAACTCTCCGATGGCGCAATCCTTGCATCCTACTCCAACTACCACCTGCCCTGGGGATCATTTGCGGTAATAAGCAAAGATGAGGGCCGCACGTGGGACCTCGATAACCCCATCCAGCTTTCCCTTTCGGCTGACCTATACGTAGGCTGGCCGGTCACGCTCCAACTTCCCGACGACAGCCTGATAACCTGCTGCGCGGTGACCAGCTACCACATGGAGCCACCGGACAGGTTCACTTGCGACGTGGTGCGCTGGAGGTTGCCGTAGACGGTTCTGCTTTCCACTTTCAACTCGGCTGCTCAGCTTGACATGCGCCAGCTTCAGACGGTATAATCCTCTTTGTCGCTGTTGGTTCAGCAGCGAGACTTTTTGAATGTACGTAGGCTGTCCCCGGGTCGGAGTGGCCGGCGCGGGTAATAACTTATGTGATAGTTCCATAAAATGGGAGGGATTGTTATTGGCACAGGTTGAGGTCAAACCCAACGAGAGTCTGGACAGCGCGCTGAAGCGCTTCAAGAAAATCCTCCAGCAGTCTGGTATTCTCAAGGAAGCAAAGGCTCACGAGCACTACGAGAAGCCCAGCGACAAGCGACGCAAAGCGGAAGCCGCGCGACGCCGCAAAATGAAGCTCAAGAGCCGCTAAACGCGAAACTGACTGGGTAAAGCAGGGTTCCGGCCGTGAACTGCGGCAAGAAACCATTGAAGGAGCATAATCCTAAAGATGTCGCTCACCCAACGTCTTCGCGACGATATGAAGGCGGCGCTCAAAAGCAAGGCCGAGCTGCGCCTGTCTACTATTCGCTTGCTCATCTCCTCGCTTGGTTACGCCCAGATCGAAAAGGGCCGGGAACTGAGCGATGATGAGGCCCTTGCGGTCGTGTCAAAGGCTGCCAAACAGCGCCGTGAGACCATTGAGATGGCGAAGTCTGGCGGTCGGAGCGATATAGCCGCGAGAGAAGCCGAGGAGCTAAGCGTCATCGAAGAATATCTTCCACCCGCGTTGGCTGTAGAAGAGATTGAAGCCGCCGCGAGGGAATTGGCTGCCGGTATGGGTCTTAGCGACCCAAAGGAACGCGGCAAGCTGGTGGGCGCGCTGATGAAGCGGTTTCCCGGGAGGCTGGATGGGAAATTGGCCGGCAGCATCGCTGAAAGTGTTTTGCGGGCGTAGGCCCGAACAGCTATGAAACCTTTCTTTATTGCGGGTAAGCGCCTTGCCGGCAAGGGCGGCAGTTGGAGGAAACTCTCCTTCTGCGGCAGCCTTGGTCGGGTCACCTTGGCCTTCGCCACCTGCGCCATCCTATGTTTTCTGCTTTCTGTACACCTCTTGCCCAATAAAGTCTCCCTCAGAGTTGGCGATATCAGTCCCGATTCGATTGTTGCCCGCCGCACCGTCAGCTACGAAGACAAGCAGGAAACCGATCTCAGACGCATACAGGCCTCCATAAAGGTAGGACGGGCGTTTGACCCGGTTCCAGGGGCGACGGAGCACTCCATGAGCGCGCTCAGAACGGTCATCCAGACCGTGGAGGCCGTGCGGATGAGCGCTCCGAAGGACGCTCCCGAGGAGCTTGTCACCACTCTGCGCGCCAAACTGGGACCTGCGCTGGGGCGCCAGGTGTCCGATACTACCTTGAAGACAGTTCTCGGGTTGACTCCTTCGGAGTTGCGGCAGGTGGAGGATCTGGCCAATCGGCTGGTGTCGTCCGCGTCTGCCAAGGATATAGAAGACGACCCGGCAGCGCTTCACATTGCTCGTGACTCGATTCTCTCTGAGGCCTTGAGCAGTTCGCAGGACCGGGGCGCAGCGCTTGCCGCAGGGGAACTCGCCGCAGACGCCATCAGGCCTAACAGAGCCATATCCTCTGCCCGGACCGCAGCGCTTGTGGAGCGCGCGAAGAACTCGGTTCAGCCCGTGTACAGGCAGATTGTTCCCGGCCAGATCATCATATCCAAGGGTGAACCTGTGCTGCAGGATCATATCGCGAAGTTCGAAGCTTTGGGCCTGCGAAACCCCAGTATCGACTTCGCGGCTTTTGCCTCGCTCAGCTTGTTCGTGGTCCTCGGTATCTTTCTGGTCAATCTGTATCTCAGGCACTTCCATGAGGACATACACTCCAACATCAGTGACCTGATCCTGCTGTCGGTTGTGGTTGTGCTGAGCACGCTTGCCCTGCGCATCAGCGGAAGCTTGCTCGGGCTCGAACTCAGCCCCGCGCAGGTCGGCTATATGGGGCTTACGTGCGTTGTTACGGCGGGTATGCTGCTGAGCGTGCTTTTCAACACGTCTCTGGCCGTGGTGGTAACTGCTCTGCTGTCGATAGTCTTGAGCCTTACTCTGCACAGCGACCTACAGTTTGCGGCGAACGCGCTGATTACGTCGTTGGTGGGTATACATGCGGTGGCGAGGCTTCGCAACATAAGCGACCTTACCCGCGCTGTTGGGTTTCTGAGCGGGACCGGGATGGCGCTTGTCTGGATTACTGGCGGGATATCCGGTCAGCCTATCTCGCAACTCCTTTCGGGCACTTTCTGGGCAGGCGTGGCGACGCCTCTCGGTTCGGCTATTCTGTTCCTGCTTGGAACGTGTCTTGGGCGGCCCTTTGATCGTATCACGCACATCTACCTTTTGGAGCTTGCGGATACCAACCGCCCGCTGCTCAAGAGGCTCGTCATGGAGGCGCCTGGAACCTATACTCACAGCGTCCTGTGCGCTTATCTGGCTGATGCGGCGGCGGAAGCTATTGGAGCAGACTCGCTGTTGGCAAGGGTGGGGGCCTATTACCACGACGTCGGAAAGATCCGCAGGCCGCACTTCTTCATCGAAAACCAGCATGTGGAGAATGTCCACGACAGGCTCAGCCCAACGCTTTCTGTTCTGGTCATTCTGTCTCACATCAAGGATGGCCTGGAAGTTGGCAGAGAGTATAAGCTGCCCAAGGTGATTCTGGATATAATAGCTCAGCATCAGGGCACGTCGCTGGTGCAGTACTTCTATCACCAGCTCGGCGATCATCATGATCGGCCCGAGGAGATGGAGCAGCGGTTCAGATATCCCGGGCCGAAGCCTCAGACCAAGGAATCGGCTATTGTGATGCTGGCGGACGTTGTCGAGGCGGCCAGCCACAGCCAGGACAAGCCCACCGCAGCCACCATCGAGGCCATGGTTGAGAAGGTTGTTGGGGACAAGTTCAGAGACGGCCAGCTTGATGAGTCAGACCTGAGTTTCAAGGAAGTGCGAATCATCTCCGAGCGGTTCGTGAAGGCCCTTATGGGCACACTCCACGCTCGGATTGAGTATCCGGACGTGTTCAGCGCCATTGGAAAGAAGATAGAAATAGATGCAGGTACAGGTTCAGAATCTACAGAACTCCCGGATAGCAGTGAACAGACTCAAGAGGCTGGCGCTGCGGTTACTGCAGGCTGAGGGAGCGCGTGAGGACTCGGAACTCAGTGTTGTGCTGACTACCGACGAGCACATTAGCGAACTCAATCTCCACTACCGGGATATGGACGAGGCTACGGACGTTCTCTCGTTCTCTCAGTTGGAGGGCGACGATACCCCTCTGGGCGACTACGAAGAGGGTCTGTTGGGAGACATAGTCATATCGGTGGAGACCGCGAAGCGCCAGGCCAGGGCCGCGAAGAAGACCACCCAGCAGGAAGTCGAGATGCTGCTTACGCACGGCGTCCTGCATCTCCTGGGCTACGATCACGCGGAGGACTCGGACTCCGAGCGAATGTTCGCAAGACAGACCGAACTCCTGAGTGTTGGAGATGAAGCATAGATGAGGGTGAGGAATCCATTCGGGGGCTTCAAATACGCCATCAACGGCGTGGTGCACGTATTCCGTACGCAGAGCCACATGAGGTTTCACTTTCTGGCGCTGACGCTGGTTCTCGTCTTCAGCCTGATTTTCAGGTTGGGCAGGTTCGAGGTCATAGTGCTTCTGTTTGCGGTGAGCCTGGTTATCGTGGCGGAAATGTTCAATACCGCGATCGAGGCGATGACAGACCTGGTCACACAGTCTTACCACCCATTGGCTAAGTTCGCCAAGGATATTGCGGCAGGCGCTGTGCTCATCAGTTCCATCAACGCCATCGCTGTCGCCGTGCTGTTGTTCGGGAACGGGGATAGGCTGAAGAATATCCAGGCCGATGTTGGCCTGCAGCCTCCGAGTTGGGCGTCCATCATCATTGTGACGTTCCTGCTGCTGATGATTATTGCGATAATGTGGAAGGTCGCGGGAGGCAAGGGCAGCATCCTGAAAGGCGGCATCATCAGCGGCCATTCGGCTGTCGGCTTCTTCCTCGCCTCGACAATTCTGTTTATGTCGTGGAACGTCGCGATCGGGCTGATGGCGTTTGCTCTGGCGGTTCTGGTAGCCCAGAGCAGGGTCGAGGGCGGTATACACACTCTGGAAGAGGTTGTTATTGGGGCTGTGGTGGCAACAGGCATTACTTGCCTTGCCTACCTGGTGCTGGACCCCATTTTCTGATTTCTGACCTTGGATGTAGGTAGGAACAAGTGGAATTCGACGCAAAATATATAGGCCTGCGACTGCTGATAGTTTTCTGTCTGGTGATGGTCAACGCATTCTTCGCGGCTGCGGAGATGTCCCTAGTCTCTGTGAGACGCTCCAGAATCCGCCAGCTTGCGGAGGAGGGAGACCACAGGGCACAGAGAGTCCAGAGACTATTGGAGCATCCGACCAGCTTCATGGCTACAGTTCAAATGGGTGTTACCCTTGTTGGACTCTTGGCCTCTGCTTTTACGGCGGTCAGCCTCTCAGATGGTCCGGCGAGATGGCTTCAGAGTCTGGGAGTCTCGCCACAGACATCTGTGGGGATTTCAGTGACAGCGGTCACCCTTCTTCTGGGTCTGGTCACTCTTGTCCTGGGCGAAATCGCGCCGAAGAGCTTTGCTCTCCAGCGCGCGGAATGGCTGGCGCTGCGTGTGTCGGGAGTGGTCATGCTGCTTTCAAAGATTGCCCTTCCCGCTGTGGTAGTCGTCTCGTTCTTGAGCGACTTGGCTGTAAGGCCCTTCGGTGGACATGTGCGTTTCAGTTCCCCGCTGATGACTGAGGAAGAGCTCAGGATGCTTGTTGAGGCCGGCGAGGAAGAGGGCGTTATAGAAGCCGAAGAACGTGAGATGATCCACTCCGTCTTCGATTTCACTGACACAGTCGCCCGCCAGGTCATGGTGCCCAGAACAGACATGCACTGCGCTCCTGTTACCGTCACTCTGCACGAACTCCTGGATGTGGTCGTCTCCACGGGGCATTCGCGCATACCTATCTACGAAGACAATGTTGATACTATCGTCGGAATCGTGCATGCCAAGGATCTGCTGGGGGTTCTGCGAGAGGCTCCCGTGGAGTTTGACATCCGCTCGGTCATGCGGGAGGCGTATTTTATTCCGGAGACCAAGGATGTCGATGAGCTTCTTCGGGAGTTCCGCAAGACGAACACGCAGTTGGCGATAATCAGGGATGAATACGGGGGCACTGCGGGGCTGGTCACAGTAGAGGACCTGCTCGAAGAGATTGTGGGCGAAATACGCGATGAATACGACGAAGAAGAGCCGCTGATAGAGTTGGTAGATGAGCATACCGCCGTGGTTAACGGCAGGATGCGGATCGATGAGTTCAACGACGCCCTCGGCCATGAACTGCTGGAGAGCGAAGAGTATGACACCATCGCGGGCTACGTTTTCGACCTGTTGGGACACCAGCCAGTCGATGGGGAAGAAGTAACCGACGGGCTGATAAAGTTTACTGTGCAGACTACTGAGGGTGGCAGGATCAGCAGGATCAGAGTCGATGCTTCCGCCAAGGTGTCTCACGGGCAGCCCGACCAGGCAGCGGAGCATAGCTCGGAATAGGATGAGAGCAGGCGAGATGATACTATGATAGCTGGAATCGTATTGCTGGCCGGGGTAGTGGTGGTATTGGGACTGGGCTGGGTGCTGTTGTGGCAGATGGGTATGACCAACCTGCTGTCTTCGGTGGTCCCTCTTGCTCCAATGCTGGTAGCCATCGGAACGTTTCTGCTGATACTGACTGAGATCTTGCTCTTCTTCGGAAACAAGGAAGACAGGCGCACGGCTGTCCGTGACCTGTCTTTCCTCGTGCCTCTATTTGCAGTGAGCACGGTGCTCACATTTGTTACGCAGCGTTTCCTCTGGTAATCCCTAAGCGGGCCCCGGCTCCAGGTTGGCCGTGCCCGTGACCTCAGGCTCCGACTTCTGCGGCTCTGCGGGAGTTGTGGGAGGTTCCTCTTTCACTCTGGGCGGCGGCGGGGTATACTCCGTGCCCTGCAGCAGCGCATTGAACTCGTCGCCCTCGATGGTTTCCTTCTCGCGCAGAACAGCAACTATCTCGTCCATCTTCGCCCGGTTTTCGGTGAGGATTAGGGTGGCCCGGTCGTAGCCCTCTTCTATGGTGGCCCTGACCTCGGCATCAATGGCCTTCGCAATCTCTTCGCTGTAGTTGCGGTCTTCCATTATGTCACGCCCGAGGAACGGGTTTGAATGCCTGCGCCCCAAGGTGCGAGGGCCGATGGCTGTGCTCATACCATACTCACAGATCATGGCGCGCGCGATCTCAGTCGCGTGCTCGAGATCGTTGGAAGCCCCCGTGCTTACCTCGCTGAAGACCAACTGCTCCGCCGCGCGGCCGCCCAGCAACCCCGCGATCTTGTCCAGCAGTTCGCTCTTGGTAACCAGGTATTTGTCTTCCGTGGGCATGTGCATCGTGTATCCAAGCGCCATGCCACGGGGGAGAATCGATACTTTATGTACCGGGTCTGAGTTTATCAGCTTAGCCATGACTATCGCGTGTCCGACTTCGTGGAACGCGACCGTCTGCTTCTCTGACTCATTTATCAGCCGACTCTTGCGCTCCGGCCCCATTATTACTCGGTCAACTGAGTCCTCGAAGTCGTTCATCTGTATCTTGCTCTGGTCGCGCCTGGCGGCAAGCAGAGCGGCCTCATTGACCAGGTTGGCTAGATCGGCTCCGCTGAAGCCCGGGGTTCTTCGCGCAAGATTCGATACGTCCACATCATCCGTAAGCGGTTTGCCGCGCAGGTGAATCCTGAGTATGGCATCTCTGCCGGTGAGGTCAGGGTTGTCCACAACCACCCGGCGGTCAAATCGCCCAGGTCTCAGCAGCGCCGGGTCCAGAACGTCGGGCCGGTTGGTTGCCGCGATGAGTATGACTCCGGCGTTCGGGTCGAAGCCGTCCATCTCCACCAGCAACTGGTTCAGGGTCTGCTCGCGCTCATCGTGTCCGCCGCCCAGGCCTGCGCCGCGCTGTCTTCCGACTGCGTCGATCTCATCGATGAAGATCAGGCTGGGGCGATTGGCCTTGGCTGTGTCAAACAGGTCGCGCACTCGTGATGCGCCTACACCCACGAACATCTCCACAAAGTCGGAACCGCTGATGTGGAAGAAAGGCACGCCAGCTTCGCCTGCTATTGCCCTGGCCAGGAGGGTCTTGCCACAACCAGGAGGTCCGAGCAGCAGCACGCCTCGGGGTATCTTGGCGCCAAGCGCCTGGAATTTCTTGGGGTTCTTGAGGAACTCGACCACTTCCTGGAGTTCCTGCTTAGCCTCTTCAACCCCCGCCACGTCCTCAAACGTAACTTTGGGGATGCTCTCGCCCGCGCGCCTTGCTCTGCTCCGGCCAAAGGACATGGCCTGGTTGCCGCCTGCCTGCGCCTGACGCATAAACAGGAAATACAGCACCACAAGAAAGCCGAGTGGGAGAATGACGGACAGCAGGAATGACAGCACTGCATCGGAGATCGGTGGCTTTTCGTATGTCAGTTGGACCTTATGCGTGAGAATATCGTTTACGAGGCTCGCGCGCACTGGTTGTGACATCGGGTCCAGGTCTGTATAGAACTTGTCGCCCTTTTTGGTCTCGAAGTCGAGTCTATCCCTGTTGATTTTGGCTGATGAGACTTCGTCGCGGACAATCATCCGCTGGGCTTCCGTATAGTCGACCTTTTTGGGCGCAGCAGGCCCCTTAAACAGCGGCCCTCCGCCCAACACGAGCGCCGCTACGCCAACGGCAAACAGGATGAATAGCACATTCTTGGCCGCGCGGTTCAAAAGCGGACCTCCAATAAAGCGGCGCTTGGCCGCCCGTTGCGGCTGTAGCGCCTCAGTCTGACAGGCGAGCCAATGCCCTTTCGCCTGTCTCAATCTGACATTTCATTATACCACGCAGCCTCCCCGCTCACAAACGCGGAATGGTCACAGGTGATACTATCTGAGTAGCCTTGCCCGGAATATGGTATGATATTGCAGTATGGAGGCTTGGCTTTGAATGCTGTGTCCGTGGGAATAGGCCTTATTGCATCCCTGATTTTACTGGCGGGTAACGCTGGTCTGGCTCAGGATCGGGGATACCTGACCCCTGCGGAGAAACCAGCCAAGAAGCCGACAGTAGCTGTGACATCCGGGCACAGATCGCAGCCGTCGTCGACCAACAGTTACACAGAGCCGATCCGGCGTGGGTTCAGAGAGCAGTTGGGGTTGTTTGGAAAGACGAGTGGGTGGTCTATCGTGAATGCCCATCAGAAGCGGAGCCAGCCTGGCGCGGATGCTCTGGCCAAATACTCTGCTCCATACGCTAACCCGCTGTCGAACTATACAGGCGCGGGCGTCACGACCGAACTGTTCGCGTTCTGGACGAGAGACTATACGAGCGACCTGCCCAAGCAGCAGGTGGCTCCAATAACAAGCCCTGACGCGCTTTTCAAGCAGCCGTACAGCTTGTCGAACATAACCGGCCCCGAAGGAGCCAAGGCTCCGTATGCCGGGTTGCCGCAGTGGGACGGTGGTTTGTCCAAGCCGTTTGCTGAGGATGGGCCAGGCAAGCCCGCCGAAGAGGGTGGGGCGAAAGACGGGGACAACGCGTTGGGAACGAACGCCGCGAGTCCGAATGCCGGTGTCCCGGCAGCGCCGAGCAGCAACTAATCCAATTTGGAGGATTCCAAGTATGAGCCAAGAAGCCTCGCTGACAATCATAGCTCTATGTTCGCTATTGGCGACTTTCGCGGTTGTTGGTCTAGTGATCGCCACTATAGTGGTCGCTCGTAAGGCCAAGAATTCGCTGGAGGCCAAGGGCAGGGAGATAATGGACAAAGTGGACCCGATTGTCCAGGACGCCAAGTCGATCTCATCTCAGGCCAGGGATACAGTCGATACCCTCGCTGCCAGGGTCGACAACATCGCCGGGCGGGTCGAGGATACTGCGACGAGGCTGACGGATCACGTGGACAGCGTGGCTGATCGGGTCGATTGCGCCGTTACGCCCCAGATGGCTGCCGCCGCGGGCACTGCGGCAACGATTGCGAAAGTGATCGAAGTGCTGATAAGAACATCGAATGTCGCCAAGTCGGCCAAGAAAGCTGCCGGCGACGAAGACGAGAAGAAATCGAAATAATCACGGAGGACCAGAAGTAGATGCAGTACAGGCCACTAGGCAAGACAGGGCTGAGCGTCTCGGCGCTCGCCATGGGATGCATGAGACTACCGGAGAACGACCCGGAGGTTGCCGCCCAGACTATAGACAAGTCAATCGAACTGGGGATCAACTACTTCGAGACGACGCGTTTCTATGTGAACGGCAAGTGCCAGCACCTCACCGCGGGTGGGCTGAAAGGCCGCAGCCGTGGGCTGATTGTCTCGGGCAAAGCCGGCATCAATCCCGAGACTACAGCGGACTCATACCGCAAGGAAATCGACCTCCAGATGGAGATTCTGGGTGTCGACTATCTGGAGTTCTTCCAGGTGGGTTGGTTCAGCCTGCCAATGCTGGAGCACCTCACAAAGAAGGGTGGGGCGCTGGAGGCTTTGGATAAGGCGCGGTCCGAAGGCATTGTAGGCCACATAGGCTTCACTGGACACGATAGCCCGGAGAACTTCACTAAATGCATCGAGACAGGCATCTTCGACAGCTTCACCATACCCTACAGCATACTCGACAGGACCCACGCATCCACCATCAAACGTGCGGGTGAACTGGGGGTCGGGGTGATTGCGATGTGTCCGGTGGCCGGCGGGATGCTTGCAACTCCGTCACCTCAGCTTCAGAAGCTCATCCCCGGCGGGGCAAGCAGCACGACGGAAGCTGCCCTGCACTTCGTGGTCTCTAACCCGGATGTTAGCTGCGCTTGCTCGGGGATGCAGACCCCGGAGATGGTGACAGAGAACGTGGAGCACATGAGTCGCTACACTGGGCTTGCCAAGGCCGATCGCGACAACATGGAGCGCATCCTGGATGAGTTTTCATCCCTGGGGAAGAAGTTCTGCACAGCCTGCGGATACTGCATGGACTGCCCCAACGGAGTGGACATCCCAGCCAACTTCAGCCTCTACAACAAGGCGAAGGTATACGGGCTGTATGACTGGGCGCGGCAGCAGTATTCAAAGATGGAAGATGGCAAGAAAGCCTCGGCCTGCACAAGCTGCGGCGAGTGCGAGCCCAAGTGCCCCAACAATCTGCCGATCATGGACCAGTTAGCCCAAACGGCCGCAACGCTGGGTTGATCCCGCTAGCCCTGAGTGCGAGCGCTAGCGAGTGTATCGAAGGGCGAACACTCACGAAACCGTCCTTCGATACCCCGCTCGTTCCTCGCGTCTACTCAGGACTAGCGGAGTTTCCTTTAGAGATAACCCGCCCGAGAATGGCCAGGAGCTTGTGCCTGGTCTTCTCGGGTATCAGTCTCTTCAGTAGTTCAAACCCTGGTCTTCGGCCCTTGCCGCCACGAGTCCAGTCACGCGCATTCACCACCGCAAGCTCTGCTTTCTTCGCCGCAATCGTCTGGGCGAGTAATGTGCGGTGCTTTTTGTCGTCGTGCAATTGCATCACTCTATCATACAAGGCCAGGTCGTCCCTGAGCATCCTCGCGTGGTTGCCTGCCGAAAAGCTGCTTGCGTGGATTCGCTGCCTGTGGAGGGCTTCATTGGTCCCCGCCGCTTTGACGCCGCTGAGAGCCAGCCTAAGCCACATCTCATAGTCATCCACTCCCGGCACGCTCTCATCGAACAGCCCGAACTCATCCAGGCAGGACTTACGCACCATCATTGTCCCGGCGCAGAATGGGTTCTCTTCCAGCAGGTGTTCGAGTATGTCCTGTTTGGGATACGTGGCGCGGTCGGGGTAGTAGCTCCCGATAACGCCACTTTCGCCGAATAGCTCGGCGTTGGTGAAGATCATTCCGGCTTCTGGGTTCTGCCCTGAGATTTCCACTTGTCGCTCAAGCTTCTCCGGCAGCCACAAGTCATCGTGGTCCAGGAGCGCCACAAAGTCACCGGCGCACGCCCGAATCGCCGTATTCCTGGCGGCGGAGATGCCGGCGTTGGTCTGGGCAATCAGCTTGAACCGCGAGTCAGAAAGAAACGGCTCGATAGCGGCGCGGGAACCGTCCGTGGAGCCGTCGTCGACCACAATCACTTCATAGTCGGCATAAGTCTGCGCCGCTACGGATTCCAGGGTCTGGGCGATGAATCTCTGGGCATTGTACACGGGTATGATGATAGAAACCAGGGGGTTCTCGTTCGTGACCTTGCCTCCAAGGAAGTTTGACGCTGTTCCAAGCGTGTAAGTATAATAAAGCACACCGACAAACTAATCAAGGCCGCCTTTTGCAGGCGGGAAATGAGAGACCCAAATGCTTGACCCCAAAGCCATAAGATCCAACCCGGAAGTAGTGCGCGCAGCCCTGAATAATCGCAATATGGGAACCGACCTGTTGGACCAGTTCCTCGAACTTGACGAGCGGAAGCGAAAGCTCTTGAGTGAGGTCGAATCCCTGAAAGCGGAGCGCAACACCGTCTCGGAGCAGATTGCGCGGATGAAGCAGCAGAAGCAGGACGCAACCTCAGAGATCGAGCGTATGCGCGACGTTTCGCAGACCATCAAGCAGATGGACTCAGACATTGCCGGCGTGGACGAGGCCCTGAGCCAGGTTCTCTATAATATCCCGAACCTGCCGCATGAGAGTACGCCTATCGGCAAAGATGCCGCCGACAACCAGACAATCAAAACCTGGGGCGAGCCAAACAGCTTCGACTTCCAGCCCAAGCCCCACTGGGACATCGCCACCGATCTGGACATCATCGACTTCGAGCGTGGCAGCAAGATAGCCGGCAGCGGGTTCATCCTCTACAAGGGCCTGGGTTCGCGGTTGGAGAGGTCTCTGATCAACTGGATGATAGACGTTCATACCCGTGAGCATGGCTACACCGAGCTGTTTCCGCCGTTCCTGGTCAACGCGAGAGCAATGACCGGTACAGGCCAACTTCCCAAGTTTGAGCAAGATATGTACAAATGCGACAAGGGCGATGAGCTTTTCCTGGACCCAACCGCCGAAGTCCCTGTCACGAATATGTACATAGACGAAATCCTGCCGACGGAGAGCCTGCCGATCTATCTTACGGCTTTCTCAGCGTGCTTCAGGCGCGAAGCCGGTTCAGCGGGTAAGGACACCCGTGGGCTGCTGAGAGTCCACCAGTTCAACAAGGTGGAGATGGTCAAGTTCGTGAGGCCGGAGACGTCCTACGACGAGCACGAGAAGCTCCTCGTTAACGCCGAGAGCATCATCCAGCGCCTGGGCATCCCTTACAGAGTCTTGCTGCTGTGCACCGGCGACATGAGCTTCTCCGCCGCGAAGTGTTACGACATAGAGATCTGGGCGCCGGGCGTTGGGCAGTGGCTTGAAGTTTCAAGCTGCTCCAACTTCGAGGACTTCCAGGCCCGCCGCATAAACGTGCGGTACAGACCGGAGCCAAAGGCCAAGCCGGAGTTTGTGCATACCCGCAACGGATCAGGAGTGGCGCTTCCGAGGCTGGTAGTCTCGATCCTTGAAAACTACCAACAGCCCGACGGCAGCGTGGTTGTGCCGGAGGTACTGCGGCCATACATGGGGACGGACGTGATTAGGTAGCAGCAGTTCCATAGGTCCCATTTGTCCTATCGGCTGCGTGTGTACCATGAAGCAATGAGAATAGACCTGCGAGCGCGTGCAAGAGAACTTCTGGCGGCGGAGTCGGGCGGGTGTCGGCGGGACGAGTCGGCGGCCCTTCGCGCGGCAATTGCATTTCCCAACAGCTACAGCGTGGGAATGGCGAGCCTCGGGTTCCAGACAGTCTACGCGCTTATCAACGAGACGGGCTTCGCATCCTGCGAACGAGTGTTTCTGCCTGAGCCTGACGAGATCGCTGAAATCCGCAGGACTCAGACTTCCCTTTCTACCCTCGAAACCCAGACCCCCTTGGCTTCTCTGGATATCTTGGCATTCTCGCTCTATTTCGAGCTTGACTATGCCAATGTGGTTGAGACGCTGGCGCTGGCGGGTATTCCTTTTCTGGCAAGGGATAGAAACGAAAAGCACCCCCTTCTGATAGGCGGTGGTCCGTGCGCTACATTCAACCCCGAGCCTCTGGCAGACGTCTTCGACATATTCCTGATAGGCGATGCGGAAGATGCTCTGCCCGAGTTGTTGGAAGCAATCCGTGACACGATGGACCTGCCCAGAGCGGAGGTTCTGGGAGCTTTGTCAAACCTGGCGGGGATATATGTGCCCTCGCTCTACGAGCCGGAGTATAACCCTGACGGAACGTTGGCGCGAGTGAGTGCCCTCCCGCCTGCCCCGGATGCGGTCAGAAGGCGGGTGACGCGCGATTTTGCGGGCAGGGAATGCATCTCAGCGATCAGCACACCTAATGCGGAGTTTGGCGATATTGCGCTTGTGGAGGTTGCCAGGGGCTGCGGCAGAGGCTGCAGGTTCTGTGTTGCCGGGCACATAGGTAGGCCATTCAGGCCAAAACAGGAGTTACCGGATACTGGCGGCAAGCGGATGGGGCTGGTCGGGGCGGCCGTGTTCGACAATCCGGCGGTTCTGGAGCTTTGCAGGAGGTTGACATCTGAGGGCACTGAGTTTACCCTCTCATCGGTGAGGCTGGAGACTGTGACTACGGAAGTGGCGAAGCTGGTTGCAGCGGGGGGCCAGAAGACCCTCACTATCGCCCCGGAGGCCGGCTCCGAGCGACTCAGGCGGGCAATCAACAAACCGTCCACCGAAGAAGAGATATACGCCGCGGTTGAAGCGGCGGCCGGGGCAGGAATCCGAAACGTGAAGCTCTATTTTATGCTTGGTCTCCCCACGGAAACGGATGAGGATGTCTTGGCAATAGGGGATCTGGTTCGGGGGCTGTTGTCAGCTCACAAAGATGTCCGGTTCAGTGTCTCGGCAAGCTGCTTTGTGCCCAAGCCCTGGACACCGTTCCAGTGGCACCCGTTCGCGAGGGCCGATGTCCTCAAGACGCGAATCGATCTGCTCAGTGGTGCTCTCAAAGGCATCGCGCGGGTCAGATTGTCCACCGAGTCACCACGCGTGGCGCTATACCAGGCGCTGTTTGCCAGAGGGGACCGGCGGGTGCTAGACTTCATCTTGGCGGCGCAAGAATCCGGATCCTACAGCACTGGGCTGCGCAAGGCCGGGCCGGACCTTGAGTTCTATCTGTATCGCGAAAGATCAGGGGAGGAGTTGCTTCCCTGGGACCATATAGACAATCGAATAGACAAGGGGTATCTCTGGGCGGAATACCAGCGGGCGAAACGGGGCGAAGCATACCCTCTCAAGTGCTGGTCGGAGTGCTCGGGATGCGGAGTGTGTGAGGATGATTGGTAGAGTGATGATGGTGACTCGCTGTTGCGCCATTGGGGCGGCGCTGCTTGTCGCGCTGGCTGCCGGTGTTAGCGCGGATGATGAGATGTTTCGGTTCGACCGCACGCGCAAAGGCCAGACTGAGTGGACCCTTACCGTGGGCCACGGCCAGACCCGGTACGTGACAGACAATACGGAAGTTCCAAAGATAGATTTCGACGTCTACGGTGTGCGCTATGCACATTTCATCTCGTCCAGGAGCGAAGTAGGATATTCCTTTATGGTCGGAGAACAGACTACTCAGGGCAGGAATACTGGGATATCTACGTTCATCGACTACTCGCAGATGTTCTATGCCAAAGAGCACTTTGCCATATCATACCAGTTGGGCATCGGCGTGATGCGCTTCAAAGACAAAGTGCCGGGGCAGGGGAGCCGGACCAACTTCAACGAACGCGCCGGTCTGACCCTCCATTGGGCTACCGGGCCGAAAACCGCGCTGTCCGTCAGTGGCAGCTTCTACCACGCCTCGAACGCGGGTCTGCAACTGCCGAACCCGGGAGTGAATGTGGCGCTGGTCCTGGTCAACTACACTTTGTATCAATAGGGGGATATGGATGACATCCAAACAGCGACTCGACTGTGTCTTTTCCGGGAAGCGCCCGGATCAGTACCCCGTATGCGAGGATTTGTGGGTGGAGACGGAGAAAGTCTGGCGGAAGACGGGTGCGCCTGCCGAGGTTGCTTTCGCTGACTTTCTGGGCTTTGACCTGGAGGGCGCCGGCGGATTCGACCTTACCGCACAATTCCCTGTTGAGGAACTCGGCGAGGATGATACCTACAAGACGGTGAGAGACTCGCGAGGAGTAACAGCTCGCCATCATAAGGATGAATCCGGTCACACTCCCCATTGGCTGGACATGCCGATCAAGAAACCTGCGGACTGGTGGGATTACAAGAAGCGGCTGGAATACAACGATGCCAGGATAGATCAAGCCACTTTCGAAGTTGCGCGCAAGCTGAGAGACAAGGGCAAGTGGATATTCCTGGGCGCCGCCGACCCCTACGAGCAAGTCTGGCCGGTTTTTGGACAGGTCGGTATCTTCGAGACAATGCTGGACGAGCCATCGGTAGCCAGGGATGCGATGGATACCTGGGGTGAGCTGACAATCAAGTGCCTCGATGCTTACTCTCAAGGCGGAATAGACATAGACGGAGTCTGGTTCTATGGCGATATGGGCTATCGGAACGGGACCCTGTTCAGCCCAGAAGTGTACCGGACTATCGTAATGCCGTCCCACCGTGCTATAGTCGACTTCGTGCACTCCAAAGGCTGGAAAGCGATCCTGCACTCGTGCGGCAAGATCAAGAGCTTCATTCCGATGCTGCTGGAAGTGGGTTTCGATGCCTTGCAGCCGCTGGAAGCCAAGTGCGACCAGGATGTGCGAGAGCTTGTTCGGGAATACGGCAGCAGCATTGTTTTCTTTGGCAATATAGACGTGCGCATTCTGGCCACCGGTGACAAAGAGCGCATCCGGGAGGAAGTGGAGTCGAAGCTGGCGGCATTCGACGGCAGGTGGAACTATATCTTCCACTCCGATCACTCAGTCCCGCCCAACATTACCCTCGAGAGCTATCTGTACGCCCAGAAGCTGGCCAAAGACTACCTGGCGACGCACTAAGTCCGAGCCCCCGATTGCATCCGGTGGCGCGAAATAGTATAATGCCCTAGATAACTCTGCAGGTTGGGCCGCGCGTGTGCGGGTTTGGCTCAATCTTGCATGTTTGGCGTGCAAAGAGAGTTGACAGAAGGAATTCGTACTGCTCTTTGTCGAATAGTACACTAACTGGCAGTTTCTGTGCGAGGGAATCGAACCTTCGACTGGCTGGAGGGGTGGATTTGAGACATCACATTTTCAGGATGGCCGTGCTGATCGCCGTGTTGGCGACATTGGGCCTGTTGGCTTTTTGCCTTGTCGGTTGTGGCAATGGCGACGATACCGCGGCTACCGGAGGGGCTCAGATGGGTCCTGGCGGCAGGCCCGCTCCTCCCGCTGGAGCAGCTGGCGCGGTGGCGGGTCCGGAGCGGATGCGGATGGGTAATATGGGGCCTGGCGGGGCGGCTGGTCCGCCAATGCCTGGCGCTGCGGGTGGCGGTATGGGGCCTGGTGGGATGATTGGCCCACCGGCTGCCGGTACCGGCATGGGACCCGGTGGTATGGCTGGACCTGGTGCAGGCATGGGGCCTGGTGCGGGCATGGGACCTGGCGCAGGCATGGGGCCTGGTGCCAACATGATGCCCGGGCCTATGGGTGCCGGAATGGGCGCCGGAATGGGTGGGTTTGGCGCGACTGCGGCTGCCGCCGCTACGCCCAGCAGACCTGCCGGATCGATAGAGTTTGGCAGCGTGCCGCTGAAGTCGCCGGTCAGAACAGTGACGGAAAAAGGTCTGACATTCCTGAGCTTCAAGTATCTGGACTTGCAGAAGCACGTGCAGCTCTGCCTGCTTCCTAAGGCAATGACTCAGGACGGGCCGTGGCCTTACCCGGATTGGATCAATACCTTTGATATGTACAAAGTGGGCGATTCCGTGGGTGACGCTCAGAAGAAGGCAGCCGCTGCGGAGGCCAGAAGAAAGAGACTGAAATCTCCGCCGCGAATCTGGCAAGGCGTGTCCGGGTTTGCTCTGCTCTCTCCTCGTTCGGTTAGCTCGTGGCCCGCTTGGGCGCTGCCGAGGCAGGCTAACCCATACGGTATGATGGGACGGCCTGGGATGCCTGGAATGGGTGCAATGCCTGGTATGGGTACAATGCCTGGAATGCCGGGCGGGGCTATGCGGCCTGGTATGCCTGGAATGCCTGGAATGCCCGGAGGCGTAGGCGGTGGTCCTCCTGGACCTCCCCGGCCTGGAATGGGTGTGATGGGCGGAAATACGCCTGGAATGCCCGGCATTGGTGGACTGCCGATGATGGGCGGGTTTGCGATGCCCGGCCAATAGGCAGCGGCAGACAACATAGCAACTTGGTGTAGACGCCGGAAGAACCCTTCCGGCGTCTTTGTTGATTACAGGAACATTAGGAGGAATGTCATGAAGAGCCACACCGAGTATATCTGGTTCAATACGCCCAGCCGGCGGGAGCTTGTGAACGTGATGGGGGAGTGCGAGAGTGCATTGAGAGCCAGCAACATCAGGGAGGGCTTTATGCTGGTGTCCGCTATGCACATAACGGCTGGTGTGTGGGTCAACGACAACGAACCAGGCATCCACAATGACGCAATGGAGATGCTTGAGCGGTTGGCCCCGGAGGGTCCCAACTACCAGCACCACCGCACCGGTGAAGACAACGGCCATGCCCACCTCAAGAACCTGCTCATGCACCACCAGGTCATCATTCCGATCACAAACGGCCAGATGGACCTCGGCCCCTGGCAGACAGTCTTCTACGCCGAGTTTGACGGCCGCCGCAAGAAAAGAATGATCATCAAGATCATCGGGGAGTAGGTGTGAGTTCAGTTCCGCGGGAATAGTATGCTGCTAGTGCTGAGTAGGTGCGCAGGCAGTATCGAAGCACGGGCAAACGGAGCAACCGCCCTTCGATACGCTGCTCGTTCCCTTCGCTCCGCTCGGGGCAGCGCCTCGCGGCTACTCAGGGCTGGCGGAAGGGTGTGCGCGCAAGACTGAACTCTCTCCGTCACCCAACTCCGCGGTTTGACCTCCAAGCCTCGCTGGTGATAGACTTTTCCTTGGCGGCGCCGGGCTAACCGGCGTCGTTTCGCTTGCCCGAAGAAGTAAAAGGAGCCTCAGATATGGCCAAGCCCATCGATGTCACTATTGTCGGCGGAGGCATGATCACCAACGATCTGCTCCTGCCATCCATATACCATCTCCAGCGAACCGGGATCGTGGGGGACATAGCAGTCTGCGCGCTCAACAATCCCCCGCTTAAAGCCCTTGCAGATAGCCCTGAGATGGCGCAGGCCTTCCCCGGGCAGACTTTCACCGCATATCCGTCACTTAGTGAACCGGCGGACAAGTGCGATCCGGCCCTCTACAAGAGTGTGCTCAGCAAGATGCGGCCGCGCCAGGTGGTGGTGGTCGCAATGCCGGACCACCTGCACTATGACGTTGTGATGGAAGCGCTGGAGTGCAACCAGCACGTGCTGTGCGTGAAGCCGTTGGTGCTGAAGTACGCGCACACGGTAGAGATTGAGAAGCTGGCCTATGAGAAAGGCCTGTTTGTCGGCGTTGAGTATCACAAGAGGTTCGACCGCCGCTCCCTTATAGCGCGCAAGGACTACCGGCTAGGGCACTTCGGGGAGTTTGTTGCAGGCGAAGCCAAGATGATCGAGCCGTATTACTATCGATTGTCCAACTTCCAGAACTGGTTTACGGTCGACTCTTCCGACCCATTCACCTACGTCGGCTGCCACTACGTCGATCTAGTTAGCTTCATCACCGGTGTCAAGCCGGTTGAGGTCTCAGTTATCGGGGTCAAGGGCAAGTTCCCCAACGGCAAAGAGGGTTATATGTGGGCGAACGGACGCGTGCGGTACGAGAACGGAGCGTTCCTGAGCGTCACCGACGGTCTGGGCTACCCGGACGAAGGCTCCGGTTCCAACGAGCAGTGCCTCACGATGTTCTGCGAGGGCGATGGCCGGACAGGGATGATCAAGCACGATGACCAGTTCCGAGGCGCGACCCACTGCTATCTTGAGGGGCTGGGAATCGGCGGCACGAAGCACAACTACATCAACCCCGATTTCTACAAGCTGGTGCCCTGGGAAGGCGTTGGCTTCAAACCTGTTGGCTACGGGTTCGATTCGGTCGCCGCGACCATCAATATGGCGCAATCCATCGAGGGCGAAGTCGCGGAGATGTCCGAAGCGACCTCTCTTGAGCGGCGAAGAGCGATCATCCAAACCGTCGACGACAGAGGCATCATTGCCACCCCGGCCAACAGCAGCGCCAACGAGCTTGTGGTTGAGGCTGCGCGGCTCTCGATCGCCAGGGGCGGCGACGCAGTCAAGATAGTCTACGGGGAAAACCCGCACGTAGAACTCGGGCACGCCGGTATCTGATCCCAGTTGTAGCCGCGTCCGATGGGCGCGGCGAGAACCAGCCGCAGTCATCGGGAAGAAGATCTGGGTCGGCGAGAACCTCCCTCTCCCCGGCCTCCGGGGAGAGGGCTGGGGTGAGGGGAAGTGACTATTCCAGCAATACAGCACTCAACCCAACATCGAATCAGGAAGCAGTAGGAGTAATAACCCATGGCAGAGTATTCGCTTATCCCGCAGGACGTGAGTCCTGTCCAAACCAAGTACCGAACAATCAGGACGCAGCTCCCGGTGCCGGAGTCGCTGCCGATCTTTGAGTCGCTCAAGGTCTCGGAACCTCGCTCGATGATGGGGCAGCCGCCTGTGATATGGCACAAGGCCGAGGGGTCGGTGGTGTCCGATCCCTGGGGCAACCGATGGATCGATTGGTCCAGTTGCGTGCTGGTTTCCAACATAGGCCACGGCCGCGAGGAGATCAAGGACGCGCTTCGCGAGATCATCGACCAGGGCCTGCTCTCTTCCTACGTGTTTGTCCACGAGAAGCGTGCCGAGCTTGCCGAGTTGCTGCGGAGCATCTCGCCGGACCCTGCCAATTACCGCTCCTTCATCCTGAGCACAGGCAGCGAGGCCACTGAAAACTGCATCAAGCTTAGCAAGACCTACGCTTTCGAGAAGTATGGGCCGAGGAAGAAGTATTTCGTCACGTTCAAGAACGCCTTCCACGGCCGCACCATGGGCAGCCAACTTGCCGGCGGGATGGATCGCCAGAAGACCTGGATGGTGGACCGCGACCGCACGTTTGTCCAGGTCCCGTTCCCCGATGGCTTCAAGAACGAGGACACCTCATTCGACCTGTTCCTCTCCAGCCTGGCAGACCAGAATGTGAAGCCTGAAGAGATAGCGGGGGTTATGGTGGAGAGCTACCAGGGGGTAGGGCCGGACTTCCTGCCCGTTGAATACGCCCAGAGGATGCAGGAGTTCTGCCGGAAACACGATATCGTGATGTGCTTCGACGAAGTCCAGTCCGGTTTTGGCCGAACCGGCAAGATGTTCTGCTTCCAGCACTACGGGGTCAAGCCGGACCTTATCGCCTGTGGCAAGGGCATATCGTCATCACTGCCGCTGTCCGCAGTCATCGGACGCAGCGACATCATGGATATATATGCCCCCGGCTCAATGACATCCACCCACTCCGGCTCGCCGCTGCCGGTTGCCGCCGCAGTCGCAAACCTGAAAGTCCTGATAGGGGAGAACCTCTCGGACAGGGCTGCAAAGATGGGCGAGATACTGCTTCCGGAGCTTCAGCGCATCCGTGACAAATACCCGGATAGGCTCGGCGTGATGCACGGCATGGGGCTTGTGGCTGGAATCCAGTGCGTGAAGTCGGGAACCAAGACTCCCGATCCGGACACCGCCCTGGCCATCAACGTCGCCTGCCTGCATCGGGGCCTGCTTATGTTCTCGCCGGTCGGGATCGCGGGCGAGTGCGTGAAGATAGCGCCGCCGCTGTCTATACCGGAAGACGCGCTGAGGGAGTCGATTGAAGTATTCGAGGAAGCCGTAGACTCAGTCCTGGGCTGAGCCATCAAAGGAGAATGAACGTGGAACGCAAACCTTGGCGGTTGAGCAATATCACACTCAAGGACGTAATGGACACCGAGGGGGGATTCGAGGTGGCATTGCTGCCGTTCGGGTCGACCGAGCCGCATAACTACCACCTGCCCTACGGCACCGACACCCTCACATGCACAGCCATCGCCGACCTTGCCTGCGCCAAGGCCTGGGACGCCGGGGCCAAGGTTGTAATGCTGCCGCCAGTTACCGCGGGCAGCAATGTCGAACTCATCAAGTTCCCGATGACCATCCACTGGAGTTCGCTGACCTATGAGTCGATCATCCGGGATGTGGTGATGTCGCTCAAAGCGCACGGCATCCGAAAACTCGTGCTGGTAAACGGCCACGGCGGCAACATGTTCCAGCACATCCTTCAGGAGCTGATCACGGACCGGGATATCTTCATCTTCTATGCAAACTGGTGGGAGTTTGCCCCCAAGGCGCTCGAAGAGAACTCGGAAAAACCTGGCGGGCACGCGCACGAGTGGGAAACAAGTGTGGCGATGCACCTGTTCCCCGAGCTTGTGAAGCTGGAATGGGCGACGGCGGGCGAGACGAACGAGTCCAGCCTCAGCGCGATAAACGAAGGCAAAATCCACCTGGCCTATCCGTGGCACCTCTTTACCAACAACTCCGGTTGCGGCGACCCAAGCCTGGCCACCCCCGAAAAGGGCCGCAGGATAACAGAAGCCGTAGTCGACGAGTTCTCGAAGTTCCTGGTAGAGTTCAACAACGCCGAGATCACGGATCGTTTCCCTTACTAAGTAGTTCAGGGAAGTGGCACACGTCATGCTGAACTTGCTTCAGCATCTGGCCTCGATCGGGAACAGACCCTGAAACAAGTTCAGGGTGAAGCATGCGGCAGACTCAATGTGACCGACTTAGTATATCAGTAGTCCATGAGACAAGCCCAGGAGGCGACGATATGTACTCCCTTGAGCCGGTTGATCTGAAAGAGCGCATGCTGCTTGGCAAAAACGCTCTCCTGGCCGGGCTGGCCCCGACCCAGAACCACTTGCCCTACTGGAACTGCGGCTGGGCCGACGGAGAGCTTACGGCGTTCGGCCATAGCGGGGCGTGGGACAAGTGCCACGATGTTGGCCGGGCGATCCACGCTCTCTGTATGGTGGAGCGCGTAGTCGGCGAGAAAGTCCCCGGGGATGTGCTATCGGCCCTTGCCGGGCATCTGTATGACCTCTTCGACGGCGAAGACGACCTCCCCGGCACACCCTCCGATACCACCGGCAAGCGGTTCGTCCACCTACACAACATCCGCGAGAACCTCCACGCCCTCACCGCCCTCATCAAGCGCGGCGACACGAAATCGGCTGGCTTGGCGAGGAAGATGGTGCGGAAGACGCTTGGTCTTGTGGGTGTTGAGGGCCAAATCAAACTTGATCTGCTGCCCGCTACCGTGGAGCTTCCATACAAGTGCCAACCGGAGCAAGAGGGGCGCGCTCTGGACGCATTGGTGCGCTACTATCGCGCGTCCGACGATGCAGCAGGGCTGGAACTGGTTTCGCGGCTGGCGCGGTATGCGTTGGCGAACTGTTTTACTCCTTATGGGACCATCACGGAACTCGCCGGGACCCACGGCCACTCCATCGCTGCCGTGCTCGCTGGCCTCTGCGACTACGCTCTGCTCACCAACGACGCCGAAGTCGCCGCGAGGGCCAAGCTGATCTTCGACAACGGCCTCCCAAGGTTCAACAGCAGCTTCGGGTGGTCGATGGAGTCGCTGCACATCTACACCTGCGACACCTACTCCGAGACCAAAGGCCTGATCACCAGAGGCGAGTCCAACAACACCGGCGACATCCTCCGCGCTGCCTTGACTCTGGGACATCTGGGATACCCTCAGTACTTCGCCATCGCCGAGAGGATTCTCCGCTCGCACCTGCTGCCGTCTCAGCTTGTGGACGTGTCCGGGATGTCCGACGACGCGAACGCCGCGGAAGACAGCAAACGCCAGATGGCTTCCAGAATCAAAGGCGGGTTCTCATTCCCGATCCCCAACGACCTCCTCTACGACGCCTCCTGCCCCATAATGACCTACGACATCACATCCGGGGCTGTGGACGGGCTGTGCGAGGCTTACGACTCCATGGCTGATCAGGATTTTGTGGGTCTGCGTGTTCATCTGCTCTTGGATCAGGAAAACCTGGAATGCACAATAAGAACAAAGCTGCCGATGGAGGGTGTAGTGGAGATTACCTATGATGGGCGTGAACCTCTATTGGTTGCAGAACCCACGGCCCGAGTGGGAGAAGTATATCTTACCGTGAACGGCGCAAGGGTGGAGCCGGTCAGAGTAGGTGGATATCTGCTTGTGCAAGGCAGCGGTGAGAAGAGTAAGGTCGTCCTTACGTTCACTCCCGAGCGCAAACGCACGGTTGAAAGCATGGCCTACGTCAAACACACAATCGATTGGGTGGGGGAGCAGATAGTGGCGATGTCGCCTGCGGGCAAGTATATGCCGTTCTTCCCACCCATTGAGGGGTCTGGTCAATGAGCGACCGGAAGATAGCGTTTGTTACGAACCTCGGTTTCGCCTCACAGGAACCGGCGCAGGTCCTGGATTCACTAGCGGATGCTGGATATCAGGGGGTCGAGTGGACAATGGCCCACTTCAACCCACGCGAGAAGAGTCCCCAACAGCTTCTCGATCTGGTGGAACAGACCCATTCCCGTGGACTTGAGATCAGCGACATAGTGGTGCAGCAGGACCTGGTCAGTCTGAATGAGAGCGCCAGGCTTGACCGTGTCGAAATGGTCAAGGAGTGCATCAAGGCGGCGGGCGACTGCGGGGTGGGGGTGATCAACCTCTTCACCGGCCCCGCCCCGTGGGATGCTTCTGCCCCCAGACTTGGCATAGACATTACCCAGGGACAGGCGTGGGAGATGGTCTGGCGGGCATTCGATGAGTTCATCCCGCTTGCCGAGAAGCACAAGGTCATCCTGGCGGTTGAGGCCGTCTTCGAGATGCTCTGCAAAGACTACTACACCCTACTGCCTCTGATGGACCGCTACGGTTCAAAGAACCTCGGAATAGTGATGGACCCATCCCATTACGCCCTATACCGCAACGACATTCCCTGGGCCGTCTCGCAGTGGGGCAAGCGCATTAAACACGTCCACCTGAAAGACGTCATCGGCGTTCCAGGAACAATCGGCGAGAGCTTCATGTTTCCGCTTCTGGGTGAGGGGATGGTCGACTGGAAAGCGTTCACCGCCGCGCTGGATGGGGTGGGATACGATGGCTGGTTGTCTGTTGAGTTCGAGTCGTTCAACTACTACAACACAGTCCTCGGCGGCGACCCCGCTGTAGCCGCAAGGCTCTCTATGGAAGCTGTGAAGAGGCTATTATAAGCGGCTTGGACTCAACAAAGAAGCGCCCCGAGCATATGCCCAGGGCGCTGTTTCATCGACTATGCAGAATGTGGCTCTCAGCCTACCTGCACATCTCGCAGTCGCACAAATCGTCTTCATCTTCTTCAAAGAATGACTCTATGATCGGCTGGATCGCCTCTGCCAGGGCCTGGTCGGTCTTGGGCAGGGAGAAATCCTTGAAGAGCGCCCAGTCCTCGATGTAGCTCACGCTGTCTCCCGGCTCGACGGTATCCAGCGGCGCCACCGACTCCACTTCCACAAAGCCGGCCTTGGTGAAAGTCTCGAAGTTGCAGCCGTAGTCGGGGTAGGTGGCATCCTCGTCGTACTCAGCGAACTTCAGGAACAACTGGTTGTTATTGGCGTATCCTACCCAGCCCTGCTTGTTGCCGATGCCCAGTTTGAACGCTTCCTTGACCGTCGCATCGCACCTGAGCCGAATGAACCCCTTGCCGAAGCTGATCCTGGGGTCGCCGAGGTTAGTGTAATGCCAAAGCACCAGCGGCCTCGCGGGATCCAGGCACTCGGTGTGGTCCGCGTATGGCTCCTGCGGAATGATCACCGTCCCACCAGTTGCCATTATCGTCAGCGCCCACGGAGCCAACTGCACCGGCCACGGGCCATTGTTGGTGAGGGTGTGGACCAGGGTGACGCCAGTCCCGGCCTCGTCCATCGCCACGATGAGGTCCTTCTGGATACCGGTCACCTTTTCCTGGATCTGGGTGAAGCGCACGGTCAGCTCATCGAGTTCGTCCGCCAGAACGGGATCATTGTCCGGGCAATAGCTTCGGGGGCTGGCTTCGGGAGCGTGCCACAGACGGTGACCGCCACGCGGACGCCACGTGCCAAGCTCGGTCTTGAAAGACATCTCATCATTGCCAAGTTCGCCAAGCGCGTTCTTGCCATCCAGATGCCTGTAGCAGATTATCCTTGGCCCGAAGTCTCTGGTTATGAAGACTTCCGCGTCTCCGTTTGTTATCCTGCAGCACTGTCCGTACTGCCCGTATTCAACTGTTTCCATAGCTGCCTCCCGGCAATTTACTCCCCCTATCCTCGCAGGAGAGGGGGGGTGAGGTTATTCCTCTGTCATCCCTCCAGGTAGTCCCTACCTGGAGG
>CAZTAO010000031.1:0-55631 GCA_964611645.1 uncultured bacterium | reverse complement strand
ACAACAACAAGGATACTCCCCAAAATCAATTTACACACTGATAGGGTACACCACCTAACCCGTCCCCCAACTTGTGTTGGCGTCGTTCTTGAGATAGACTTGGTTGGTGGCCTTGTCGTACCACAGGAAGACGGCGTTGGTCTGGGCAAGCGAATCGTTGACTAGCAGATAGCACTTTCGCAGGTCCCGGTAACCGTTAGGATCGCGGTACACACTGGTCAGAGTGGTCTTAGTGTTGATCGGGAGCGGCCCGCTCTCCGGGCTTATGCTCACAGCCTGGGGCTTTACGTTGTAGTATATGCCCATCAGGTCCCAACCGTCGGTAAGCCCGCCCATGTCCTGCGCATACATATACGAGTTCAGGTTCTTCCCCGAGAACGGGCTCTTCAGGGTGATCTCCCAGCACACTGTTAAGTCGTTGCCGCTCAGGGCTATCATACAGTCCTTCACTGAGAGGGAGCACTGCGAGTTCTCCAGGGTGACATTCGCCCCCGGAATATAGCCAACTCCCCAACTGTTGTTAGCGTCGTTCTTCAGGAACACCTTGGAGGTGGCCATATCGAACATGAAAAGGGCGGCGTTCGCCTGCCCGAGGGAGTCGTTCACGAGCAGGTAGACCCTCTTGAAGTCGGCCCAGCCGTTGGGGTCGGAGTAGGTGCACTGCATCGTGAACGGCGTGCCTGACGGCAGAGTTCCTCCCGATGGTGTCACACTCGTGTTCTGGGGGTATGCACGGTAGGCAACTGTATTGTCCGTGCTGGTGGAGGCGAAGTTGTTGTTGTTCGCCGCATCGTGGGCAACATCCAGCGGGATTGTGGCGATCACCGTTCCGACCCCGGTCATGCCGCTCACGGCCACGTTGTAGGTGGTTCCGCTGCCGGTGACTATCGCCGTTGTTGCGCCTGCCGTGCCGGAGAGGGTCACATCGCCGGTGGCAAAGTCCGCAACCGGCTCACTGAACACCACGGTGAAGTTGATGGGTGAGGAGTTGGTGGGATCCGCCTGCCCAACTGCCTGGTCTATTGTCACAGTCGGGTTGACGCTGTCCATGTTCCTGACGAAGATGTCCGACACACCGTTCGTGTCGTCGGGGACGAGGTTCGTGGCGTAGGACTTGAAAGCCACAAACTTGCCGTCCGCGCTGATTGACGGGAATGCGCTGGTGCTGTTGGCTTGCTCTCCACCGGAGGACACCGACGCCCGCTCCGTGAGGCTTGTCTGCATGTCGTGGACAAAAACGTCCTGGACGCCGTTCGTGTCGGCTTCAACAAGGTTGGTGGCATTGGAATCGAACGCCACGTACCTGCCGTCCGGGCTGATCGACGGAAATGTGCCGCCGCTGTAATCGTTTGCCTGCGCCCCGCCTGAGGCGACGGACACACGGTATGTGGTCGACGTGTTCCTGTCGCGAACAAAGACATCGTTGACCCCATTGGTATCGCCGCCGGAATACAGGTTTGTAGCGGCTGAGACGAACGCCACGCGCATCCCGTCCGCGCTTATTGACGGCTTCTCGCTGTACGCGTCAGCCCCTACCCCGGAGGAGTTGACTGAGACACGCTCCACGGCCCCGGTCTGCCTATCCTTGACGTAAATGTCGGGGGCGGAATTGGTGTCCCCTGCCACGAAGTTGGTGGCGTAGGATTCGAAGGCTACGTACCTGCCATCCCCACTTATCGAGGGTCTGTAGAGGCCGCTGTTGGCGTTTCCCTGAACACCGGCGGCCGATTGGGAGACACGCGTGGTGGCGCGGGTAGCTCTGTCGTAGACGTAGATGTGACTCCTTCCGGTTGTGCCCCCCGGGTAGAGGTTGTCCGCCCAGGAGATGAATGCCACGAATGTCCCATCAGCGCTGACTGATGGAGCGACGCTGTTGCCGTTCCCCTGCGCGCCGAGGGACGAGACAGAGACGCGCTCGGTTATGCCACTTTTGTAGTCAAATAGGAATATGTCGGTCTTGCCGTTCGTATCACCGTCCACCAAGTCGGTGGCGTTGGACTGCCACACCACTACTGTCCCATCCGCGCTGATCGCCGAGTAGCCACTTGCCCCGTTCGCTGACTCTCCGGGCATGGAGTGAGAGACACGCCAGATGTAGTTGCTGTCCAGTTCACGCAACAACACGTCATTGTTACCATTTGTGTCGTCATCAATAATGTTCGAAGCGCTGGAGGTAAACACCACGCGGTTGCCGTCCGCGCTGATCGCCGGATCTTCGGACCCCCCATTAGCCTGCTCCCCGAATCGGGATACTGAGACACGCGCGGTGATGGCGGCCCACCCTGGGGCAGACCCCACCAACACAAACGCCATCAACGCAGCAACTGCCACTACATAGATCGGAAGTTCTTTCCTGGTCATCGTGCGTCTCCTTGTGCTGTTCTTGCCGTCGCTTCAGGCGGTCTGCTTGTCCTCCGTATGAGCCATTTCTTTGGGTAACAAATGCTGACCAATGCAGTGTATCCCCGAAACAGCTCAAAGTCAACGGCCTTGGCCCGGATTCACGCGGCTCTTCTGCAGACACAGGGCCCCAGGCAGCCAAACGCAAAAACCCCCAGGCTCGATGAACCTGGGGGCGTATCTGGACTCTGTAAACGGTGGACTGTCCCGTCACTTCCCACTAGTAGGATCAGTAACAAAGATCACCTTGAAGCCATCCAGGAACTTGGTTTTGGCGTTTTCTGTTAGTATCAGCTTGGCGTCGGCGTCTGAGATTATGGGGTCGCACATGGCTTTTCCGCCGCCTCTGCCGACTGCTCTCACTATCAGCGGGTTCTTGCCGTATCTGGAGTTCTCCTTGGCCTTCTCCAGGCTCTTGGAGTAGCTGACTATGCCGGTCTCGATGGCCTCGTCATAGCCGACCTTGACCGTCCCCCACACCTCGCTGCCGTCCTCTTTGCGGATCTTCGGGCATATCGAGCGGAGGACATCGTAGCCTCGGGTATCGATCAGCACGGCGTCGAACGGCCCTTCCTGCTTTGCGTCCCGCAGGGTCTCGGGCGGGTCAGACGGCCTGGCTGATGCTATGATCGGCCCGCCTGCCCTGGGCCTGCTGCCCACAATCACTTCCGTCCTTGGCACCGAGGTCTCAATGGGTATCTCAATCAGCGGGACCGCCTTGGCCGGCTGGTTGGACTCGGTGGCAATCTTGGATATGAAAGCCGAACCCGGGGTATCCTGGCCATAGAGAGGCGTGCCGACCGTTACCCTTACAATGGTGTTGCCTTCCAGTTGCGCGGTATCCCAGCTTACAATCAACACGTTCTTGACGTAGCCCTCGATGGTCTGTCGGAGCTTGATGTCCTTGGCCATGTAATCCGCGCCGGTGGCCTCGAAGGATATGGTGGTGCCCTTTACCGCCATCAACAGGTTGGCAATAGCCTCACCCTTGGCGTAGTCCCTGGCCCGCAGCAGAGCTTTGACCCTGTTGCTTTCCTTCGCCGGCGACGGCAGAGCTCCCTGGCCGACAGCATACATCCAGCCGTTACCCCAGTCGATGGTTCCGCCCCTTACCTTATCGACTATGTCCGACGTGTCGATCTTGACTCCCCGGAGCTCATCGTTCACCTGGGCGAACACCGACCCTGCGGCCCACCCCACCAACAGCAGCGTTACTATACACCAAAAGGCTATCCTCTTCATTTGATCACGCCCTTTCGTCATCACCTATGACACAATGTACTTCAGCAGCACATAGTAGCTGTCGCTGCCGGGGAACTTGGCCGCCACCTGTATGGTCTGGCCCCTAACATCAACTTCACCCGTGAAAGAGTCACCATCCTTTGTGAACTCTTCCCACTTGCCATCCACAATAGCCGACACAGCCTCCGCGCCCGGGGCAGTTATCCTGAACGTCTGCTTCTGCCCGGACTTCAGCGTGCCGGTCATCGGCGCTATCAGGTTGGCCTTTCTGTCGTAGAACGTGGAATACATCTTCGGGAAACTGCTGGTGTCGCCCTCGATAGCGGAGACTTCCACCAGGTAATCCGCGGCCCATTCGAAGAAGGCCTCGTCTTTGCTCCCCCTGGCAAACAGCCTGAGGGTGTAGCTTCCGATCTTGGGGTAGACTGTGTTGAGCTTGAGACCACCATCCTGGCGTACCACCATGGTAGAGGCGCTGGAATCCTTGATCTTGCCCCTCAGCACCTCCGCGGTCACCATCACGTTCTCCGGCGCGCCGAAGACTATCTCACTCTTGCCCACGCTCTTGACCACTGCGTCCTTGTTGCTCTTGACCTGGAGGTTGTTCCTGAAGAACCCCGGCCGCAGGTAGACCAGCTTCTCATACTCGGACTTGCTGATGGGCTTGTCCACCAACTGCCACTTGGGTTCTTCCGGCAGGTGATCGTAGTAGAACTGGGTCGGGGTGGTGAGGAAGTAGTGGTCGAAGGCCTGCCTCACAAACTGGTTGTTGCCGTCGATATAGCCGGACGCCCACGTGGCATCCAGCAGGTACCACTTACCATCTATCTTCACTGCGTTCCAGGCGTGGTCCGGATATGCCTCCAGCTTCGCGCCGACGCTGTAGTCCGCGCCCCTGGAGTAGCCTTCCAGGTACATAGCTTCAACCTTGGCCCGTTTGCACAAGGCTTCAAAGAGTTTGGCATACCCGCCGCACAGAGTAATCCTGTTGGCGAGAGTAACGGCGGGGGCGTCATCCGGGACCGTCCCGGCCATATAGTTGTCGACGTCGTAACCGATGTTCCTGATTATCCAGCGGTATACGGCGCGAGACTTGTCCAGATCGGTTGTCGCATTCCTGGTAAGGTAGTCAGCCAGCGTGTCGACAGATGCTCCAACATCAGCAGGGGCGTTGTCGGCGTACTTGTCAATGGCGGTGAAATCCGCTCCTTCCGGAACCTGCGCCCAACAAGCTGCACAGGCCAGGACTGCAGCGGATAAGGTCAGACCTGCCACAATCAGCCATTTCATTCTCAGCATACCGTCTCGCACTCCTTTCCTTGGACTCAGAGACCCACGTTGTAACCTCGCGCGGTTAGCGCGGACTGGCCGCAGTCAGCGCCAGCGGCTACATGGCTGTATTCTACTAAGACGTTAGAGAATCCTACAATCCCCTGTCATCTCAACGATGTTTTTCGACTATTCTCCCGATAATGTTACTTGTGGACCGGCCTTCGGTGGCTGTGCTCGTGAACGACACTATCTCCACCCTGCCGCCGTGTTTCAGAACAACCGGACCCTCGGCAAGGTCTTCAACCCTATAGTCTCCGCCCTTGACGTGAATGCTGGGTCTCACGACCTCCAGAAGCTCTATCGGAGTATCCTCCGGGAAGATGCACAGGTAGTCCACACACTCCAGCGCGGCCAGTATCTCCGCCCGGTCGAGCTCACTCACCACCGGCCTCTCCGGCCCCTTCAGTCGCTTGACCGATTCATCGCTGTTCAGGCCGACAACCAGAACATCGCCCAAGGCTCGCGCGTCCTGCAAGTACCTCACGTGGCCTATGTGCAGTATGTCAAAGCACCCATTGGTGAACACAACGGTCTTGCCGTCGGACTTTGCAGCCTGTGATATCACGCCGACCTGGTCGCGGTCGAGTATTTTCGAGTCCGCAACCCGGAAGCTCATCTTCTTTGCCACTAACAACACTCCTCCAGAGTCTGGGTAACATCGTGAGCGCTTATCGCGCCCTGTCTGACTATCCGGGCCTCGGACCCGGTGGTATCAACTACAGTAGACGGGACGCCGATCCGACAATCGCCACCATCCAGCGCAACCTCCACCCACGATCCCAAGGCAGACACTGCTTCTTCACACGTAATCGCCGGCGCCTCACCCGACACATTCGCGCTTGTAACAGCCAGCGGCGCGCCGATTGCCTGAAGCAGAGCCAGGGTAACGGGGTGGTCCGGGATTCGGACCGCGACTGTGTCCCCGCCCGCTGTCAGGACTTCCGGCAGATCAGGGTTCCGGCGGACAACCAAAGTCAGCGGTCCGGGCCAGAAGCGCTCAGCCAGCCGTTTCGCCGCCTCGGTAATCTCAGCCGCAACCTCGCCCAGCAGGTCGGGCCCTGGAATCTGAACAGGCAAAGGGTTGTGGAATCCCCTGCCCTTGGCCTCGTACACTCTCTTCACGGCTGCCTCGTCCGATGCCAGACATGCTATCCCGTAGACGGTCTCGGTAGGCACGATGACAAGTCCACCGCGCCTGAGAGCATCCGCAGCAGCAGCGATGGCGGATGAGACGGGTGTGCAGTCTGCTTCAGTTGCCATCACTTCCAAGCCACCACCACTCTTTCGATGCCTGCCAGGTCGGTAAGCTTCTCGGTTCGGCTGTAGCCGGAGCCTAGGGCGATGCGGCTGACGTCGTCCGCCTGGCCCATACCGACTTCCATAGCAGTGAAGCCGGTTTCCTTTATCATCTCAAACGCCCCGGGGATAAGCCTGCGGTAGATGTCCAGACCGTCCTCGCCGCCATCCAGCGCCCCTTTGGGCTCCCAGAGAAGCTCCGGCTGAGGGTTAACCAGATCGCTGCGTCGCACATAAGGAGGGTTGGACACTATTGCATCGAATGGCTCGCGTCCGAGAAGCGGCTCCAGAAGGTCTCCCTCCAGGAACTCTATTCTCTCCGCAAAGTTATACTTCTCCGCATTTGCCCTTGCTACCTGCACAGCGTTGGGAGATATATCCGTGGCAACTATTTGAACAGAGGGAAGACTCGCGGCGATAGCCACGGCAATAGCTCCGCTGCCGGTGCCGATGTCCGCGACGCATGGTTTCGGGTAGATGAGCCTTGATGTTGTGGTTTCAACCAGAAGCTCAGTCTCAGGCCTTGGAACGAGGACATCCGGAGTGATTGTGAGGTTCATGCCATAGAACTCCCACTCCCCGAGGATGTAGGCCAGCGGTTTGCGCCGCGCTCGGTCACGGATCATTGAGTCGTACGTTGCCTGGACTGGTCCGGAGAGATGGGTCTCGGGGTGGGCGATGAGGCGGGTGACGGTTAACTCCAGCAACTTGGCCAGGATCAGCCTGGCTTCGTGCTGTGGGGACTCCACGCCCGCTTCTCTAAGCAGGCTTATGGCATTTCGTATAGATACCCCGGCCGAGCCTGCCATTGAAGTCTAGGCCCTCAGTTTGGCTGCCTGGTCCGCAGCTATCAGCCTGTCGATCATATCGTGGAAGTCGCCGTCCATGTAGGTCTGCAGGCTGTAGATTGTGTGTTCTATGCGGTGGTCGGTGACCCTGTTCTGCGGGTAATTGTAGGTGCGGATCTTCTCACTCCGGTCACCTGAGCCAACCATCGATCGCTTGGCCGCGTCCTTCTCGTCCTGCTTGGCCTGGATCTCCCTTGCCAGGAGGTGAGACCGCAGCATCGCCATCGCCCTGAGCTTGTTCTGGAACTGGGAACGCTCATCCTGGCAAGTGACCACAATGCCGGACGGCTTGTGGGTGATCCGGATGGCGGTTTCATTCTTCTGGACGTTCTGCCCACCCGCGCCCGCTGAGCGGTAGGTATCGATCTCGATGTCGTCATTGTTGATCTGGACATCGACCTCATCCGCTTCGGGAAGCACGCTGACTGTTGCGGCGGAGGTGTGTGTGCGCCCGCTGGATTCGGTGGCCGGGACTCGCTGGACTCTGTGGACTCCGGCCTCGAACTTCAGCCTGCTGTAAGCGCCTTTGCCCTTGCCTTTGATGCCCAGCACCGCGCGGCTGTAACCGCCGACTCCGCTTTCCACGGTGGTCATAAGCTCCGACTGCCACCCCATCCGCTCGGCGAATCGGGTGTACATTCTCAGCAGATCGGCAGCAAAGAGGCAGGCCTCGTCGCCGCCGGTCCCAGCTCTGACTTCGACAATTACATCCTTCTCGTCGTTTGGGTCATGGGGGAGCAGCATAACTCGGAGGTCTTCCTCAAGGGCAAGCATCTGCTCTTTGAGGTCATTGAACTCCTGCTGTGCGACTTCGCGGAAGTCCTCTTCCAGCCTGCCGTCCAGCATTTCGCCGATATCGTTATGCTGCTGGCGTACGTTCTTGTACTCGCGCCACTTGTTGACAACGTCCGCAAGGCTCGAATGCGCCTTGGCGACCTTCTGGAAGTCCTTGGGGTCTTTTACTATATCAGGATCGGCGAGCTTGTTCTCAAGCTCGACATATTTTTGTTCTACTTCTTCTAGTTTCTCAAACAACTTACTGTACCTGCTCCGGCTCGGCCTGCTGTCGGTCACATTCGGCCTTCAACACGCATTCCAGACTCTTTATCGCGACTTCTATCATTTCGGGTTCGGGTTCCCGTGTGGTGATCCGCTGCATCAACAGTCCCGGCAACACCAGCAGCCTGGAGAACGCCGAGTCCTTGTGGTTTCCCGCGAACTTGATCACTTCATACGCGATCCCAGCCACCAATGGCAGCAGCAGCATTTTGAGGCCAAACCTCATCCATAGATTGTCCCACGGGAGGAAAGTAAACACCACTATGCTGGTGATCAGTACCACGAAAATGAAACTTGTCCCGCAGCGAACGTGTTCCTTGGTGTAGCTGTTGACGCTTTCGACTGTCATCGGCGCGCCGGCCTCGTATGCATTGATGGTCTTGTGCTCTGCGCCGTGGTATTGGAACACCCGGCGGATATCCTTGAGCATCGACACCGCCAGCACATACGCCACAAACAGCGCTATCTTGATGCAGCCTTCCACCAGGGTTCGAGCCAGATTCGACACCTCGGACAACGCGCTGTTCCAGCCAAAGACGAGCTTGGTGAGCAGTATGGGGACAAAGAAGAAGATGGCGACGCCCAGCAGCAGACCGATGATCATGGTCGAACCGACCACAACGTCATTGACCTTGCCCTGCTTGGCGGAGACAGGCTCGCCGTTTTCGGCTGCCGTGGCGTCCTCCACAGCTACTCCCGCGGCGAACTTCAGCGCCTTGATACCGAGGTAGAGGGAATCGATGAGGGCGAAAGTCCCGCGCAGGAATGGCCTGTTCAGCCATTTGAGCTTGCCCATGGTGGACTCGACATCTTCCACGGTGGTCACCATCTGGCCGTCGGTCTTTCGCACGCACACGGCGAAGTCCTGCGGTCCACGCATCATTACGCCTTCGATGACCGCCTGGCCGCCGTAGTGGTGAGCGTTCTTAGGGCATTCCGGCATATTTGCTGGTCCTCTTTTTGCTTCCGGCAAAACTAAAGGAAGCGCTTACGGAATCTGAGTTGCCGCGAAGCGCTTCCCCGGTGATGCGAATATGGGTTTGCTATTCCTGGTCGGTTTTCTTCATTCCGTATTTGGAGAGGAATTTCTCCACGCGGCCTTCGGCGTCCAGAATCTTCTGCTTACCGGTATAGAACGGATGGCAGTTCGAGCAAATATCAAGCCTGATATCGCCGGCGGTCGACCTGGTCTCAAAGCTATTGCCACAGGCGCAGGTCACTTTGGCGTTAACGTACTTCGGATGTATTCCTTCTTTCACGAGTATACCTTCCAGTTGGTTCAACGACCTATTCTAGTTCGTAAATTATACCACAGTGTTCTCAGGTAGTCCAGTTTGGCTTCTGAGCGGCAAGTAGACAACGGCAAGCAACTCAGTGCGCAAGTCTGCAGGCCGCCAAGTAGCAAAACAGCCCCCCACGCCCATTGCCTTGTGGGCGCCACACTAAAACGCTGCTCTGGCTAAAGCTTGGTTATCCTGGTCAGCGGGAATTGTGAAATGTCCGGAGGCCGGCGGAGCCAATTTGGGGCCACGACTGGGTCGGAGGCCATTTACGCTCAAAATTCCAAAACCCAAGAAGGATATATAGGAGCGCGTGTTGAAGCTAGGACGTGTAACGGAATTTACTCATACCACTGCGCAGAAAGGATGGTGACTACTACATGGAAGGCTATTGCGTTAAGTGCAGATCTAAGAAAGAGATGAAGGACGCCAAGGGAGTCACGATGAAGAACGGCAAGCCCGCAACCAAGGGCGCGTGCCCGACCTGCGGCACTACTATGTTCAAAATCGGGAAGTCCGCCTAGCGTAGACTCCACGGTTGCGCCGTCGAAGCCGACACACACGGTGTCGCGCTTTGCGCGGTAAGGTAATACTGGGACAGGCGGGGCAATTGCTTCGCCTGTCTTCTTTGTACCGCGGCTAGCTCTGCGAATGGAAACGACTGCCCACCGGACTCCGCTTACGGTCGAATAGTCTGGCTTCCGGGCGCATATCATGTGCTGCGTTGGGGGCTTTGGGAGGGACTGCATTGAGCGCGGCCCGCAGACCGGTTGCCATATAAGCCGAGCAGGCGGCCAGGCCCACCCCGCTTACAGCCGTGCCCTCGACACCGTCCACATACTCGCACGCCAATCCACTGTCCATGGAGATCCTGCGCAGGAAGGCCAAAGCCTCTTCCTTGCGGGCGGTGAGCAGGCTGTTGATAGCCGCCAAGACAGACAGATGCTCTTCGGAGCCTTTGGGAACGCTGCCCACCTCTGCCAGTTGGCTGCTTCGGGGATTGTGGGTGCTGTGAATCCACGCAACCGTGTTCTTGTAGACCCTGTCACTCGCCAGGCAGAAATCCAGAGTAGACAGCAGCACCAGGCTCCCCGCCGGTTCGTCCTGCAGTTCGTAATTGCCCTCGAGGTCAACGGTGTAGGCAAACATCCTGCCCAGCGGCCCGCTTACCACGAAGTTGTCCCATATCGCCTGTTTGACCTGTGCTGCCAGGGTAACTGTCTCCTCCGCGCGGTCCAGGTCGTGGATGCGCTTGTAGAGCCAGCTAAGGTCGGTAAGAATACGCCACACCAGAACATTGGGAAAACACACGTACGGATATCGCGCGGGTTCGTCTGAAGGCAGGAAAGCGGTGCGAAAGAGTGGGGCGGTCTGGTGACGAAGTGAAGCCAGGACATGTTCGATGGTGTTCAACCCACTCTGCACTTTCGGCTCAAACAGTATGGATGCATCGCCGGTGGTCCCCACATAGGAATGCAACGCCCGAACCGGCGCGCACACCTGGTCCAACTCGATTCCGGCTTCGCGGGACACCCCGCTCATGAACCTCGAGGAAAGCCCTACATTCCGAGACTGCCTCTCGAACCCGTAGATGAGAAGGCTTCTCGCCCGCTCCCAACTGAGCGCCATCACAGCCGGCAATGACCTTCGCATGGCGTCGCGGTCTCGATACAGGCCTGAGCTTCCTCCCCTGGTACTGCGACCACTGAGCGCTACTTCAGCCTCGGTGTCGATCGCGCAGGCCTGGGAGTAGAAGAACGCGTAGAAAGAGTTCACGTTCAGGAGATACTTGAGGTGCTCATCGCGGTGGTCGAATGAGTGGCTGTCGAGCCATTCTTCAAGGGATTCGCACAGCCTCTGTGCGCCCGACATCTGCAAATTCCTGGCCACTGAAGATGCGCTGACCTCCTCCAACCCTACACCCACGTATAGAGCAACCGCCACACTCTCATTCGGCGCAAGGGTCAACGACTTGCTCATCTCGAAGCACAACGGCCTTGGGAGGGCGCTGTCCAGCGACATCTGGCCGCTGGGCAAAGAGCTTGCATCGGCCGCTCCGGGGAGCGTGATGGCGAGGTTATGGTCGGAGACCATACTGACCGCGAAGGTGGGAGCCTGGTGGAGAAACTCCAGGGTCAAGCCCTGGTCGTCCGCGCCGCTTTTGTAGATTCGCTGAGCGCCTCTCAGGGGCTGGACCTTGCCCACAGCCAGCACGGTATCATTCCAGCAGCCAAGCCAGCCGAGGGTAGGCGTCACGGGAAGCTCGGAGATGTTCTGGACCTCCAGCAGCCACACAAAACCCTTCTTCCCCAAAGGCGCAAATACCGTGGCGGAGGCCTTGAGTTCCAGCGACTCGCCCGATATCTGCGGCATCCAGTAGGAGGCAAGGGAGTTGCGCGTGTGGTTGTGCAGGATTTCTCGTCTACCGATCCTGACGCTTGGGCAAAGCAAGGGGGTCTCTTCGGTTCCGCGCAGGGCAATGCACCCACGCAGTCCTTCGTGAACAAACCCCAGCTCCTCCAACCCGCCATCCGTAACCCGTACACCCGGCAGCGACACCCATTCGTTGCCGGTGGCAAACCTGGTCACGGCGGTCGGTGGCAAATAACCGATCTTCAATATATCAGTCCATAGTCCGAAAAACCATACCGCTGATGAGCTTCGGGTAGAAATACGTGGCCTTTTGGGGCATACGCTCCCCCGCCGCAGCCACATCGAGGATGGTTTTCACGGGAATGTTGTTGGTGAGGAATGCGACATCAAACTCGCCGCCGGCCACACAGCCTATCGCCTCTGCCGGGTCTCTTGTGTATCGAACCTGGCCCTGGGACTCCGGATTTCGCACATCCACCCCCAGAACCCTCTCAAATATCAGCCTGTGAAGTACATTGAGCTCCAGTTCGCGAGACGCTTCTGAACCCTCGAGAAGCTCAAAGCATCTGGCCGTTGGCTTTGCGGTCCACGCGCCTTCGGCGGTCACGATACCAATGGCATCTGCGGCTGTCTTGTCATCTATCACGCTCTCCGGGGAGGACTTCCGAACCTCGAAGAGGTCGCCCAGTCTTTCCGGCAGGCTCTCTAATATATCTGCGTCATCAACCTTCACAAGCCGATGGGTAGGCAGAACCGTGAGATCAGGCTCGCGAACGTTGACCAGGGTCATCAGAACGTAATCGGAACCCGGCTCCGAAGGAGTGCCCTTTACCTCGTTGCGGTAGGCGAGCGCGGTCTCGTACCTGTGGTGGCCGTCCGCGATGGCGATCTGTTTGTCTGAGAAGAACTCAGATATCGCGGCTGCGGATGCCTCTTCATTTATTGCCCAAATGGTGTGGCGTACCCCGTCTTTGTCCACCGTCT
Source organism: uncultured bacterium (assembly GCA_964611645.1). GTDB lineage: Bacteria > Armatimonadota > UBA5829 > UBA5829 > UBA5829 > CAZTAO01. The sequence continues at coordinate 42,817 of CAZTAO010000031.1, read as the reverse complement.
CACACAACGGCGGCTGGGTCATCGCGCACTCGGTCAGCCTCTCAACGCTGTGGCTTGCGCCATCGTACACGCCGTACACACAGTCGAGGTTCGCCCTGGTCTTTCTGATGAGACCCCCAAGGTGTGACTTGGGCCTGGCCAGGGTGTTCTCGTGAGGCAGGATTATGCCTTCCGAGTACTCCGCCAGCTTCACCGCGCAGATCAGCCCCGTGATATCCATAGGCTGCCCGTCCCGGTCGAACTGCTGCCTGTAGAGGTAGATCGCGGGCTTGGGGTCCTGCTGGAGGGTGCCATCCTCCCGCCAACTCTTCAACCACGCGGCAGCGCGGGTGTGGCGGTTGCTCTCGGGAGTATCGGTATCCTGTTCAATACCCAGAATCAGCCGCACGAAGTTGCATGGGTGCTTCTGGTGATAGTAGACCACATCTTCGGGGGATATGACGTCGTAGGGCGGACAGGTCACATCGTCCAGCGACACCGACCCCTGGTTGTATCTGATACCGCGAAAAGGCGCGACGACTGCCAATGGCTTCTCTCCGTAGGGCGATTAGTTTCAAAGAACGCAACATTATACCACTTACCCATAGCGCCCTGCGAGTAAGCTGTTCCGGCTTGCGCAAGGCCCGCGGTCGGGACTATACTTGGACTTGCAGTTGGTGTGCTTGAGCCACTGCCGTCTCTGTAACCACCGAAAGGATGTGCTGCACTATGAACAAACAATGGATCGCAGTCTGTATCGTGGGCGTTATTCTCGCCGCATGTACTACTTTTGCAGGAGCCCCCGTGGCATCGGCGCCTCAGGAACCCCAGGGAATTCTCATCCTCAGCGCGCCTCTGACCCATTCCGACTGGATGGGCAAAGCGGGCAAGGTCGAGGGGGTAGTCTGGGGACCGGAGGGCGTTCGCCATATGCTGGACACCTGCAAGGCCTCCGGCTGGTCGATCATCCACTGGCGGTGTATGGACGGCGGACGCGCGTTGTATAAGAGCAAGTTCCTTGTTCCGCAGTGCTACCCCCAGGGCCAGCCCGAATCGGCTTACTGGACCCCGCTCAACCCGGCTGTGCCCAACTACAACCAGTTCGACAGCCTCAAAGAGGCCGTTTCCTACGGCCACAAGATCGGCATCAAGATATACGCGTGGATATCCATCAACGAGGACGACCACGGCGGCGGCATCCCCAGCAAGTTCACCAGGGAGCATCCGGAGAGCCTGTGGCGCAAGCGCGACGGCACGTTCTACGCCACACAGCAGAGTTTTGCATTCCCGAATGTGCGGCAGTATAAGCTGAGCATCGTCAAGGAGATTCTGGACAACTACGATGTCGACGGGGTGTTTCTGGACTGGATCAGGACCGGCGACGCCAAGTTTGTGAAGCAGACGGACGATGAGGGCGTTGCGGACTATGGCTACGAAGAGCCGCTGGTAACGGGATTCAAGAAGGAATACGGCATAGACCCCCAGACCATCCCCAACTCGGACGAGCGCTGGGTGAAGTATCGCTCGCAGCCGATTACCCAGTTCATGAGGCAGGCGCACAGGTTGACCAAGTCTCACGGCATACCGCTGATCGTGATGGGGTACCACCCGTGGGCATATCGGGGCGACAAGATCAAGATCAACGGCAACCTCAGGGGTGGCCTGCTTGATGTGCCGACGTGGGCCAAGGAGAAGCTCATCGAGGGAGCTATCGCCGCCGGGTATTATCTGGAGGGCGGAGACAAGGCTAAGGCCACCAAGTACATGAGGAGTGAACTGGACGGGAAAGCAGCGACATGGCTGTTCGGCTGGGTGCCCTACGACGTCGCCGACTTCAACAACTACGCCGACACAGCCGTAACCCAAGGCTGCAGGAATGTCCTATTCTGGGAAGCCGACTACATAGATGACCGCCCCAACAAGACTGAGATTCAGGCGGCAATGAGGGCGTACGCGGTTATGCCGAAGGAAAAGAAGTAGTCCGGCATTTGCACTCGTTGTTCCGCAATGGAGGGTACCAATCCTGTCCATCATATGAATTATGTTTCCGTTGCGTTCGAATGCCGGAAGCTCCCGGAGCAACTCAGCAGGAAGGTGATTGCGATGGCTACACGAACCCCGTGTAAACTCGCTCTGTTCTCATGGTTCGGTTACGACCTGCCTCTCTCGCAGCGCCTCGAATTGGTGCGCAAAGCCAGATTCGATGCCACGTCGTTATGGTGGGGAGACGACGAGGAAATGTACCGGACCGGAATGAAACACCATATGCCCGAGCTTGCGCGTGAACACGGCCTCCTTCTTGAATATGTTCACGTGCCGTCTCACGGATCATCTGACCTTTGGAGCAACACGTGCAGCGTCCGGGAGGCGGTGGTTCAGGAGCACACCGGTTGGTTGGAGGACTGTGCAAGGCACAAGATACCTGTGTTGGTGATGCATATGTCCCGTCGCGATATGCCCTGTGAGACCTTGTATGCCGTTGAGAGCATTCACCGGATTGTGTCCGCTGCCGAGAGCTTGGGAGTGGTTGTTGCGCTGGAGAATACTCGCGTGCAGCGTGACATTGAAGAAGTACTCCGGCAAGTCCAATCTCCGTATCTTGGATTATGCTATGATACATCTCACGACTGGTTGTACGGCGACGAGAAGGGCAGCCTGCTGCGTAACCTCGGCGACTTGCTGGTTACGACACACCTGTCTGATAATGATGGAGTACGTGATCTGCACTCGTTGCCCGGCGACGGCGTTGTTGATTGGAGCATTGTCGCGAGGTCATTTCAGAGTGCGACCTACTCCGGTTTTCTGAGTCTGGAACTGACGGGGAACCACGGCAAAGAGTCGATCTCTCCGGCCGCCTACACCCGACTGGCGTTTGAGCGCGCGGCGTGGGTTTCAGAGCAGATACGAGAAGCCAACAGCTAGTAGACATCAGGTAGGAGTGACGAGCTCCCGAATCCGCCGAATGGCACCTGGAGGAATCTGGAATGCTGTCACTAGACGAAACCGCCCGCCTTCTCTGCCTCGACGCTGACTTGCGCCGGGAGGCGGACGTCTTCCTGCGGGAGTCAGGGTTCGGGGCTATCATAGAGTCCGCCGGGTTCAAACCGGTCGGCTCCTTTGTTATGCGGACTATGACCTGGCGTGACCTGGACTTCGAGCGAGTCCGCGAAGAACCTTCCTGGTCTGAGCACTGGGAGTTGGGACGGGCGCTGGCGCAGACCGGGTGGGGCTACCGGTTCAGTTGCATAGATGAATACCACAACCCGGAGGAACCGGGTGAGTGCGGTCTGTACTGGGGAATAAAGGCTTGCTCGTCAGACGGCGGACCGATCTGGAAGCTTGACCTATGGACCGCGCGGGCGCATGAGTTCATCCCGGATTCCCGGCGCGAGGCTTGGATGAGCGCGCTGGATGATGATTCCCGAGCACACGTAATTGCGATAAAGGAAGCCGTCTGCCAGGACCCACGCTACCGCAAGACCCTCCTCTCCGTGCACATCTACGAAGCAGTGCTGGAACGGGGCATCCGGGGACTGGATGCGTTCTGGGAGTGGTGTGAGGCGCGGGGGAGCGGGGAATCCCTGTGATAGCAGCGGCTCCTCCTATCGCGGGTGTAGCTCCGGGGTTTTCGGAGCGGTTGAGGCTTTATCTCCAATCGGTATGGTGGTGGCCGCTCATCAAATCGCGAAACGCATGGATGAACATGTCTGAAGGAGGCACGAGAGAACCGTGGCTAGAGCTCCTTTCCAAGTTCTGGTGATTCCGTTCTGTCGGGTAAACGAGAGCCTGCTCTTCTGCGTGCTCAAGCGTTCAGACGGGGGATACTGGCAGTGGATCTGTGGGGGAGGCGAAGACGACGAATCGCCCATAGATGCTGCAAGACGCGAGGCTTTCGAGGAAGCAGGCATTGGACCGGAATGCGGGTTCGTTCGTCTCGACTCACAGAGCACAGTGCCTGTCACGGGAATCTCAGGTTTTGCCTGGGGTCCAGATGTGCTGGTAGTCCCTGAGTATTGTTTCGGCGTCGAAACACGCCACGAGCATCTCAGTCTGTCGAGTGAACACACAGAGTTCTGCTGGACAGACTATGCCACCGCTGCAAGCATGCTGCGCTGGGATAGCAACAGGAACGCGCTGTGGGAATTGCACCATCGGCTGAGGCAGAACTGAAGCGGGCAGTAGGTACCACGTTGCCTACAGCAACCGCCCTACTGCACGCGCTCAGACGACGTATCAGATTGAGTTCCGTGACTATGGCTTCAGCCTCCGCCTTCAGTGAGGCGGAGAACATCACGTTGGTTCCCTCGCAGAGTCGGTGGCCTGCGATGCACTCTCTTCTGAGTAGAAGAAACCCTTCTCCCGCGCGTCCAGAAGCAGACTCTCCGCGTAATCGCCAAGCGCCGACGAGCCGTCGGAGATGATCGGCAGGTTGAGACTCAGGGCCATCTCAGCGGTCACTTTGTGCTCTTTCCATGTCCGCCCACCTGAAGCACATATCTGCAGCAGTGCCTGGAGACGGTCAAGCGCCCGGACAAACTTCGCCTCGGAGGTTTCCCCTGCCTCGAACTCACCCCATAGCTTCTGTAGGTGGGATGCTTGGTCTACGGGCAATATGCCGAGAATCCTCACCGCTGCCGCTCTCTCACGCGCGAGCTTCGATTCTGCTCCGCTGACAGAATACAGGAAGCTGTCTCCCGCGTCGATTTCCGGAAGGTCGTGAATGAGGGCCATCTTCATGGTCCGAAAAAGGTCGACGTCCTGAACGTACTCGGCGAACATGAGCACCATCATAGCCAAATGCCAGGAATGCTCCGCATCGTTCTCCTTGCGCGAGCCATCGACGAGGTAGCTGCGTCGCAACACCTGCTTCAGCTTGTCTATCTCTTGCAGGAACTCCGCCTGTTGCCGCAGGCGTTGGGGTGTTGTCTCGGTTGTCTGGTCCATAGGGTAACCAGCACCTTTCCTGATGTTGCCGGAGATCGGGCGCGATTGCAGGTCGCGCCCTACCTCTGACTGCTATGGGCTAGGCGCTATCGGCGAAAGGCGTACTGCTTTCTGCTTTCCACTCTCCACTTTCCGCTAAACTACGCCAGTTTGCTGAAGTGGGGGAGGAAGTCTTTGTTGGCTTCCAACATCTCTTTTACCATCTCTTTGGTCTCGGCCATGCTTAGCATTGCGGAGGTCAGAGGGTCGAACAGGACCGCGTGGTAGACCATTTCCGGGTTGCCGGTGATTGCGGCTTCCACAGCCATCTCCTCGCAGCCCGCGCTGATGTTATTGAGCAGGGCAAGCTGGGGAGGCAGCGCGCCCACGTGCATCGGGTTGAACCCTCGCTTTGAGGCCATAACCGGCACTTCGACGCAGCAGCCTTCCGGCAGGTTGTCTATCAGGCCGAAGTTGCGGACGTTGCCGTTGAACTCGTACAGGTCGCCATCTCCGATGGTGGCGTTGAATATGCTCGAGGCATATTCAACGCCTCTCGCGAGGTCTATCTCTTTCTCCAACTCGGTCTGGATGTTGTCCCGCCAGGTGGCCTCCGCATCCTGGTAATACTTCACTACCCATCCGTACTCTCCAGGGTTCCAGCCGGTGCCGTGGGTGCAGTATTTCTCGATGAGGTCCGGTCGCTTGCGGAACCAGGCGTTGTATTCGGAGTTGTGGCCGCTGGATTCTGTCACATAATACCCCAAGTGCAGGAACATCTCGTTGCGGACAATCTCTTCATTGTAGACTTCCGGCTTGTTCATTGCCTCGCGGATGAGCGGGTAAGCGTCTTTGCCGTTCCATTCGTAGTCCACGAACCACGCCTGGTGGTTGATTCCCGCGCAAAGGAACTGGATCTCGTCCATCGGCGCGTCGATCCACTTCGCGATCATCTCGGCGGTTCCCTGAACGCTGTGGCACAGGCCGGTGACCTGAACCTTGGGGAACTGCCCCTGCATCGCGCGGCAGAGCATGGCCATCGGGTTGGTGTAGTTGAGGAAGATCGCGTCGGGGCAGTAGCGCTCGATGTCCTTGCAGATATCCAGCATTACAGGGATAGTCCGCAGAGCCCTGAATATGCCCGATGGGCCGCGGGTGTCGCCGATATTGATGTCTACACCGTACTTCTTGGGAATCTCGATGTCATACTTGAACACATCGACCCCACCCTGCAAGATGGTGCATACCACGCCGTCCGCGCCCTCAAGGGCCTCCGCGCGGTTGGTGGTGCTGATAATCTTGGCGGGGTAGTTACCGGCAGCAACGATGCGTTCGACCGCCGTCTTGATGAAATCAAGACGCTCCTGGTTGATATCCATCAGGCATATAGTAGCGTCACTAAGCGCGGGGAATGTAAGGATGTCTTTGACCAATCCTCTGGTAAAGCCAAAACTGCCGGCTCCGATAAACGTGATCTTCTTACTCATCTAGTTAGCTCCGATCTGTTTGTTGTTTGTAAGCATCAAAGAACGATTCCAGGTGTTTCGGGATTTGAGGACGGACCACTGCGGCTCTGATAGAATGACCATCCCTCAACCCGTCCGGAAATCCCGAAACAAAGCCCCACACATGATATGATCAGTTTCGGGACTTCCGCTTCGCTCAAGTCCCGAAACACCAAAAATGATGGAAAACCAGAAAGGGAACGGATTCGAAGAGTCGGGTCCTATCTTTCGGGCTTTCCTGAGTTTCGGGATTTCGTGATTCCGTTTCCTTCTTTATCTCGCAGTGAATCCCTTCTGCGATCTCAGCACATCCAGCATTGCCAGCACGTTCTCAACCGGCACGTCCGCAGGGGTTGCGTGGGCGGGCGCGCAGATGTAGCCGCCATCCTTGCCGACAACCTCTATGGCCTTCTCCACGTCCCGCCGAACCTCCTCGGGAGTGCCGTAGGGCAGGGTCTTCTGGGTGCTGATGCCGCCGAAGAACGACATCCTGTCGCCGTACAGCCGCTTCATCTCGAATATGTCCATCACTTCCGGCTGGAAGGGGTTGAAGACCTCCACGCCGATCTCGATGATGTCCTCGAATATGGACTTCACATCCCCGCAGGAGTGGATGAATACCGGCAGGCCCATCTCTTGCCTGGCAAAAGCGTACTGCTTCGCCAGCCGAGGCTTGAGGAACCGCCGCCAGATACCCGGGCCCATTATGACGCCGCGCTGGCTGCCCCAGTCGTCGCCGAACCTCGCGCCATCCGCCGGAAACTCTTTCAGGTTGTGCAGGACCCGCAGGTTCCAGGCGAGGATCTTGTCCAGAAGCTCATCCACAAACTCCGGCGCCTCAACCATATCCATCAGCACGTTTTCCATACCCCGCAGGGTCCAGGCTCTCTCAAACATTGAGAACCCGATCCCCACAAGCATGAACCGGTCCCTGGGGTTGGCGAAATACTCCTTGGTAGTGGCGTAACGGCTCTCGTCATCCGGGTCTGGGAACTGGTAGGTCGCCAGGTCTTCTCGACGCTCGAGGACGCAGTTGACCACCGTCCCGATGTCTTTGTCTATACTTCGGTCCCACACCACGCCGAAATCGTCCCTGACGCACCCTCCGCCAACGTCTTCCCACTTGCCCGAGGACTCTGTTCCAGTGAGGTGGTTACCCAGGAACTCATCCAGGTCCCTGGTCCCCGTGGCCGCGATCAGCCTCTCGGCGATGGGTATGGTGCACCCGATGTCCCAGACTGTATAGCCTGGAGACTGGTGCTTGATGGTAGCTGCAACAGCTTCTCTGCGAGTCATATTCATATCTCCGCGCCCTGCCGGGCAGTGAATATCTCTGTGCAATCCCATATAGTGTAGTCAACATGGCCTTTTGAGTGCAACAATACCGCTGCGGGCTTCTGGACAAGTCCCGCACAAAGCTGTATAGTGTCGGCATTGCACAAACTCACCAGACCACGGAGGACACCCTGACATGTCAGAACCAAGACCAGCTCTACGCATACTATCGGTCGGCGCGCACCCTGCGGACGTGTTCGATCAATCCGGCGGAACTATGGCCCATCACGCGCAGAACGGCGACTATGTGGCCTGCGTCGTGCTCACCCACGGCGCGCGAGTGCACGACCAGGTCATCAGCGATTCTATGTTCCACAAGGACAAAGTTCCTGTCGGCGATGAGATGACCAGAATGATGGCGGAGCGGTCCGACGTCAAAGCTGAAGAAGTTCGCGAAGCCTGCAAGATACTGGGGTTTGAGGACGTATTCTTCTTCGGCGCGGATGACGCAGTGCTGCTGGTGAACGAGAACGCTGTGAAGCGACTCGCCGCCATGATCCGCCAGATCCGGCCCGACATCGTGCTGACCCATTTCCCACGCGAGGGCGAAGCATTCACAAACCCGCACGCCATCGGCGGCCAGATCACTCTGCTCGCCATCAACTACGCGAACAGCGTGGACCCGGAGGACAGTAACCCACCACACAGAGTGGCCCAGGTGTTCTTCTTCGGTTCCGGGGCTGCCTGTGTGCGACGCGATCTGTGGGACGCTCAGGGCGGATACTACAACGATGTGTTCATCGACATTACCGATGTAGTCGAGAAGAAACTCGCTGCTCTGGATATGCTGGTTAGCCAGGGATACGGTGGCGCATACGCAAGGAAGAGGATCGAGTGCTCCGACGGCGCGTTCGGCCGGGCGGGAAACGTGGCGTATGGCGAAGGCTTCATCAGGATGCATTCAGAGACGCACAGCCTCCTGCCGCTGACCGACCACGCTCGGAAGCTGGCGAGCAGCTCCGACTTTGAGATCATGAATGCCTACAGCTACCGCGTCAAAGTAGACTAGCAACGTCGACAGGAGGCAGAAGTAATGGACAAACAATCGGGGATTCTCTCAATTGGCAACGGCTGCGACTGGAGTTTCGTGAACGGCGACTGGCGGGACGGCGAAACCGGCCTCATAGAAGTCCCGGAAGCCAAAAACGATTTCGAGCAGTTCCACTACGCATTCAACCGCGAGTCGGCGTACGGCGATGTTCGCGTGAAGTTTGAGTTCTTGCTCACACCACACTCCGACATCGGCGTTGTCCTCCGGGCTAAGAGCGAGTCCAGCTTCCGCCTCCTGCATCTGCCCAACTGCGCGCAGGCGTTCCGAGCCCAGCACTTCTGGGCTGCGCTGTCGAAGATGGATTCGAGCGGCTACCTGAGGCACGTGAAGCTGGAGATGGTGCGCAGAGTGCCCAGCAATCCGGAGGTGTGGCTTACGGCCGAGGTCTCGCTGGTTGGAAGCAAAGTCTCGGTAGTAATCGGAGACCACGGCAGTTTCGAGGCGCAGGATGAGGAGATGCCCGAGACGGGTCACATTGGGCTGTTCATGGTCGGCGGCGCGCAGATTCGGAATGTCACCGTTGAAGGAACTCCGGCAAACAGCGACTGGGACGAGACAGTCCATCAGGCCCAGAACTGGTTCTTCCCCCTGCCTGGGACCGAGTATGGCCTGGCGCAGAAGACCATCAACCTCCTTCGCCTGCCGGATGGCGAGCTTGTCATCAACCTGGTCAGCCAGGAGAGAAGCTACGACGGCAAGTCCACTCCTCTGCTCATTCGCTCCGGGGACAATGGGCACACCTGGACGGACCCCGAACCGCTGCAGGTCCTGCCAAAGAACGGCGACTGGCTGTCCGCAAGTCTGCACCTGACTCCCGCCGGCCGCATGATCGCGATACTGAGAACCGGCGACCAGAAGAACCTTGAGGGGTACCGCGCGGCGGAGTCGCAGGACGGCGGGCGGACCTGGTCGCAGCCAGAGGCATTGGATTTCGGCCCGATGCCGGAGAAGATGAAGACCCTGAGCGTGCAGTCGCCGGTGAACCTTTCCGATGGCTCGATGATTTCCTTTATGCTGGGCGTGTATGACCTCTCCGACCCCGACCTGCCCATCGGAGTCTGGGGGGCGCATCATATCCGGGCCTTCTGCGCGCGCTCAACCGACGATGGCCGCACGTGGTCGGCTCCAGTGAGCGTGGACAACTCCGCCGGACTGGGCACGACCGTGATGACCGGCAACCTGGACCTGACGGAAGTCAGCGGGGCCGAGACCGGCGACGGGAAGATTATGGCGCTCATCCGACCGATCTACTCACCGTGGATGTGGGAGACTTGGTCAACCGACAAGGGGCAGAGCTGGGGGCCTTGCGTGAGGGGGCCGTTCCCGGGATACGCCGCGCCCAAGATGCTGCGGACAGCTTCCGGCAAGCTGCTGGTCGCGCACCGAATGCCGTCCATGACAATCCACTGCAGCCAGGACGACGGCCACACCTGGGACCAGGGAACCCAGATAGATGCGGCACTGTGGGTGATGGGTGAGATGCTGGAAGTAGAGCCGGACCTGGTACTCTACGTCTACCGCACCGAAGGCCGCATGCGGGCCCAGTTCATCCGGGTAACCGACAGCGGCCTCGTGCCTGTTTCACGCTAGATACGGACCAACCGAATCACCCTGTATTCCCAGGCACCCAGGCTCATAGGAACCCGAAAGACTTCCTTATTCTGCGGTCTGCTTTTGCCCGCTGGTTGAGCGAAGTCGAAACCCTTGCCGGTCAGCGCGTCTTCCGCGCGCCACTTGCCCTCGCCCACGCGAACCTCAACTGTGCCCTTGCCCGGCCCGCCCTGGTTGAGGCAGAATACGAACTTCTCTTTCGGCGACTTCTGCCGGACAACGACTTCCACCACGGGAACTCCCGTGCCAACTCCACCCTCGCCGACCGGGCCTGTCTCCCCAACCCACCGGCCAGAGAACTTCAGCCCGCCCAACTGGATAAGCTGCTGAGACCAGCCCCAGAGGTTGGCGGTTGGTTGAGGGGTCGGAACGAGGTCGGGAAAAACTCCGTAGGCCACCAGCTTGCCCTTACCCCAGGGACGTGACCATCCGACTGTCTTGCCTGCTGCGTCGGTAATCGCCTTCGCCCCCGGCATCTCGCCTATGCTGACCCCGCGCATAGCGTGACTCTCCGATGATTCGCCACCCGGTTCGCCCGGCACGAACACCTGCTCGCCTGACGCTGGTATAGCGCCCGTCGGTGAGCTACTTGCGAACGAGACGTCCGCGTAGTCGGTACTATAGTCCCGCGCGCGCCAGTTGAGATCGCTCCAGGCTGGACCGCCGAAGTTGTCATATTTGTTCAGCCATTCGTCACATAAGCCTGACGGCCCGGCAAGCAAGACAGTGCCTCCGGCCCTGGCAAAGCGGGCTATACGCTCGGCTGCTCTCTGGCCGAGAGCATAGGAAGCAGGCACGATCAGAGTCTTGTACTTGCCCGGAGTGTCCGGCAGGTTGTCGTCGCCAACATAATCCACAGCGATTCCGTTCAACCGCAGCGCTCCCAGCAGCGGTATACGAGCGCGCTCCCAGGGCGACTTCCAGCTAACATCCGCCGTTTCATACGAACTGGCGATACTGTTGTCGTAGGAGTAGAACAAGGCGATGTCCGTCGGAGTTCGCTTAATTGAAAAGCCATCGAACTTCCGGTGATAGGACTCCAACTCCTTTGCAGACCGGGCGAAGCTGTGGAAGTTGGGCAGGCGGGTGCCGTCGTGGTCGATCAGGAACCACATGGGCGAGGCACCCGGCTTCTCCCACGCTCGATTTCCCGGCGGTATGCCGACATCGGAGAAGGGTTTCCAGCCAAAGACTATGGAGTTGGTCATGCCGTGGGCGATGCAGGCCCAGTTCTGGAACGCGGCGTAGTTTTCCGGCCAGTCCGGCTGCACATATACCTCGATCCCCCAGAAAGGCTTGTTCGGCAGGTTGGATTCCAGCAGTTCCAGCATCTCCAGGTACTCGTAAGGCGTGGCAACCGAGCGAGGCATTCCCGTTGTGTAGACGACATCAAACTGCGTGCAGCCCATCTTGCGGAAGAAAGGCATCAGCATAGCCCCGTGCCGTGGCTCGTTGAGGTTGATTCCATAGAGCGTTTTCTTGTCATACTTGCGGGCACAGTCCACAAAAGTGCCATAGAGTCGCAATGATGAATCCAGCCGCCACCTCAGCCAGTCCATCCCCCGGCCCGGGTTGGCCTGTATCCGCTCCAGCAACTTGGGGCCGATGTAGTAGAGGTCGGAGTAGTAGTCACCTTTCCAGCCGTTCGGGTCAAGACCCTCGCGCTGCCTGCGGGCGATCTCTTCCTCTATGAACCTGGCGGAGACCACCTGCTCAACCTCGTCCCAGCCCCTATACTCCGTGTTCCATCGTGTGTTGAGAGTTGAGAGGTCTCCGTGTCGCTTCCGACACCAGTTGCGAAAGTCGGCGTCGGCGTATCTGGTCGGGAAGAGATTCCCCCCTTCCATTCCCTGGAAGTAAGGCCGCTCGTTTATCATCTCAAAACTTGCCAGGAAGGGGTTGGCGGCGTGCCGCTTGCCGGTCTCTTCCGCGTGCTTCTTGAACAGCGCCAAGCCAGCCGGGTTATACACGTCCAGCAGCCCACCTGCCGGGTTCTCCAGTGCTTTGGGAACCTGCAGCCCGCCGTACCAGTAGGTCCAGGCATCGTGAAACGGCAGCCGAGCGATTGCGTGGAGGTAGACCATGTCATCCACCGGAACCGCCCGCGAGGAGGTCAGATGCAGGTCTCTTGCCAGTTTGTATTCCTCTACCGACCACCCCTGGCCGGAGTCTTGGCCCGGAACCCACATCAGCATCCCGTTCCCGACGCCAAATATGCGGGCGGGGGAAGTGTTTGGAGCAACAGCAAACCGAATCGCCGAGCGTGACTTAAGCATTCCGTTGGAGAGGCTGCCGGCGTATAGCTCGTCTATGGCGAACTCCCTGCCGCCGTCGACAAGTTTCCTGCCTCCGTCCACCAGCGCGAGTGAGACCAGGTAAGCGTCCGCAGGGAGGTCCTTTATCGAGAACGCAATTGTCCGTGATCTGCCGGAAGCCAACTTTGAGGCGTTGAGCCGGTCCAGCACGAGTTGTTTGCGGTTGTCCCAGGTCTTCAACGAGACAGCCGCAACGCCCCGCAGCGGTTTCCTGGAGTCATTCCAAACACGCAGTTCCCGCAGCTTCTTGTCGCCTTGAACCCATTTGGGCAATTCGCTTCCCGCCGAACCCGCGAATTCGAGCCGAAGCCACTCCTCGGGGCGCAGGTTGAACTCTGAGGGCTTCGTGGAAGCCTCGATCTGGACATCGTCAAGCAGGACCTCGCCCTGCTCAACGGTCAGCCGCATAAGGGCCATCAGCTTCTCCGGGGATTCTGCGGTAACGGCTACGCGGGTCCAGCCGGCATCCTCCGGCAGATCGACGGACTTGCGAACCTGTGCGCCACGGGGCCACTCCTGCTGCCAGCCGGTTGTGAGGTCCAGATCGATGTGGGCTTTTGCGCCGCTGGTCTTGACCCACGCGCTCAGCGTGACCGGCCCGGCAGGCACGAACCTGTCCAGCGAGGATATCACAGAGCGCGGCGCGACTGTGGCGCTGATTGCGAGGCATCGTTTCCCCGAATGCGCGCCGCCCGAAATGATCCGCACTCCATCAGAGCTTGGCCCTTCAGCCCACCATCCCTCAACCGGCAGCGCCTGCCAGATCGGGCCTGATGCATCCCTGGCCTGAGACATGAACTTCTCAGCCCCCTGCCTCATCGGCCCGCCGTTGAAGCGGGAGTCCAACTCAAAGCTTGCGTTCCGAACTACATTGGGAGAGGCCGAAACCCGACTCCCCGTCCCAACCAAACACAGAAACACCGCAAAGAGCGAAAAACACTTGATCACAAAGCCACCTCGAAAGAGCGACGGTTCCAGCCGTCTGCCGAAACTCTATCACAGCCAGGATAGTGCGGTCAAACGCGCTCTGTCCACCGCCGCAACCGTTTGACGTACCCCAATTTGAGGCTTATGATAGTCACGGGAAATCACTCGGAGGTCTGTTTCGATGCGATACTTTGCGCTGATGTTGTTGGCTACCCTTGTGCTACTGGTTTGCGCTCCGGCTCTTGCGGACGGGCCTGAGCTTATGCCAAATGCCCAGCTTCACACTACTGATGGCTGGACAGCGACCAATGGAGCTGCGGGGACTCAGCCGCGTGTGCTTGAAGTTCGCCAGGTCACCGGGGGAGGGAATGCGCTGCATTTTGCCTGCGACCGTGATACCAAAGTTTTGCAGGAATGGCCGGGAACTGGGGTGAGAAGCCCCTTGTTTGCCACCGAGACCGGCAAGACCTACCGGGTTTCCTTCCGCATACTGGTTCACAAAGGCTCCGTCGAGATAACATTCTCGGGTGGCGCGGGAAGCTGGGCTCGCTCAATAGGACAGTTCGGAGCGTTTGCGTGTACCGATCCCCCAAATACTTGGGAAACATTCACCGAGGAAATCCCCGAGACTGCCGGCGGACCCAACGCCTGCTTCACACTGGCCTCATTCGGTGGTGGCAGCGCAGAGTTTGATCTTACGGACATATCGGTCAAGGAAGTCGACCGCTCTCCCTTCGCGATATCTGCCGCCTGGAAGTCCGCATTCCCTGGAAAGAATTTTATCTGCTGGGATCAATCCCCTTGGCTCAACACCCTTCGGCCAACGAGTATGCCGCCGGACGGGGTCAAAGAGACCAAAGCCATTCGGGCAGCGATGGGGCGGACCGAGTATGAGTCAGCCTCATTCATAGTGACCAACCTCGGCGATGCGCCCATGGACTGCGTGGTGAAGGTCGAGTGCCCGGGAGTGGGCGTCACCATCCGCGAGGGCTACTGGGTCAAGCAGCACGACGGGTTCACGGTCTGCGATGCCCTGCTTCTGCGGGAAGACGGCCGGATCAGCGTGCCGGCGATGGAGAACCGCGAGGTCTGGCTGACATTCAAGACCACCAACGCCCAGCCGGGAACTCGCAAGGGCCGGGTAGTTGTGTCGGTGGCGGGCAAGGCTGAGAAGACCATCCCTGTTGAGGTAAAGGTATATCCGGTCACACTGCCGGATGAGAAACCCCTGTACACCTGCTTCTGGGACTACATCATTGCCAAGAAGCCGGGGGACACCCGGGCGGCGGCGTATGTCGCCGACATGCGCGACCACTATGTAACCGTCGCCGCGATGCCACAGATATTCGGGATGAAAGTGAAAGACGGCAAGCTTGAACCTACCGACTACACGATCTTCGACCTCACCGTCAGGAACTACGCCAAGATGAAGCCGAAGATGTTTCTGTTCTACTGGACCACCGAGAACAACTTCGAGCCGATGACCGACCCCAAGTTCCTCAGCGATGAGTGGAAGGTGCTGTTCAAGCAGTGGCTGGGCGACTGGATCACCCACATCAAGGGCTTGGGCATAGCCTACGACAAGTTCGCGATGTATCCGTATGATGAGCACATGAACGACAAAGCTCCACAGCTTGCCCAGCTTATCCACGAGGTCGACCCGAATGTGCTGTTCTATGCAGATGCAATGGGTCAATCGTCCAAGGAAATCCATGCGATGAAGCCCTACATAGATATCTGGTGTCCGTTTCTGTATGACTACCTGAACACGGCCCCCTACGACCGGCAGCAGGAGATCAAGGCAGAGTCCAAGAGAGTGTTTGCGCGAGGCCCGGAGCGCTTCTGGACTTATGCCAACCCTCCGGGAGCGAGCGGGCCGGCATACGCTCCGCCATACAGAGACTACCGGCTGCCGGTCTGGAAAGCCTGGCAGCTTGGGATGGGCGGGTATGGCGTCTGGACATATACCTACAAAGCAGTATGGTCCGTCACTCAAACGCTCAGCGGCGGCCCCATGTATTGGGACCTAGGTGGGTCCAACTGGCAGTTGGTACTTGCTTCCAATGCTATCGACGCGCCGCCGAACCTGCCCAAGGGCGAGCTGGCAATCCCGACCCGCAGGTGGGAAGCTACCCGCGAGGGCATTGAGGACTACTGCTACCTCTGGATGCTCCAGCAGGCAGTCAAGAGTGGTAAGCTCAAAGACTCCATTGCCGCGAAGCGATTGCTGGTCGACCTGCCCAGGGAACTGCTCAAGAACCCGGAAGACACGTGGCGGGCGGATCGGGCCAAAGAGCAGGTGCTCAAGGCGCTGGCCTGTGATGCGGGATTTGCGCTGTAAGCCGTGTCTCCGCCGACCCGCTGTCAAACCCGCGCCGGTTTGACCCTGCTGCTGCCTACACATATAATGGTCTCAATGAAAACACGTCCGAACAAAGTAGACGCCGTCCTGTTTGACCTGGACGGCACGCTCGTTGAGACCAATATCGATTTCTCGCTCATGAAACGGACCGTCACTGCTCTTGCGCTTGAGTCCGGAGTAGACCCGGAGGACTTGCAGGGGCAGGACATACTCGGAGTGGTCCACCGTACTCAGCGGCACGTCAGCCGTACTATGGGGTCGGCGGCGGGGGAAGCTGCCCGGCGGCGATCCATGGCAGCCCTTGAGGAGATAGAAATGCAGCGGGCTGCCGTGGCGACCGAGATACCCGGGGCGCGAGACGCCATATCGGAGCTTCGAAGCAGGGGAATCAAGGTTGGAATTGTGACGCGCAACCACCGGTGCGCAACCCAGGCCTCGATGCGACGGTGTGGTATCACGGCGGATGCGGTAGTCACCCGTGAAGACACCGACCGCCAGAAGCCCGAGCCTGACCAGATGCTGTTGGCGATGGATATGCTGGGAGTCGATCCGGACAACTGCATCGCGGTGGGAGATCACCGGATAGACATAGTAGGCGGCAAGAGAGCCGGAGCCTACACCATTGCGTTTCTGCGGGATGGGGTCGCGGAGGACTTCTTCGCCGCTGCAGAACCGGACATGATAGTCAGAAGCTTGCGGGAGGCGCTGTGTGCGATTATCGATTGCGATAGTTAATTGGAATACCACCGAACTCTTGCAGGTACTGCTGCGCTCTATCAGGGCGTATGCGCCAAGCTGTGACTATGAGATCATCTGCGTGGACAACTACTCCCAGGACTTCGACGCCGACGCGATGAAGGTGGAGTTTCCCGAGGTCCAGTGGATCATCAACCCTGACAACGCGGGCTATGCAAAGGGCAACAACCAGGCTTTTGAGCGGGCGGCGGGCGATTACATCCTGCTTCTGAACCCAGACACCGAGGTCACCATGGGCGCGCTGGATACTCTGCTGCAGTTTATGGCCCAGCATCCGGACGCCGCGGCGGCCGGCGGGAAGCTCATCAGGCCTGACGGCTGTGTCGACCGATCCCTGCGCTCGTTCCCTCACGCCGAGGCCATCGCCTGGGAGTATATGGGCCTGTCCAAGCTGTTCCCGAAGAGCCGGAGCTTCGCCAGATACCGGATGACATATTTCCACTACAATGAGACCATCGAGGTCGACCAACCCATGGGCTCCTGTCTCATAATCAAGCGAGAGACTCTGGAGGATGTGGGGCCATTCGACGAAAGCTTCCCCATATTCTTCAACGAGGTCGACTGGCTCTACCGCGCCAAAAAGAGGAAGTGGAAGGTATTCTTCGTCCACAATGCCGTGTTTATCCACCACGGAGCTGCCAGCACCAGCCAGGTAGACCGGAAGAAGATGCAGATAGAGTCCCACAAGTCGCTGCTGCATTTCTATGAGAAGCACTTCGAGAAGGAACTGGTACCGGCTGCGTACAAGTTCGTGACTACGTGCATCCGACTCAGTATGCGCGCGAAAGGCTAGAGCCAGTGGATCAGGTCGATCTCACCGTCAGCATAGTCAACTGGAACACCAAAGAGCCGCTCCGCGCGTGCCTGCTGGCGCTTCTGGCGCAGACCGGCTGCCGGATAGAGATCATTGTCAGTGACAACGCCTCATCGGACGGCAGCGCCGAGATGGTGCGGAGCGAGTTTGGTGACAAAGCGGTCCTGATGGTGAACTCTTCGAACCTCGGTTTCGGCGCGGCCCACAACAAAGCTATCGAACAGGCGCGCGGCAGATATATCTTCGTCCTCAACCCCGACAGCCACGCCCTGAGCAATGATATGTGCTGCCGGATGGTCGAGTATCTTGATCAGCGCCCCGAGATCGGGGCGCTCGGGCCGAAGATAGTCAACCCGGATGGCTCCCTGCAGTTCTCCGCGCGCCGCTTCCCCAATCCATTCGCAGGCATATTCCGGGGCACCAGGCTGGGGAGGATGTTCCCAAACAACCGCTTTGTGCGTGCCTACCTTATGACGGATTTCGCGCACGACCAGATAGCGGAAGTCGACTGGCTCTCCGGCGCGGCGCTGGTGTTCCGCAAGGAGACTCTCGACCAGGTGGGCCTCTTCGACGAGCGGTTCTTCATGTATTGCGAAGACATGGACATCTGCCGACGCATCGGGGAAGCCGGGTGGAAGATCGTCTACTACCCGCTGGTCGCGGTAAGCCACACCATCGGGGCGGCGAGTGACCTGGCCAAGCCTCAAATGATCCGCCAACACCACAAAAGCATGCTCCTCTATTTCATCAAACACAACTCCCGCAAGCCCACCATCCTGCTCACCCCATTCGTAATGGCCGCCCTATGGCTCCGCTGCAGAGCGCTCTTGAGGACGACGCATTAGCCTTCCGCGGAAGTGCTCAATCGTTCCGTATGGTGGTATAATTGAGTTAGTGAGCGCAGCCGTCAGCCAACCGAAAAGTCCTGACGAATGCTTCAAAGGAGCTTGCTGGACTATGCCAAAGGCCAAAACGGCGGAATCAATCATCGCTTCAATGAAGTCAACTCAAAGTCACTTCGCCGAACGCTATGGAGTGCGGAAGATTGGCATATTCGGCTCTGTCGCTCGTGGAGTATCGCGAGTGAACAGCGACTTGGACGTCATCGTTGAGATGGACGCTCCTACGTTCGACAAGTACATGGACCTCAAGTCAGAGCTTGAGGAGCGCTTCGGGATGAATGTGGACTTGGTGCTTGCGGAAACTCTGAAGAAGCGGTTGCGTCCGATAGTG
This sequence comes from uncultured bacterium, assembly GCA_964611645.1. Classification (GTDB taxonomy): domain Bacteria; phylum Armatimonadota; class UBA5829; order UBA5829; family UBA5829; genus CAZTAO01. The sequence continues at coordinate 24,006 of CAZTAO010000031.1, read as the reverse complement.
GAGCAGGAGACTATCTATGCTTAGGGACTATCGTCTACAGCTTGATGACATCCTTGAGGCCATAGAACGAATACGAGGCTACACTCAGGGAATGACGTATCCAGTGTTTTCAGAGGACCCGAAGACACAGGATGCGGTCATCCGGAATCTCGAAGTGATCGGCGAGGCTGCGCGTGGGTTGCCCGCAGAGATTAAGGAGCCTGTATCGTCGGTGCAGTGGAAGAAGATCACCCAGTTGCGCAATATGCTGATTCACGAGTACTTCGGAATCAGCCTGCCGGTTGTATGGGACGTCATCACGAACAAGCTTGACGATATTCACGCGGCCTGCAATCTACTCCTGAGTCAGGCAGAGTAGTATCTGATTCCCAGCCGCGATACTCTTGACACTCCCAGTCGGTCTCAATCTGAGTGCTATCGATCCCATTCTGAGACCACCCTATGCAAGCTTTTGCGATGTTCGAGTTTGACCGATTACCCTCCTGAGTGTATAATGGTCAATGTCGATAGTGTCCGTTCTTTTTGGCGGGCGCGCCGCATTTGACACTCACCCTTTGCGAGGTTATTCTCACTACCATGATCTACCCATCTGCCGACAAGCTCGATGCTTGGGGAAGTAAATATCAGCTCACCGTTCTGGCCGCCAAAAGAGCGAAGCAGGTCAAGATCGGTTTTTCGCCACTCCTGGATACAGACTCCCGCAATCCGCTCACCGTCTCCCTTGAAGAGATAGGGGCCGGAGAGATAACTGCCGTCCCGATCGTCGTCGAGAAGGCCCCGACACTGGGCGGCCTGGACGTGATCGAAGACGAGCAGACCGCTGAGAGCCTGCTGGGCGGCTTGGACGAGATTCCGTTTGAGACCCTGGACGGCGCCATAGAGGAAGCTCTAGAGGTTGAACCCGAGGACGAAGCGGACTACGTTGACGATGAAGAGAACGAAGTGCTCCCTCTTGATGAACTGGTCATGAAGGGCGGAGACGACGACCTTGTCGTTAATGACGAAGACGAAGTCGTTGAAGAAGAGCCTGCATTTGAGGGCTCGGAAGTTGAGTTGGAAGAGGAATCCGAGGACTCCTGGAAATCGGAAGACGACCTGGAGGAGTAGCGCGGGGGCCCTTCTAATGACCCGTCTGCGGTTTGGGCGAGTCGCTCCAAAGTGAGGGAAAGGTCTACGAGTACACCAGGTATGACTGAGAAAAGGGATTATTACGAGGTTCTTGGAGTTTCCAGGGACGCCGGCCAGGAAGACATCAAGAAAGCGTTCCGCAGCCAGGCGCGCAATCATCACCCAGATGTGAACCAGGACGACCCCGAAGCCGAAGACCGATTCAAGGAACTCAACGAAGCCTATCAGGTCCTCTCTGACCCCGAGATGAAGAGTCGTTACGACTCTTACGGACATCAGGGGATGCAGCAGCAGTACGGCTCCGACTTCGGCGTTCAGGATTTCGGCCTCGGCGAGATATTCGATATGTTCTTTGGGGCGGCTGGGCGCGGCCAATCGCGCGCGCAGCGCGGCCCCCAGCGCGGCGATGACATTCGCCACGACCTCGAACTCACCCTCGAAGAAGCAGCCACCGGGGTTCACCGCACCATCCGTCTGAACAGGATGGAGCCGTGCGACACCTGCAAGGCAACAGGCGCGGCTCCCGGCTCCGAGACCGCCAAGTGCAGCACCTGCAACGGGGCCGGCCAGGTAAGGCGTCAGCAGCAGACCATCTTCGGAACGCAGGTTGCCGTGGGCACGTGCCCGTCGTGCAACGGCGAAGGCTCCACCATATCCAACCCCTGCCAGGAGTGCCGTGGGTCCGGCAGAGTGCGCAAGCAGGTGCAGGTGGAAGTGGACATTCCGGCAGGTATGGACACCGGGATGCGAGTGCGGATTCCTGGAGAAGGCTACGTAGGCGAACGGGGCGGGGGAAGGGGCGATCTCTACGTCCAGACCCGCATCAAACGCCACAAGTTCTTCGAGCGCAGAGATAATGACCTCTGGGCGGAGATTCCCATCAGCTTCTCCCTCGCGGCGTTGGGCGGGCTTATAGAAGTCCCCACGCTGGAAGAGCCGGAGGAAATGGGAATCCGGCCGGGAACGCAGTCCGGAGAAGTCCTGAGGCTGCGAGGCAAGGGAATGCCCGACCCGCATGGACGGGGAGTGCGAGGAGACATCAACGTGATCCTCAAAGTCCACACGCCCAGCAAGCTCACGGATGAGCAGAAGACCCTCCTCAAGCAGCTCGCGGAGTCGATGGGCGAGGAGATCAAACCGGCAGAAAGCAAGGGGTTCTTTGAAAAAGTTCGGAACGCCTTTGGTGGATAATGCGCTGGGCTGAGATTACGATAGATGCGCGGCCCGACTCTGCTGTCGCGGTCGCAAATGTACTCCTGAGCAATGGCTGTGCAGGTGCCTCGGAAGCAAGCGAGGGCGTGGGCAAGGGCGAAGTGACGCATGTCATCGGCTATCTGCCTGTTGACGACATCCTCGAATCCCGCCTTCTGGAAATCCGACAAGCCATTCGCCTGTTCCCCTCACTGGGCTTCCGCCTGGCTTCCAAGGATGTTACCATCCACTGGGTGGATGACGAGGACTGGGCGGAGGCGTGGAAGAAGTATTTCAAGCCTTTCAGCGTCGGGCGGATCGTGGTCAAACCTACCTGGGAAGAGTATGAGCCTGCCGAGGGCGAACTGATAGTCGAGCTGGACCCCGGCATGGCGTTTGGCACCGGCTCCCACCCCACCACCCAGCTTTGCCTCACCGTCCTCCAGAAGCTTATCAAAGGTGGGGAGACGGTGCTGGATGTGGGCACAGGCTCCGGCATACTCGCCATCGCCGCCGCGCAACTGGGCGCGAGCAAAGTGGTTGGATTGGACAACGACCCGATTGCAGTCAAGATTGCGCAGGAGAACGTGGCCGCGCTTTCCCTTGGCAGCACAATAACAATCATTCAGTCCGCCTCGCCGAACGAAGTCGATACCACAGCCGATGTGGTGGTCGCCAATATCCTCGCAGGAGTCATCGTGGATATGGCCGATGCGCTGCTGGCGAAGATGAAGCCTGGTGGGCTGCTTCTTACATCGGGCATTATTGAGGACAGAGCGGGCGAAGTGGACGCCGCCCTGCGGCAAATCGGCTTGGAGCACCTTGAGACTCTTCACAGTGGCGAGTGGGTGGCGATGATCCACCGCAGACCCGGCGAAGACTGATGGGCGGGCACCGGCGGTTCCTTATCGACCCGGGTTGGGTAGAGCGAGGTACGGCCACGATATATGGCCTACAGGGCCGACAGATCGCCACGGTGCTGCGCTTGAAGCCCGGCGACAAGCTCGTCCTGCTCGATGGAACCGGCAAGGAATACGACGCAGTCATAAACTCGGTGGGCAAAGACAGAGTTACCGCGACCATATCAGAGCAGAGAGACTGCAAGTGCGAGGCTGCGACCAGAGTCCTGATCGCCATCGGCTATCTCAAAGGCGACAAGGCTGAATACATCGTGCAGAAGTGCACCGAGTTGGGTGCCAGCGATATCGTTCTATTCGACTGCGAAAGAACAGTTGCTAAGCCGGACCCATCAAGACTAACCGAGAAGCTGGAGAGGCTGCGGCGAGTTGCCCGAGAGGCCACTGAACAGTGCGGCAGATGCGTTCCACCGAACGTTGTGGCACTGGCAGACGTCGAAGCGGTGAGCAGCCATATAGGCGAGTTCGACCTGAAGTTGGTGGCGTGGGAAGATGAGCACACTGCGTCCCTCGGGAATGCTCTGTCTGATAGCGGCGGAGTCTCGTCGGTAGCTTTGGTCATCGGCCCGGAGGGCGGGCTTACGCAGGCGGAGGTGGCCACGCTGGCCGCATCAGGCGTTCGTCCCGTGTCTTTGGGTAAGAGGGTTCTGAGAAGTGAGACTGCCGCAATTGCTCTGTGTGCGGCTGTGATGTATGAGTTGGAGGGCGAGCTCTAGGCTTGCCGAGTAACGTCTGGAGGTGGCGGTCGGCCTCGTCGCATCGGCCGCGAATGAAATGGCAATAGTCACCAACCCCGACCACAATCTGCTGGGCCTCAAACAGCTCAGAGTCACCGACAACCTCGATGAGCTTCTCTCGACGCTGCCTCCGCAGGTCAAAGACCGCCTGATGGAGATGCCGGACATCGACGATCTGCTCGAGATCGTGATGGACCTAGGCAGGGATCCCGAGGCCAGGTTCCAGGGCCGCGTAGAACGCTTCCCGGACATACCTATCAGGGCCGAAGACATCCAGTATGTGGTCGACAGAATAGGCACGTTCGGCAAGGACAACCGGGCCGGCATCGAGAAAACCCTCCACAGGATCTCCGCCATCCGCAACCGCCAGGGCAAAGTCATCGGCCTGACATGCAGGATTGGCCGGTCGGTCTACGGCACCATCGATATCATTCGGGATATTGTAGAGGGCAACCAGAGTATCCTTATGATGGGCAGGCCCGGAGTCGGAAAGACCACCAAGCTCCGCGAAATAGCCCGAGTCATGAGCGACGAGTTCGGCAAGCGGGTAGTAATAGTAGACACCTCCAACGAGATCGCGGGAGACGGCGACATCCCCCACCCAGCCATCGGCCACGCCCGGCGGATGCTGGTGACCGTGCCGGAACTGCAGCACGCCGTTATGATAGAGGCTGTGGAAAACCACATGCCTGAAGTGATTGTGATCGACGAGATTGGGACCGAGGCCGAGGCCGTTGCCGCTCGCACGATAGCCGAGCGCGGCGTCCAACTGGTTGGCACCGCCCACGGCAACAGCCTCGAAAACCTGATGATGAACCCGACGCTGTCGGACCTTGTCGGCGGCATCCACGCGGTGACCCTCTCGGACGAGGAAGCCCGGCGCCGAGGCACTCAGAAAACAGTCCTTGAGCGGAAGGCGCCGCCTACGTTCGACGTTCTGGTGGAGATCACCGAGATGGACAAGCTCGCCATTCATCACGATGTGGCGGGCACGGTGGACAAGATGCTGCGAGGCATCGCGCCAAGGCCTGAGATCCGGGTGAGGAACGCCGAGGGTGACGTCCAGGTGGTTCAGCGGGAAGTCGCTGAGAAGCCTCACTGGGTGGACAACACGGCGCAAGTGCCCGAGCCGCAGCCCAAGAGAATGCCCAAAGTGCTGAGGCTGTTTCCCTACGGGGTCAGCCGCAACAGGCTGGAAAGAGCAATCCGGGAACTCAGAGCGCCCGCTTACATAAGCAAGGATTTGCGGGATGCCAACGTGCTGCTGACTCTCAGGGCGCACGAGTCGCGGAATGTGGGTGTTATCTCGGATGCCAGGCAGCGCGGGCTGCCTGTCTACGTGATCAAGAGCAATACCTTTGCCCAGATCGCCGGCATCGTTCGCGAGATGTTCAGCATGGGCCCATCTAACGCGGAGGAAGAGGCCCTGGATGAGGCTAAGGCAGCCGCGCAGAGAGTGGAGGAGACTGGCGAGCCGCAGGAACTCAAGGCACAGTCTTCGTTCATCCGCAGGCTCCAACATCAATTGGTTGAGCAGATGGACCTGAGTTCTGAGAGCGTTGGCACCGAGCCGTACCGGCGGCTTCGGATATTCAAGGGATGAGCGGCTATTTCATCACGCTTGAGGGCATGGACGGCTCCGGCAAGAGCACTATGGCCGGGCTGGTCTGCACGGAACTCAAGCGCATGGGCTATGAGGTTGTTGCGACAGTCGATCCGGGCGGCGATGACACCGCGCGCGCTATAAGAGCGCTGATTCTGGGTAAGAACTCTCAGATGACCGCGAAGACGGAGCTTCTGCTCTTTGAAGCGTGCAGGGCGCAGAACGCGGAAGTGGTGATAAAGCCGGCCTTGGAGCAGGGGAAGCTGGTGGTGTCCGACAGGTTCGCCGATTCGTCGCTGGCATACCAGGGCTGCGCGAGGGGGCTGGGTATGGAGCTGGTCGGGGAACTCAACAAGATCGCTACCGGCGGACTTACCCCTGATCTTACGATCCTGCTGGACCTTGACCCCGCCATCGGCCTCGGTCGGCAGACTCATGTTGACAGGATAGGCTCCGAGGGGCTATATTTTCACCAAAGCGTGAGAAACGCCTACCTCGAACTGGCTCGCGCCGAGCCCGACCGGATAGTAGTTGTAGACGCGTCCGATGACATCGACCGCGTGTTCAAGCGCGTGATGAAAGAGATCACCCGACGCCTGAAGCCAACCGCTGGTTGAGCGGTGTCGAAACCAGGTAGCTAAGCGTTATCACAGTTCGTTTCGACTACGCTCAACGAACGGGTCCCAACAAGCAATACGGAGGGTATTAGCCGTGAAACTGTTAATAGCAATCGTCCACGAGAGGGACAAGCAGAAAGTCAGCGAGGCGCTGCTCGGGATCGGGCAGCAGTTTACCGTCATAGCCACAACCGGCGGCTTCCTGCGCGACGGCAATATCAGTATGCTTGTGGGCGCCGATGACGACCGGGTGGACGAAGTCCTGAGCAAAATCAGAAGCTGTTGCTCCACCCGCGAGCAGTACGTCGCGCAGCCTCCGCTGGATATGGTCGGTGCGGGCGGCATGCTTATGAACCCCATCAAGGTCAGCGTTGGCGGGGCCATTGTGTTTGTTGTGAACGTGGAGCACTTTGAGAGGGTCTAGGGCCACACCCAAGAAAGCGGCTGGCGAAGCTGCCCCGAAGGCCGCGCCAAAGGTCGGGTGGATATCCGTAGGCTTTGACCGGATCATCGGCCAGAAGGCGGCTGTTCGGACCCTGAGGAAGGCCGTTCGCGAAGACAGCCCCGCTCAGTCATATCTATTTGCAGGCCCGACTGGCTCCGGGAAGATGACAACCGCGCTGGAGTTCGCGTTAGCGCTCAACTGCCTGGAGCCTGTCGAAGGCAGCGCGTGCGGCAAGTGCGTTACCTGTGGGGCGGCGGCAAGGGCCAACTTCCCCGACCTGGTCGTGTGGGATCCCCGAACGGAAGATGGAAAGCCGGGCCAGAACACCACAATCAAGCAGATGCGCGAGATGCGCGATCAGGCCAACTTCCGCCCGCTGCGGGGCAAATGGAAGATCAACATAATCGAGCAGGGCGACACCCTCAACGAGGAATCAGCCAACTGCATCCTCAAGCTTCTCGAAGAGCCGCCTGAGTACCTGGTCAACATCCTCCTCTTCAAGAACCCCGCCACGGTGCTGCAGACCATCCGGTCAAGGTGCCGTACGGTCCGCTTCACCAGCGTGGACCTGGAGGAACTCACCACCCGGCTCCAGGAGATGACTGGTGTTTCTCCTGAGCGCGCGCGCTTCCTTGCGGCGTACTCCCAGGGCTGCCCCGGCGTAGCCATCAGCCTCGCAAACAACGACCTCTTCTTCGAGATGCGCGATACCATTTCTGAACTCGCGGAGCAGGTGAGGTCGGCGAAGCTCTGGGCGGCTTTGAAGCTGGCCGAGGAACTCAGGAGCACAGGCGGTAAGCTTGCCAAGGCGGTGAAAGAGGAAGTCGAAGAGATAGAGCCGTCGGAAGGGGACTCAGACCAGGAGCCGGACCAGGACAAGGAAAAGGGAGAACCGGACCCCGGCCAGGGCGACGCGAAGCAGGCTCGCAAGGCCGCAAAAGACAACCTCATCAGGTCGCTGGACATTCTGCTGCTGTGGTATCGGGACCTGCTATCCACGCGGGTTGACCCGGACGCGGCCAGGGTAGTCAACTTCGACCGAATGAGCCAACTCAAATCCCAGGCTGCAGCATACCCGGACGCCAGCAGGCTGATGAAGTCGGTCGACTACATAATGCACGCCAAGAAAGCCATCCAAGGCAACGCCAACGCCCAAATAGTAACCGAAGCCCTGATGATGAGGCTCTCTTCCTCCGCGCGGTAGTTCCAGGTAAGAAGAGCACGGAAGCAGAAAACCCGAAATCCATGAAAGCCAGAAAGGAAGAACGGGAGATATGCGTCGGGAAGCTTTTCACCCCGACGCCCAGGTGGGTATGGCTTCGGCGCGAAAAGCCTGCCGAAGCATAGAAGAAGAGCACGGAAGCAGAAAACCCGAAATCCGTGAAGGCCAGAAAGGGTCGAGAGGATGTGTCATTCCGAGCTTGCGAGGAATCTGCTTTCAATCCTCACCTCGGAGTAACAGCAGATTCCTCAGTCGCAAGCTCCCTCGGAATGACATTCCCCCCATCCTGTCTATCCTGTCCATCCATGTGAAATTCCCGTCCCCCTTCTGGGTTTCTTCGTTTTCGGGCTTTCTGTTGAATTCGTCTCTTTCCATTTTTCGTGATACAATATCTTCCTTCCCCAGACGAGAAGTACTAACAAACTAATAAAGAGGTGGACCATGGCGCGAGTTTTCAACTTCAACGCCGGCCCGGCCGCTCTCCCGCTGCCGGTGCTCGAGAAGGCACAATCTGAGCTGGTTGAGTACGGCAGTACGGGGATGTCTGTTATGGAGATGTCCCACAGAAGCAAGGATTTCGCCGCAATCAACGAGGGCGCCGAGGCGGGAATCCGCAAACTCATGGGAGTTTCGGACGACTACGCGGTGCTGTTCCTCCAGGGCGGCGCGAGCCTGCAGTTTGCGATGATCCCTATGAACCTTCGGCTAGAGGGGCAGTCGGCGGACTACATCAACACCGGCAGTTGGGCGTCCAAGGCTCTCAAGGAAGCCAAGATCACCGGCACAGTCAACCCGATATGGGACGGAGCGGGCGACAACTACACCACCACGCCCACCCAGGCGGATCTGGATTCCTGCCTGGACCCCAGCGCCGCTTACGTTCACATTTGTTCCAACGAGACCATCGGCGGCATCCGGTTCCCCAGCTTCCCCAAGACCCAGACTCCGCTGATCGCTGATATGTCCAGCGAGTTTATGTCTCGGGTGGTTGATGTCAACCAGTTCGGCATGATCTACGGCGGCGCGCAGAAGAACCTGGGGCCGTCGGGTATGGCGGTGGTTATCATCCGCAAGGACCTGATGGAGCGGTGCCCGGCGACGGTGCCTGTGATGCTGCGCTACAGCACCCATGCGAAGGAAAGCAGCCTCTACAACACCCCCAACACCTGGGGCATATACATCCTGAAGCTGGTCATGGAGCACCTGGAATCCCTCGGCGGCCTGGCGGCGATGCAGAAGATCAACGAGAAGAAGGCCGGGATGCTCTACAAGGTCATCGACGGCAGCGACTTCTACAAGAAGATAGCCAAGCCCGAGAGCCGGTCGATAATGAACGTAGTCTGGCGGCTGCCGAGCGAGGAACTGGAAGAGAAGTTCGTAGCCGACGCCAAGAAAGCCGGCTTCATAGGCCTGAAAGGCCACAGATCAGTAGGCGGCCTAAGAGCCAGCATCTACAACGCAGTAGGCATGGACGCGGTTGAAGCGTTGGTGGCCTTTATGAATGAGTTTGAGAAGGCGAACGGGTAGGTAACGGCCTACTCCCCCTCCTCGCAGGAGGGGGCTGGGGGGCGGTTCCTTCCACGTAACGATGCAGAACTGGGTGGCGGTTTCCGAACCGCCACCCAGTGTTGCTGTTCTCCCCGCTCACAGCAACCCGAATGTACCCCTTAAGATTCCTCCGAGAAAACAGCGGGCACGTTGCACCGGCTCCAATCCCCAAGTTTGCATCCCCCGCCCCGAAGGGGTATAATATTTGAGCGATGGCCTATTGGTCACGCTTTCGCTGTGCTTGTCATGGCGACTTCACTCTCTGTTCCGAGCTTGTGGGCTGGAGTTTCTGGTTTACCCAGGGCCTGGCTGCCGGCGAAACGGAACCGATTCTAGTCCGAAGGGAGGAAACTACAACGAGTAATTACTACGAAACACTGTACGTCCTCAGGACCACTCTTAACGAAGAGCAGGTCGACACCGCAATCGCCAAGTACTCCAAGGTTGTCACGGATAACGGCGGCGAGATCATCGCAGCCGGCAGGTGGGATAAGCGCCGCCTGGCCTACGAGATCAAGGGCGTGAGAGAGGGCGGCTACGTGCTGATGTATTTCACAGCCGAAGCCTCGCTTCCTCAGGAACTTGACCGTATCTTCCGGATTTCCGACGAGGTGCTGCGGCACATAATCATCCGCACCGAGCAGAAGCACATAGACACCGGTCGACTCGACCAGGTGGCTGCTGACAGAGCGCGTGGCCTGGAGCCGGTTGTTGAAGCCGTCGTCGAGCCTGCGCAGGAAGCTGCCGCCGTCGAAGCTGCCGCTGTTGCTGCTGAGCCTGTAGCGGAAGCCGTCGCCGAGCCCGCAGTGGAAGCTGCTGCTGAGCCTGTGGTGGAAGCCGTTGCTGAACCCGTGGCAGAAGCTGTTGTCGAGCCGGAAGCCGCTCCCGAAGTGGCCGCCGAGCCGGTGGTGGAAGCTGCCGCCGAGCCTGTTGTTGAGGCAGCCGTGGAGCCCGCTCCCGAGCCTGTCGCAGAAGTAGCCGAAACCCCGGCGGAAGCTCCCGCTGAAGAGTCCGCCAGCTAGCCCATCACCCTGCAGGAGGGCCTGAGATGAACGTCGTCATACTGATTGGAAGAATGGTAGCCGATCCTGAGCTGAAGTACACGCCCAGCGGTATCGCAACGTGCACTTTCAGGATCGCCGTGGACCGACGGTTCAAGTCGGCCAACGGGGAAAAGCAGACCGACTTCATCGACATAGTCGCGTGGAGACAGACTGCCGAGTTCGTGGCCAACTATATGAGCAAGGGCAGACTCGTCGCGGTTCAGGGCAGCCTGCAGATACGGTCCTGGGTTCAACAGGACGGACAAAAAAGATACAAAGCGGAAGTGGTCGCAGATCAAGTCAATGGTCTGGACAGGCCCAAGGAATCCGGCTTCCAGAACGATGGTCCCCCGGCGGATAACATCCCTCCGGATATCGCCGACCCTGGAGCTGAATCCGACTCTGACTACGACCCATTCGCTTCTGAAGCTTAATTGGAGGAAATTAGATGCCACCCCCTACCAGAAGACCGGGCGGACCCAATAAGTGGCGAGCGCGCCGCAAGGTCTGCGCCTTTTGCGTTGAGAAGACCGAGTATATAGACTATAAGAACGTCAACCGGCTCAGGAGATTCGTCTCCGAGCGCGGGAAGATGATGCCGCGGCGGTCCACCGGGACCTGTGCCGGCCACCAGCGCTTGCTCAGCGAGGCCATTAAGCGAGCTCGCGAGATTGCGCTTCTGCCGTTCGTCGCGGAATAGCCTTTTGCCCACGGGGCCGACCACTGTGTCGGCCCCGTTCGCATTTGTGGCGGATGTTCGGAGGCGACCGTTATGACCAGCGAAGCGCCCTACGATGTTCTTGAGGACCTCCAGCGACTTCAGGAGGTCGACACCAGAAACATGCTGCGGTTGGTCGACGAACTGCCGGAGCAGTGCGAGACCGCACTCGGCATAGGTACCAGCCTCAAGCTGATCTCCACCGACGGCCCACCCAACGCGGTTGTGGTTGAGGGGATGGGGGAGTGCGCGGTGGCTGCGGACATGGTCAGCGCCTATCTTGCTCCTCGAACACCGGTCCCCATAATTGCTATCCACGAACCTTCCCTGCCCGCTTGTGTCAAAGCCGGAACCGTTGTGGTAGTCCTCGACTATACCCTGAAGAACCCATGCACCAGGCCGCTCATAAAGGATGCCCTTGAGAGGGGCGCCAGAGTGATTCTTGGGGCATCCGCCAGGGTCCCCGAGCTTGAAGACCACAACGACCTCACCTACCTCAAGATACCTCCGGGCCAACCGGAGCGTTCCGCCATAGGTTACCTGTTTGTGCCTGCGGTTATGGCGCTTCACAAGCTGGGCTTGGTGGAGGAGGTGCCCACAGACGTGTCCCGCGCGATTCTGCATATGAAGAACCTGAGAGAGGCTTATCGCTTCTCAACGCCCATGTTCCAGAACCCCGCAAAGCAGATTGCCCGGCAGATTGCCCACAAGACGGTTGCCGTGTACGGGCCAGGGGAGTTTGGAGAGGCTGTGGCAAACAGGTGGCGGAACCAGATCTGCTCCAATGCCAAGGCCGCCGCGTGCGCCGGCAGGTTCCCGGACGCCGGGTTTGCGGAGGTTGCCGGCAAAGATGGCCCCGCCCGGACCCGTCTGGAGATCTCGGCTGTGATTCTGCGCGATGCGACCGACCCTGTGAACACGCAGTTGGTGGCTGCCAGCCGAGACTGCTTCGATCACGGAGCCTCTGTCATAGTTGATCTCAAAGGCGCCAGTATACTGGAGCGGATGTGGCAAGGGGTGTACCTGGGCGACTATGTCAGTTGCTACCTGGCGCTCATCTACGGCGTGGACCCGGGGGTCACCGAGCATGCGGATCTGCTGCAGGAGCGGATGGACCTGTGGCAGTGGGAAGAGGAAAGCCAGCCGGAGTAGGCCGGGGTATCAGTCGGGCATGAAGGCGGCGGATACGTCGTTGAGGAGAAGAAGGCCGGTGTGGGTTAGCATCAGGTGAGTGCCCGGCGGCTGCAGGAGACCTTTCGCGACCAGACCATCGATGACCGCCCCGAAACGTTCGATCAGGTCCACCCCATTCTCCGCCTCGAACTCCCGGAGTTCTATCCCCTCCAGCATTCGCAGGCGCAGCATTATGGTCTCGCCAAGCCTTTGCTCCGGCGTGAGGGTCTCGGAGAACTCGTTCGGATCCTCGCCAAGGGTAACCATCTCGATGTATGAGCGTGGGTCAGAGATCCTGCGATACCGGACCCCACCAACGTATCCAGACGCCCCCGCGCCGAAGCCATAGTAGGGCTGGTTGTGCCAGTATACGGTGTTGTGGCGGGAGCGGAAACCGGGCAGGGCAAAGTTCGAGACTTCATAGTGCTCGTAACCTGCCGCAGTCAGCTTCTCGATGGCTGTTTCATACATCGAGATTCTGGTGTCTTCATCCGCGGGAGCTATCTCCCCTCGCTTCTGGGCCTCACCGAAGGGTGTACTCTCCTCTATCGTAAGCTCATAGACCGAAATATGTTGGGGACGCAACTCCAGGGTGTGGTCGAGGTCTTTGTGCCACTGCTCCTGAGTCTCCCCGGGCAGAGCGAATATGAGGTCGAGCCCGAGGTTGTCGAATCCGGCTTCCCGGATATCGCTCACGGCCTGGATCGTTCGCGCGGCATCGTGCCGCCGGCCCATCGTTTGAAGCAGCTCGTCGCTGAACGACTGCGCGCCCAAGCTGACCCGGTTGAAACCAAAGCTCTTCAGGACGTGCATGCCGGCGAGGGTGACGGTGTCGGGATTGGCTTCCAGAGTGACCTCGGCGCCGTCCGTCAAGCCGAACTCCGCCTTCGCAGCCGCCAGGACACGGGCGAGGGCAGGGGCCTTGAGAGCTGTTGGAGTGCCTCCGCCGAAGTAGATGGTGTCGAGTCTGGAGATCGGGGAGGTCTCGTTCAGGGCAGTGGATTCGATATCGAAGATCAGGGCGGCCACATACTCATTGTAAAGGCTCTCGAGGCCCGCATACGAGTTGAAGTCGCAGTAGAAGCACTTCGACAGGCAGAACGGTATATGAACGTAAGCCGCTTGCGGCGCATGAATGCGCATCTGGAATACCTTCTCTATGACGCTTGGAGCAGCACGTCACCCTGAACTTGATTCAGGGTCTACTGGATTGTTCAATGGATGCCGGATCAAGTCCGGCATGATGTGCTGCTCCGATATACGACTCTTGGTACTATATCCAGCCGCGGTCTTTCATTGACAGGACGACCTCGTCGACCGCCATTATGTGAGAAGCCAACCGATAGCTGACTTTCTCTCTGTCAACCAGGTCGGCCACTCCATCGAACGCCCGGCCTATCTGTTGTTCTATGACCTCGTAGGTCTCGGTCTTGTCGGTCAAGCTTCCGGACTTGCCTTTGCGCCATTCGATGTAGGAAGCGATCACGCCGCCTGAGTTGGCCAGGATGTCCGGGATAGCAACAATACCCCGCTGCTCGAGGACCGCGTTAGCGGAGGCTACTGTGGGATCGTTGGCAGCCTCGACAATGAGTTTCGTCTGCATCTTTGAGGCCACCTCGGGAGTGATGACTCCTTCGAGCGCAGCCGGGATTACCACGTCGGCCGGCATCAGGAGAAGCTGATCGTGCGGTATCTCCCTGCATCCCTTGTTGTCCAGCACTTCGCCGACATTCTTGATATCCGGCGGAACTCCGTCCGGACAGTATACTGCGTGATCGATGTCCCCGATCGCAACAACCTTGGCTCCCCACTGGGTGAGGAACCGAACGGTCCAACTGCCGACGTTCCCAAAGCCCTGCACCGCTACTGTCAGGTCTTTCAGGTCCTTGTTCAGGAGTTTGCATGCGGCTTTGCACGCAGTGGTTGCCACGCCGTATCCGGTAGCTTCCTCGCGTCCAGGCAGGCCACCTATCCGATACGGTTTGCCTGTCACAGACTCCGGCACGTGGGTGCAGCCATAGATGGTGGCCATATCCCCGGGGCCGGTGCCCATATCGGGCGCGGGTATGTAGGTGAGTGTGTTGAGATACGGGCCGAAGACGTGGACATACTCGTTGAGCAGGGCGCGCCTGGCCTCCGGATTGAGCTTCTTGGGGTTGATCTTGATACCGGATTTCCCGCCACCGAACGGAATCTTGACCAACGCGCACTTGTAGGTCATCAGTTCAGCCAGACGTCTTGTTTCTGTCAGGCTGACGTGTTCGGACATCCTGATTCCGCCCTTGGCCGGGCCGCGCACGGCGCAATGTAACACAATGTAGCAATCCGCTTCCAGGACTGTGCCGCCCCACTTGAGCGACAGGTTCGCGTACACCTCCTGTTCGCTCTTTTCCAGCAGGTGTATGGCCTCTTTGCCAACGTCGATGTACTTCGAGACTAACTTCAGATCTACTACGCTCATACTCATCCCCCTTGATGATGGTCGAATTGGCGGATGGCTGCCCCACATTGGACAACTCCCGCCCAACCGGAAGCATCTGCGCTCCCGGAACTTACGCCGTCACAGACAGATTATCTCCAAAACCAGCAGGTAGCCAAACAGACTACGGCAGTCTTAGTACCTTGGACATCATCAACGGCGTCTCCTCGGAGAACGCTATGTTGAACCAGGAAAACTGGATGCCCCCTGCAAACCCGCTGCCGCTGTGTCCGACTCTGACAGCCAGATCGTGGGTGAAGCGCTTCTCAACTCCGATACGAAGATCGGGGTTCTCGTCGTATGCTTTGGTGACGTTCACCAAGTCAGCCGCGATAACCCATCCCTCTGCGGGCCGGATAGCGGTTCCTACTCCCCAGACAATCGGTGTATCGATGCCCGACAGCCGCGGGTTGATGATATTCTGCGCCACAAGTCCGAACTGCGCGCCCAACTCCGTAGGCTGGTACAGCAGGCCCACATCCGCGGACACCCCGGTGCTCGATGCGTTGTCGGTCTGGACAACCCCTACCTGAACCCCGGCGGCGTTGGTGGTGGACTGCAGAACGTATTGCCTGAACTGTCCCCTGAGCAACTTGGCCTTTACGCCGAACCAGAGCCTGCCGACGGCGCTGTCTAGCTTGGTTCCAACGGTCACCGCAGGCAGACTGTAGACAAACCTGCCCTGGGCGTTGGCGCTGTTGTTGAGCGATGCCGCAAAGGCAGAGACCGAGCCGGCTGAAGTGTCCGGGATCAGTCCCGCT
Organism: uncultured bacterium; assembly: GCA_964611645.1. Lineage (GTDB taxonomy): Bacteria > Armatimonadota > UBA5829 > UBA5829 > UBA5829 > CAZTAO01. The sequence continues at coordinate 8,424 of CAZTAO010000031.1, read as the reverse complement.
GCCACCAGGCCTGCCGGAGTCGTAGGCTCGCCCGCGCCGACCCATCTTGACAGCACTAACGATGGGTTCACTATCCCCTGCGCTTCTCCCTCAACGGTAAGGCCCCACGACCCCGCGACCCCTGTGTAGGCTGAGACATCGAGGTAAGTCCGACTGTTGGAGAACGTCTTCATCAGGTCAAGAGCGTCGAGGCTGCCCATGTCTGACAGTTCGGAGATTCTGGAGCGGACTTCGCCCAAAGTAGCGCCCTTGGATCTCAGTCCGAGGCTGGGGAGGATGAACCGGGGTCCGGTCTTTGTGGCCGCCATAGCGGCGGGGTTTACACGTACTGCAACTATCGGGTCGTCGGAAAGAGCGATGCACGCTCCGCCCATACCTACTGTCCTTGCGTCACTGCCAAAACTGAACTCACCGGCCCACGCGCCGCCGGCTATCGCCAGGCATCCGGCGACCAAAAGCAACAGCTTCACACTCTTCATCTTTGCCCCCATCAATGCGCCTCTCGGCGCTGTTTGACTGGCTAGACTTGCAGCCGGCCATTCTATCATTCACCACCGCGCATCGTGACTCCTGCTTTGGTCCTCACTGCTCTCAGAGTTTCTTGCCGCCCCCTGGCGGGTATACAATGGTAAAGAGCAATCTTACCCGACAGGAGCATCCACCTGACCACTTCTAAACGAATTCTGATAGTTATCACTCTGATAGCCGCCTTTGCCGTTGCCAGCGTTTGTGCTCAAGCGGCATCCGGCGCGCCTGCAAACGCGTCTGGAGCTACCTTTGCAGACAAGCTCACCGGCGCGGGGCCTTTGCTGCAGGCTTTGTTCCTGCTGACGGCGGGCCTCTTCTTGGCGCTTACGCCCTGCGTTTATCCGATTATGTCCATCACGGTAGGCTATTTCGCCAGCCAGGTGGGAGACTCCAAGGGGCGGGTTGTCGCCCGGGCGGGGGTATATGTGTTCGGACTCGCGCTGACCTACGCTCTTATGGGAACAGTGGCAGCGCTTACCGGCAGTCTTTTTGGCTCGATCATGCAGTCCAAGCCGACAATAGCGGTTCTTGGTCTGATCCTTGTGGCTCTGGCGCTGTCGATGTTCGGCCTCTACGAAATCGGCCCGCCGAAGTTTCTGGCCAGCAAGCAGACGGCGCGATCCGGGCTGTTGGGCGCGTTCGTGATGGGGTTGATATTTGGTCTGGTCGCCGGGCCTTGCACTGGGCCGGTCATAGCCGGTCTGATCGCTTATGTAGCCACGTTGGGCAACCCTGCAGTCGGTTTCGTCTCGTTTCTGCTGTTGGGGATTGGAATGGGGATACCGCTCTTCATCCTGGCCGCGTTTTCGGCTAGAATGCCCGTGCCGGGAGCCTGGATGGTGGCGGTTAAGCGAGCATCCGGTTTCCTGCTCCTGGGAGTTGCCGCGTATACTGTGGCGCCGATTGTCCCTGTAGTTGGGCCTTATCTTCTGCCTGTGGTGATGATCGCGGCTGCTCTGTGGTTCGGACTCTTTGAGAATAACATCCGGCGGAAATCTGTTGCCGGAGTCGTGGTGCTGATTGTGTGCGTCGCGCTACTGACCCTGGCTATATCAATGATCGTCAACAACACACGTGAGGCCCCATCGGTGACAACCACGGGCGCAGTTGCCGAAGAGGTGATATTCGAAGATTTCGCCCCGGATTCCATGGAAAAAGCAGTCGCGGCCGGGCGTCCAACCATCCTGTATTTCGGAGCTGAATGGTGTGCATACTGCAAGGACCTGCACGAGGGCGCGCTGAAACAGCCAGAGGTTGTGGCAGAGGCGCAGAGGTTCGAGCGGTTCTATGTGGACGAAACCAGCCCCAACGACTTCCAGAAGGAAGCCGCCAGTTCGCGAGAGGTCAGCGGTCTGCCAACTATCATATTCTATGATTCGTCCGGCAAGGAAGCCGACCGAACCATAGGCAACGTGGATGGGCAGGAAATGCTTTCCCGCCTTCAGGCCGTCAAGTAATTCGCCGGTCTACTTGCTGGTGTATCTTCTCGGATTGGTCCCTCGCAGAGAATGCTCGCTGGGAGCGCCGGACTTGCGATTCTCGCTGTCTGGCCTGTGAAGCAAGGGGGTGGCGGTGAACTCTCCGACAACCGAGCGCCTGCCTCTTGGCTCAGGATCCTCTTCGACAGCCCAGCCGCGATCGGCATTCATGCGGTTGTCGCCAAGGTCTTCCGGCCTGCCCGCAGTGAGAGCGGGAGGCGGCGCGACAATTGCAGTCTGCTCATGCACGACTTCCGCTACAGGCTCAGGAACCTGCTGAGGTTCCGGTCGCGCATCTTGCTTGGGTTCGGGCTGCCTGGGTTCCGGTTTGACGCGCGAGGCCGACTTCACCTGGCGGTAGCATTCCTGGCAATACGCCGGTCTCTCCGCCGTAGGCTCAAACGGGACTTCCGTTTCCTTGCCGCAGGTCACGCACACCGTCGCAACCCCCGGCCCTCTGCGCCTGGGTCGGTGTCGTCCACGTCGGTCTCCGTGTCTCTTCTGCGGATTGGTATCGGTCTTCGTGCTATCAGCAGGCTTGTTCTGTGACGCTTCGCCCGCCTGCTTATATACGCTGATTACATCGTCAACGCCCATTGGGTAAACTCCTGGAGTGTGTAAAGCTAAGTAGTGGTTCAGGAACGGGGCAGTCCATCGAGGTAAATGCCACAATAACATCTATATCTGTGATGTGCCTGAGTTTCCTAATCACATCCTCATTATACCACAGCCGATAAGGGGACGTGTAAAGAGCAAGGGTTTGCGGTAGTTCAGTCTTGGTGAGCGACATATCGGAAGCTTCATCTCTTCCCCTCACCCAACCCTCTCCCCGGAGGCCGGGGAGAGGGCTTACCTGGCCAACTCTGAACAGTTACCGCAGATGCCCCTACTCCCCGTACTTCTTCTGCACTTCTTCTCGTACTACTGATGTGAGCAGGTGGGCGAGGGTCATGTGGAGGTCTTCTACCCAAAGGATATTTGGGGTGGGGATGTTCACGTAGATATCGACGTAAGGCTCATCTTTGCCGCGTTTGGCTCCGCCTAGAGTGACCGTGGTTGCGCCGACCTCTTTCGCCACTATGTAGGCATTGATGATGTTGCGCGAGTTGCCGCTGCCGGTGATCCCGATAACCACATCCCCCGGGCCGATCCAGTTTCTTAGCTGCTCCGAGAAGCAGCTTTCCCAGCCTGCGTCGTTGGCCCAGCCGGTGAGGGTGGAGACGCTGTCGCACAGGCTCATTGCCTTCAGCCGCTTAGCGCTCACCACTATCTTGTCTCTAGCTTCGGAGGAAACCAGGTGTTTCTGGAGGTCGTTCACGATATGGGAGGCCGTGTTTCCGTGGCCGCCGTTGCCCATTGTGAAGATAGTATTGCCCTGCTCGAACGCCCGCAGTATCTCAGCCGCCACGCGCTCAACGTCCTCAACCGGAAGCCGCGAGTAGACCTCGCCCACGCCGGAGATGTAGTTCTCGATGTTCTTCTTCAGTTCGCTCATCTGTTACCTCGACTGTTATACGCAAACCCCCCTGTCAGGGAGGGAGTCACCGCGTTCCCCCTCCTCGCTAGGAGGGGGTTAGGGGGCGGTTCTTTTTGGCTATCAGTTGTGCGCAATCCCTACGCTGAAGGAACCTCACCCCAGCCCTCTCCTGCGAGGAGAGGGAGTATCTACCCCAACACGTCTTTCGCTCTCTTGCTTATCGCACTCAGCTCCCGTAGGAAGTCATCCGAATGATTCGGTGGCTCGTACTTGGTCAGGTTGTTCACCCACGTCTGCCGGGCCTTTTCCAGGTGCGACTGCTCCTTGGCCATCTCGTCTTCCAGGCTTATGAAATGCGCCCGACCATATATGCCGGACTCCCAGGCATCGCGCATGTGCTTGATGGTGTGGTCGTGGAGCAGGTAGCCTGTGCTGTCCCATTCTATCTCAAGTATGGGGTCGACTGAAAGCGAATCTTCATCGACTGTCGGCTTCGTAAAGAACGAAGCCAGCATCTTGTAGGTGTCGATATCGAGTATCATCTGGGTTGGCGAGAACAGCTTGCCCTGGTCGAGGGAGCCATCGAGGTTGTTCAGGTTGGCGTAGAAGCCGGTGGACATACACTTTAGCAGCCTCTCGCTGGTCGCCCTCATCCCCGGCACCTTGGCGTCTATATACACCCCGTACACCGCGCACGGCAGGCCAAGATGGAACCGCATAGTCTCGGAGATCGCCAGGTCGCAGGCGAAAACCTCGGGAGCGACGTACACCATGCTCCCACTCTTCATATCCATCAGCGCGCTCAATGCGGCTGCAACCACCGGAGTCTCCACGTTCAGAGACTTCGCCAGCACGTATCCGCCCAGAATCTCGGCCACGCCGACAACCGCTGTCCCGATCGGGGACATCGGGGCGTTCGCGCCCATCACCGGCATAACGGGAACAGCGTAGGCAATCTTGTGGGGAGCCTTGATCACGGCCATATCGGCAATCACCTGGCCCACCTGAAGAGGGCTGGAGGGGCAGTTGGCTATCGACACAAACCGCCTTTTGTCGCCCATCAGTTCGCCAAGTTCCATCGCAAACCGGATCTGGTCGGGGTGGAAGAGGTCCGTCGCGCCGATGCGGCTCTTGCTGAGGGTCCGGATGCCGAGTTCGATTACCCGGATAGCCTCATACTTCGCCGAGGCGCTGCAGTTGGATACCGGCGGGCACACGTAGCTCGCGCCGTTGGTCTCCATTATCTTCAGACCCAGTATGCAGTCCTGCTCGGATGCCCTGCGACGCTCCCCCCTGACGTCATCATATATGAACGGGCAGGTTCCGCTGCTGATCCCGCCCCACTCCATGCCCCAGCCGCCGAAGTCGTCGCTCCAGTCCTTATCGTCGGCTCTTACTATCTCCAGCATCCGGGCAATCTCGGCGGGCCGGATTATGGCGCGGTGGTCGGCATAGTCGATCTTGCAGCCGAAGCGTTCCATAGCTTCAAGGCAAACGCGGTTCTCCACCCGCATCCCCATCTTCCCCAGCACGCCCACTGCGGCATCATATATCCTAGCAAGGTCATCCTGCGTGTACATTCTTCGTGGCAATTTGGTTTCTCCTTACTTTCCCCCTCCTCGCCAGGAGGGGGTTAGGGGGCGGTTCTCTCACCTGCCAGTTCTGCACAACCTTACGCTAGAAGAACCTCACCCCAGCCCCTTTCGCAGCCCTGCTTCGCTGGGGCTGCTTTCGGGCAACGCCTCTCCCAGCGGGGAGAGGGCGTCTTGCTAGAACAACTCGTCCAACTGCGTAAACACCTTATCGAACGCAGCCAGGGCGGCTTCTACCTGCTTTTCTCCGCAGGGCCAGAAGTAGAGGTTGCTTAGCCACAACGACTGGTCAACCACCATCTGCGCCACCGGGTATTCCTCTGGATTATATGTTACGTTGCCCTTGTAGTGGCCGTCTGTCCAGGGTGAGCCTTTGCCGTAGCCGACTTTGTCGTGGAATATCGACTGCCCCGGAAGCGTGTGCCTCTGCCACGAACCCGCTCTCAGTCCCTCGGCATACAGCGCTTCGGATATCTTGTCGCGGAACTCTCCCTCGGGTATGTGACCGAAACCGGCCTTTTCGGCGTTCAGTTTCATCGCGTAGAACCAGTATACGCACTTCTGCTCAGGCTTGTAGGGCGGGACTGTGACGAAATCGTACTTCTTCAGGCCTTCCGTGAGCATCTCGGCGTTCTTGATGCGCTGATCGTTCATAACATCCAGCCGCTTGAGTTGGCTGTTGGCAAACGCGCCTACAAACTCAGTGGTCCGATACATCCAGCCCATCGCGTAGGCGTTGTATTCCCGCCGCTTACCTTTGTATATGCGCTCGCCGAACTCCCGCACCATCAGCGCGTTCTCGAAGAAGTCCTCATCGTTGGTGACAAACAGTCCGCCGTCGCCTGCGGGAAGGTTCTTCCAGGAGTTCAAGCTAAACCCCGCCAGGTGGCCGATGCTTCCGGCCTTCTTGCCTTTGTAGGTCGCGCCGTGGGCCTGGCAGGCGTCCTCGATAACCACCAGATTGTGCTTCTTGGCTATGTCCATGATCGGGTCCATGTCGGCGCAGTAGCCGTTGAGCTGGACCGGCATAATGCCCTTGGTGTAGGGAGTGATTGCGGCTTCTATCTTGGCAGGGTCCAGGGTCCACGTGTCAGGCTCGACATCCACAAACACCGGTATGGCATTGTGATGAAGAACTGCCGTCCCCGACGCCACGAACGTAAACGCAGGCACTATGACCTCATCGCCCGGCCCGATCCCCGCCGCCGCCACGCACATGTGCAGAGCCGCAGTGCCGCTGTTTGTCGCGAGGCAGTAATCTACGCCGCAGTATTCAGCCCATGCCTTCTGCAGCGCATCGACGTTTGGGGTCTGGTGGCTGAAGATGCCGAAGTCCATGGCGTCCATGACGGCTTTCTTGTCATCTTCGGTGATGTAGGGCCACTTATAGTCGGTGCCCTCCGGCACGGCCATCGGCCCACCCTTGATAGCTAGTTTCTCCGGCATTCCATTCCTCCTGTGAAAACAGGGACGCCATCGCCCCTGGAGTATGACATCGGACCCATCTAGTATAGGGCAATTGGAGCCATACGCAAAGAGGAGAATCTTGCGATTGCAGGCATAGAGTTGCATTCCAACAATTTGACACTCCGCGCCTGGTGTGCTAAATTGTACCGACCGGCCATTCACTGCCGCGGCGGTGGGCTGGTCTATTTTTGTCTGTCATGGGCGGGCTTTGTTATGTTGTTAGGCACCCAGAGTATCAACTCAAAGAACCACCTGGAAATTGGCGGGTGTGACGTGGCCGACCTGGCTGCGCAGTTCGGCACGCCTCTATATGTAATGGACGAGGCGTTGATCCGGGAGAACTGCCGCCGGTTTCGCAAGGCCTTCACCGACGAATATGGCGACTCGGCTGTGGCATACGCGAGCAAGGCATTCACAGTGGAAGCCCTGTGCGCGCTGATGGCGCAAGAGGGTATGTGGCTGGACGTCGCCAGCGCGGGTGAACTCTACACCGCCAAGATGGCCGGCTTCCCGATGGACAAGGTCCTCTTCCACGGCAACAACAAGTCCGGCGACGAGCTTGAGATGGCGGTGGAATATGGTGTAGGTTTTGTGGTCTGCGACAGCTTCCACGAGATCGAACTCCTTTCGGCCATCGCAGAAGACGCGGGCAAGACTGCTCAGGTAATGCTGCGCTGCAACCCCGGAGTGGACCCGCACACCCATCGGCTCATCCGCACCGGCCAGGAAGACAGCAAGTTTGGCTTCAATATCAAGTCTGGGGCAGCGATGAAGGCGGTCGAGGCTGTGTTCAAGGCGCGGAATATCGAACTTGGCGGGCTTCACTGTCATGTGGGCAGCCAACTCTTCGACCTGACCCCTTACCAGCAGGCCGGGCCCGTGATGGCTGAGTTTGTGAGGCAGGTTCGGGACGCATTCGGCCAGACCGTGAAGATACTTGACCTCGGCGGCGGCCTTGGAGTGCGTTACCTTGAGGAGCACAATCCGCCCAGCATCGAGACGTTTGCCAAGACGGTGAGCGAGGCTGTTATCTGTGCTATCGCGGCGTCGGGTATAGAGAAGCCGATGCTGATTGTGGAGCCGGGGCGGTCGATAGTCGGCGAAGCCGGAACTACCATATATACAGTCGGTCCGATCAAGCAGGTCAACATACCCGAGGATCCCGGGACCAAGACCTATCTTGCCGTGGATGGCGGTTTGTCCGATAATCCTCGCCCGGCGCTCTATGACGCCCTCTATTCGGCGATGGTGGCCAACAAGGCGGGCAGCCCTGCGACAACGACATACACCGTCTCCGGTAAACACTGCGAGACCGATATGCTTATACAGAGCGTCAAGCTGCCGGAAGCCAAGACGGGCGACCTGCTGGCTGTGCAGACCACGGGCGCGTACAACCATTCGATGGCCAGCAACTACAACAGGTTCCCCCGCCCGGCGGTAGTGTTTGTGGCCGACGGCAATGCGGATCTGGTATGGCGGAGAGAGACTATGGAAGACATAGTCCGCTGCGATCTGCTGCCTGAGCGGTTTCAAGCGTAGCCACGGTCTCCCGAGGACACACCCATGACCGAGACAATCTACCACGGACTGATAACTCTTGCCGCGGTGGTTATCTGCATAACCATCCACGAGTTCTCGCACGCGTTGATGGCTTTCAAAGCAGGGGATGACACGCCCAAACTTCAGAACAGGATATCGCTCAACCCGATCGATCATTTCGATATCCTGGGTTTTCTGATGATATGTTTTACCTCATTCGCCGGTTTCGGGATCGGGTGGGGCAAACCGGTCCAGATACAGATGCAGAATTTCCGCAGCCCAAGGTGGGACAGCCTCAAGGTTTCGCTGTGGGGGCCGCTGTCGAACATCATTACGGCGGTTG
>CAZTAO010000030.1:0-55782 GCA_964611645.1 uncultured bacterium | reverse complement strand
CACGACGACCAATACCTGGCCGAACTGCTACAGACTTTCTAAAGCGATTGCCCTGATTGCCAAGGGGGAATTGGGATGCGGCTGCGGACTGTTGACTGTGGACTGCCCACTGCCGACTCCCCGCAATGTTGTATAATAAGACCACTTGTGAGGAGGATTCTATGAGATACCTGGGCTTGCTGTTTACATTCATCGTAGTGTTCCTGGTGGTTCAAGGTGTATCGGCTGGTCCGGGGAAACCCGCATCCTCTGCTTCCAAGGCTGTGGCTTATACTGCTTACAACCAGGAGGATAACGGCGGCAATACCCGGATCTCCCTTACCCTATCAGTGGAGCCTCGGGGGAAGGAATTCGAGTTTACAGGGACGATGACGTTTGTGACCCAACCTGTCCGCAAGCTCGCGATGAAGGGCGCCTATGACCCCACCGCCAATCGTCTGCAGAGTAACTGGAGCTCATCGGACATGGCGGGCAGACCGGGGGAGTATGATATTACCGGTTCACAGCGCCCCGATGGAGTTCTTGAGGTGGATGTTCACCTGCCCGCCGCCGGTGACACAGAAGCGGTAGATCACCACTTTCACTGCCTGCCGCCCGGCACCGGCCTCCTGGATCCTTTCCCCAAACGTCCGGCCAGACCTGCCAATCTGACCAAGAAGGGGCTGTGGTATGGGCTGGTTGAGATCACACTGGACCCAAAGAAGATAAGCGGGTCACGGCCCTGGGATGTTCTCACGGATCAGAAAAGGCAAGAGCACGGAATGTGCGAGGTAAATATCCAGAGGCGCAAGGTCAAGTGGACACAGACCTGGCTGGATGACAAGGGCAACGTCAAAGGCGAATGGATATGCAACTGGACATACGACGAACCTCCGGCTATCTTCGCCCTCGGCCCGCGCTACAAGCTCAAGATGACCGGCACATGCGAGATAAGAAAAAGCTTTGAACCCACCTACTACGATATGTTCTCCTGCTGGATGGAGGCGAGATACGACACCGACAAGACGGAGAACTCTCCGGATGAAGCAACCTGGAACGGCCTGCCCGCAAAGTGGCCCAAGGCATTTCTGGGACTGGCCAATATGGACAGCCTCGGGAGTAACACCCTGGTTACAGGCGGGGTCATCAACCGCTGCGAGGGCTTCTGGGACACCGACCTGCTGGATGCATTCGGTGACAGCTTCACAGTACGTAATTGGAACTCCCCGCCCGAGTACCTGCATTTCAAGGTCAGGGTAGGAAGCATAGTGGCAATATACAAATACAAACTAAGGACCAAGCCGACCGTGAAGCCGGCTGGAGGCTAGGCCGGTGTATCGGGACTTGAGCGGAGCGGAAGTCCCGATACCGTATCTTTCTATCGGAGGGCCGCTTTCGGGATTTCCGGAGCGGTTGTGGGGCTGATCCTTCTGGTGGTAGGTCAATGGCCGCTCCTCAAATCCCGAAAGACCGGTGGGATAGCAGTCGACAGTCAGCAGTCAACCCGGCTCACACCCTCTCCGCCTCTTCCCTGGCTATCTGGGTCCAGCGAGTGGCGTGGGTGGGGTCTTTGGCTATGGTGTGGCAGTCTTTCATAATGACCTCCAGGCGGCAGCCCCGGGTGATTTCCATTGCCTTGCGGAGGTCGCGGCGGATTCGGTCTTCATCGAACCTGGGCGTGGCGAGGTCTGCCGGGTTGGGCTTGTAGCTGAAGATGTAGTCGCCTTTCAGGTTCTCCGCCATCTTCTCCAGGTCGGCCCACGCCGAGACCGACACCCGCCGCAGGTTCGGGACGTTCTTCACTACATGCCAGCGCTTGTCCAGAGGCTCACAGCAGCCGTAGCAGTTGAGGCCGAATCGCTTCAGCAGGGGTAGTTGGTATTGGTACACAAACTCCTCGAACATATCCGGCGACACCCCGACGGTCTCCTGGCTCTCGCCGAACCCCCACATGTCCTTGCAGCGGACAGTGCCCTGGAAGTCGCTTTGTGGAAGCTCATTGGTCCAGCCGAACCCGCCTGAGCCGACGTAGTCGCCCTCGTTGTTCAAGGACAGCAGGCCGTTCTGTTCAAGATAGTCGATCTTGGCCGTGTAGCCGTCCCGCAGGAACGCCATCAGTCTGTGGACTCCCTCGGGGTTGTCGAACATATCCATCATCATCTGGTCGAGGCCGCGCAGTTGCACGAACTGCCAGGTCATACCCACCGACCACCACCAGCCCGCGCGAAGCCTGATAGGCAGGATGTCGCCGAAGAGATCGTTCATGTGCTCGAAGCCGCGCTTTGTGGCTTCGTGGTCGACTGTGATCTCCGGGAAGTGCAGCTTGGGCATGTCCAGGTCGTAGTCCTTGATGGGAGGCACCCAGGTGTAGGCGTGGCCGTCTTCCGCGCCGATCTTCTTGTCCTCGAGGCCCCAGCCGGTGTCCGAGGCCGCATAGCCAACTTCCCAGGTGGGGTTGATCACGCGGTCGTCGTTCATCTGCGTGCCCCAGAAGATCTCCTGCCGCAGCCTCCACTCAAGGCCGCGCGCTTCGTCCGACTCGCAGGTCAGGTGCTCCGGCAGGATGATCTCATGCCAGCCGTGCTCGGGGTCGCAGAAGATGACCGGTCTGGTGGGTTCGAGGGCGTTGTGCTTGTACCAGAGGTCTCGCTTCTCCTGCTCGATGGGCCTGGCAGCAAGCTCGGCCACCAGTGTGGCGAGGCCTCGTATTATCTCCCGATCTTTGGCGGTCATCGGCTGTTTGGTTTCTGACATTGTGCTCTAACCTCTTCCCATATTCGTCACCCTGAACTCGTTTCAGGGTCTGTTTCCTTTCGCGGCCAGATGCTGAAACAAGTTCAGCATGACGGCTCACTGTCGGCCGCGAATCATATCTTCGCGCAACTTGGCGCTGCGGGTGTAGTAGTCGGCTTCAAGCTCAAGGCCGCAATCAGCGACTATCTGCGCGGCGGTGACTTCCGGGCTTTTGCTGGCTATGATCGCGCAGCTTTCCATGTATATCGGAGTGATCTGGACGCTGTTGCCCCACTTCTTCTGGACCTCGGGGTACTTCTGGCGGTTGTAGTCGTTGTGGAGGATAAGGAAGTCCAGGTTGATCTCGACGCGCATGATCCTGTCATGAAACCAGGGAGCGATCATTGTCTGGCCCAGCGGGTCTATGGCGGTGGACGACATTCCGACCGCAGAGACGAAATACATCCGATACAGCTTCGACCAAGCCTTCATCAGCGGCTCGCCCTGGAACATCGCCGGGAAGAATGCCAGCTTCGCCCCTTGGTCGGCTATGCGCTTGATAACCGGCTCGAAGTTGAGGTCGAAGCAGATCACGCAGCCGATTGGGCCGAACTCGGTGTGGAATACATCAAAATCCAGTGGGCCGGGGGTGATACCGTCGCGCATTTCGTAATCGGTCGGGAATGTCTTGCGATACGTTCCGACGTGCTTACCTGAGCGGTCGAACCAGACCATCGTGTTGAAGACCTTGTCCCCCACCCTTTCCAGAAGCGGCGCGAGGACATTGACCTCGTGAGCCTTGGCAATATCCGCCCAGGTAGTGCTGAGCTTGCCGCCGATGGGTTCCGCCGATGCGAGCTTCTCCTCAAGGCTCAGCCCGCCGTACGCGAACAGCTCAGGCATAACCACTATGTCCGTGTAGGCCAGACAGGCTTCCGCCACCATACACCTTGCCTGCTCGATGCTCTCATCCAACCCACACCCACCGCTGCAATCCAGGCTGGCGATCCTCACCAGGTTCATATCAAGCTCTCCATTCCTGCCGGCCTTTGCCGAACTCGGCGATGGCGTCTTCATCCACCTCCACGCCCATCCCCGGCGTGTCGGGCAGGGTCACGTAGCCATCGGCCATCGGAAGCGGTTTCTTGACTGTGCCGCGCGGCATGCCGTGGTCAAACGCCCCACCCAACTCTCCGCTGCAGCCACCAGGAGTGAGGACGGCCGTCAGGTGCTGATACGCCGCCGTGCCAACCCCCGTATAGCCAGTCCCACCCATCACCACAGGCACATCAAACGCCTGCGCCAGCATCACGTGTTCTCTCACTCTCGTGAGGCTGCCGGGCTGATCCGGATGAATGCCCACGACCTCAGCCGCCCCTATCTTGAGGCACTCTGCCAGGTCGGAGGTTCGCCGGGAGAGCGCGTCTATCATCACCTTTGCGCCTGAGTTCTTGAGCTCGGCGTAGTCTGCCGGGCCGCCTTCCAGCGGGTCTTCAAAGATGTCCAGACCGGCGTCACCAGTGAGCCTGAGAGCGCGGCGGGCATCCTCGATAGTCTTGTAGCCGCAGTTGGCGTCACCCTGCAGGATGGCTCCGGCCGGAGCAACCGACCGCACGGCCTTGACCCGCGCCACATCCTCTTCCAGGTCGCCTATCAGCTTCACCTTCAGGTACGTGTAGCCTTGCGCGAACCAGAACTCCGCGCGTTCTTTGGCCTCATCGGGATTATTCGGGAATGTGCACGGCATCAGAGGAACTTTCGAACTCTTCGCCCCACCCAGCAAAGCCCACAGTGGCAGGCCAGAAACGTGCCCCATCAGGTCCCAGAGGGCAATTGAGACGGCTTCGCACAAGACCCGGTCATGGTCGGTATGGGTTTCCGGCAGCAGGCAATCCAACCTCCGGGCATCCGCTCCCACCAGCTTTGGCAGGAACTCGAACAGGAACGGGTTAGTGGGCACAACCACCTCCCCTATCCCTTCGTGCTTTCCGGAAAACAGTCTGACTATGATGAACGGGAACGTGGACACTTTGCCGTAGCTGAAAGTCAGCTTCACAGGCATCTCGCCCCAGTGGACTAACACGCGGTCAATGGTCGCAGGCGCAGGCATGGGCGGTAACCTCTCCAGTCAGAAAATGGTTACACCATGCTAACGCTTGAAGGGGTTTGCATGCAAGCGGGGCGACTGGACTATCCGCAGATGACGCAGATGGCACAGATGGGGACGAAGGGGGGACGAATCACGAAAACACGAAAGGGGAGAAAGCCCGAAAGCGCACCACCATTCCAGGTAGGTTACTTCGGTGGCAGGTAATCATCATCTGGCGTGACAGTCACCACGAAGTTCGCTGCCGAAGCCGCCGAACGCACATACCGAGGGAGCTTCGGCAGCGAGGTCGTGCAGACTTCGGAGGTAGATGCGTGGTTGGCTACTGCCGAAGAAACTTACATGTGGTATACTTTAGCAGGATGACTGAGTGATAAGGAACAAACGGGATGGTCTGAATCAATATGGTAGATCCCGATCACAGCAAGTCCAAAAGGAGACTCTAATGTGGACGCGAGTGCCTTTGGTATTCCTGCTTCTGGCTGTTCAGACAAGTTCCGTTCTTGCCGCTGGTGTTGACAAACCGGTGTCTCTTTCGCTGCACGGAAGTACGCTTAGCCAAGCGCTTGGCAAGTTGTTTGCTGGAACGGATATGAAATACGTTCTCGATTCTGGTATTCAAGACTGTTCAGTTCCAGATATTGCATTGGACGGCTTCCCGTTTCGCAGTGCGCTCAGATCGATACTCAAGCCGGTCAATCTGGTCGCGGAGGAGAATGGAGATACTTTCCTCATACATAGGACTACGGCGGTGGAGAACGCGCAGCGACAGAGCGGAAAGGCTATACGTGTTGACGTTCCCTCGCTGGCGATCTGGGTATTGGAGTCGCAGAGTTATGTTCTTGCCCCAGCGGGCTGCAAGCTGGTGTTATTGGGTAAGTGCCGCAACTCGACGGGCAGTCCTCAGCAGGCGGTCCTCCAACTGGGGATGAAAGCTATTCAGACAGTGGACGCAGACACACGCGGAGTCTACGCGCTGCCCTACTCACAGGACGGACCTGGGAACAGCAGGTTCAGGATACTGGAAGGTGCCACTCCTCTGGATAGGGTCATCGTGAGAACCGGAGTCTTTGCGTTCTATGACCGTAAGGTGCCACTGTGCTTGGAGTCTGCGCAGATGACCCAGCCCGGCAAGCTGGCGCTGCGTGTCTCTGGCAAGCCTCCCGAGACTCTGGGCCTTGTGTACGCTCCATGCGATGACCCAGATGACGTCAGGATGACCTTGGCCGAAGCTGTGGGAGACGAGCCGGGTCACTACGAAGCGAAGAACATGCACGTTTTCGCAGGCAGGCAGCACGCGGCATGGATAATCGCCGAGGACTCGGAGTTACTCGTGGTAGGGACGCCGGCCACATTCGCTGTACCAGCATATCTCAGCATCGCCAGCCCGGAACCTAACGGGCCCGTGCTCTTGGCGGATTCCGCTCCGGGAACAGGAAGGAGCCGTGTGGCACTGACCGCGCAGAACTTGACTGGCAGCCTAGTGCAGGTGTCCGTCGATGGTGAAGACATCGCGGGAGGACGGCTTGAAGCCGGTGAACTGGCGCTGGATGCGGACTTCTCGAGATTCCCATCAGGCTCATACACGCTGAGCGCACGCGCCACGTTAGGTGAAGTCGTGATCGAATCGACACCGCAACGAGTCGCGATTTCAAATGCCTCCCTGGACAGCAAGCTGGCTAAGGAGGAACAAGACAGGATGCGCGCTCAACTTGCCGCACAGTATGAACAAGCGAAGGCTGCCCAAGCGCAAGCGGCCAGGGACAGGGCGCACTGGAACGCCATAAACGCGGAAGCAAACAGACCGGTCTTCGTCCAGCAGCAGCCAGAACAGTGGACGCCCCGAATCAGGAAAGCGAGTGACCTCTGGAAAGAGGATGTACTCGCAGGTGTACGAGCGGGCATGGGAGGGCGATAGTCCAGGCGCTGACGCCGGATCTTGCCGGTACCTGGCTTGCCTGAGTCAAGAAGCAGCAGTCACGGTGGGCGATGGGGTAGGCGAAACTCTTCCGACAGCACAGCTTGACCGCGTACAATCGACACAGGGCGAGAATTGGAGGTTAGTTATGCCAAACGATGTTCAGTCGGTTGTGAATCTTTGCCGAGCGAAGCTAGACTGGTCCAACAAAGGCGAGGACGATTACGGCTATCCGCATCTGCCGTTGTGTGTCATAGACACAGTCTTCTCTATTAACGCAAAATACCCGTCTGTTACGTGTACGGTCGACAGGTTTTGCGCGTATGCCGGCATCGATAAGTATTTCACGTCAGCGGTTCGGCCTCCAGCCATCTCAGAACAAATGCCGATATCCAGAATGCTCAAGTTCTACGACCTGTTGGGTGTAGAACGGATGGCCGAGGGCGTCTACCAGAACAGACAACGAACCTCTACTTCGAGCGGAATACTGAAGTCGGAGGCGGTCATGCTATTCAGCAAGGCACTCTGTGATCACGGCGCGAACTACATTCAGGACGTTGCCGCCCTCAGAGGAGACTCTGGATTTGAGATGGGAATACGCTCCATACCTGGCCATTACAGTGGGGTATCTCTGAACTACTTCTACATGCTCGCTGGTTTCGATGACCTGGCCAAAGTGGACAGAATGATCATTCGCTTCCTGCAGACAGCCACCGGCAGAGAAGTTGGTATGGACGAAGCGCAGCGGCTTATATCCCAGGCCACAGACGTGCTCGCGAAACTGTACCCTGAACTGACAGTTCGGGCTCTGGATCACCTTATTTGGCAATACCAACGGGATCAGGCTTCTGGCGCAGATGAGTCGTGCTGCTGGTAATTGCCCTGCAGTTCCTCTTGCGCCCAGTCTATAGTCCCGGTACGGAATTCGCCGCCGCCTCCCTCACAACCTTGAACGGCACCGCATGCTTCGCGGCGGCGGATTTGCAGTCTTCGTATTCGGGGGAGGCGTTGACTGTTTCGCCGTCGAGCTTGCCGAGCTTGACCCGGATCGGGCCGTAAGGGGTCTCTACTGTGACAATCTCGCGATCCAGGCATAGGCGGGAGCGGTGGTCTATTCTTACGCCGAGGGTTGAAGTTTCGGTGAAGATGATCTTCGCCAGCGGGGTCTCGTCGCCGGGCTTGCAGACTACCGTGAGCAATGTTGCAGGTCGGTTCTTCTTCATCTGGACGGGTGTGAGATAGACATCCAGGGCGCCTGCGGCGAAGAGGCGTTCAATCACGATCTCGTAGGTCTGGGGGTTGAGGTCGTCTATGTTGGTTTCGATGACGGTGACCTCGCAGTGGCCGCATTCGGGTTTTCCGCGGTCGGCGCCCGCGGCTACAGTGCCTGTGATTACTCGCAGGACGTTGGGGATGCCGAAGTCCTTTTCGCCGGAGCCGTAGCCGATGGTTTCCACCTGCATGCTTGGCATTGCGCCGAAGCCTTTGCTCAGGGCTGATACTATCGCAGCGCCGGTGGGGGTGACCAGTTCGCCGACTATCTCCGTCTGCCGCCAAGGCGCGCCTTTGAGGAGTTCGACTGTTGCGGGAGCAGGCAGCGGGATTGTGCCGTGAGCGGACTGGGCGACTCCCGTGAATGTAGGAATCGGGCTGCAATACACTTCTTCTATCCCGAGGGACTCCAGGCACACGCATGCGCCGACTATGTCCACAATCGCGTCGACCGCCCCGACCTCGTGGAAGTGGACCTCATCGATCGTCGAGTTATGCACCTTGGCCTCAGCCTCGGCTAGTTTGGTGAAGATAGCGCGGGCGTTGGATTTCACCGCTTCAGACAGAGAGGAAGCGTCGATGATTGCCAGGATGTCCGGCAGACCGCGGTGGTGGTGCTCGTGGTGAGCTGAGACCTTGACCTGGGTAGCCGCTATGCCGCGCTTGACCGACTTGCCTATACTGACCTCGCAGCCGTGAAGGCCAAGCGCGTGAGGCAGACCCATCAGCACGTCAGGATCTGCCCCGGCGTCAACCAAAGCCCCCAAAGTCATATCCCCGCTAACACCCGCAAAACAATCAAAATACGCTAACTTCAATACTCTACTCCTGGGAAAAGGATACGAATCGCGAAAACCCAAAATGAACGAAAACCCGAAAAACTAGACCGTCATTCCGAAGGAGCTTGCGACTGAATTCCCTGACGTAGGAATCGAAAAGCGGATTCCTCGCAAGCTCGGAATGACTACAGTCCCATTTCTGGATTTCTCCCCTTTCGGGATTTCGTGATGAAAACTTCGTGCTCTTGGACCTTAGTTGCTCGGCATAGGCCTGTTGATCATGTGGGCCAGGTAGCCGGCGCCGAAGCCGTTGTCTATGTTTACCACGCTTACTCCCGTGGCGCAGGAGTTGAGCATTGTAAGCAGCGGGGCAAGGCCGCCAAAGCTTGCGCCGTAGCCTACGCTGGTCGGAACCGCAATCACGGGCCGCGATGCCAACCCGGCAACCACGCTCGCCAAAGCGCCCTCCATACCCGCAACCGCCACCAGCACGTTGGCCTCAAAGAGCCGTTCCCGCTGGTCGAGAAGGCGATGGATTCCAGCCACGCCAACGTCATAGGCCCGTTCGACACGGCTGCCGAGTGTGGAAGCGATGACCGCAGCCTCTTCCGCAACGGGGAGGTCGGCTGTGCCCGCGCACAAGACCAGGATGTAGTCTTTGTCCGCTGCTACATCCTCGGGTTTGCGGATCTGTTCCCCGGCAACTATTATGCGTGCAGATTCGTGGTAGATGGAATCGGGAATCTCCGCCTGAACTGCCTCAAAAACCTCGCGAGTGGCCCTGGTACCGAGCACGCAGGAGCAGTGGTCCCGCAGCTTTCGCATGATCTCGACTACCTGGGGGGTCGTCTTGCCCTGACAGAAAACGGCCTCCGGGTGGCCGGTGCGGATGGCGCGGTGGTGGTCCGGCTTGGCATAACCAAGGTCTTCATACGGAAGGCTGCGAAGCTGATCCAGCGCATCCGACACGCTGGTATCGCCGCTTTCCACACCCTCGAGAAGTCGTTTGAGTCGCGCTACGTCCACTTGCCCTCCACACACTTTCGCTACGCCCATTGTAAGGCACGAGCGGCTGGGAAGGCAACTTGCGCGACGTTTCCGACCAGCGAGCCTTACCCTGCCGGCGGTCTCTACATCCAAACCGTGAACGCGGACCCGTCCGCGCCGACTGCGTAGTAGGGAACCAGCGCCAGGGTGAAGGGCGACGGCTGTGATGTGCCCACCCTATGGAATATGCCCTCGGTTGTGAAGCGAGGGAGGTCGTCGGCTGCTGCGTCCATCCCCCTCAGGGCGAACCTGGCGGGGTCGTCCGTGGCTGGGCCTATGTCGGATAGCGCGCCCACGGCTGCGGGGTTGTGCGCTTCGTCGCATGCCAAGACCAGGGGGCCGTACATCACGGCCATCTTGCCCTCGTTCATGTGGTCGCCTAAGACGATTCGCGGGGCCATTTCTATGTCCAGCGCGATGGTGTCGCCGGAGTTCCATCTGCGTCTGATTTCCGCGAATCCTGATGGGCCTGGCGAGGCATTCCGGGCCTCACCGTTCACGCTAAGAGCGACTTTCGGAGACCAGGTCGGGATTCTCAGGCGGATTGCGAATGGGGCCGAGACACCTGCCGGATCGACTGTGATCACCACCCTGCCGTCGAGGGGGTAATCCGTGTTCTGGTTCAGGTTCACCTCGCCTCCGGTGGCCAACGCAATGGTGGCAGTGGAGGCGGAGTATACGTTCACGTCGATGCCATCGGCGGTGGCTGTATACAGAATGCCGGGCAGGAGCGCAATGCCTCGGGGGCCGCTGGACAGGCAGCAGTTGGTGTCGGTGCGGTAGGTCTTTGTGCCCTCCAGCGGGGGATACAGGCACCATAGCTCGCCGGTGGGTTTCTGCGCTCCGAGGAGGTGGTTGTAGATGGTCCGCTCGATGTGCTCGGCGAAGCGGGAGCCGCCGACTGTGCGCAGGAGTTCCATGTTCAGTTGCATCCAGGTGACTGTCACGCAGGTTTCGCAAAGGTCGAGCGGCTCGCCATCAGCCTGGTTGTTGTTGGGGAGGAAATGGTCTGGCCGCCAGCGCTCCACGCTGCTCCCGCTGCCGGTGATGTAGAGGCGGTTGTCGGAGATGTCTTTCCAGGCATTCAACGCGGCTTCCAGGTACGGCTTCTTGCCGGTGGCGCGGTGGAGCTTCATGAGGCCGATGACATTGGACATAAGCTCATACGCCTTGCCCTCGCCGTAGGTGTAGACCGGCTGGCCGGCAAGAAGCCCCGACAGAATGCGCGGGCCTCCGGTTTCTTCCCATTGGGAAACGATGTGCTCGGCAAAATCCAGATAACGCTGATCGCCAGTGATGGTGTAGAGAGTCAAGATCGGGTCGATGACACTGGTAGATGCCATTCCCTGATAGTAACTGGTGGGTATGATGCTGCTTCTGCCGGGGCCGAATGTGCTGATGAGCAGGTCGGCAACCCGCTTGCTCGACTCCAGCGCAGCGGTATTGCCGGTATACTGGTAATAGGTCAGCAGACCGATGAGGACATACTTGTGGACCCAGACATCCCACTCGCAGTCCTGCTTGTAGGAGAATCGGCTGCCGGGGGCGTATGTGCCAAGATACCCGTCCGGCTCCTGAGTCGCCATCAGTCCCCCCGCCACCCGGTCCAGCTTGGTCCGCAGAACTTCGTCACCAGTGCAGCCATAGGTGAGGGCGGCGGCATGCATCCATTTCCCCACATGCTCCCCAATCCAAGCCTGCTTCCCTGGCCGATGCCGGAACCCATCCAGCAGCTCCTCTTCATCCACCACAAGCAGCCGCTTGAGGTTAGCGAGGTAACGCCGGCCGATCAGGCCACCCGGGCGCGGCTGGGGTTCTGGAGATAATGTCATAGTTCTGCTCCTATGCTGTGCCCCGCAGAGGCATCAATCCACCCCAATCCGGTAAACCACCGGTTTGCTCTTGGTGTAGTCGCCGTTGAATCGGTGCATCGGGATTACTATGTCGTGGTTCTCGCGGTCTTCGTAGGCGAAGTGGTGGGCAAGGTTCACGCCCTCGGTGTCTTCGGGTTGGAGGGTGTCGATCATTGTGAGGGTGCTCTTGACCGGCAGCAGCGACTTCGGGTTGACCTCAACTATCCACAGGGGATAACGCGGCATGTTGCCCC
Organism: uncultured bacterium; assembly: GCA_964611645.1. Classification (GTDB taxonomy): domain Bacteria; phylum Armatimonadota; class UBA5829; order UBA5829; family UBA5829; genus CAZTAO01. The sequence continues at coordinate 43,840 of CAZTAO010000030.1, read as the reverse complement.
GGCAGTTGGTGTCGCTGATGTTGCCTATCCAGTATGTCCGGCCGTTGGAATGGGTGAAGAGTTCCGACATAGCGCACGGGGAGAAGAACGGTTCCCCGGTGTCATAAGTCCACGGCTCCAGGCCGCTCCATGTGAACCCGCCGTCCCTTGACACTGCGTGCCACCTGTAGGCAGGAAGCTTGTAGTTGGGGTCTTTGGAGCCACCGTTGGAGCCACGCGCTACCAGCAGAATGCGGCCGTCCGGCATCTCGGCTATGGTCGGCTCGTTCAGACCTCGGGTGGTACGAACAGGGTCTGGCACGATGAGCGAGGAGGTGAACCAGTCTATGCGCTTGTCTTTGCGCCACTTGCCTATGATGATCACTCCATCGCAATAGCTCCAACTGCCGCCGGGGTTGGCCAGCTTGCCGTCATCGCCGAGCCGGAGGCACTCTGCGGGAAGTATGATGTTGCCCTTGCGGGTACGAATGGGCCGGTTCCCGGCGTCCCCAAGCTGCAGGCCGTTCTTGCCGGTCCACACCGTCGGAAACGGGTGTTCCACCGTATAGCCTTTCTGGAAGATCGGTTCATCAAAGAGATAGGTCGCGCCTTTGTCGGCAGAGACCCGATAACGGAGGTAGTAGTGGGTGTCGCCGACTGGCGGCTCGTCGACATTCGGGTCTGTCTTCACATCCAGCGCCAGGATTATCTGCAGCAGAAGGCCGTTGACGGGGTCACGGAAAGCTGTGTTCGGGGAACGGCGATAGCTATCCGGCAGCCCTGCAAGAGGTGAAGGGGTCGGGGTGAATGGAGCCCAGGTGCGGCCGTTGTCCATCGACCGCCCGCCATACCCGATCATCTCCACGCCCGTCTTGTTCACATACACAGGCCGGTAGTAAGGCGGGGTCTGATCCAGCATCTGCTTGCTGATAAGCCTCAGCTTGCCGGGTTTCCAGGGCTTGGTAGGCGCGGCGCTGGCGGACAGGGGGAGGGTTACCAGGGCTGCTATTGCAACTGAGATTGCCATAATTCTGTTCATTGTTGACTCCTTGCCGGCTAGTGGTCGCACCGGCCACTACCGTCTATCTTAGCTCGAACTGCGCCGGATGGGAAGGCGGGGCGCGGGTTGACGCCTATCTCCCGTACCCATTCCCACCACGGATCGAGAAGTTCACCATTCCACATAGCAACGGATTTGTAGTATACTACCAAGGTGTTTCTTATAGGACAGTCTGGAGGAGGGTTTTGATATGATACGAGTCGGAATCATTGGGATGGGGCGAAGCGGTTGGGAACTCCACGCGGCGCCGCTGTCCAAGATGCCGGAGTATAAGGTTGCGGCGGTCTGTGACCAGAGTGAAGCGCGAGTGAACGAAGCTGCGAAGGAGTTCGGGGCAAAGCCCTATACCGATGCATCGGCTGTACTTGCCAATCCGGATATCGACCTCGTGGTTGTGTCGGTGCCAGGGCATTTGCACGCCAAGGTCAGCATCGCGGCTATGGAGGCGGGCAAGGACGTGGTTATCGAAAAGCCAATGGCCAACTCGCTGGCGGAGGCTGACGATATGCTCGCCGCCGCGCAGAGGACCGGGCGCAGGCTGGTAGCTTTCCACAATCGCCACTGGGATCGGGACTACCAGACCCTCAAGGCGTTGGTAGACAAAGGAACTCTGGGCGAGCTGCTTACCCTGGACTCCCGCGTAATGACTTACGGCCCGGAATGGACAACCTACGGCGTCGCGGAGTTCAACCCCCATTGGAGGCTGGAGGCTGCTTACGGCGGCGGATTCCTCGCTGACTGGGGACCCCACCTTGTCGAACAGATCCTGGACCTCGTGGGAGAGACGCCGAAGACCGTAACCTGCCAGTTGAGAAGTCACCTATGGGCCAAAGAGGTGGAGGACTACTTCTTCATGAGGCTCGTCTTCCCATCCGGCCTGGTTTCCAGCGTAGAAGGTTCAAACAATGCGCGAGTTCCACTGCCGAGGTGGTTCGTGGTTGGAAGCACCGGCACACTGGTCGCGCCCGGTGACTGGGGCAAGTGGACTGAGTTCAAGATTCGTGGCGAGTTCGCCGGCTTGAACATGGACCTGCTGCCGCAAGAGATAGGCCCCAGCAGCGGTGGAAAGAACTATGACGTGGGCGATGAACTCAGCGCCAGCTTCTACACCGACCTCGCCGAAGCCCTTGCAACAGGCCGAGAGACCGCCGTCACAGCGCAGAGAGCGCGCGAAGTGATGGCCGTGATACAGGCAGCGAGAGATTCAAACTCAACAGGCAAGTCCGTGGAATTGGCTTGAGGTCCTTTCCCGAGCAGTAGTCTGAGGGGCTGTGCAAGGCTAACGCGCAGCCCCAGGGAAGGAGTGAGCGCGGCGGTTGTTGAACAGTGTAAGGTTAGTCGGCGCAGTCCGGCCAGCCGCCATCTTCCAAAGAGGTAACCACGATAGAACACAGTCAGTCAAACCCTGCCGACAGCCGTCGAAGGCTCGCCACTGCTGCGGCACTGCTCAGCCTGTTCACCCACGCATCGGTATTCAACGTCACGCCTGCGTCTCTGGCTGAGATCGGCAGGGCGTACTCGGCAACCGATACCCAGTTGGGCCTGCTTGTTGGAGCGTTGATGCTGGGCTTCTTTGCCACTGTTGTCGCCGCGGGCAGGTTTTCCGATAAGTACGGCAGGATGCCGGTCCTCACCGCCGGGATGGCGACCATGGCGGTTGGCAGCGTGGCATTTGCACTCTCCCACTCCTACAATCCGGCCCTTGCGAGCTGCCTGCTGATAGGTCTGGGCGGTGGATGCATTGAGAGTGTGGCATCGGCTGCGATATCCGACCTGAACCCCGGCGACGGCCATACCGCAATGATGAACTGGGCGCAGGTGTGCTGGTCGATGGGAGCAGTGATCTCACCCCTCGGAGTTGCGTGGGGTTTGAGCAATGGAGCGAACTGGCGGCTGGCGTATTACATAGTGGCCGCAATGTGCATTGTCTGCGCCGTAATGACCGAGTCGGCCCGCCGGTCCAGCCTCGGCAGGCCAGTCCAACACGAATATACCAAGGGCGCGTGGCTGACGGTGTTCCGCAATCCCCTCATCGTGGCCTTCTGCGCGGGGCTGTTCATTTATGTTGGCGCTGAAGGCGGGCAGGCGAGTTGGTCTGCGCTGATGCTTGAGGGACTTGGAGCAAAGGCCTGGATTGCGGCGACATCGGTATCGCTGTTCTGGCTTGGAATCACCATTGGCAGGATCGTTGCCACCAAGACCAGCAGATGGCTCTCTGATATCTCGATAATATGCTGGTCACTGGGGTTTGGAGTGGTCGCGCAAAGCGCCGCGCTGCTGACAAAGGACCCACTTATGGCGCTGTTCCTGGTGTTCATGGTCGGGTTCTGCATTGGGCCGGTGTGGCCGACAACGCTGAGTATTGCAGCGAGGGCGTTTCCGGACAAAGTCGGGGCTGTATTTGGGGCGATTGTAGCATTTGGTGGACTGGGCGGAACCTTGATCCCACCAAGCCTTGGGAGACTTTCCGACGCCCTGCACGCCTACTCCCCCGGATACGGCCTCACAGAAGCCCTATGGGTCTGCGCTATCCTGCACGCAGTGAATCTGGGGCTGTATTTGGGTGTGAGAAGGCTGATAACAGGGCAGGAGAGCACAGCGTGGCCGTAGGTTCGTTGCGCTGTTGCCGGCAGTGACTCACACGGGAAGGACTCATATTATGTTCGATGACAGAGCACTGAAGCTCAAGTGGGACCACGATCCGCTTGTGTATCACGACTGCGGGCTGACTGGATACACCGGCACAGACCCGGACAAAGTAATGGCAGTTTCGATGATGCCGGCCAAACGTATTCAGATAGGACCCAGAGGTCTGTACAAAGGCGCGCTGGCTGAGCTTCCGAACGGCGATCTGGTGGTGTGCCCGTGCGATGGGCTGACACCTAGCTGGCCCATCCGGATCTACAAGTCTTCCGATGGCGGATTCACCTGGTCGCCAATCGAGCACACGCCTCTGTTCGGGAAAGAGCCGGGCCTGACCTGCCTTGCCAACGGTAACCTGCTTCTGACCATGGAGCACAAGGACGCTTCGGTGGCTTGTTCATCGGATGGTGGGCATACGTGGAAAGTCACGCACATGCGGGACATGCTCCCGGACTTGCCCAACAGCGGCGGCATAACGACAGTGCGAACACCGCTCCAGTTCTCCGACGGCAGAACGACTCTGGTCAGGTGCTGGGCTCACTATGAAGGACTCTATGACGCTCCCAGGTCGCGGGTCTTTCTGTTCCATTCATACGACTTTGGCATGACCTGGAGTGAGATTGAAGAGATACCGACTTGGGACGATTCGTTTGGCATGTTCTGCGAAGCGGACTTCCTACAGCTTCCCAACGGCACTATCCTCTCCACCAGCCGGTTCGAGTTCGATCACCCCATATCCGGCGCACAGCCTCCATGGCCGCCAAACTCAGTGCCCAACGACCACGCGGCGGGACATATGGTATTGATCGAGAGTTCGGATGGCGGGACGACATGGGTCGGCCCGCGCGACTTCCTCAACTACAGCGAAGTCCAAGGCCAACTGACCCTGCTCAAGGATGGCCGAATCTTGTGCAGCTATACCAACTACCACCTGCCGTTCGGCGCGTGCGCGGTTGTAAGCAACGACCTCGGCAAAACATGGGACTTTGAACACCCATACCAACTCGCCATATCCAACTCGGTCTGCACCGGCTGGGCCACCACGCGGCAGTTGTCCGACGGGCATCTGCTCACGGTCTACGCTTCGGAGCCTTACCACCTCGAGCCTATGGAGAGTGGACGATATGTGTTCCAATGTGTACACTGGAATGTCCCGTAGCGTGGGTTACGGGATCTGAGATTTGAGATAGCGGGTTTGCCTGCTATATCTGGGCGTTGCGGTGATTGTTACCACTGGAGAACCGCCCCCTAACCCCCTCTTGGCGCGGAGGGGGGATTACTGTGATATTGACAACGGAGGAACATTGAATGGCTAAGAAACCTAAGTATCCATATCAGGACCCAAAACTGCCGGTCGAGACGCGGCTGGAAGACATTCTTGGCAGGATGACCGTCGAGGAGAAAGTCGCCCAGACGGGGATGTCTTATCTGGACGCGTGGGTCGAGGACTACAAGCTCGACGGCAAGAAGGCCAAGGATGTGATGGACAGCCTGGCCATCGGGACCGTGCATCAGTTCCACTTCGAGACCTACGATGACCCGAAGCGAAACATAGCGGCCAACGTGCGGTGTGTCAATGAGTTGCAGAAGTATCTGGTCGAGGAAACAAGACTAGGCATACCGACAATCATCACGGGCGAGGGCGTGCATGGCCACTGGGCTGCCGAGGCGACGGTGTATCCTCACGCTATCGCGATGTCCTCGACCTGGGAACCTGAACTCCTGACCGAGGTAGCCGATACCGTATCGAAGGAATGTCGAGCCGCTGGAATCAGCCAGATTCTTTCACCTGTGTTCGACCTCGCTCGCGAGCCTCGCTGGGGCCGGGTGCAGGAGACATACGGAGAAGACCCCTATCTCTCCGCAAGAATGGGCGTTGCATATATCAAGGGAATTCAGGGAAACGGCCCTCCGATCGACCAGGAGCACTGTGCCGCCACCGCCAAGCACTTCGCAGGCCACGGCAGCCCGGAATCCGGCGTGAATATATCGCCGGTGGTCGTTGGCCCTCGTGAGATGAGAATGCTGTTCCTGCCGCCATTTGAAGCGGCGGTCAAAGAGGCAAAGACTCTCTCGGTGATGAACGCTTACCACGAGATAGACGGAGTCCCGATGGCGGGAAGCTATGAGTATCTCACTAAAGTCCTGCGGCACGAGTGGGGCTTTAAGGGCTACGTCTACTCAGACTGGGGCTCCGTGCAGTGGCTGCACGACCTGCATCGCATCGCGCCGTCGATGGCGCTTGCAGGAAAACTTGCCATAGAGTCCGGCGTGGATATGGATGCGCCGCTCGATGGCTACGGGACCAAGCTCCTGAAACTGGTCCGTGAAGGGAAAGTGGCTGAGAGCGTGGTTGAGGAAGCTGCGCGGAGAGTGCTGCGAGTTAAGTTTATACTCGGCCTGTTCGAGAATCCTTACACCTCGCCAGAGCTTGCGGCGAAGGTCCGTATGAACCCGAAGCACAGAGCGCTGGCCCGAAGGGTAGCTCAGGAATCGCTGGTCCTGCTCAAGAACGACGGCAACGTGCTCCCGCTGGCCTCCAAGGTGAAGTCCATTGCGGTGATCGGCCCAAATGCAGACCAGGCACAGCTCGGCAACTACAGCGGTCACAACGACTGCCTGGTGTCTCCGCTTATGGGGATCAAAGCCCGCGCGGGCGAGAAGGTGACCGTGAACTATGCCAAGGGCTGCGGCCTTTGGGAGCAGGACAAATCGGGCTTCGCTGAGGCTGTGGCAGCGGCGAAGAAGTCTGACGTGGCCATCGTGGTTGTCGGCGAAGACACCGCGCTGTGCACCGAGGGCAACGATACCAACAACCTCGAACTTGCGGGAGTGCAGCTAGACCTGGTCAAGGCGGTCCACGAGACCGGCACACCGGTTGTGGTGGTGCTGATGAACGGTCGCCAGCTTGCTATCGAATGGATAGCCGACAATGTACCGGCGATCATCGAGGTCTGGTTCCCTGGTGAAGAGGGAGGAAACGCACTGGCAGACGTTCTGTTCGGCGACGTGAACCCCAGCGGGAAACTCACGGTCAGCATGCCGCGGTCCACGGGCCACATTCCGAGCTTCTACAACAAGAAGCCATCCTTCGCCAACGTCTATCACGTGCCTGGGGCGATAGACAAGCCGGGCCGAGACTATGTGTTCTCCCCGCCCACCCCGGTCTTCCCATTCGGACACGGCCTGAGTTACACCACGTTTGCCTACTCGGACCTCAAAGTCAGCCCGGGCAAAGTCGGGCCGGGGGGTAAGGTGAAGGTCAGCGTCAAGGTCGAGAACACTGGAAAGCGAGCGGGCGCGGAAGTTGTGCAAGTGTTCATCAATGACATGTACAGCAGCGTCGAGACGCCGATCAAGCTCCTGAAGCGGTTCAAGAAGGTGAAGCTGGAACCGGGCGAGAGCAAGGTGCTGACATTCACCCTTGAGCCCAAAGACCTGCAGCTTCTGGACCTCAACATGAACTGGGTAGTTGAGCCGGGAGACTTCGAGGTAATGGTAGCCGATCTGAAGGCGACTTTTGCGGTAGTGTAGACAACCGCTAATGGCCAATAGCAGTTGGGCAGATTACCGCTACATTGTGCGTGCCCCTCTCCCCAGCCCTCTCCCCGGGGGCCGGGGAGAGGGTGTCTCTCACCAAGGGTGAACAGTACGCCATAGGCCATAGGCTATTGGCTATTCGCTAGATCGTCACGGAGGGGATCCAGACACTGAAGGCGGTGCCTATGCCGGGCTCGCTGGAGACTGTCAGGGTCCCCTCCATTGCAATCACCAAAGACGCGACGAGCGAAAGTCCGATTCCGAAACCCGTCGGCTTGTGCCGCCCCGGATATGGTAACTGGCGGAACTCCTCGAACACTGTCTCCATCTGGTTCTCTTCTATCCCGATGCCGGTGTCGATAATGTCCATTCGGATTCCATCGTCCCTGCAATCCAGATACACGTCCACATCGCCTTTGTTGGTGAACTTCACCGCATTGGAGATCAGGTTGCTCGCAACAGTGCGCAGTTTGAGCTCGTCGTACAGGTTGGTTCTGTTCAGGCCTTCCCGGTGAAGAGTAAGGCCAATGTGCTTCTCCTCGGCCTGCGGGGAAAGACTCAGCACAATCCTCTCCACTATTGTCATCGGGTTGCACGCTGTCGGCTGAAGTTGCGTCATTCCACTCTTGACCTTCGCAACGCTGAGGACCTCATTGACCATCTCAACCAATTGGGCGCAGTTTGCCTTGATCCTGCGCAGCAGTTCTGCCTGCTCGGGCGCAAGTGATCCAACCAGCCCCTCAAGCAACATAGAGGTATAGCCCTGCACGCTCGTAAGTGGGGTGCGGACTTCGTGAGCCACGTTGTGCAGGAGTTCGCGCTGCGTCCTGTAGAGTGACTCCATATCTGCATTCGCGGTTCGCAAGGCTATCTCAGTGCTTCTCCTAATTGTCGTATCTCTCATCGACTCCACCATTCCGATAACCTCTCCTGCTGAGTTCCTGTAGCGCATGTAGTTGCTGGATGCGAACCCAGACTTCCCTGTCTGTGGAACACTGAAGGCTACATCGGTGGTCATCACGTATTCGCCGGCCAGCGCACGGCGCATCAGAGGTTCCAAGCCCTGTTCAGAGATGTACGGGATGACGTCCGGGGTGTAATGCCCGATCACGCTATCGGCGGACAACCCCATAATGGCTTCCATCTGCGGGTTCCAAGACACAATGATCAGGTCCTTGTCGTAGACGGCTATTCCCTCGCCGACGCTGGAGATGATCGCTCGGTTGAACGCGCTTGTCTCCTCAATTGCCTGCTGCGCGCGCATTCTGTCAGTGATGTCTCGAACAGACACATGCGCAATGGTAATCCCATCAGCGACATGAGCGCGTACACTCAGATCGACCGGAAACTCCGTGCCATCTTTCTTAACATGTTGACGGAGCCGGGAGTACGTGAAGCCGCCAGGTCTCGCAACGATGGCCGCGGCATCCACAAGACTGGTCTGCTTGTCCACGGCAACGTCGAAGGTCTTGAGCCTGCGGAATTCTTCTTTGGTGTAACCATATAGCTCACAGGCGCTGGGGCTGGCCTCCAGGCACTCGAGAGTATCCAGGCGGAACACCAACTGAGCATCGGGTTGAAGCGAAAACAGCAGCCGGTATCTCTCTTCGCTCTCTCGGATCGCCTCTTCCATCTGTTTGATGTCGGTAATATCAATGGTTATCCCAATGACACCTACCGCATCGCCGTCGGAATCCAGGAACGGCACTTTGTCTGTCTGGCACCATCGCTGGCCTTCGGGAGTAGGGACTCGCTCAATGATGCCTCGCTTTGGCACACCCGTTCTGATCACCTCAAGATCATCAGCTTCGTATCTGGCGATCAGTTCCGGGTCAGCCTCCGGGTGTATTTCCGCCGAGGTCTTGCCGGCAATCCACTCCCGCTCGAAGCCAAAGCTGCGAGCCAGGGACTCATTTGACCAGATGCAGCGCAGGTCTGTATCTTTGTAGAAGACCATTGCGGGCATGGAGTCGAGGATAGTCTGCATCTCGTGTTTGGTGCGCTGGAGCTCCTCACGGGCAAGCTTGCGCTCGGTTATGTCACGCGATATGCCCTGCAAGTGGACGAACCGGCCATCAACGAACAGAGTGTCCACAATCACTTCAGACCAGATGGTCGTACCATCTCGCTTAAGCACCCTTGCTTCATACTTCCTCGGCCCCGTCCTGGTGATGTTCTGCTCCGAGACCGAGCGGAAGCGCTCTCTGTCCTCCGGTGGCAGGAAATCCGTGAAGTGATGCCCCAAGCACTCGGAAGGCTCATAGCCATAGTTGCGCGCGGAGGCTGAGACGTAGGTCAGGACTCCGGACTGATCCATCAGCCAGATAAGGTCCGAGGCGTTTTCAGCCAGCATTCTGAAGCGCTCTTCGCTTTCCCTGAGAGCCTGCTCCGTATTCTTTAGGTCGGTTATGTCGAAGGACACCAGAATGACGCCGGTCGGGTTGCCGTCCTGATCCAGGCGGGGTACTTTGTCTGTCTGCACCCATCGCATGCCGTTTCTGGAAGTATACTGCTGGATAATTCCGCGCTTGGGCACCCCCGTCCTAATGACCTCGAGATCGTCAGCCCGGTACTGCGCCGCCATTTCTGGGTCCGTTCCCGGAAAAGCCTCGGCCACAGTCTTGCCGACGAAGTCATCCCGGCTGACTCCTTGCACACGCGCCATATGTTCGTTGACCCAAACGAAGCGGCCCTGCGCATCTTTGTAGCCAACATTGGCGTGCATGGAATCCATGATGGTCTGCAGTTCCTGCTTCGCTCGCTGGAGCTCGTCTTGAGCTTTCTTCCTTGCGTCAATGTCGCGCGATATGCCCTGCAGCCGAACAGGCTTGCCGTCCACGAGTGCGTAGTCAACTATCACCTCTGTCCAGTTGGTTGTGCCATCCTTGCGAATGAACCGGGCCTCGTGTTTCCTCGGTCCCGGATTGGTCACATTCTTCGCGAACTCAGAGAAGAACCTTGCTCTGTCCTCCTCCGGCAGGAACTCCGAGAAGTGATGGCCTATCCATTCGGATGGCTCGTAGCCGTAACTGCGCAGCGACGGTGAGACGTAGGTAAGGATCCCCGTGGTATCCATCTGCCATATCAGGTCGGAGGCATTCTCTGCCAGCAGCCTGAAGCGCTGCTCGCTCTCGCCGACGGCCAACTCCGCCAGTTTCTGCTGGGTAATGTCCTCGGCTATGCCGACCACAAGCTTGGGCGCTCCCGAAGAATCCGGGATTGCGGAAGCAGTGAAGCGAACGTACACTGTCTGCCCCTCTTTGGAGATGTAGCGCTTCTGCATTGTGTAGCGCTCTGACACGCCCTGGGCAACACCTTTCACAACCCGCCTTTCTTCAGCCCAATCGTCCGGATGAGTTATCTCCCTGACATGTTTGCCGCGAAGCTCTTCCTGGCTGTAGCCCACCATTCGCGCCAGCGCGGGGTTGGCGTCGACTATCCGCCCATCCAGATCGGTAGTGCCTATGCCGATGCCTGACTGTTCAAATATGGCATGGTAACGGGCGTTTGTATCCTGCAGCGACTCCTCCATGCGTTTCCGTTCGGATATATCCTGAATCATGACGTGGATCCACTGGACGTTCCCGTCTTCGTCTCGAACGAACTTCCACGAAGTAAGCAGCCACGCTGTCTCGCCGTTCTTGCGCCGGATTGTGAACTCGAAGTTGTCTATGGGTTTGTGTTCCTCGAGCGCCTGGTGGAAAACGGCACGCGCGGAATCGCCGGCGAACACAGAGTTCCGGCCTATGCCTAGTTCATCGAGCGTGAAGCCGGTGATCTCCGTGACAGCCTGGTTGCAGAACACGGGTTTGCCTTTTGGGTCAAGCAGGAATACGCCGAAAGGTATGTGATCCAATAGTATCTCGTGCAGTTGCCTGGACTCGCCGGAGCGGCCTGTGTAGCCTGAGTCTACTGGACCTATGGGATGCTGGGGGGAATCTGGAGTCACGTCTGCCTCACTTGTGGGACCGTGTTTCCCTATGGTTCCATAATCTAAAGATACAGGCTTATCATTGGGGTGTCAATTCGACAGGGCTGACACGCGATTTCCCGAATATGCATTGACCGCTGCGCGGAATGGGCATAACATAGCCATAGGCGCAGAATACAGAATGCCCGGAACACGAGGTAGCAGATGACGCAGAATATCGACCGCAAGCCCAATCGCCTGGCAGGTGAACAAAGCCCCTATCTGCTCCAACACGCGCATAACCCAGTGGACTGGTATCCGTGGGGGGAAGAGGCGTGGGAGAAGGCCCGAAGCGAAGACAAGCCGGTGTTTCTTTCCATCGGGTACGCCACCTGCCACTGGTGCCACGTGATGGAGCGGGAGTCTTTCGAGGACGATGAGACTGCCGCACTTCTGAACAAGCACTTCGTAGCAATCAAGGTAGACCGGGAAGAACGGCCTGATATCGACAGCATTTACATGGACGCAATCCACGCGATGGGCAAGCAGGGCGGCTGGCCGCTGAACCTGTTTCTCACACCCGAGAAGCTGCCAATCACAGGCGGCACCTACTTCCCTCCGGTCTCAAGATATGGGATGAGGAGCTTCAAGGATATCCTGCAACTGGTCGCCGACGCCTGGCTGGATCGAAACGACGAACTGCGGGGTGCCTCCCGTGACTTCGCCGCGCACCTGAGGAGCATTACCACGGCCCGACCGGACGCTGGATTGCCGTCCACGGACTGCTTCAAATCGGCATATCAAACGTACGATGCCCTCTACGATCCCAGATACCACGGCTTCAAGACCGACAGCGTCAACAAGTTCCCACCCAGCATGGCGCTGTCTTTCCTGATTGATTATCACCACCGGACAGGTTCAGAAAAGGCCATCAAGATGGTGGAGGGTACCCTATGCGCTATGAAGAACGGTGGTATCTACGACCAGATCGGCGGCGGGTTGTGCCGCTACTCCACCAACCAGCAGTGGTTGGTCCCCCACTTCGAGAAGATGCTCTATGACAACTCGCTCTTTCTCACTGCGCTGGCCGAGTGCTTCCAGTTGACCGGGAAGCCGTTCTTCCGGGACGCCGCTTACGATGTAATCAACTACATCCGGATGGATATGCTGCTGCCGGAAGGCGGGATCGCTTCGGCGGAGGATGCGGACAGCGAGGGAGTGGAGGGCAAGTTCTACGTGTGGTCGCTGGATGAGTATCGAGAGGTTGCAGGAGACGACTCAGCGTTTCTTGAGAACCTTTGGAGCGTCACTGACCACGGCAACTTCGAGGGCAAGAACATCCTGCACGAAGACATAATTGGACCGCCGCTGACGCACGCCGAGAAGTGGGGCGAGGAGAAAGCGGAATCTATTCGGAAAGCGCGTGAGAGGTTGCTGGAGAGACGCAGCAAGAGGGTGCGGCCGCTGCGCGATGACAAGGCTCTGACTTCGTGGAACTGCCTGTACATCCAGGCGCTGGTGAATGCCGGGCTGGCATTCGGGGACGCAGAGTTGATTGACCAGGCCGGTAGTATCCACGCGTTCATCTGCGAGAATCTCATCGACGCCAACGGCAGGCCCCTGAGGCGACACAGGGCAGGCCAGAGCGGGATTCCCGGATACCTGAGCGACTATGCCGAGATGTGCCTGGCGTCGCTGGCATTATTCAGAGCTACCTCGAACACTGCCTATATCACCAATGCCGCCCGCCTCACTGAAGACGCAATCCGACTCTTCTCAAGCGACTTCGGGCCATTCTATGAGACAGGCTCAGACTCCGAGCGGCTTCTGCGCAGGACGATCAATGGTTACGATGGGGTGGAGCCATCAGGCAACAGCAGCATAGCCAAAGCGCTTATCGTGCTCGCCGCGCTGGGCATCAATGACACGCGATACAACCAAGTGGCCGAGGGCATATTCCGATACTTCAAAGATGACCTTGAGAAACGGTCCATCGGCAGCCCGGCCATGCTGGACGCCTATATGGGATACGCCTACCCTCGGGCGGTGGCCGTGCTTGTAGGAGAACCGCACAGCCCGGAGATGAGGCAGAGCGCCGCGTATCTCGACCAAAACTACCCAGGCAATACCCTCATGGTCCGAGTGGAACCAGGGGAGATCGAGCGTCTCGCGGAGGCTGTGCCGGTAGTGTATGGCAAGCGAGCATCGGGCGATTTCACTGCATATCTGTGCGTCGGCACTACTTGCCAGGCGCCGGTATCGACGTTTGAAGCGTTTCGGGGTATCATGGCAGAGACAGTTTCCAGCCAATTGAGTGGATAAACGAGGTGGATCGATGTCAGTTGAGTTCAGCCCTTACGAGATACTTGAAATAGCCGAACAGATAGAAAGAAACGGCATTGCGTTCTACACGGCGGCGGCAAGAGCGGTCGGTGATCCCGAGGCGGTGGAGATGCTGCAGTCGCTCGCGAGTTGGGAGGTCGGCCACGTTGATCTGTTCATCGACATGAGAAACAATCTGTCGGCTGACGCGAAGCTCCCAACCGTATTCGACCCGTACGATGAGATGGGTTCATACCTCAAGAGCGCCGCGGACAACGTCGTCTTCATTGCCCAGACAAGCGCAACGCAGGTCATCGGCCCGAACCCGACCCTGAAAGGCATCCTTGAGATAGCGCTCGAACGGGAAAAGGATGCAGTGGTTTTCTACTCCGGCATCAGAGACATGGTGCCCACGGAATCCGGCAAGTCCAAGGTAGACGGCGTGATCCGGGAAGAAGTAACCCACGTCGGAATGATACAGAGGAAGCTGGCGGAGTTGGGGAAGTAGCACAAGACTGACACACCAAGCCCGGGAATGCGAGCTTTCACCGAGCCACGCTGGTAGGGCGAGGCTCCTGCCGAGCCGCAAATAAGAGCCGGAGGAGTATGCGATGAAGCGTTTGGGCTATGTCTCTGCGTTAGTTTCGTTTTTGGTCTGTGCAATGGCTGGCAGCATCAGGGCCGACAAAGTCTTTACCGTGCGCGTATCGGAGTCCTGGAAATGCAGCCTTTCCGCTGTCTACGAAGAAGACCCGAAAACGCGTGTGCGCAAGGAGATTATACCGAATGAACTGCTCACAATCCCCATGAAAGGCGCTGTAGATTCAGTCGAACCTTCCCCATCAGGGAGGTATCTACTGCTGAAGGGTATGCCGTGGCACTCGTTCCGTAACAGAACAACAGGGCGGATAAGAACTGCTTTTGGTGGTTCCTATATGTCGCGCCCAGAAGAAGAAGAGGAAGCCGGTCAGAGCCGAGGCAGCGTCTGGATATGGGACCGCGAGAGCAGGAAAATGACCAAAGTAACGTATGAAAGACCCGAAGGCAGCGCACAAGCCACCTGGTCACCCGGAACAGATCATATCTTGCTCCGTGACAGCGGCACCACCTCATATCCGCTTGTGGACGCATTGGATCGTGAGAATGTATTCAACGCCTCGGACGGCACAAGCGCCCAGTACGGTGTCCTTCTCACAACGTGGTCCGGAGACGGCAAAGGATTACTGCTGGCGACCGACTATGGGCAAGGTATGAGGGTGTATCTACAGCCGCTGAAGGGAAAGGCCCGACCTGTCTTCTCGTGGCCTGAGAAGGCGCGATACCTGACGCAGACACCGAACAGTTCCGTCTTTGCCATCTTCGATAGCAGGGGATTCTTCCTCGCGGGAACAGACGGCAAATCGGCCAAACTGGCGATAACGCTGAAAGGAGACAATAACGAGGCGAAGCTCCAGTTCAGCCGAGACGGCAGGAGACTTGCCATCTTCACGTCATTCATGCACGGAGAGCCGCACGTCAATACAGACTATGCACTTTACGTGGTGGACGTCCAGAAGAAGAGTGTGATGCACAAATGGCTGTGGCAAGAGAGTTTCCAGGGGTCAGGCGAGGCCTTCAGCCGCTATCTCGATGGCTGGATGCCAGACAATAGGACCCTGCGCATCGGAGCCCGTGTGTGGTATGGAGTCGAGAAACCAGCCGATTCGCAAGATGATTGGGTGAAGATATGGACATTGGATACGACAAAAGGCGGCGGGGAACAGGAGATATGGGACTCCGGCCAGCAGTGTATGAACGCGGCGTGGTATAGCGGGAAGTAGAGGCTCAGCAGGAGCTTCGCCCTCCCGGTTCCCATCGGCCACCATCAAACCAGACCATCAACCTCTCAAACCATGAAACTCCTAGGCCTTCACCGCCCCGGAAGTAAGCCCTCCACGAAGTATCTCATCGCGAGCAACAGAGTTCGGACAATTGCGAGGGTTTACCCACCCTCTGATACGCGCCTCACCTCCTAACCCGCAACAGAGCCCCATCACCCGGAGGGAGATCGAGGTTCACTTGGCCTCCTCCGAGTACACCCACTTGGAGCACGTGTTTCCACTTCCTGGTCGCCGGGATGAATGACTCAACCGCCGACACTGACACATCGAACGTTAGCTTTATGCGGTTGGGGTTCTGCCAGTCTCGGTTGACTACCATCAGGTATGTTGCGTTGGCCGGGTCTTTGAAGACTCCTATTACTGCGTTCCTGGTTTGGGTGGTTACCCAGTAGGTGATTGGCAGAAGCCTGCAGGTTGGTGGGACTGGTTGGGTGTGGTAGACGTCCGTGCTGGTTAGGTTGACCAGGAACGGGCCCAGGACTTTGAGTTCGGAGTTGAGAATTGAGATGTCCTGGCCTGACTTGCTGAGAACGGGCTTGCCGTCAGGTCCTGTTGCAAAGGCAAGCCCGGCAGTGAACCACTGGATGCCTTTGACTCCGTACGCCAGGTCGGTGTAGACGCTCTGCCGAAGTTTGGTGGGGTTGTCCGATAGATAGCCGGCCCCGGCCTCACCCCACTCGTATCGGGGGTCCGCATTAGCCTCAACCCAGCACAGCAGCGGGAGGTCGGCTTTGAGAGCAGCCTTGCGGTATGATTCCAACCTTGAGAAGTGGTGGTCGCCGAACTTCCTGGTCCACCACCACTGGTAGAAGTCGAAGCTGAGGAAATCGGGCTTTAATATGTTCAGAAACGCCGGGTGCTCTTCCATCGCGCCACCGAGGTTGACGTAGACCGGGTGTGTTCGGTCGATCTTCCTGATGGCTTCGGCCTTGTCGGAGGCTTGGCGGTAGTCCTCGGCATTCCACGGCTCATCCCGAACAAAGTAACCCCACACCGCCGGATGGTCATTAATGTGGGCGACAACCTCAGGTGAGGCGTCCGTCACGATGGCTTTCATCGAATGCTTGGCGCAGAGGTCCAGCTTGTCCGACTTCGCCATCACTACATTGAAGCCAGCTTCTTCGAAGAGCTTCGCCCCCACCTCGTCGCCAGGCTCACCCCAGGTCGAGATCATGAACCCGCGCAGACGCCATTGCGAGGTGTTCTTGCAGGGCTTGGAAGCGTCGGCAAATAGTGAGGTAGAGCAAATCAGCAGGCAGATAGCCGTCACATATCGCAGAATACGCGTGCTCATATCGGTGAGACCTCCAGAGGGGGCGGCGGCTCAGCGGAGCTTCGCCCTCCCGATTCTCGTATCCGCCATCAAACGGCTGGTTTCGACTCCGCCTTTCGCTATGCCACTTCGTGCCATCGCTTGCGGCCAGCGGCTCAACCAGCCCCTACGCCTTCACCGCCCCGGAAGTCAGCCCCTCCACGAAGTATCTCATTGCGAAGAAGAACAGTATCAGCAGTGGGAGGCAGGCTATCATGTAGCCGGCCATCAGGGGGCCGTAGGTGGTGCTGTGCTGGCCTTGGAAGAATGACAGGCCGATTGGAAGGGTGCGCTTGAGGTCGTCTGATATTACGATCAGCGGCCAGATGTAGTCGTTCCACACCGAGAGCAGGGTCATAATGGCGACTGTGCCCAGTATTGGCCTGGAGAGCGGGACCACTATGCTCCAGAAGACTCTCAGTTCCCCCGCGCCGTCGACTCTCGCAGCCTCGAATAGCTCTTCGGGAAGCTCCCCTATGAAGCTCTTCAGGATGAAGATCGAGAATACCTGCCCACCCGCCACATAAGGCAGGATCAGCGCCCAGTGGGAGTTCAGGAGACCCTTGCCGCCGTGACCGAGCCAGTCGTTACCGCCGGCAAACGGAATACCCTTCATCCACATGAACGATGATATGAGAGTCAAAACGCCCGGCACCATCATCAGCGCGAGGATCGAGTAAAAGAGAATCCCGGAACCCGGGAACTTGTGCCTGGCAAACGCATAAGCGCTCAGTGATGACACCACCACTACCCCGATCACCGAAACCACGCTCACCCTCAGGCTGTTGAGAATGTAAAGGCTTATCGCCTCCCACGCCTGCACGTAGTTCTCCGGGTGCATCGGGTTCGCAACCGTCCAGAACTGATGGAAGAACTGATCGTTGTTCTTGAACGAAGTAATCAGCATGAACACGAACGGGTAGAACGTGAGCACCGTCGCCACGCCAAGAATGATATGCAGTATTACGTTGGTTTTCTTCATTTTTGTTTCTCCAAGACTAGATAAGAGCGAAGAACGTTCATCACGAAAGCACGAAAGCCTGAAAATACGAAAAAGTACGGAAGCAGAAAACCAGAAATAGATGAAAGCCAGAAAGGGCCGATGCATCAAAGTCCCAGAAAAGCAGATTCCTCGCAAGCTCGGAATGACACTCTCTTAGCTTCTTTTCGTGTTTTCGTACTTTCGTGTTTTCGTGATTCGGTCTCTTCGGTCTTTCGTGATTTGTGTTTTCTCCTGGTTAGCTTTCAACGCTTGATTTCAGGTACTTTGTGTTCAGGTATGTCAGACCGAGGATCACTATGAACAGCACCACGCCGATTGCGCAGGCGTAGCCCATCCGATCGTAGGCCATCGCGTTCTGGTAAAGGTGGAGACCGGGGACTGTCGTGGAATAGCCCGGGCCACCGGTTGTAAGGATCAACTGGGTCTGGAACCCCTGCAGGCCTCCGATGAACCCGAGAATTACAAGCAGCTTGGTCTGCGCCATAACCAGTGGAATATCCACATGCCGGATCCGACTCCAGCCTGTCGCTCCGTCGAGCTTACAGGAATCGAGAACGTCCACGGGAATAGCCTGAAGTCCGGCGTAGTAGATCAGCAGTGAAAAGCCGCCGATCCACGGGAACCCCATCAGCATCAGCGAGTACAGCGCTATCTTGGGGTTGCCAAGCCAAGACTGCACGTAATCGCCCAGACCTATCCCCCGCATCAACTGGTTGATCACGCCAATGTTGTAGTCGTAGATGAAACCCCAGATCAGGAGCATAACTATCCCCGGCACAACCATCGGGATAACAAACAGCACCCTGTATATGTACTGGGCGCGAATACTCTTGAGGTGAAAGATCATCTCAGCTGCCGCGAATGGGACTGTGAGGGATATGATTATGCCAAACCCCAGCAACTTCAGCATTCGGATACTAGCATCGCCCAGCAGTTTGTCGCTGAAGAGCTCACGGAAGTTGCTCATCCCAACCCACGAGGATTCACCCCCACCCTTCCAGTCGAAGAAGGCATGGTAAAAAGCCGAGATGATAGGATAGTAACAGAACACAACTATCAGGAACATAGTCGGCAGAACAAACAGGTAGATTGCTTTCTTCCGCCGCAACTGCCTGAGGGTCTCGCGCCAGTTTCGGGCCACCGAGAACACCATTATCGCGATAAGGATCGCCGGCAGCAGCCAAGGCAAAGACCTGACAATAGCCGGTGGCGGCGCGACCTCTGGAATGATCTTGGGGCCATCCGGCAGGATCTCCCAATCCTTGGTGAAGCGCCATTGCGGGTTGCCGGCTATCTCCCGGTCGACTGCTTTTGACAGGAATCCTTCGAGCAAGGAAAGGCTCTGCTCCAGAGAAAACTCGCCGCCGATGTAGCTCTGAATGGTGCGGTAGTGCTCCTGGTCGTATTGAGGCATGGGCGGTTCACCACTGAAGCGAATCTCACCCTGCCTGACCTTGGGGACAAATGGCTCCAGAACCGGGCTGCCCTTGAGGCCGGGGGAGTTAGGCAGGAACATGCCGCATTCGGCTATCATCGCCTGCAGGTTGTTAGGCTCGGTGGTGAACTGCAGGAAATCTGCGGCCAGATCCGCCTTTCCGGCTTTCCTGGCATCGCTGGTAATCGCGTATTGCACCGAATATGGGCCGCCTAGGTCTTTGGGCTTGACCCCGGTAGCGTACTTCGTGGACTCTTTGGTAAGCTGCGGCATTAGGAATACGCCGAACTCAAAGGTCCGGAGTTTGTCCCTCTGCAGGGCCGGCGCAAACCAGCTTCCATCCATGTACATCGCGGCCTTGCCGATCCTGAAGAGTCGGTCATTGCCGCCCGACGCGAGAGCATCCTCGTTCCAGTACTTGGCGGATTCCTTGACCAACCGGTTCATCTCGATATACTTAGGGTCACGAACGCTCCACAGGCCCTTCTTGTAGGCCCGCACAAACTCCTGGGCGTCTACCCTGACATACCCCTTGGCGCCGGTTCCCTTTACACTGATCTTCGGCACCATATTGTCCCAAAGCTGATCGTGGAATGATGCGCTGATAAGGGTAATGGGGCCACCAAATGTTCCCCCATTGCACAGGAACGGGATATGGCCGGCGCGCTTGATCTTGTCGCACGCGGCCATCCACTCCGCCCAGGTAGTCGGGACTTCTACCCCGACCTCCCGGAATATATCTTTGTTGTAGAAGAATCCGGCGCCGACTCTATCGATCGGGAGGGAGTAGAGCTTGTCGTCTGAGGCCCGTTTGGACTCAAGAGCGTCAGAGTAGAACAAGTCTCGCCATCGCTTATTACCGGGCACGTAGCGATTGGGGGCGTTGAGATAATCGTCCAGAGGGACAAAGTAGCCGTATTTGGCATCGTCTTTCACCCAGTAGTCGTGTACCCAAACGATGTCCGGAGCCATGTTGCCTTTTACCTGAGTCAGCAGCCAGGTGTGGTAGTCACCGGTCGGCATCTTCAGAAACTTGACCTTAACTCCAGGGTGAAGCTTTTCCCACTCCCGCGCAATTCTGGTAAACTCGTGCAGGGGTTTGGGGTTGTCTCCACTGGTTATCTCAGGCGTGTAAGCATTCGCAACCACGGTGATCGTGGTAACGGCGAGCGCTGCACCGGAAGCAAACATGAGTACAAGCACTGCAACGACGGCGAACAGACTCGACAGCAGAGTTCGGGAGGAATAAGATATGCGTTTCAAATGGTGATTCTCCATTGAGATGAATACTCTGGGGCACGACATGGGCGCACCAGACATGGATTCGACAACCTGCTCCCTATTTCCTCCGTACCTCCTCAGTTTTGCTAACGGACTAATGGCGCGCTTTGAACATTCGACGGGGTTATGCTATACTCGTACTTCTGGTGACTAAGAGGATACTTATGCCGCGACCAGTCGTCGCGATTGTTGGCCCTACAGCCGTCGGCAAGACCGCCGTGAGCATCGAGTTAGCTTCGATGCTCGGGGGCGAGATAATATCTGCTGACTCGATGGCAGTCTACACACGGATGGACATCGGGACAGCGAAGCCCACGTTGGCTGAGCAGTCTCGAGCGACTTTCCACTGCGTAGATGTAGCCGACCCCCGTCAGGATTTCAGCGTTGGAGAGTTCCAGAAGCTGGCGCACTCCGCCATCGATGACATCCTCGCGCGCGGGCGTGTTCCCATTGTTGTTGGCGGCAGCGGGCTGTATGTTAAGGCGGCTCTCTACGGGATAGACGACTCGCTTCCCGGAGAGAATCCTAGACTGCGCGCGTCTTTGTATGGTGAAGCTGATAGTAATGGCAAAGAGGCCGTTCATGCGAAGCTGGCCCAGCTTGATCCCGTGAGCGCAGCCGCAATCCCGGCGGGCAACCTCAAACGCGTGATACGGGCGATTGAAATATGTCTGGCAATTGGCAGGCCCGTTTCGGAACTCAGAGCCGACGACAAACGTCTACCTAACCGGCGACCTCCATCTCGGGTCTATGGGCTGTCCATGCCCAGGGAGGCGCTGAACGTTCGCATTGACGAGCGTGTGGGTAGAATGATAGAACTGGGCCTGGTTGAAGAGGTCCGTGAACTGATAGAATCCGGTGTGTCCAGGGAATCCACGGCGATGCAGGGCCTTGGGTACAAGGAGATTGTAGCGTACCTGGCCGGAGAGTGTTCCCTGGACGAGGCTATCGAGGCCATCGAGCGCGGAACTAAGCGGTTTGTGAAGCGTCAGTATACGTGGTTTCGCGCGGACGCGGACACGACTTGGATCGACGTTTCCGGGATGGACCCATCATCCGTGGCTGAGCAGATCGTGCAGCAAATGCCGGAGACTTAGCCGCAATACAACTGTCTACGTAACCCGACTGTTCGCAGCCCCCGGAGAGGAGCGCGGGCAGGTCGAGGTCATCACATAGGGAGCAAACATAACAATGAACAAGGGACCGGTCAATCTGCAGGATGTGTTTCTAAACCAGGCGAGGCGAGACAATGTGCTCGTCACGGTCTACTTGGTGAGCGGCGTTCAGCTCAAGGGACTCGTCCGTGGTTTCGACAGTTTTACAATTGTGCTCGACAGCCCGGGCAGACCGCCACAGCTAGTGTACAAGCACGCGATAGCGTCCATCGTTCCGGCCAGATATGTCAACTGGTCCAATGAGCCTCGAGATGCACAGAAGCCCATAGAGGCCGCCGAGGGTGAAGCAGCGGAGACTCAGCCCACTGAGGCGCCGGAAGCAGCGCCGGTATCGGAGGAACAGGGGCAGTGAAGTTCGTGAAAATGCACGGCGCCGGCAATGATTTTGTGGTCATTGACGGACAGGCCGAAAACATAGCCGAGGAGAGCCTTCCAGGGCTGGCTATTGGCGCTTGCAACAGGCAGTTTGGTATCGGCAGCGACGGGTTGATACTCGTTCTCCCTTCGCGGATTGCCAACGCCCGTATGCGTATGCTTAACCCGGACGGCACCGAAGCGGAGATGTGCGGCAACGGCATCCGATGTTTCGCCAAGTATCTGTTCGACAGGAAAATACATACTGATGTAGTTATGACCGTTGAGACGCTTGGCGGCGTCAAGACCATCAAGATCAACGCGACTGGCGGAAAAGTGCAGACGGTGCGCGTTGATATGGGCGAACCAGGGCTGCTGCGCTCCGAGATCCCGATGAAGGGCGCTGCAAACGAGCGCGTTGTCGCGGAGCCTCTCAAGATCGCGGGCAAGAAGTTCGACATCACCTGCGTTTCAATGGGAAATCCCCATTGTGTCACGTTCCTAACCGGCCTCGATGATTATCCGGTCGAGAAGCTTGGACCGCTGTTCGAGAACCACCCCAGCTTCCCGCGACGGACGAATGTCGAGTTCGTTGAAGTGATCAACAACCAGGAAATCAAGATGCGGGTCTGGGAACGCGGCGCGGGGGAGACCCTGGCGTGCGGAACCGGAGCATGCGCTTCTGCCGTAGCGTCGATGCTCAATGAGAAGACGGGGCGCAAGGTTACCGTTCACCTGCGCGGCGGCGACTTGCTGGTGGAATGGTTAGGCGATAACAAGGTATTCATGACGGGCCCTGCGGAGGAAGTATTCGATGGTAAGATCAACCCGGTAATCCTGAAGAAGTGGCTCGCCGTAGGGTAGTTCCGCGAGTGAGACCACTCAAAGTAGTATTTCGGAGGAAGTGATTGGAAAGAGCGAAGAGACTGGACAAGATCCCGCCGTATTTGTTTGGCGAGATATCGCGCATGAAAGCGCAGGCGATTGCCGAGGGCAAAGACCTCATCGACCTGGGAATTGGCGACCCGGACCAGCCGACTCCGCAAGCTGTCATCGACAAGCTCTGCGAAGCAGCACAGAACCCGGAAACCCATCGGTACGACGAATCCGAAGCTGGTTGGCCGGATTTCCTGGAGGCTGTATGCCGCTGGTATAAGAGACGTTTCTGCGTCAACCTGGACCCCAAGACCGAGGCTATGCTTCTGCTCGGCAGCAAGGACGGTCTGGCGCACCTCGTGTGGGCGATGATAGACCCGGGCGACGTGAGCCTCGTGCCGGACCCCGGCTACACGGTCTACAAAGTCAACACGTTGATGGCGGGCGGCGAGCCGGTCTCGATGCCGCTGCTGGAGGGTAACGGCTTCCTGCCGGACCTCACAGCCATACCCACCGACAAAGCCAAAGCCGCAAAGCTGATGTTCCTGAACTACCCGAACAATCCCACCGGGGCTACTGCCCCATTTTCGTTCTACCGGGACGTGGTGCGTTTCGCGAAGGAATACGATATCGCCGTGGTCAGCGACCTTGCCTATTCGGAGGTCACATACGACGGCTACAAGGCCCCGAGCATGCTGGAAGTCGAGGGGGCGAAAGATGTCGTCATCGAGATGCACTCACTCTCCAAAACATACAACATGACCGGCTGGCGGATTGGATTCGCGGTCGGCAACAAGGACCTCGTCGCAGCGCTCAACAAGCTCAAGAGCAACCTGGACTCGCGGCAGTTCCCCGCGATAGACATCGCCGCGGCGTTCGCTCTGGACCACATATCCAACGCCGAGACTCTCGCACTCTACAAGAAGCGTAGAGATATTCTGGTTGATGGTCTCAATTCCATCGGATGGAAAGTGACAAAGCCCGTTGCCTCACTATACGTTTGGACGAGAGTTCCCGAAGGCTACACTTCAGCAGAGTTCGCAAAGATGCTGCTGATGGACGCCGGCGTGCTGGCTATCCCAGGCAACGGCTATGGACAGTATGGCGAAGGATACATCCGGATGTCGCTCACAGTTGCCGGGGACAAGAACGGCGAGCGACTGGCCGAAGCCGTGCAGCGCATCAAAGACAACATCAAGGTCAACTTCTAGGTGCGTATCCACCCTCGCCCACCGCAGTGGGAGAGGCGCTGCCCGAGAGCAGGCTCTAGCGGAGCGAGGCTGCGAAAGGGGCAGGGTGAGGGAGCTTACCAGTTATCAAGTCTGCACAATGCTAACAATGGATGCAATTGGTGAGTCACGAAGGGAAGCCTGGCGGTTCATCCAACACTCATCGCTTCCCCTCACCCCAACCCTCTCCCCGGAGGCCGGGGAGAGGGAGCTAGAACCCTCGCCCACCGCGCTGTTAGGTGAATCCTGTGACTCAAAGGAGACGCTGGGCCTAATACCCCAGCCGACGGTGTCTATTTGACCTACGAGAATGCGACAGAAGACAGAGCCCTCCTGATATCGGTTGACGTCCGCGCGGACAGAGACTCTGATGCCGATGAAGAGGAGTTGATACTGCTGTGTGAGAGCGCGGGGGTGGTTGTGGCCGACCGGCTGAGAGTCAGGCGGTCGAAGCCCGACCCGCGCTTTTACGTTGGCTCAGGCATCGCTGAGGACGCATTCCTGCGCGTGCAGGAATCGGATGCGACCGTCGTTGTCTTTGGCGCGGACCTCTCGCCGTCCCAGCAGCGCAACCTGGAAGACAAGACCGGCGTCAGAGTTGTTGACCGCACCCAGCTCATCCTCGACATCTTTGCCCAGCGCGCCCGCTCCAACGAAGGCAAGCTGCAGGTGGAGTTGGCACAACTCCAGTATCTCCTCCCGAGGCTCTCAGGCAAAGGCATAGCTATGTCGCGCATCGGAGGCGCCAGCGGCGGCGGAGTGGCAACCCGAGGTCCCGGTGAGACCAAGCTGGAGACCGACAGGAGGCGAGTTCGCAAGCGGATAGATGTTCTCGGGGACGAGCTTGAAGCTGTAGTCAAGCAGCGGACCATCCAGAACCAGGCTAGGAGGAACCTCCTGGTGATTTCAGCGGCCCTGGTGGGCTACACAAGCGCGGGGAAGTCCACGCTTCTTAACCGGCTCTCCGGTAGCGATGTTGAGACCGACAGCAGGCTGTTTGCGACCCTTGACCCAACAACCCGCCGCATTGAGATTGCCAACAGAGGCAGCGTGATCCTGTCCGACACCGTAGGCTTCATCCGCAACCTGCCGCACGGGCTGGTCGCCGCATTCAAGGCAACTCTGGAAGAGGTGACAGAGGCCGATTTCCTGATCCACGTGGTGGATGCCTCCAACCCAAGCCGCGACCGCCAGATGGAAGCAGTGAACGATGTGCTGAAAGAACTGGGCGTTGTCGATAAGCCGGCAATTACCGTCTTCAATAAGTCCGACCGCGTAGCCGACCAATACGAACTCCGCAGCACAGTCGCCGCAACCCCGGATTCGTGCTATATCTCCGCGCTCTCCGGGGAAGGAACGGAGTACCTCATCGAACTCATCACTCAGATGATTTCACGGTTGAGAATGATCATTGAGGTCGTGATCCCGTATAATCGTGGCGACCTGCTGGCAATGTGCCACGAGCGGGGTGCAGTCCTGAGTCAGGACCACACCCCGGAAGGCACCCGCATAGAAGTAGAAGCCCCCCCAGACCTCGCTGCCAAGCTGAAAGCCTTGTCGCTGTAAGAGGCTCATTCGCCCGAGTCTCGCCTGCCCTATTTGTCCTGTGTGTCTTGTCTTCTTCGTCAACCCCCGACCTCCCCGTCCCAAAACTTTACATCAATCGCCTGCTCAGGTATAATATCTTTGCTTCCGGGCGGTTAGTTCAGGGGGAGAACGCTTCGTTGACACCGAAGAGGTCATTGGTTCAATTCCAATACCGCCCACCACGGAAACTTGGGGGCTTAGCTCAGCTGGGAGAGCGATTCCCTTGCACGGAATAGGTCAGCGGTTCGAGCCCGCTAGCCTCCACCAAGTTTAGAGGTCAGAAGTGAGAAGTTGGAGATAGAGTCGCCGATTTTTCGCCCCACCCCTCCGCACAATCCTCCCCAATTACTTCACTTTGAGATCATTGTCGGCTTCATCGCGGACTTCCTGGCAGCAGTAGAGGCTAGGCTTCGATGCTTTCCTCAGAGACCTTTCGACCGCTCTCTTTTCGTCTCGGCACAACATATCCCCTCTGCAAGACCCACCTTTGCAAAGCATCAGAACGCCAGGAACGGCAGCATCTTTTCGAGCTTCTTGGGGCCTATGCCTTTCACGTTTTCCATGTCCTCGGGTTTGGCCAGGCGGCCGTTTTGGGTGCGGTAGTCTATTATCTTTTGCGCTGTGGATGGGCCTACTCCGGGGAGGCGCTGGAGTTCGGTGATAGAGGCTGTGTTTACGTTGACTACCCCTTCTCCGGGGTTCTTGAGCTTGTTGGAAGAGGACTCAGAGGAGCTGTTGGGCTTGATGATGATCGGGACTCCACCGGTCGGCATGCCCGGCGAGAAGCTCATTCCCCCACCCCCGCCGGAATCTGGTATCTGGGGATTGGTTCCCGAACCACTCGCTGTTTCGGCCTTGGACGGCACCACTATCTTCTCGCCGTCGGTTACTCTCTCGGCCAGATTGAGGACTTCCAGATCAGCGTCTTCTCTCGCTCCACCGGCGGACTGGATGGCGCTGAATACCCGCCCGCCCTCACGCATATAATAGACCCCTGGGCTTTTCACGGCGCCGGAGACATGAAACACCACCCAGTCGCCGGATCCACCGTCTCCGGGAATGCTCCCTCCGAATGGTTTGCCCTCGGTCGGGGGTTGGTTTTTGCTTTGGCTGTTGTCGTCGAACTGGATCTCGTCGCTGCGGGCAAACACACTGCCAAAATGGGAGTACAACATTCCCAGACAGCAGATGACCACAACGACCACAATCGCCAGAAGCTCGTTCCGGCTAAATAGAGGATCCTTCGATTTGGGGGCTGGCTGAGGTGGATTGGACATGCTAGAACTCCCGAGTGCACCGGGAAACCCCGGGCAGCGCAACTACATCGGCGAGAACTTCATTCTCGGATATGTCGGGCCGCCACAGCAGTTGCAGCCGGAACACCCTCGTGAAGCTTTCGGACCCAGCCTCAGTAGAGACCTGGCCCACTTTCACACAGCTCTTCTCCAAAGCTGAGAAGACCTCCGAGATTGGGGTCTTCCCCTCGTCGAGCTCCAAAACAATCACCCGTTCCGAGGTCTTGGAGCCAAGCCTCATCTCAACCACCGGCATTAGTTTCAGCACGGCAAATGCTATAAGGCTGGCGCAGGCAGCTACCAGCATCATCCACCCACCAATCGCCACGGATATACCGATGGCCGCTACCGTCCATATACTCGCCGCGCTGGTAAGCCCCTTGATCATGCTGCCCTGTCTCATGATCGTGCCTGCGCCCAGGAAACCGATTCCGGTCACGATCTGGGCCGCTATGCGCCCGTTCTCACCGCCTATCTTGTAGGAGCACAAAGTGAAAAGAGTGGAGCCAAGGCACACCAGAATGTGAGTCCTAAGACCGGCGGGACGGCCGTGAGTCTCGCGGTCCAAGCCGATCAGCGCCCCCAGTATCACCGAGACCACCAGCTTGAGCAGCATGTCAACGACTTCCATCCATCCCATCGCGTCGACTCCCTATTGCCTATGGTCGATAGCCTATAGCCAATAGCAGAAAGACCCCCGGGCTCCGCGCTACTGGCTATTGGCCATTGGCTATTGGCTTACTTCTATCTCTTTGCCGCGGTTGCGGCCTTTTCCTTGGCTCTGCCGAAAAGGTCGCCTCGCAGGCGCAGAACCGTGGACGTGGCCTGGTCGAGGGTGATCTCGGACTTCTCCTTGTCGCCCCTGACCTTGAGTTCCACCTTGCCCTCACCCGCAAGCCTGCCCACAACAACCTGTATCGGCGTCCCAAGCAGGTCGGCGTCCTTGAACTTAACGCCTGGCCGCTCATCGCGCTCGTCCAGAAGGACATCCACACCCGCGGCCTGCAGTTCCTCATACAGCCTCGTGGCGGCGCTGCACTGGTCCTCGTCTCCAGCGTTGAGCAGGAGCACGGCAACCTCAAACGGGGCAACTTCAATGGGCCAGATCATACCGTCATCGTCATTGTGGGTTTCGGGTATGGTAGCGAGCATGCGGCTGATGCCCATTCCGTAGCAACCCATCACAAACGGCTTCTCTTTGCCATCGTCATCCAGCAGGTTCGCGCCCATCGCTTCGGAGTAAACTGTTCCGAGCTTGAAGATGTGGCCGACCTCGATCCCTCGCTGCGCTTCCAGGTCGCACTCGCAGCCCGGGCACGCATCGCCGCCGGAGGCGATCCGTATATCTTCAAAACTCGACACTGTGAAGTCCCTGTCCAGGTTGGCGTTGAGGATATGCGCGTCGCCCTTGTTGGCTCCGACAACCACATTCGCCAACGACTCAACTTCCCGGTCGGCGATGATTCGCACTTTGAGGCCAATCGGCCCTGCAAAGCCTACAGGCGCGCCTGTGACTCGCTCCACGGTCTCCGCATCGGCCATCTCGACTTTCTTCACTCCCAATACCCGCGCGAGCTTGGCTTCGTTGAGTTCCCTGTCGCCTCGAACCAAGGCCGCCACTACTTCGTCTCCGGCCTTGACCAGCAGAGTCTTGACCAGTTCGGAAGGTTTCTTGCCAAGCATAGTGGTTACAGCTTCTATAGTCCTGGCACTGGGGGTGTCCACAACCTCGGTCGGGAGCATCGCGCCCATCGACCTTCTGACGGGCCTGGTTCCCACGGCGCAGCGCTCGGAGTTGGCGGCGTATCCACACTTCCGACACAACAGCACCAGGTCTTCCCCGGCATCGGACAGCACGGTGAACTCCTCGTTCTCCTTGCCACCGATTGCCCCGGACTCCGCCTCCACCACCACGGCATCCAATCCACAGCGCGCAAATATGCGAGAGAATGCCACATACATCTTCTTGTATGCGCGGTCGAGGTCTTCCCAGGTGCGGTCGAAGCTGTAGGAGTCCAACATTATGAACTCTCGCCCGCGGATCACCCCACCCCTCGGCCTAGGCTCGTCCCGGCCCTTGGTCTGGATCTGGTAGAGGTTCAGGGGAAGCTGGCGATAGCTGCGGACATCGTGCCGGGCTATATCGGTGACAACCTCCTCATGCGTGAAGCCGATGCAGTAGTCCCGATTGCCCCGATCCTTTAGCTTGAAGACCACATCGAGGCCGTAGCGCCCGGTCTCCTCATACAACTCCGCCGGAACTAACGCGGGCATGAGTATTTCCTGGGCGCCCTGCGCGTCCAACTCCTCGCGGACTATCTTCTCGATCTTCTTGATGACTTTGAACCCCAGGGGGAGATAGTCGTAGATGCCTGCGGCGACCTTCCGAATGAAGCCGCCCCGCAGGAGCAGTTTGTGGCTGGCTAGTTCCGCGTCCGCCGGAACCTGTCTGAGCGTGGGAAAGAACAACTGTGATGCTCGCATATTGCCTCGTTTTCGTGAAATCGTTGGAGCCGCGCGTACTTATTTACAACACGGCATTCTAAAATTATAGGAAATCATGCAACCAATGTCTAATCATGTATAGTTCAGAGTTCAGCGTTCACCGTTCAAGGTTGGAGAGATAGACCTGATGAACATCGGCAAACTGCCGGTTGATGTGCTGGCGAAGCTGCTGGAAAGTGCGAAGGAACATCCCGATGTGGTCCAGGGGCCGAGTGTGGGAGTGGATGCCGCGGCTGTGCGTGTCAGCAGGAGCGTCGTGGTAGCTTCCGCCGACCCGGTCACGTTCGTCACCGACCGCATCGGCCAATACGCGGTGAGAGTCAACGCCAACGACATCGCCGTGATGGGCGCTGAGCCGAAGTTCTTTCTCGCGACCATTCTGCTCCCACCTGAGACCTCCGAGGATTCAGCCATCTCAGTATTCACCCAGGTTCGCGACGCATGCGATGAGTTGGGAGTTGCTCTGGTGGGCGGGCACACGGAGATTACCGACTCAGTTACCAGGCCGGTTGTAAGCGGGTGTATGTTGGGGTCTCTGATCGGCAAGTCACTGATCACATCAGCGGGCGCATCCCCCGGCGACTCGATTGTTCTGGCGAACTCGATCGCCATCGAAGGAACCACAATCCTGGCACGTGAAGCAAAAGAGAGGCTGCTCGCGGCGGGAGTGAGCGAGGAGACTCTGGCCCGCGCGGAAGCTCTGCTCGACGCCCCGGGAATCTGCGTGGTACGTCCTGCAAGCATAGCCCTCGCTGCCGGGCAGATAACAGCGATGCACGACCCGACAGAAGGCGGCCTCGCCACGGCGCTTCGGGAGCTTGCGGCAGCATCGGGCTGCGGGCTAAGTGTAGACAAGAGCGCGATCCCCATCCTGCCCGAGTGCAGGGATATATGCCGGGCGCTTGGATTGTACCCGATGGGGCTCATAGCTTCGGGAAGCCTGCTCATAGCTTGTGGCAAGACGGACGCACAAGGGATCGTCGATGCGCTGACACACGCAGGCTGCACGGCTGCTGTGATCGGCGAAGTCGTGCCGTCAGACCTTGGAATACGCTGGGTAGATGGTTCCGAGTTGCCCGTATTCGAGCGAGATGAGATCGCTCGATACTTTGAGGAGAACGGATGAGAACAATCCTGTCCAGAGTCTGCGTGATCGCAGTGGCTGCACTGCTCGTCGGCGCGTCGCAGGTTTGCGCGGAACCAAAGAGCATGGTCTACGTGCCGGTAATCCCATCTGTCAGGAACGCGGGGAGTTGGGCCGATGAGGTCTATACTCTGAACCAGATTCTGGGTTCGGCGCTTGACCGGATGGACGACGATTCTACGTTCAGAATGAGCCTGGGATCTCCCGCTTTCTTCGATGTTCTGCGGCGCACCGCCCCGGGGGTCTTTGCAGAGATTCGAAAGCGGGCAGATTCCGGCGCACTGGAGCCTCTGGGGGGGATGTGGGCGGAAATCGACCCATCGTCCCTGGATGAAGAGCCTCTGGTGCGGTCCGTGCTGTACGGAAGGAATGCTCTTGCCGGCGGTCTCGGCAAAGAACCGTCTGTGTTCTCGCTCGATGGAAGTATCGCGTATCCTACAGCCATGTCACAGATCCTTTCCGGGGCAGGATATGGCGGGTGTGTAGCCAATGTGGATCGCAATCCCGGGTTTTACCGATGGGCTTCCCGAAACAATTCCGGGTTGAATGTACTTGCGCTGATCCCTTCGGGTTGGGCGCTGGCTCAGAGACCCTCGGACAGTGAGTTACCCCCACCAGAGCCAACCACCCTTAGCGACACCATCAGTGTCTCACTCATATCCCCTACGCGGAGTCCGAACTTCGACCGTTGGCAACTGCCTGCCTACAAGCAGGCGAGGTTCAGCAGCGTTTCCGAGATACTCAGCGCACTGCAAAGCCAGGGGGCAAAGCCCAAACCCATTGATCGATTCTCCGAGCTGAGTTCCCCGGCTATCCCAGGCGATCCCGGTATTGTGCTGTATCGCCGAAGAACTGCGGCCGCGCTGTCGTTCTTCGAGCGGTTCTCCGCGCTGGCCTGGGCTCGGGGACGCGATGACAAGACCGACTTCGGCCAGTTATGGCAGGATACGCTCTCCAAAGGCTCGGAGCAGGAGACACGTCGGACCCTAACCCGCGTGAGTTTGGCAGTAAAGAATCAGACCAAAGACCTCACGGATTGGCTGACTTCGAGGCTGAGCACGATGGGTGACGGGATACCAATAGCGGTCTTCAACTCGCAGGGATGGACCCGCACCGACACTGTCGAGTGCCCGGCCCCGTTCCCAGGCGAGCGCGTGAACGTCGCTCTGACTGATGACCGAGGCAAGCGAGCACTCGGGCAGAACCACGGAAGCTCCCTCCGATTTACCGCGCGAGATGTCCCGCCGTTCGGATGCAAGGTGTTCTGGGCAAAGCGGGCCAATCTGAGCACGTGGCCAACCGTCGTGGCATCGTCGACTACCTTGGAGAACCAGTTCCTCAGGGTCAAGGTCGACCCGCACGGTGGCGCTGTGACCAGCGTCTTCGACAAACTGCACAATGTGGAACTGCTGAAAACGCCGGGCTTCGGCAAGCCCGAATTGATCAAGAGCCTTACAAGCAAGACTCCGCAGCCGCTGAATGAGAAATCTGAGGTGGTGATGATGGAGCGCGGGCCAGCAAGAGCCAGGTTCACATCCGATTATCTCTACTCAGACTGCCAGTTCACCAACGAAGTGCTGTTGTACGACGGCACTCCGAGGGTGGATGTCAGAATGACAATAGAATGGGACGCCAATAGGCCATCCGAGGAGATAGCCAGAATCGCTCTGCCTATCTCAGGCAGCGGTAAACTGATCTGTGACGCGGCTTTCGGAGGCCGCGTTCTGAACCCCAAAAGCGCATTCTTCCCGGCAATGAGATGGCTGCGATTTCCCGACTCCGGCACGACTCTCCTCGCCGATCTCCCCTGTGTGTATCAGCTAAGAAACGGCAGGCTCCAGGCAGTGGTGAAAGGCCCTAAGGATGCAGTAACCACCGGCCTGAACCAGTACACAATTGACTTCACATACTCCCTATACGCAGGCGGGGACGACGCAAGACCCTCGACGACCACCAAACGAGCCGTTGAACTCAACGAACCGATGGTTGCGGTGGTTGCCGACCGCCACAAAGCCGCGTGGGGTTCCTCGATGAGCTTCCTGTCGGTATCGCAGCCGGGGGCGATTGTATGTGGGGTTAAGCGGTCTGAGAGTGGTTCGGACCTGATCGTGCGTTTGTACGATGCCGACGGCTCCCCATCGAGCGTCCGCATCAGGCCATCATTCACAATCACCACATGCGTGGAGACCGACCTCATCGAGCGTGAGACCGGCAAAGCCCTGACCCCGAACTCAGGAGTCTATGAACTGAAGCTCGGCGCGCACGAGATCAAGACTGTGGAGTTGAAGCTCAAGAGGTAGCCAGGTACGGGCTGCGGGCTGAAGCCCTGCTGCCCTACTTCACCAGGAACACTACTTTCCAATCCAGCAGGAAGTGAGCTTTCTTCTCCGCTTCCAGCATAGCGTCCCTGCAGGTGTTGGATATTACAGCAAACGCCTTCGCGGGGCCGCCTGCAGAGACTGCGGGTATTATCAGCGGGTTCGCCCCCGCGCGTTCTGTCTTCTCAGGCGCGGTTGTGTAGCCAATAAGGCCCTTCGCCTCGATAAAGTCGTAGCTGGGCATATGCTTGAGGTCCGGGTAGAGCTTGTTTCCGTCCTCATCCACAAGAAGCGGGTTCAGCGAACGCTTAAGCCCAACTTCGCGGCAGTCGATGATCAGCCCCGTGTACACGCTGGGGTCAGCGGCTTCCTGCACAGTGCTTGGGAGCATCTTTGCCAGCAGCCCCGCAAGCTCGGCGCGTGTGATCAGTTCTTTCGGCCTGAACTTGCCTTCGGCAGGCATGAAGTCTTTCCGGACCGCATAGGCCACATACTTGACTCCCCACGCCGGTATGTCCTTCGCGTCCGCGAATCCGGCCACGACTTGGTCGGGGTCCTTGATCGCGTCTATCAGGTCAGCGTCGGAGGCACAGCGAGTAATGCACAGCACCGCCCGCACCCGCGCAACCGGAGTCTTTGGATCGCTCTTGGTGAATTGCGGCTGCTGGAGACTCGGAGCTGCGGCAACGAGCCGTTCCACGACTTTCAGGAACTCACCCTCTGTCAGCGATTTGTTGGGTTTGAACGTGCCGTCCGGGTTGCCCTGTAGGATTTTGAACTTCGCTACCGTGAGAATGTCTTCTTTGTAAGGACTCTTGTCGATGTCCTTGAAACAGACCTGTGATTGCGCTGCGCCCGCGCACAGCATTACGCCCAGAAGAGCGGCAAGAGTGTATAACCTTGAGATGACCATTATCGGCCCCCTTCTCCTCGGGAATCTGACGTCCCAATACATGTAGACGAAAAACCAACTCGAATATGACCTGTTTGTTATTGTATCACACTCAGACTTGCCATGCGGCCCACTGCAATGTATCATTCTGTCTGAGACCAATCACCCAGCAACAGGAGAACCCGTGGCGACAAGAATAACCGGCCAGAAGGATGAGATAGCGAAGACCCTGCGTGACCTGCAGTCCAACGAAGGCAGGCTTCGACACAACGCCTACGTCTGCGAAGGCGCGGAGTTGGTGAGGAGGGCGTTCGACTACGCGGGGGGAGTGACGTCAGTCGTGCTCGCCGAACGATTCGCCGCAACCGATGACGGCCACGCGCTGCTTGTAGCAGCGGTCCAACGCAATATCCGAGCATACGTTTCCACCGAAGGCCTCCTGGGCAAGCTATTCGACGCCAAGCCAACTCCCGAATGTGCGGCGATTGTGGAGCGGAGGGTTCTCCCGATAGACCAGATGCTCGACGGCAGCGCAAGCTTTCTTTGCATGATCGAGGACTGCGAGAACGCGGACAATCTCGGGATGCTGCTGCGGTCGGCTGACGCTGCGGGTCTGCAGGGCATACTGGCATCGCAGAAGACAGTTGATCCATTCAACCGGCGCACGGTCAGAGGCTCCAGGGGCGGGGTGTTCACCGTGCCGATATGTGTGGGGGTGGATCCTCTTGCCGCCATACTACAGGCAAAAGAAGCCGGATACAGCGTTGTCGGGACGTCCGCCAACACAGAAAGTAACTACACAGCCCCGGACTACACCCGCCCAACCGTGATAATAGTCGGCAACGAGCATGTCGGGATGAGCGAGGAGACCCAGGCAGCTTGCGACCGGGTGGTGCGAATCCCAATGCTGGGCAAGATCAACTCGCTCAATATTGCCGTTGCGGCGAGCGTGATGTTCTATGAGGTTGTGCGGCAGAGGTCAAACGCTCAGGACAGGAATGACTGAGATAGAGTCGAGGCTCTGCCTACTCGTCCAGATAGTAGCGCACGTTGGTAATTACTACGTCGCGCGCGTCCCGGCGGAACATCAGGGCGATTTTCAGGAACAGGCCGGACTGGTTATGCAGCACTGAGTGCCACCACTTTGGCGAGACGAACTCAGGCAGAACCACAGTTACAACATGGTCCTTTCTCTCCTTCTTGGCTTCCTCAAGATATGACAGCACTGGCCCTACTACCGTCCGGTAAGGTGACTCTATAATCACCAGCGGTATACTTAGCCCTGCTTCCTCCCATCGCTCTTTTATGAGCCTGGTGTCGACCGGATCGATCTCAACATACAAAGCGCGGCAGTCGTGTGACAAGGTCATTGCATATTCCAGAGCCTGCACCACGCCCTTGTGGAAACCCGCCGTAAGCACTATCGCCGTGGAACGCACTGCCTGCGGAGTGATAACACCTGTGACCCTGAGCTGCCTGCCGAGCGTGAGATAGTGGGTGTTGATCGATTTGAGAACATACACTACCCCCGCGATCAACAGCAGCACCATGTAGGCGCCTGAAGGTATCTGCATGATGCCGAGGTGAATCTTGGGACCTGCGGCGAACTTCATCGATGCTATGACCACCGCGACAATGAGCGTAACACCGGAACCGAAGAAGCTGATGGAGGACATGTATTTCCAGTGATCCTGCTTCAGTTTCTTCTGGCGCAAGCCCATGCTGAACTGGCTGAGCGTGAAGGAAATAAAGACACCTACAGCATACAGAGGAATCAGCGCGTGGGTATCTCCTTTGAAGCCAATAATCAGGAGGGCCGCCAGACCGCTGAGGAGCAGGATTCCGTTGGTGAAGACCAGGCGGTCTCCTATGTTCATCATCTGCCTCGGCGCGAACCTGTCTCTGGCGAGAATGGAACTAAGCCTGGGGAAGTCCTGATAGGCCGTGTTGGCCGCAAGAATGAGGATAGTGGCGGTCGCTGCCTGGATGGCATAGTAGAACCACGTTCTCCCGAATATGCCTGACGCTATCTGAGACAGCACCGTCTCCTCGCCGCCGTGGCCGCCTGTCCCCGGGATTGCGTGATAGACACCCGCCAGATATGATATACCAAGAAACAAGGAACCCAGTATCACGGCCATATATACAAGTGTCGAGGCCGCGTTTTTGGCTTCAGGTGCCTGGAAAGCCTGGACCCCATCCGCAACAGCCTCGGTGCCCGTCATAGCGGAACACCCTCCCGCAAAGGCTTTCAGCCCAAGGAAGATGAGCGCCAGAGTCGAAAGCTCCGTGGCGGCTTGTGGGAACTCTCCGTGAACGGGGACTATAGCAGGCCCGCCGAACCACTGGGCAGACGCCACTTTATAGAGTCCGATGGCTATCATGGCGCCAACAGAGAACACGAATGCATAGGTGGGGATGGCAAACACGGCCCCCGACTCCCTAAGCCCCCTCATATTCATAACCGCAACCAGAACCACCGCACCCACGCCAATTTCCACACGATGCTCGGCGAGGCTGGGTATTGCAGAAATAATCGCGGCTGATCCCGCGGCGATACTCACCGCCACCGTCAGAACATAGTCTATCAGGAGTGAGGATGCCGCGACCAACCCAGGATACACCCCCAGGTTCTCGCGCGTGACTATGTAGCTTCCGCCTCCTTGCGGGTAGGCGTGAATGGTGAGACGATAAGAAACAACCACAATCCCAAGCAGTATGACTATCGCAAGAGTTATCGGCAGAGCGAGCTTCCAGGCAATGCCGCCCGCGCCCACGAGCGCAAACGCCAGCAGGATTTCCTCCGTGGCGTAGGCGTTAGATGAGAGGGCGTCGGAAGCGAACACCGGCAGGGCCAGAAACTTGGGCAGCCGGTGGTGCTGCTGATGCTTTGTAGGTATCGGCCTGCCCAGAAGCAGGCGTCTGATGAAAGAAAACACTGAAAGTAACTCCCTGGGTACCGGGCCCGGGTTTAGAATGAAGTCGGTACCAAGGTATCCTATTCGACACTTCCCCGAGGCTTTCCTTCTATCCAAACCAATACATGGGCAAGAACCGGGTGGAGCGGCAGGTTATCTGTCCAGGTAGTAGCGCACATTGGTAACAACTATATCCCGGCGGAACATCAGCGCGATCTTGAGGAAGAGACCAGACTGATTGTGCAGAGCCGCGTGCCACCACTTCGCAGGCACAAATTCCGGTATAACAACCGTGACAATGTGCCCCGTTCTCTCCTTCTTCACTTCTTCCAGATAGGCAAGCACAGGTTCCACAACCGACCGGAAATTGGACTCGATGATGACCAGAGGCATCCCCATATCATACTGCTCCCAGCGATCCCTTATCAGCTTTGTGTCAACCGGATCGATCTCCACGTAGAGAGCGCGGCAGTCGTGCGAGAGGGTGCGGGCGTACTCAATGGCCTGGAGTATGCCCTTATGCATGCCGGCAGTGAGGACTATGGCGGTGGAGCGCACGGGGGGAGGCGGAGCAATGTCCGTAATTCTGAGCTGATTGCCGAGGGTGATGTAGTGTTTGTTGATTCTGGTGAATATGTATACCAGGCCCGCGATCAGCAGCAGCGCGATGTATGCACCGGTCGGTATCTGAATGGAACCGATGTTGAACTTGGGTCCCGCTGCAAACTTCATCGCCGAGATCACCAGGGACACGATGAGGGTCACAAAAGCCCCGAACAGGCTGATAGCGCACATGTACTGCCAGCCCTCCTGCTTCAGTTTGATCTGCCGCAGCCCCATGCTCAATTGGCTGAAAGTGAACGCAATGAATACCCCGACCGCATACAGGGGGATCAGGCCGTGGGTATCGCCCTTGAAAACAACTATCAGCAGTGCGGCCAGGCCACTGAGAAGCAGGATGCCGTTGCTGAAGACGAGGCGGTCACCGATATTCATCAACTGCCGGGGGGCAAAGCGGTCTCTCGCCAGAATCGAGCTGAGCCGGGGGAAGTCCTGGTAGGCAGTGTTAGCGGCAAGGATGAGGATGGTGGCTGTGGCTGCCTGGATGAGGTAGTAGAATCCGCTTCGCCCGAAAACTCCGGAGGCTATTTGAGACAACACAGTCTCCCCCACCCCGTGACCTCCGGCCCCTGGAACGGCGCGATAGACTCCGGCCAGGTATGTGATCCCAATAAACGATAGACCAAGAATCACTGCCATATAGACGAGGGTGGCAGCGGCATTCTTAGCCTCAGGTGGCCTGAATGCCTGAACGCCGTCGGCAACGGCCTCAGTGCCTGTCATGGCCGAACACCCACCAGCAAACGCCCTCAAGACCAGAAAGAGCAGGGCCATACCTGTGATCCGCTTTCCGGAGTCCGGAAACTCGGTGTGAACGGTCTCGATAGGCTCTCCCCCAAGCCACTGCGCCGCAGCCACCTTGTATAGTCCGACCAGAATCATCGTAGCGATTGTCCCGACGAAGGCGTAGGTCGGAATAGCGAAGACAGCGCTGGATTCCTTAAGACCACGAAGGTTCATCAGTGCGACCAGCGCCACAGCCGCAACTCCCAGCATCACTCTGTACTCAGCCAAGGCTGGGATGGCGGATATCATTGCGGAAACGCCCGCCGCAATGCTTACAGCGACGGTGAGGACGTAGCCGATCAGAAGCGAGGAAGCGGCGGTCAACCCTGGAATCACACCGAGGTTCTCGCGCGTGACGATGTAGCTCCCGCCACCCTGAGGATACGCGTGGATTGTCAGGCGATAGGAGACCACCACTATGCCAAGCAAAATCACGATAGCCAGCGAGATCGGGAGAGCCAGGTTCCAGGCTATTGCTCCGGCGCCAACCAGGGCAAAGGCAAGCAAGATCTCCTCGGGAGCATACGCGCTGGAGGAAAGGGCATCTGAGGCAAAAACGGGCAGCGCCAGAAACTTCGGCAGCCTGTGGTGCTGCTGCTGTTTAGTCGGGATCGGGCGTCCAAAAAGAAGGCGTCGGATCAATGGGAACAAGTTGTGTACTCCACGCTGAGTATTTGGCATACAGAAATGCCACACCGGTATAGTTCAGTATACCAACGATGGACAGCCCCCCACAACTGCGGATTCGGTTTCTGTAGCGTCGAGGCAGGTTTTGGCCATCGGGATGGCGAATACTTGGTCTGTGTCCGAACTATCGGGGGTGAAACTTGATTCGAGCATGTCTTTTGTCTTTGTGGATTGTGGCGGCAGCCGTGTCCTTTGGCGTAAATGCCATTCCGGCATCTGCGGAAGAACTTGTCGAAACCCGCATATACTGCGATCAGGTTATCGGGGAGCTGAAGCCGGGGCTTAACGGGGTGTCGATGGGCGGCGAGGCAGAGAGCTACCTGAAGCCTGGGACAGTGGCGGCAATGAAAGATGTTCGCATTGGGTCGATGCGACTTGAATCCATTACTGCAAATCTCACCCTCAAGATATATGACCACAAGACCGGCAAGTATGACTGGACCGACCTCGACAAAGAGATCGAGAACATCCAGGCGGGCGGCGGGCAGATTATCGCCAACATCTTCTACACCCCTGAGTTCCTCTCCAGCGACCCCGAGAGCAAGCGGGGCCGGGCCGTCCACGCTGTGCCGAAAGACTACAAGCTGTGGGCGAAGTATGTTTCCGACATTGTTCGCCACGTGAACCGCGACCGCAAGTTCGGAATCAAGTATTGGGAGATATGGAACGAGCCATCGGGCAACTGGTTCTTCACTTCGTGGTCCGACGGCAAGGACAACTTCTGGAAGCTGTATGATGTCACGGCCAGGGCCATCAAGCGGGCCGACCCATCCGCGCTTGTGGGCGGTTTCGGGGACAACGTGGGCTACCCGGAGCACATTGCCGACTTCTGTGAGTATGTGAAGAGGACCAAAGTCCCCTGCGATTTCTTCACTATCCACTGGTATGGCGAGTGGGAGAAGGGCGGTTTCGGCAACCCGGCCAGCGCCTCCTACATGGCCAGAAACACCCAGGAACTGATATTCAAGCGACTCGGGAAGAGACTGCCTATCTTCCTCACCGAATGGAACCTCAATGCCAACAATCTCTGGGGCACAAAAGCCAACCTGGCGGCGTATATGGCCAGTTCGTTGTTCTGGATGCAGGACAGCCCGATCGAGCAGGCCAACTTCTTCCGGGTGGAGCCGTTTGGCTACGCCGACAGCTCCGTACTGACCTCTGAGAACGAGTGGCGCGCCCCAGCGCGGATCTTCCGGATGTACTCCTTAATGCCTCGCCCAAGGGTCAACACCAGCGCGCTGCCGGTTAACGTGGGCGTGATTGCTTCGCGGGAGGGGAGCCGAACGGCGGTGATGGTGTCGAGATATGATATCGGCTCAACCACCAACCTCACCCATCGTCTCTATATCAACAACCACTGCCACACCGGCTCCTACAAGCTGACGATCTACACCGAGGACAGCACAAATGCGGACAGGCTCGGCAGGCTGGTCCCGAGCAAAAAGGTAATAGAAACAACAGACGGCAGCCGCATTGTGGTAGACCTCAACCTCGAACCGAGTTCGGTGGCGTTTGTGGTGATTGAATGAGCCTATAGCGTGTAGCTAATGGCTAATGGCCATAGGCTATTGGCCGTTGGCCACCAACTACGGAATCCCCGAGGTCTGCTTGATCAGTGGCCACTGTGTCTCCCTCACCAGCGCCACGTGGCCGTCGCAGAACGCCACCGCGCGGGTGCCCTCGGGCCGGGGGCTGGTCTCGTAGAACGCGACAATCCGGTCAGGGATCGCGAGGTTCGAGATCCTTTGAACAGCCAGCGCGGGATTTACCCCGTAGGTCTGCTGAGTGCGCGGATCTACCCATAGCGCCGGGTTCTTGACGTAGGGGTCGAGGAGGTTCTGAGCAGAGGCTACGTCTGTCAATGGCGGCATGAAATCATCATAGTCCTGGCAGTACATCAGAAGAGCCGTGTTCAGACTCTTGAGGTTATTCTCGGAACTCTCCCCACTCGCCTGGTCGATGGTCATGTTCTTCACGGTAGGCTGAGTACTATTCGCCTGCCCCGACCACTCCCGCTTGCCGCAACCGACGAGGACGATGGACACTATCACTAGAACCAAGACCAGTTGTCGCATGGTGACCTCCGCTTATGGACTCGATGTGTGAGCGAGAGCTACGACGACGCGGCTACCTGGACTTTGGCGGTGCGCAGGGCTCTGCCATTGCGGGCGTAGCCTTTCTCGAACTCGGCTACTATGGTGTTTTCCGGATAGTCGTCTGTATCGACCCGCATCATTGCCTCGTGGAGGTTGGGGTCGAACTCGCTGCCGACCGCTTTGATCTCCTCGACGCCCTCCTTGGCGAGCAGATCGCGCAACTGGTTGAGCGTTATTTCCACGCCTTCTAGAAGGGCGTCGAATGAATGCTTGGATTTGGCGGCATCCAGAGTGCGCTCGAAGCCATCCATGATGGGGAGAAGCCCGGCGAGGAGCTTGTCAGTGGCCTGATCGGTCAGAATGGAAACTTCTTCCCGCTGGCGCTTGCGGAAGTTGTCGAAGTCGGCCATTGCCCGCAGGTACCTGTTGTGGGATTCCTCGGCATCGGTCTTCAGTTTGTCGATATCTGCAAGAAGAGTGACGAGGTCATCCGACAGCCCGCATTCCTCAGGAGCTGCCTCAGCGTTCTGAGCAACCTGATCGTCGTTCTCCCAGTTGACCCGTGTCTTCTCTTCCGAATGATCTTTCTTTCGCATATCACACACCCTCACTAACTTACCCGCCGCAGCGCAGAAATAGTCCTGGCCCGGCCCAATATTATCGCACAGCACGGGTTCAAAGTTCAAAGTTCAACGTTCAAAGTTGTGGACAGACGATTGACCGCTGTAGACTGTTGACCAATTGTCTCCGTTGACATGCGCTGATGGAAAGACTAAACTTATTTCGGTGAGCATATTCCCGGCGCGCTATGCGTCGATTCTTGCAAGCGGAGGTGGTTTCTTGGATACTCGCTATCGGATGCGTTTGCTGCTTCTTTGCGCTCTTTGTCTGGCCGTGGCCGCGGCATTTGCAGGCTGCGGTGGAGGTGGTGGAGGCGGCGGAACCCCACCCCCTGGCGGCGATACAACCCCGCCGGCGGTTACCGCCAGCATCGTATACCCCGTCGGCTGGTCTTTCCTTGCGGGTGATGTGACCATTCGCGCAAACGCGACAGATGCGGGCGGCATAAAGAGCGTCAAAGCCACAGTCGCAACGTCACCAGTCACCAACGTGACTCTGACAAAGACTACCGGCAGCACATATCAGGCTGTTGTGAGCATCCCCGCCAATCTCACCATCACGGCCAAGAACTATGCTACCGTGGTCACTGCCACGGACAACGCGGACAACACCAAGACGTCGACGGCGAATATCACCGTCCCCGAGAGCGACGCTCCGCCTCCTCCTCCATAGTTGGCGGCGATATCCGGAGTCAGGAAGTTTTCGCACAATGCGGCTCGCGGTTAACCGCGAGCCGCTTCAATTTCACACTCCAACGCGAGAGGTAACATTAGTTGAGCAAGTTTCTGGTAACAGGCGGGGCCGGGTTTATCGGCGGCCATATCACTGAGCATCTGATTGGTGAGGGACACGAGGTGGTGGTGTTCGACAACCTCTCCACCGGCAAGCTCTCCAACCTTGACGCAGTCAAGGGCAAGGTGGAGGTTGTGACCGGGGACATCCGGGACCAGGCAGCCCTGGAAACAGCCTGCAGAGGTGTGGACTATGTCATCCACCACGCCGCCGAGATTTCCATGACCAAGTCGGTTGAGGACCCCGCGTTCTGCAATGAGGTGAACGTAGGCGGGACAGTGAACGTGCTCGTCGCGGCGAAGAATAACGGCGCGAAGCGAGTGGTGCTGGCTTCGTCCTCGGCCATCTACGGCGACACCGGCAGGGTCAAGCAGGACGAAACAATGCTCCCCCACCCGCTTTCTCCATACGGGGCGAGCAAGATATCGGGTGAGCATTACTGCGGGGTATTCACCCA
Organism: uncultured bacterium; assembly: GCA_964611645.1. Lineage (GTDB taxonomy): Bacteria > Armatimonadota > UBA5829 > UBA5829 > UBA5829 > CAZTAO01. The sequence continues at coordinate 1,122 of CAZTAO010000030.1, read as the reverse complement.
AGTGTATGGGCTTGAGACTGTCTGCCTGCGGTATTTCAACGTCTTCGGACCCCGACAGAACCCGTTTTCGCAGTATGCAGCGGTGATCCCGAAGTTCATCGACAAACTCATCAAAGGCCAGGAGATTCACATCTTCGGAGACGGCGAACAGACCCGCGACTTTGTGTTTGTGAAGAACATAGCCTGGGCCAACTACCTCGCCTGCACAGCAGAAGGCGCGGGCGGGGCTGTGTGCAACATAGCCAGCGACCTTAGCATAAGCGTCAACGACCTGGTAAAGCGCCTCTTCGAGCTATCCGGCAAGAGCGTCCCGGTAATCCACGACGCCCCCAACCCCGGCGATATAAAGTTCTCAGCCGCCGAGATAACCAAAGCCCAACAAGTCCTGGGCTTCAAACCCCAGGTCAGCTTCGAGGATGGGTTGAAGAAGACTTACCAGTTCTACGCGGGGCTGTGAACCACACTCCCCCCGACTATACCGCCATCGGTATGTTGCTGCGCAATGCGAAGCCTCCGGAGTCACAAGACCCGGAGGCTTCCTGCAAGTAACCGTTTGTGCCGAACGTCCCTACGGCGTGGTAAACGTTCCTCTCAGATCGTAACCTGCCGCCGCGTAGGGGGCGTCTGTTACCCACATGTACTCCTTGAGGGTCTTCGCAGCCATTGTGGGCTTCAGCTCAATGCTCAAGTCTATGGTCAGGTCGCTGCCTGAAGCTGTGGCTGTCGTTCCCGCGAGATACAGCTTGCACTGACTGTTCTCAAGTGTCATCACTGTTCCCGGCACATAGCCCGTGCTCCACGCGGTGTTGGCGTCGTTGCGCAGGTAGACCTTGTTCGCCGTCGCATCATACTTCGCCAGCACACCGTTTGTCAGCCCACTCGTTGTGTTTATCAGGAAGTTTGCCTGGCGAATGGTCCCACCGCCATCCGCATCAGTATACACCGTCGTGTAAACGGTCGGGACTCCGGTCGAGATCGAATCGCTGTTCGGGGTCACGCTCGTATTCAGGGGAGCGTGGTTGGTATAGTAAATACCCCTCACATTGGTGACTGTGACACTGGTCGAGTCGATCACCGTCATCGCCCCGGTCAGGTTCTTCCCGGTCATCGTTGGCTTCAATT
>CAZTAO010000029.1:45418-55897 GCA_964611645.1 uncultured bacterium | reverse complement strand
CCGAGATGGGGAACGTGACGTAAGTCCGAACGCGTGGGTCGACCTTCCGCACCTGTTTCGCGAAGCTTATGACTTCCTGCCTGGGACCGCCGGGGGGAGGCTCGTCCATTACATAGAATGCCCACCTCTCGGGAGGAAGTCCTTTGCTTTTTAGGTAATCCCTGAACTGCGTGACCCAACTGGCAAACAGCTCATTGAACTTCGGCGACCAGCGTTTGAAGTTGAACGATGTGTCCGGCCAGCCCTCCGGCCCTGTCTTGTCACCCAATACTGCAGGCCAGAAGTAGCTTTTCTCGGGCGAGGAGTAGGAGCTTGCCGTGAACAGATACGTGTGCAGTCCGGAACTCAGGAAGTGGTCGACATCCCCGTCGATAGCGCTGAAGTCCAGTTTACTGTTGGTGATGTTGCCGTCTGCATCCGCTTGGAATCTCGGGAGTCGTTTCCGGTTGTCGGTTTGGAACGCCTGGATGTAGTAGTCCTTGCAGTTGGCGGCGCTTTCTGCCATGTTCTTTCCGCGTACCAGGTAGTCCCAGACGTTCACGAAAGGCCGGCCTTCGGCTCCCAGAGCGAGTGGGTACACCCGCAGGACCAGCCCGATCTCGCGGGTGAGGCGACCGTCGAGCGACCTGATAGTCAGGGTGGACTTGTACTTGCCAGGCGCGAGGCCACGCGATTTGAACGTTAGCCATAGAAGCTCATTGCGGTCGGCAGGAGCTTTGAACAAACCGCCCTCCTGGAGCCTGGGAAGAGGGTCGCGTTTGGAACTTCCCGCGACGACAATCATCGGCGCGGTCCGCACCTGCAGCACGTCCCAGCCCGGCACGGTCTTGCCGTCAGCCGACACGAAGTCTGCCACACTGACCCGAGCATCCAGCGTCTCGTCGGTGAGGTTGTTCACCACCAGAGCTGCCGATTCCCATTCGCCGCCCAGGACCCGCACGTCTACGACTGCGGCATCTTTCTGATCAGCGGACGGCAGCTCCGCCGGGAGTGGCGTGGACATCGGGTTGCACGACCATACAACGAACTTCCGATCCGCCAACCCAGTCCGCCGCAGGCTGCGCTTCAGGGTGTCCGCTTCGCGCTGATACGCTCCGGCCGCTGCGCTCGTGACCACGCCCGCGCCGGGCGAAGCCGCCAGAAGCGCGATGGCCTGCTGCTTGAGATCTGAGAGCGTCTGCTTGGCTTTGTCCGAGAGACTGTCAGCCTGCTTTCCCGCGATATCAATTTCGCTCTGCAACTCAGACTCTATCAGCGGTATCCTGTCTGCCGGGCTGCCTACAGTCACCTCGCCGAAGCGGTACCTGGCCCCGGAACTTGTGCCGGTGTTCGACCACTGCTGGTATATGTCGAACTTGTCGCCTTTGGTTTCCGATCTGGTTCGGCTGAGGTTAAGGTCGAACACTTTTCCCTTGGCAAGCGGCTGGATAAACACCGGAGCCGTCCGAATTGCGACTTCAAGCACCCATTTGTCGGCGTGCTGCCGGAATGCTGATCTCCACTTGGCCTCATCGTCGGGATTGCGCTTTGTGATACCCGCCGGGCCAATAACGACCACAAAGTGAACGAACTGATCAGATGCCTTCTGCGGCGCAACGCATATCTCTACAGTCTCGGTGTTGTGCTCCGAGATCGCCGTCTCCCCGGCTGTCATCCCTATGTACAGCCACTCGCCGTCCGTGAGCAACCGGAACTCCTGGGGCCTGGTGAGGCCGTGGTAGTAGCGATGCCAGTCTTTCTGAACATCTCCCTTGGCCCACACCGCCTCGTCAAGAGTCCCATCTATCTTCGGCGCCTCGCCCGGCGCTATGACAGGGCAGGCCATCGACGGCAGCGGCGGCAGGTCGCTCTGCGCAGCCACCGGACAGACGCAGAATGCGAGCATCGCTATAGCGATGCCACATAGACAGAATCGGATTGCGGTTGTCTGATTGCTCATTTGTACCCCTTTGTACTCTCTCTAGTCGGTTTCCATTGCTTCCACTTGGCTCGCGTCCACATCTCCCAGTGCCGCATGCAGCGCGAGCAGTTGCGATCTTGCTGAATCTCGGAATCTGTATGCGCTGTCCGCGTCGGTCAGATCGGACAGGCACTTCGCGCGGTATGCCTTGGCCGATGAGATTACCGACGCATCTACGCCCTTCTTTTCGGCTGCTGTTATGGCATCGTCAAGCATTAGCACATATTTCCAGTCCTCGAGGCCCTCGCGGAACGCTTCTCCGCGCAGGCTGGGGATGTATGAGTTGTCGTGGTGGTTGTACACGATGGCGAATATGTCTCCGTCGTTGTCATCCCTCCACAGGAATGACTTCTGCGAGCACCCGTCCCAGCACCAGAATCCCACGCCCAGGTCGCCGCGCCGCAGAGGCTCCCAGCAGAAGTCCCTGCGATAGCCGAAATGGCTCATCCCACGGAGACCGATCTGGTATGACCACAATCCCCCCGCGTTCTTTCTCATCTGGTCCATTATCTCAGGCTTGGCCTGGCCGATGCCCTGGATGATGTCCACATACTTGGAGACTTCGATGTTCTGTTCGTCATCGATGCCGCCGCGGATTGGCAGGGTGATATAAGTTCTGGCGCCGCACCCGCTCAGCTTCACCTGCTTGGCGAACTCAATGATGTCCTGGCGCTCCTCGCCCACTGCCGGCTCGTCCATGATGTAGAACGCCCATTTGTCCGGCGGCAGGCCTTTCGCTGTCATGTGATCCCGATACGCGACCACCCACTTCCGGAAGATCTCGTTGAACTTGGGCGACCACCGCTCTATGCCGAAGCTCGCCTCTCCGGAACCAGCCCGCGTCCATCCCTTCGGGCGCATCGGCCAGAAGCGGTAGGTGTGCGCCTCTACCACGTTCAGGTACATAGCCGACTCGGACTTCATCACTTCGTCCAACCAGCGGTCGTACTGGGTGAAGTCCAGGGTCTCATCTGTGATGTTGCCCTGCGCATCTGCCGTGAAGACCGGAAGCTCATCCCAGTTCTGGACCAGCCCAACGTTGAGATAGTAGTCCTTTGCATGGCTCGCGCGTTCGGGCCAGTCATTGCCCCGGAGCATGTTGTTCCACGGGTTGACCCAAGGCCGGCCTTCAGCTCCGAGGGCCAACGGATACACCCTGAGCACCAGGTCTATTGTGCGCAAGAGAGTGTCATCCAGAGACCTGACCGTCATTTTGGCGGTATACTTGCCGGGCGCCATACCCTTTGACTTGAATGTGAGCCACAGAAGTTCGTTCTCATCGGGAGCAACCCGGAACAGATCACCCTTTTGGAGGGGCGGCAGGGGGTCGCGTTTCTTCGTTCCTGTGTGAAGCAGGTACAGCGGGGCTGTCCGCACCTGCAGAACATCCCAGCCTGGTACCTTGGTCTTGCCGTCCGACGATATGAAATCCGTCAAGATCACCTGCCCGTCCAGCGTCTCACTTGTGAGATTCGTCACCGCAAGGGCAGCCGACTCCCACTCTCCGCCGAGCACGCGGATATCCACGCGCGACGTATCCTTCTGGTCGGCGGGCGGAAGGTCTGAGGGCGTGGGAACGGTCATAGGGTTGCACGACCATACGATCACGTTTCGATCCGCCAGCACGGCGCGCCGCAGCTTGCGCGCGAGCGCCTCGGCCTTGCGCTGATACTCCTGCACCATAGCCGTCGTGAGCGTGCCGGCTCCGGGCGAGGCGGCGATCAGCGCCTGAGCTTCCTTATCCAGCAGGGAGAATCTCTTCTGCGAATCGGCTGATAGCTTCCCAGCCTCATTCCGCGCGGTCTTCACTTCACTGCGCAAGGCCTCACGGATAGGGGGCAGTCTGTCCGCGGGATTCCCGACAGCCACCTCACCGAACCGATACCTCGACCCGGAACTGGTTCCGGTGTTGGACCACTGTTGGTAGATATCGACGCTATCGCCGACAACCTCCATCCTGGTCCTGCCGAGGTTGAAGTCGAAGAGTTTCCCCTTGGCCACAGCGCCACCGAATATGGGGTCCGCGCGGAAAGCCATCTCCAGCACCCATTTGTCAGCGTGCTGCCGGAAGACGCTGCGCCAGTTGCTTCCTTCGCCATCGGGGACGTCCGGCGTGCGCTTCGTGATGCCCTTGGAACTCAGATAGGTGCTGTATGAAACGAAGTAGTCTGATGATTTGTGCGCGGCAATGAAGACCTCTACTATCTCCTGGTCTTTCTCCAGTATCTGCTTTTCGCCGGCAGTTACTCCAACATACAACCACTCGCCGTCGGTCAGAAGGCGGAACTCCTGCGGCCTGTCCAGCCCACCGTAGTGACGATGCCACTGATTCTGGAGATCCGCCTTGGCCCACGCTGCCTCGTCAAGCGCGCCGTCGATCTTTGGGGCCTCGCCGGTCGCGATCAACGGGCACGCCATCGATGGAAGCGGCGGCAGCTTCAATGCGGCTGCCGGGTTTGCGCTGGCGGCCAGAGCCAGGCAGGACAATACACATGCCACAACAACGTGTTTTGCTCTTGTCATCATTTTATGTTCTCAATCCCCTTGTCCGTGATCTTAACAAGCTGCCCCAGCAGAGGCAGCGCGCGGTCTGAGTTCATGTATGTCACCAGCAGCACGTTCGGCTCCACTTCCACGACGTTGCCCATCGCCCAGACCGGGTAGTCGATGATTGCGCCTTCGTCCCAGTTGATGCCGTTGTCCCGGCTGACGTTGATGGAATACTGCGGGTAGCGGTGAGCGCAGACGATGGCCCCGGATGCCGTTCTGATAAGACACTGTGCGTAGCCGGGGAACGTAGTCCGAACGGCGGAATCCCAGCTCTTCCCTGCGTCGTTCGACCAGCACTGCCACATGGTCAGGCTGTAAATCGGGCGAACGAGCGCCATTACCCTGTTGCCTATGGCGACTGCGGTGGTCTCGGTGAAGTCCAGCGACTGCGGGATCGTGCCTCTGGGTTTGCCCGGCCAGACAACTTCGTCAATCGGGATGGGCGCGGACCAGCTCTTGCCGCCGTCGGTGCTGCGGATGGCGAAGGCGCTATTATGGGTGCCGCTCCAGGTGAGTATCTTCTCCCATTCAGGGTCGCCCCCGTATACAAACCTCAGCAGAGTGCCGTCGTCTGTCTCCACAAGCGGACCGTACGGGTACAGAGTAATTGGCCAGTCAGGCCAGGATTCGCCAACGGTTGACGGGGCAGGATCAGACCATGTAAGGCCGTTGTCCGTCGACTCAGACATCAAGATCTCCGGAACTCGCTTCTTGACCTGTGCCTGGGTGTGGTAGAGCATAACAATAAGCCGGCCCCTATTGGTGCGGAACATGCTGCTGCCGTAGTCGGTGAGAGAGCCGAGTTTCTCGGGCAGGTCAGTTGGCTTGCCCCAGGTTCTGCCTTTGTCCGTTGATCTGATCATCTTCGTGCCGGATGCCAATAGAATATCCCCGTTTGGCGCGACGCATCCGGTAGGCATGTTCTGGCTGTCTATTCCGAGTGGGACAGATGGGGTGGGGATCTTGGCCTTGCTGTCCCAAGCGCCCGCCCGCACCTCAGTGCCATCTATCTTCACATTCTTGAAATGGTACCACCCATAGCCAGCCAGCCCGATTCGCCCGCTCTTGAACGTGGAGTCTGTCACGCTGAAGGCGTTGTGGCCATCGACCGACACGCTGATAGTCGATCCCTTCGCTTCCACCACAACGTGGAACCACCGGCTGGTCTCGCTTGCCACACCCGGCACCCACGCCAACTTGATGTTGCGGATGTATCCGTCGCCCTCCACCTTGGCCACCGCCGCCCAGTAATGCTTAGCCCGAAGCTGCATCCCGCTCCAGGGGAAGTAGACCAGGAAGAAATGGTTGGGGTCTTTGGCGCGCAGGATCAAACCCGCGATGCCGTGGCCGGTCTCGCGGTAGTCCGGGTTGTAGTCGAACTCCACCTTGGCATTGCCAAACGCCTTCGTGGTGTAGAACGCGCGGCTGTGGAGGTTGCGAACATCCGGCGGCGCGATCACCCCCTCGGCGCTTTCGGTCCAATCGCCACCAAAGAAGCTCCACCCCTTGCCGTCGCCTATCTTCAATTCCATAGTCCGCGCCTCCACTATGTGTGCCAAGAACATGGCCGCCACAACCACAAACAACACTGTCTTCAACACCAATTCCTACCTCACTACCACGTCATTCCGAGCCTGCGCAGTGTCATTCCGAGGAACGAGGAATCTGCTGTTATCCGGGGCTTGTCGCTTCCCCTCACCCCAACCCTCTCCCCGGAGGCCGGGGAGAGGGAGAAGAGCAGTTCCTCGTCGTTCCTCCTCGGAATGACAGTAGACTGCTTTTGCCTATCGTGCCCTCGCACGTATCGTGCCGTCAAACACAATCAGCCCGCCCTCGTCGGCCCCGACTGGTTCGAGACTCGAGTTGACCAGTGTGACCGGGTAGAACTTCCGGCCCGGTCGCGGCCCCGCGTAATCTATCTTGACCACCAGGGAGTGCGTCGAGCCCGGTTTCACAATCCCCTTCAGGCCGACTCTGAACGGGAAATCCAGCGGGAGCAGAGGGCGTTTCTTTGCCTTGGCGGTCTGCTCCTTCATCAATTTTCCGTCGATGTAGACTGTGAAGTCCGCATCCGGAGAGAGGCGGTTGTCCGAGTTGAACATCATCCAGAGGTTCTCTCGCGTGCTGAAGTCCTCTGGCACTGTGAACCTGCAGCGGAACCACGCGGGTCCATCCAGACTGCTGAGATCGGTTGATGTGGTAACAGACTGCCATCGCCGACCGTCAGCATCGGGGCTGAACCACTTCTCCATCTCGCCCACGCGTTTTGGATCCGGACGATACCGCCAGGACTGATCTCCGACGCCGACCTCAACAGACGCGATGTCTTCCGGCTTGAAGTCCGCGACTTGCCTCCAGAACGCTATGTCTGTCACTGACGCGCGGCCGCAGTAGTCGAAATAGGCTACCCCGGACTCCTTGCGGATGAAGTTGTCCATCTCCTCCAGCATTTTGCGGTAGCTTCCCAATCCATCGACCGGCCCCATCTTTGCTTTTGCCACCCATATCGGGACTTTTCGCATTCGGATGAGGGTGCGCAGAGCGGCATCATCCCCCGCTATCTGTTCTGCCTTGTCCAAGTGTGACAGAGCGCGGTCAAGGAAGTCAGGATCATATACAGCGGTGCAGTCAGTCGCTACCTGGTAGGCGGGCGTCATGTGGAGTTGTTTCCACTTGTCCTCCAGGAACTCGTCGTGAGCCTGGATCGCTTCCCCCGCAGGGCCATAGAAGCTGTAATTGAAGTCGCGCACGAGCTTCGCGGTATCCAAACTCGGATTCCATAGCTGCTTTGCGTAAAGCCAGCAGCGCAGATACTCCCTGTCCATTCCGGTTGTGTAAGTATCGAGCGCTTGCAGGTAGATGCCTCTCGCGCCGTGCCTGGTCAGCCAGCGGATATCCTCCGAGACAACCGGCACGTTCAGATGCAGTTCCGAAAAGCCGGGACCATAGCGGTTTGGGTAGTACCATACGATCAACTGGCCGCCAATCTTGTTCCAGTCGTCGATGACCTTGGCCTGGTTCTTGCTCTCGGTTATATACCGCGATATGGTGCCCCAACTCATCGTCGTGCAGAGCCAGATGCGCACGTTGGGTCTGAGCTTCAGGTTCTTCGGAGGACGCAGCGTGCCCAGGTATGCCAGAGTGGAGACACAGACATTCGGGTGCTTGTCCGCGATTGCTTCGGCGACCTTATTCACGAATGTGTACAGCGTACCACTGCGGTTCGGGTACGCGTAGCCGTAGTCATCATCGCACTTCTGAGCGGCGTCAAGAGCCTTGCAGTTGTCGCACTCACACCAGCCTCTGCGATCATTCGGCGAGACCTCCAGGACACTGGCGTCGGGGTTCTCATCCAGAAACCGCAGAGCTTCCTTAATAGTGATGGCCAGCACGTCGGGATTGGTGAGGCAAAGCTGGGCGGGGTTGCGCTTGCCCTTCTCATCCATCGAGAAATACTCCGGATGGTCCTTGAAGTACTTGTCGGGAGGAACATAGTAGTCGTAGGTATGGGCGTTATTCGGCACAGATTTGATGTAGCCGCCCAGTTCCTTGGGCAACTCCAGAATCCGGCCCACAGTCTTGTTCCGCATCGACAAGTCGTTGGTCAGGGCAGAGCTGTAGAACGGGTCGCGCAACTCCAGCGGCGGCACGTATGTCCTGGGAACCGGCCTGAACTTCAGCGTCGGGTTCTTCGGGATTCTGTCTTGCCCATCAGGGAACCATCGGCAGCCGAGGTCTTCCTCCAGCAGCGAGTATACCGCATAAATAGCCCCTCGCTTCCATCCGCCGAACAGGAACAGATCGGAGTCTTTCACACCTATCGCTATGCCCTCCGCGGCAAGGTCTGCCTTTGCCTGCGGAACACTAGCTGATGCCAGCCGCTGGGTCTTTCCGATGCTGATTACCTTCGCTCCAGCCTTCTCCGCGCCTTCGCGGACAATGGGGAACTCCGCGCCGGTCATCTTCTTCAGATAGGTCGACAGTTCTTTGGCCGCGTAGTCATCCAATGTGGTCGGCGCTGATGGGACCAGTATCACGTAGTCCGTCGCACCATCCACAGCCAAAGTCAGTTCCGGCCCCGGAGCGCCGGTGGGCTTCAGCGAATTGACCCAGCCCGGATGCGACTCGATTGCCGCCGCAGCGGTTATCATACCAAACAGCAGGACCAATACAATGCTGAGATTCAATAATGTTCTGTGGTTCAATTCCGCTGTTCTCCTTTTGAGTGTTCGTCTGCAATCGGAGCCCCGTTGGTCAGATCAAAGCCATAGAGATTGGCATCCCTCAACGAGAACTCCAAGCTGACCTTCTGGGACATCGGAAGAGCCTTGCCGGCACGCCATTTGACCGGATGTGCGACAGAGTCCCCCCGAATAGGCAGGCAGTCCGGCCAGCCGAACCCGCGCAGGGCCTTACCCCTGGCATCGACTATCCTTACCCTGAGATCGCCACGCACGACAGCGTTCACTGTCATCGACCTGCCTGGAAGCTTTGCGAGCGGGGTCTTGAGAGTCCCGAGACGGCTACCGGCATCGCGGGAGACAAACCCATTCTTCCGGAGGATCGCAAGGCCGGACTTTCGTCCGTGTTCCCGGTCGGTCTTGTGCCCTGACAGCATGGCGGCATAGTATATGTACTCTTTGTCTCCAACCTGGACAGCGTCTCCACACCAAGCCATTGCGTGATCGAACCGCCCCTCTTGCGGGTCTCGGTCGAGGAACTTCTCCTGGTGGCGGGTCCAGTTGCGCCCGTCCCGGCTCGTCACCAGTTCCGTCCAGCCGATCCCTTCCACTGGTCCGCCCGGCGTGGCGGGCAGATCATCCCTGAGGACCAACAGGCAACCCAGATACAGGTTGCCCCTGACCATAGGTCTGAAACTGTAGAACTCCTCAAGACCGTTTGCGGGATCAGGTCTCACGATCACCTGAGGCCTCTCCCAGTTGGTGAAGTCCTTGCTGGTGGTGACTCCCACGACCCTGCGATAGCCCTCTATGCTGTGGTGCGGTGTTCCGGGATACCCCCCTTCCCAGATCTTGCACACGATCAGGTATTGCTTGCGCACCGGGTCCCAGCAGCCAGTGATGATGTCGCTTATCAGGTTCTGAGAACCTGGTTCACCAAGAGGGACTTTGTTGGCATATTCCTGGACGACGGGGTTGTTCTCGTATTCGGTGAACTTCAGCCCATCAGGCGAGAAAGCTACGCAGAGCCCGGCATCGCCCCGAAAGAATGCCAGTTTGTGGCGGCGCGCCGGATCAGCATAACCCGGGCCTTCGTCCAGGAACCAGCCCTGGTATCCACCTTTGGGCGCATCGACTGTCCTATCTTCGGGCTTTCGCCAGATGATACCGTCCTTTGACTCAGCCAAGGCATAGACCCCCTGCTCAATGTAGCGCATCTGGAAGGTCTCGCTGCGCGAGTCATAGCGAACATTCCCCGGCGTTACATGGAACACGGGCTCAGGATGCTTCTTCGGCTGGTGCGTGGTGCGCTTCAGATTATCGCTCTGGGCGACCAAGTGATCGTCGATGAACAGATTGGGGCCGACAGACAGGCTCACCGTGTCTCGTGACGAGGCCATAACGTCCTCTCCTGCACCTGAAGCATACGCTCCGACGGTCCGCAGGCCAAAGAGCACCACCAACAGGATACCCAAGCCCAATACTACCACGCGAACCATCATCTCATCCTCCTGAATCTCACAGCCCCGCAACCTCAAGGAACTGCTTTTCGGTAAATCGCACGATATACACTTTGCTCTGCAGCCACAGGTTGTGGTAGCCTTCGGCATCCTGTCCGCCAGGGTGGTGCATAATGTAGTAAGTCACCACGATAGTCCCGTCCTTCGCCTGAGCGCCGTTGGCATAGCCGCAGTTGCCGTTGGGGGCATCCCAGGCAAGGGAAACCCGGTGGTCATAGTCCCAGGTTCTGCCTTCGTCCTGGCTGATCATTGCCGCTGCGCCCATAGG
>CAZTAO010000029.1:0-45408 GCA_964611645.1 uncultured bacterium | reverse complement strand
GCTGGCGTCTGTTACCCCATGTGGCCATTACCTTGCCGCTCTTGAGCTGGAAGGCGCCGCCAGGCTGCTGTCCGCCCTGGGTGAAAGCTGTGGGGCCTTCCCACGTGCGACCAAAGTCCGCTGAGTAATACTGATTGGTGCTGTCGTCGGGCTTTCGGACGTGGGCCAGCAGCATCTTATTGCTGAGAAGGCAGAGTGCAGTTTCCTCATATATGAGCTTATCGGTCGCGGTCATTATCACCGATGGGTCACCCCACGTTTTGCCGTTGTCCTTTGATCGGAAGACCGCGCATAGCTTCTGGGTCCCCTCCGGCACTTTGATCGGCCCTTTGTAGTCCTGATTATACATTCCATAGACAGACATCAGCGCCGTGCCGTCGGGGAGATTGATGATTCTCCAATGTGGGGAGATGGCCTTCTTGCTTACCAGGCTGGTATCCATGGCCTGTGGCTTGGACCAGGTCTTGCCCCAGTCATCCGACCAGCAATACCATACCCCCTGGTTTTCAAAACCGAAGTCGGTATCGGCGTGGACTACCTGCTCGCCGGTCTTCTTATAGGAGTAGTTCAGACGCGCGAAGCTGACCACAATCCGCCCACTGGGCAGTTGGCCAAAGGCCTCGTTCCGGTCTTGCAGTGCGACGTAGCCGCCATCCGGCCCGTTCAGGAACAACTCGCCGTTCGGACCGCGACGCTCAGAAACCAGCACCGGCTTCGACCATGTCTTGCCGCCGTCGGTAGACCGAACCCACTCCATAGCTACGTTGCAGCCCTTGCATTCTTTGATGGGCCGGGCTTTCTGGTAGATGAGGCCGAGTGAACCGTCTTTGAGAGTATTTATCGCTCCCCAAGCCGCGCCTTCGGCTATCACGATGCGCTCGACAGCAGTGAACTTCCTTTCCCCGTCCTGCGCCGCAGCCATGGTCACACAGACGCTTGCTGCCAGGACAGCCAGAATTACAGTCAATACATTGTGTCTCATCTACTTCTACCTTTCTTTGTATGCGTCGGGAAGCCTTTTTTCCCCGACGTTCGCTAACTTGCTTTGGCGCGAAAAGCCTGCCGAAGCACAGACCGTCGATGGGTAGGGATCTCCGAATCCCTACCCTGATGACTCCAAGGGTGGCGATTCGGAGATCGCCATCCATCAAGATGACTCAGTTCGCCATGATCCCCGCAACCTCAAGGAACTGCTTCTCGGTGAACCTCACAATGTACACCTTGCTTCCCAGCCAAAGGTTGTGGTAGCCTTCGGCGTCTGGTCCGCCTGGGTGGCGCATGATGTAGTAGGTCACCACGATCGAGCCATCCTTGGCTTGGGCGCCGTTGGCGTAACCGCAGTTTTCGTTAGGGGCATCCCAGGCAAGAGAGACGCGGTGGTCATAGTCCCAACTGCCGCCGGCGTCGGTGACCATCGCTCCCGCGCCAAGGGGCGACTGGCGGCTTCCCCACGTGGCCATCAGTCTGCCGCTCTTGAGTTGAAATGCGCCGCCGGGATGCTGATTGCCTGGCGTGAGAGCGCCCGATGCTTGCCATGTGCGGCCGAAGTCCGTTGAGGCGTACTGGTCCGTATTGCCGCCGGGCTTGCGAACGTGGGCAAGCAACACTTTGCTGCTGAGGAGGCAGAGGGCTGTTTCCTCATAGATTCCCTTGTCTGTGGCTGTCATTATCACCGACGGGTCGCCCCACGTTTTGCCGTTGTCTTTGGATCGGAATACGGCGCAGAGCTTCTGGGTTCCTTCCGGCACCTTGACCGGCCCCTTGTACTCCTGGTTGTACATACCGTAGACGGACATCAGCGCCGTGCCGTCGGGGAGATTGATAATGCGCCAGTGTGGGGAAACGGCCTTCTTGCTTACCAGGCTGGTGTCCATTGCCTGTGGCTTAGTCCACGTCTTGCCCCAGTCATCCGACCAGCAGTACCATATCCCTTGGGGTTCAAAACCGAAGCCGGTGTCGGCGTGGATCACCTGTTCTCCGGTCTTCTTGTAGGAATAGTTCAAACGCGCGAAGCTGACCACAATTCGCCCACTGGGCAGTTGGCCGAACGCTTGGTTCCGGTCCTGCAGAGCTACGAATCCACCATCGGGTCCGTTGAGGAACAACTCGCCGGTCGGCCCCCGACGCTCTGAGAGCAGCACCGGTTTGGACCAGGTCTTGCCGCCATCGGTCGACCGCACCCACTCCATAGCTATATTGCAGCCCTTGCATTCCTTGATGGGTCGGGCTTTCTGGTAGATAAGGCCGAGAGACCCATCTTTCAGGGTGTTTATTACTCCCCAAGCTGATCCCTCAGCTATGACTTGCCGCTCGACTGTCGTGAATTTGCGACCCCCGTCCTCCGCTGCCAACGCCATCATACAAGCGCTAAGCGCGAGGATTACCAGGACTGCGGTCAATACATGATGTCTCATCTCTACTACCTTCCTTCTTGTGCGTCGGGGTGGCGATTCGGAGATCGCCACCCATCAACTAATCGCGATAGGTAGGGATCTCCGAATCCCTACCTCCAACATCGATTCACTTCTCAACCGGTATCACAATGCCTTTCATAATCGTGTTCTGGGCGAAGACGAATACCAACAGAGTCGGTATGGATGCCAGCACCAGGGCGGCGTAGATGATCGGCTGTGCGGCTCCCTGCTGGAGTTGATAGAGCCAGACCATCAGAGTCCACATCTTCTCATCCGGACAGATGATCATGGCAAACATAAAGGCCGTGTATGCGCTGGTGAATGCTCCCAGAACCATCAGCGCCAGTATGGGCGTCGAAAGCGCCATGGTGAACCGCCAGAACATCGTCCACTCCCCCGCGCCATCGATCATTGCGGACTCGTACACTTCCTTGGGGATACTGTCGAAGAAGCCTTTGAGGATGAACACTGAATACCCGTTGGCAACTCCGGGCAGGATCAGCGCCCAGAAAGAGTTCAGCAGGTGGAAGTGCTTGAGCAGGAGGAAGTTAGGGATCATCGTGACTGCGCCGGGGAACGCCATCGTGCCGAGAAAGACCATCAGGATGGTATAGGTAGATTTCAGGTTGAATCGCGACAGCGCATACGCAGCCAGCGGGTTCACCAGCAAGGCCGCGAGTATGGACAGTCCTATGAACACAACTGTGTTAAAGACCGCGCGCCCATAGATCGCGATGTATTGAACCACGCTGATGTAGTTCCTCGTCACCATCTCCCTCATAAATGAGTTCTTTGTCTGCTCGAATATCTCATAGTCATAAGCCACAAACGGGGCCTGGGCGGTGGATGAGCCGACATACTCTCTGAATCTGGTCGACGGCGTATCCACGATCAGCCGTTCGGGCAGGCAGACGTTGGTGATGAAGTCGGTGTAGAGAGTGAACATTGCGCTGTTGCCGAGTTCATCGTAGTCTGCGGTAACGGCCTCAAATGACGGGTAACTGGTGTTGTTCAGTTTGTTCATCTGGCCAACGCCTCTGGGGAACTTAGCTGCAAGATATCCCCGGAACTGCCTCATACCCTCGGCATCGAGCTTGACGTACATGCAGTTGAGACCATGCTTCACGAACTCTGCCCAATTCTTGCCATCCGTGCCGCCGGGACATGTTGCGCTCAGAATGGGGCTGGCCTTTATCTGGCCGCTCTTAACATCCGCGTAGGTCTGCTGCGTGACGAAGTACAGCCCGTCGATGTTCGTAAATGCCCTGTCGCTGACGGGGACACTCTTCTTGAACTGCAGATACCGCCCCATCAGCGCATCCGACCTCTCATAGAAGAACTCTTTGATGTTGGGCGCGTCATAGCCTCCGGGGAAGTCGTTCCAACTCGTCAGCGCTCCTTTGTAGCGCCGATTGTACTCTTCCAGCGTCCCGCACTCTTTCTTGATATCGTCTCTGAACTGCCGGAAGTTCCTGGGCGATATCCTCTGGATAATCCGGGATTCCGCGATGAGGTAGAAGTGGTCCGGGAAGCCAGATGCTTTCTCGTTGATGAACTGACGGAACCTTGCGATATCCTCGGGTTTGGTCGCCGGAGGCAGGCCTAGCTGATCGAACTTCAGGAAGTTGATTCCGTAAGCCGCCGAGGCTATCTTCAACTCCGAATATCGAGCTTCCTCGAATTTCGCGAATTGAGTCTTGTCTGAATAGATGTACTCGGGGAATGCGTCAAGGTTGTCCGCATCAACCAGGCTTTTCACGCTCCCGGAGATCATAATGCAGAACGGATACAGGATAGTTATGCAGCCCGCAATCAGGAGTATGTGCATAACGGTGATCAAGAGCCTGATCTTGGCGGTCTTGCGCCCAATTACTGGTATGACCGGCATATCTATCTCCCTCCCTTGAACTCAACCCGGCTCAGGTTCCTGAGCTGGAAGAGAGTGAAGCCGATGAGCATGAAGCCAAGCACCCATGCCATTGCGTTGGCAACCCCGAATTTCAGGTACATAAATGCCGTGTAGAAGAGCTGAAGCCCAACCACCTCCGTCGCCCCGTTGGGAGTATATGGCCCGCCGCCTGTCATTACCAATATCGACTCACTGGACATAAACGCGCCTATGAACGCTCCCACGGCGTTTATCAGTATCAGCATCTTCAGGCCGGGAAGGGTGATGCTGGTGATCTTCTTGAGCATACTCGCGCCGTCGACGTCCGCAGCCTCGTAAAGCTCTTCCGGAATGGTCTTCAGAGCCGCAAGGTAGATAAGGCACCCAGGCCCTGCCCCAGCCCATATAACAGGTAGAATCACTGCAAACATAGCCAGGTATGGGGAATCCAGCCAACTGGTATTCATGTGGATTCCTACAAACGATAACAGCGTATTCAGCAGCCCCGCCGGCTTGTAGAAACTCTTCCACAGGAACATAACCACCAGCCCCGACAGTACAGCGGGGACGTAGTATATAGTCCTGTAGAGGATCTTGCCGGATGGTATCTCGTGGAGCATCATAGCCAGCACTATCGGCGCCACAAAGCCCGACGCCATAAACAGCGCGGTGTAGATAAGGGTGATATACACCGAATACCAGAAGCTGGAGTCGAAGAGCACTGTGGAGAAGTTCTCTATGCCGACGTATGTTGATCCCCCCATCACGCTGTAGTCCTGGAACGCGATGAGGGTGCCTTTGATCAGCGGGTAATACTGCCAGACGAGGATACTCGCAGCGGCGGGGAAGATCAGCAGATAGGCGAAGAACAGGTTCTTCTGCCCAGGGGTCTGGGCAGGCGCTTCACGCCGGAAGACCTTCACTATGGCCCCGACCGCCGTGCCAAACCCAATCAGAGCGCACGCCAGGAACAACAGAGTCATCCTATGCCTGTTGGTCCTTACATTCTCCGGCAGGCGGTTGTACATCCTTTTCTGGGTTTCTGTCTGAGCGCGTTCCAATATCTGTAGCAGTCTCGCCTTGCAGGCAGCGACATCGCCCTTGTCCAGCGCGGCTATCACGGCCTTGTCATAGACTGCCTGTTCAACCGGCCTGGAAAGCTCGGTGTATATGACCGAGCAGTTCTTGCCGTAAGGTTCCGGCCTGCCGTTGGTCATCACGTCATCGTAGACTTTGATCCATTCCTTGTCTACTTGTTTGAGGTAATCAGTGTAGCCGAACCTCTTGAGCACCTGCGGATTCACAAACCGCCCATAGCCTCTCTGGACATATATCTTGGCCCGGATGGAGTTGGCTTCGTCGCTGTCCAGGAATGCGATGTAATCGAATGCCGCTCTGGCCAGGTCCGGGTCCTTGGTTCCCGCAAACACCCCCAGCATTCGGGAGTTTATCTCCGAGCGGCTGGCGGTGGTCCCGTCGGCGTGAGGAAAAGCGGCAAAGGCCAGCATCTCAGGCTGATAGATATTCAGTCGCTCGCTGAGTGAGTACAGCGCCATTGCGGAGGTGTCGAGCGGGTCGGATATGTCTATGCCGGTATCCCGGTGCGCGACGCCCCTGTACATCTTGCCGTCGGAGCCTCGGACCTGGGTGTCTACAAGTTTCACATAGAAGTAGAGCGCATCGACCGCCTCTTTGGTATTGAAGTTTGGCCGCCAGTCGCCATTCTTGTCCTGGACAACCACCTCTCCCCCTCTCGACCACACTAGATTCTGGAAGTCATAGGCGCTGGTTTCGCCTTTAATGAACCCCATCCCATACTTGCCCTCGGCTGGATTGGCGAGTTTCCGGCAATAGGCTTCCATCTCACTCCAGGTCCGTGGGGGTCTGTCGGGGTCGAGGCCGGCCTTGGCAAAGAGGTCTCGCCGATACACCAGCGCCCGGATAACCTTTGCAGTGGGCAGGGCATACCAGTGCTTCTTGCCGTCGGGGCCTTTGCGGTAGCAGACTCCTCGCATCGAAGGCGGCACGCGCCTGTCCAACTCTTCCTTGCTCATCCCCTTCATATACTCGTCCAGCGGCTTCAGGAAGCCCTTCTGGATGTAGGTGTCGGAGAAGCGGAAGTTGACGTATATGACCTGCGGGGATATATCACCGGCTATCTGCATCAGGGGGACCACTTCCATGGTCTTCCCCTCCATCTGCAGACCCGCGCCCTTGACCAGTCGCACGTCCGGGTGAATTTCCAGGAACCTGCGGATAACCGCGCTCTCCGCCTTGGTCTCCGCATCTTGAGAGGAGAAATCCGGCAGGTAGTTCACCTTGAGGGTAATAATGCGGCAGTCCGCCGCGCCACAGACGAGCAGCAGCGCACACAAGATCACGGAACATAATAGGAAGACACGTCTCATCGATACCTACCGTCAAGTAATGCCAAAATGAAACCATCCCTCCAGGTAGTCCCTACCTGGAGGGTAACGCACCTACCGCACCAAGTCCCCCTCCAGGTTCGGGGAACCTGGAGGGATGAGAAGCGCTGCTCCTCTGCTTCTCCGCTTCTCAACTCCTCAGCTTCTCAGCCAGTCATGCTACTTCGCGCAGCGGAACCCGTAGCCCATGTGCCTGGTGTCGCTTCCGCCGGTTACTCTGTATGCCGAGCGGAAGTTGTGGGGGCCGTCGCTGCCGTAGGAGCCTCCGCGGGCAATTCGCAGCTTCCACGGGCTTCCTGTATCCGGCCCGCCTTTGGGATTGGTCTTGGGGCTGTGTGAATAGTATGTCTCGTCGAACCAATCCATGCAGAACTCCCACAGGTTCCCCGCCATATCCATTGCCCCGCACCAACTGGCGCCCTCGGGGAAACTGCCGACCGTGAACGTCCTGAAGCCAACTCCATTGACCCAATACTGATTCTTGCCGTTGGCGCACTTTTTCTCATCCCACTTGTTGCCCCAGGGGAAGACTCTTCGCTCAGGGCCGCGCGCGGCATATTCCCACTCGGCTTCCGTGGGCAACCGCAGGCTGAGCTTAGCGCAGAACTCCAACGCTTCGTCTACGGTCATCCACGTAACAGGGTGGTCGTCGCCCAGGCTATTACGGTCGCGCTTGGTATCATCGGGAGGAGGCATAGTGCCCATCACCTTGCGCCACTGGCCCGCGGTCACTTCAGTCCGCCCGATCCAATAGCCGCTAAGGTCCACCTCGTGCGCCGGCTGCTCGTTCGCCATTCGCTCCGGATAAGCCTTGTGTTCCTTGACAGCCCGCTGTGCCTCAGCCTCGGTGCTGCCCATCAGATACGTTGCGGCAGGGACCCAAAGCAGTTCCATCCCCGTGTCTTTGTGCCTGATGCTGTAACCGGCCTGGCCGGGGGATTTGGTGTTGATCGGGGAGACAATCCAGCCGTCAGGTATGTCGGAGGTTGCCGCCCATGCATCCTTCGACAGGCTCAGGATGATGACGAGTGTAAGAATGATCTGAATAAGCTTTCTCATCACTTGCCCCCCTTCGACTCGTAGGCTCGGACTGTGCCGTCATAGTATCCCTGTGGCATATTGGCTTTCCACTCGCCCCACCATCCGGGTTTCTCGCTGTATATCCACACATACTCGTCGGACCTCTCCAAGGCTAGCTTCACAGACTGCTCCCATTCGGCGGGGGTGAACCACCAGGTCTTGGGATCATCGGGCATCCAGGAGCCGTAGGCTCCCTGCCTGGCGGGGGCATCCATATACAGCCCGAAACCCAGGCTCCTGACCTTCTTGTACTTCTCCGGGTCCGCGACCATCCGCAGGATCTCCTCCGCGCCTTCATTGTAGGCTTGGTCGAACTCCGCCTTGGTTTTGTACAGGTAAGCTGTCTCTCGCCCGTCGACTATCTTCGTCCCGCCCTTCGCGGCGTCATGGAAGCCGTCCAGGAAAGGTGTCAGCAAAGTATAGCACCACGCAGGTTCCTTCTTGCGGCTGGGGTCTCTCATCCAGTTCAGCCAGACCAAAGTATAGCTGTGGCTTATGAACACAGTCAGGCCGGGATACTCCTCCTGCATCGCGTTCATTATCTCTCTGCCCCGCAGCCTGGCCTGAGCCGCGTACTCATCGTAGGTGTAGGTGTCGGAATAGCGCTGATAGCCGTAGTTGCTGTCGTAGTCCCACATGCTGGAGAACTTCTGAGTCCCATACGCCTCGGAATCGAAAAGAATGCCCTTGCAGTGGGGGACCTGCTTCGCGATTCGCGCCGCAAGCCTGTAGTTGTGGACAATGGGTCCGAAGTCATCGAACCAGTCGGCGTCGCCGGGAACCACTGTCATCATGATGAAGTTGTTGGTGAGTCTCTTGAACTTCGCCGCATTCAACTCATCGACATTGTGCTTCACGTCTTCCCACTTGAAGTACCTATGCCCCCAGCATCCCCAGCTAAGGTTATCCCACGGCTTGCCTGCATGCGGCCGGTCAGCACCTCTGCCCAGCAGGAATACCGTGCCATCGAACGGCAACTTGTCCATCTCCTGGTAGTTGTCCTTGGCGTATGCGGGTGTCCGAGCGGCTCCGGAGAACTGGATCAGCTTCTTCTCCACCGCCGTACATTGAACTGCGGCAGCGGCCAGAAGACATCCGGCAGCCAGCACCACTAGTAATCGCTTGCAACGCATAGTTACTTCCCTTTCTTGCCCAACTCAACAATCATCGCCGCGATACGCTCGCGCAGTCTTTCGTTCTCCTCCACACTCCATTTGCCTGCCCCGAACAACCCCGGGCGGTCCCAGGCCATGCCGCCGGTATCGGCCAGCAGGGTTGGGGCGGAGTCGACCAGCTTAGCCAGTTCCGCACGGTATGCCTTCACGTTCCTGCCCGCCTTCTCGGCTTTGGCGATGGCATTCTTGAGGGTGGCTATGTACCTGGCGTCCAGGATGCCCTCGCGCATACCCTCCAGTACCGTGTGGTGCTCAAACTCGCCCTTGTCGGTGCTCCAGGTGAGGATCAGCCCGCCCTCGCTGCCACGCGGCTGCAGGGTCTTGAAGCGGTCTGTGTAGCCTTTGCCGATCTTGGGATAGAACCAGACGTTCATCCCCTCAAATCCGCTCTTCTCGGCGACGAACCCGGAATAGGCCCGGGCAAACCAGTAGTTGTGCCAATACAGTGGCGGCCAGCACGACGCCCACAGGCTGGAGCCTGTTTTCGCGCAAGCCTCGCGCATTGTTTTGTTCTCCGGTCGGGGTGCGGCGGACTGCAGCCCCCGCGAGGAGATATAGTCGATGGTCCCGCCGAACTTCTCAGCCAACACAGGGCTGTAGACGGTGCAGAATGTCTTGATCTCAGGAGCGACCTCTTTGGCCAGTCTGTATGACAGCCCGGACTCAGCCACTCGCCACATTCCCTCGAAAGGCTCGTCCGTGAGATAGAATATGAACTCCGGCCAGCCAGCCTGTTTAGCGTGATCGGCAATCGATCTGATTACCTTCTTGTACGCTTCAAGCGCCGCCGGTGGGTACTCGGCCTCAGTTGATATGAGAGGTATCTTCGCCCCGTAGAAATCTTCCTGCGGGAACGCATTGTCCTTGGCCAGCAGGCTCACCAGCCTCAGCAGAAGCAGGCGCGGGTAGTAGATTGCGGGTTGCGTATACCCGGCCTTCTTGTATGCCGTCATGAACTCATCATCCGGCCCAAACTCAAAGCTGGGATTGCCGCTTCCGTCGACCTTGAGCCTCTCAAAGATGGAAGTCGCCGGGGGGCAGTATATGACCGAGTTCATCCCCCAGTCCTGCATCTGCTTCAGATCGGCGTCCAAATCCTGGTCCGGCAGGTAGTAATAGTACATGCTCCAGTGGACCGGCGTCTGCGCCAATTCGAACGGGTACACAGTTATCTGGAAGTCTATTGCGCCGAACTCGTCTCCCGCGGACAACAACCTCGCCTTGCCTTTGTAGACTCCGGCAGGTGTGCCTTTCGGGGCTGTGCAGTAGACCCAGAATTGGGTCGCTTCTCCAGCGGCCAAATCGGTGGCGCCAAACCGCCTGATGACTCGTGGCATCTTCACATATTGCTGGAACTCATTGGCGCGGTTGTAAAGCGACTCCAGCACGTCCGCGCGAATGTTCTCCGGCGCGATCTTGTTACCTGCGGCATCCGTGAATGTGCTGAACTTCACCTCGCAAGCTGGGAGACTCTTTATGGGATAGACGCCGACCACCGCAGACCTGGTCTCCCCGGGGCACAATGAGACCCGCACGGGCTTGCCTGCATCGAGGATATGCTTGCGGTCGGGAACACCGGAAGTGGACGCGACCATCGTATCCGGCTGCTGGTAAACAACGAACCCGCGTGACTTCTCCGCCTCCGTGAAAGCGGGGTTATTGGCAAACAGGGGGTCGTAGTCGCCCCTGGTGTCGGGCATCCGGTACCACTTGGAGGCTGCATCATGGTCGGGAAGTTCATACCACGACTGCCCGGCCACCTGCAGGGTCTTGGTCACTCCATAGTCGGTTTCAATGATCCCCGGCCCAACTTCCCTGCTCACCACACCTGGCAGGACTTTCGGCAGGTCCGCCAGGTTGGCGCGGCTGAGCTTGATATTGCGAACGCTCAGCGCCCCCGAACTGGTATGGAACCCCATCAGCACCTGTATCTGCTTTGTGTCGGGAGGAAAGGTGCAGGGGATTGTGATACGCTGCCAGTCTGCGGTTCCCTTGAAGTAGCGGGCGGAGTCACCGTCGTGCAAGACGCGGTCTGAAGTGGTGTACAGAACCAGCACTCGAGCCCGCATGTATCCCTGGGGGCCAGGTATGCAATCATCATACTTCACATCGCAGGTCAGAGCGTAGTCGGCAGGCTTGCCCTCCGGCGCATCATAAGCGATGGTCTGGGTCACGTAAGCGCCGCCCACCGGAGGAGTCTTGGCTTCCAGCCGCAGGTAATATGCGCCGCTGCTGTCCTTGAACCTCTTGATGCCCAATGCCGGGCTGCAATCCCAGTTGCCCGGGCACTCTCTCTCACCGGACACACTCACAGGCCCCGCAAAGTCGCCGTTCTGGATCAGGCTTTCCTGGGCCTGGCAGAGTCCGGCTCCGAGAACCAGACAGAGCGTCACCGCCGCGATTACCGCTATCTTCCTATGCCACATGGTCACGTTCCTCTGTTGATGGGTAGGGATCTCCGAATCCCTATCCCAGATCCATCTCAAGGGGTGGCGATTCGGAGATCGCCACCCATCAGTCTTGAGTCACCCATCAGGGCATGTCACTTCACATCCACCGGAACAAGCAGTGCTTCCGGGCTTTGCGCCAGGTATTGCGGCAGGTTAGCGCTTAGTGTCACGTTCGCCGAGTAATACTGCCCACGGCTCGCGGGCACAGGCTGGAACGACCACACCTTCCCCCGCTGCTCCGGCTTCACTTCAACTACAGCCTTCGCGGGGGCGAGGTCCAGAGATTCCGCAGTCACGGCCTCTGACCCATCCGGCGCGAAGATAACCAGCTTGATCTGCAGGGCGTCAGGGCTAACTGCCTGTACAGTGAACTGCTCCACGTCCGACGGGACGTAGAAGTAGAGCCGCGGGCTACTGCGTATCATGCATACTTCTTCGGCCAGGCTGATCACGGCATACTGATTCTCAATCGCAACCGAGGTAGCGTGCTGCTCTATGCTCAGAGCGAGCTTGTAGAGACCGTCCTCCGGGGCCGCGGCGTCAATGGACGAGGAGCCGTCCGGCTCCACGTTCCCCTGAGCGACGACTTTGCCGCTTGGAGCCGTAAGCGCGTATACGGGCTTCTGCTGCCCGTCGCCGGCGCGCTTAGATGTCAGAGTCGCCCGAATCGGCTCGCCTGCCTTCGCGAGGATATAGTACACGGATTGGTAGCGCAGTCTCGCGTGCTCCGTCTCTCCTCTGCTCTCCGCTCTCTGCCCTCCGCTCTCAGATAAAGGCTTCAGCTCCACCTTTGCTGGCCCCCAGAGCTTGATCTTCTCAAGGGCCACTTGTGGCGGGTCCTGCTTGTGTCTGAGTTCCAGCCTGGGGACAAAGCTCTCGCCTTCGCGCGCCTGTCGGTCCAGTTCTTCGTTGGCGGTGCGGATAGCTTCCCACCACGGCTCGTGGGGCAGAGGAAGGGCGTAGTCGCTCTCCGGAGGGAACTCCGGGTGCGCGAGACCGTAGGTGGTAAACATCCAGTAACCGACTGACTCCTGTGGGCCATACTTCGCCGCTGGCCCTTGTGCGGAGTAGAAGAGCTGGCCCGCAAGGTTCTCGACAGCAAACTGCCTCGGCCAGATTCCCGGGGCGAACTTGGCATGAGCGCCGACGGCTGCCAGCATTCCTGGTATCTTGACCAGATAGGGCGTGGCTCCGCTGGGATAGGTGCTCTCAGGCAGCGCGAGGACAGGCATAGCCTTCGTTCCCAGACCGCGCACCCAGGAGGGACGCGGGAAGCTGAGCTGGTCGAGGTGGAAGCATCCCAGCACGAAACTGGGCGATACCTTGTGGGCAGTCCGCTCTGTGAGCTTGCAGTTGGCCTCGATGGTATTCTCCTGCCACTTCTGAAATCTCTCCAGCAGACCCTCTTTCTCCAGCCACGCATAGCTCTCAGACGCTGGCATTCCTCCAGGTAGGATACCTGGAGGAATAATGGGGGCGGAGCGATTGCAGTAGGCAAAGAACTCCTTCAAGCACCACTCGCAGTAGCAGTAGCTTGGGAAGTTGGAGGTGTCGGCGGCGTACATTTCATCGTCAATCACAACTCCGCCGATAGCCGACCGCTGGGTTGAGAATGTAGCGAGCATCTTGGCCCGTCGGGTGATCACATTCCCCCAGAAGACGGGGTCCGCCGGGCAGGGGGTCTTGGTCAGGGCAACCCCATTTGCGCCCACGTAGCAGCGTCCGCCGGGCTTGAGGTAGCGCGACTGGTCCTTGGCGCCGCACAGTTTGATAACGACAAACACATGCAGCCCAACTTCCTTGCACCAGTCCGCCTGCTGTTTCAGAAGCCTGATAGCCTCCGGCCTGTCCACATCCCCGTCCCAGGAGAGCAGCATTGTGTTGATACCGTGGGCTTTGAGCTTGGCCAGGAAGTCACGGGTGACGCTGTGGTCATAGTCATACGCCCCGCGGATTCTCTCTTTCTCGATCCATTTCGGCCATAGGTCTTGCGGGTTCATCTTTTTAGATGCCGTGCCTGGGGCTGACGGCTTTGTAGCCGACCAAACCCCCGACTGACACATCACCGCCAGGGCTATCCAACACACAACTGCGGTTCTATTGATTCTCATCTCTGCTCACGTCTTCCTTTACTATCATGCATCAAAACGGGATGTCCACAATCCGGCGCCCATGCTTGTCTTACTTGCTCACCGGAACAAGCAGGGCTTCCGGGCTCTCCGCGAGGAACTGTGGAAGCTTTGGGTCGAGCGTCACGTTGGCCGAGTAGAACTGGCCTCGATCGCTGGGTGTCGCCTGGAACGACCAGACGGCCCCGTGTGCCGAGTCCTGAGGCGCTCGATACTCAGGCTTCACTTTCACAACCACTCGTGCCGGCGTGAGGTCGATAGTCTCCGCGGTTGCGGCTTCGGAGCCATCCGGGCCGAAGACAGTAAGCTTGGCTTGCTCAAGGGCGTAGGGTGTCACCACTTCCAGTGTGAATTCGTCCACGTCCTCAGGAACATAGAAGTGCATCTTTACACTGCTCTGGACCATATGTACGCCGTCTGCCAGACTCAGCACTGAGTGAGGGCTGTCTATGGCAACCGAGGTCGCGTGCTGCTCAATGTTCAGAGCGAGCTTGTACATGCCGGACTCCTCGGCTTTAACTTCGAATGAAGCTGATTTCTCCGGCTCCACATCACCTTGCGCCGCGACTTTTCCACTCGGCGCTGTCAGCGCATAGACGGGCCTCTGCTGAGCGCTGCCGCCGCGGATGGATTGGAAAGTTGCGCGTATCTGCTGGCCGGACGTGGCCAGAATGTAATAGACCGATGAATACCTTAGTTTCGCCGGATCCACATTCGGACGCTGTGACTGGCCTTTGGCGACCAGCGGTCGCAGTTCCACTTTCGCCGGGCCCCACAGGCCGATCTTCTCAAGAGCTACCTGGGGCGAATCCTGCTTGATAACCAACTCCAGCCTCGGGACAAACCCCTCTGCTTCGCGGGACTGTCGCTCGAGTTCTGCATTTGCCGAACCAATAGCCTCCCACCACGGTTCGTGGGGTAGGGGGAGGGAGTAGGGGCTGTCTGGTCCCCCCAGCTCCTCCGGGGTCATCGCCAGGGCCAATGTGGTCCACATCCAGTAGCCCACCGATTCCTGCGCTCCGTACTTCCCCGCCGGGCCTTGAGCCGTGTAGAATAACTGTCCCGCAAGAGTCTCCACGGGGAACTGTCTAGGCCAGATGCCGGGGCAAAACTCCGCGTGAGCGCCGGCAGCCGCCAGGTTCCTGGGGATGGCAATAAGGTAGGGATCAGCGCCGGTTGAGTAGGTGCTTTCAGGCAGCGCCAGTACAGGCATCTTCTTAGTGCCCAGCCCTCTAGCCCACGATGGCCGCGGATAGCTCAACTGGTCGAGATGGAACACTCCGATAACAAGCCCAGGAGCCACCTTGTGCAGTGTCTGCTCGGTGGTCCTGCAATTGGCCTCCACAGCCCCAGCCTGCCAGGTCTGGAACTCGTCCAGCAGTTCTTTATCCCGCAGCCAGCCGAATTTCTCGGATGGCTTCAACTGTTCCACCGCTTTCATTCCTCCAGGTATCTTACCCGGAGGAGTACTCTTTCCGAACTCCTTTATACAGTCCGCGCAGTAGCAGTAACTCGGGAAGTTGCAGGTATCGGCGCCGTACATCTCGTCATCGATGATATAGCCACTGATAATGGGCCTGGCTTTGGAGAAGTCGGCAATCAGTTTTCCTCGCCGGGTCACTACCTTATCCCAGAAATCCGGGTCAGCCGGGCAGGGGGTTTTGGTGAGAGCCTTTCCATCGGCGGCAACGTAGCACCGGCCTCCCGGCTTCAGGTATCTGACTTGATCCTTGCCTCCGCACAGCTTCACCGTAACGAATAGATGTAGATCGAGATCCTTGCACCAGTCCGCCTGCTTCTTCAGAAGCTTGATGGCTTCAGGCTGATCCACATCCCCGTCCCAGGATAGGAATATGGTATTGATTCCGTGGGCTTTGAGTTTTGCAAAGTGGTCGCGCTTGTCCACGTGGTCGAAGTCGTATGCAGCGCGGATTTTCTCTTTCTTTATCCACTTGGGCCAGAGGTCAGCGGAAGCGGACCAGGCTGCTGAACTGAGCATCACAAGAGCAATTATGCAAAGAACAAACGTTTTCATCTATACCTCATTTCATACAACCCGCTCAGGCCTTTCGCAACGCGCTCCGCTGGCGTTGCTTGCGGCCAATGGCCGCAGACCCTTCGGTGTTACCCGCAGGAACTGGCTCCTCATCAGGGTCTGGTTTGTGTCAAAGTACATATATAAGACGAGATCAGGCTCCACTTCTACCATTGTGCCCGTAGCGGAGCATCCGCTGTCTATAGTCACGCTGTCCCAGGTCCGGCCTTCGTCCAGGCTGCAGTTCACGCACAGGAACGGCAGCCGGTGGGCAATGAGCATGGCTCCTGATTCTGTCCGCACCATATTCGGAGCTGAGTACCCTGGGAACGGCCCTCTCACGCAAGGTCCCCAGCTTCTGCCGCCATCATCCGACCACGTCTCCCACATCCAAGGAGAGTAGATCGGCCTGACAAACGCCGTCACTCTGCCGTCAGCCAGTTGCACCGCCGAGGCTTCCGTAAGGTCGAGATTTCCCTCATAAGGCTTCCCGTCTGCGTCAAAGCCGGGCGTATCCATGTTAACCGGGGCCGACCAGGTCAGACCGTCGTCATCACTTCTCGACGTGAAAGCCTGGCAGTGGAGAGATCCCCACGTCCAGACATTCAGCGCCGGGTCTTTCAGCGGGTGGCCAATCAGCATAAACGCCAGCATGCCGCCGTCTTCCAGATTCAGAAACCCCTGCGGGGCAATCTGCTGCGTTGGCTTCTCCTGTGGCGGGCCGACGTGCAGGTTCACTTTGACCGGGTCAGACCACGTCCGTCCACGGTCTGTCGACTCCCGCACCAGCTTGTGGTCAGTTCCACCGATAACGGCTATCAGACGCCCCTTGGGAGTAATATGTATCCTGCTCGGTGACCACGCGTGCCCAAAGCCGCCCAGATTGAAAGGTTCAGGGGCAGACCATGTGCGGCCACCGTCTAACGATCTAGTCAGCAACTGCTCAGACCTGGCGTCTTCGTGCATGCTCACCTGGGTCTGAGTGCCGACCAGCAGCAGAAGCTCCCCGTCCGGAAAGCGCTTGACATCTATCGGGTGCTGCCAGACCTTGTCCTTGGTTGGAAGAGGATGGAACCAGTTGGCTGGTTGATGGAGGTCTTCGCGCCAAATCGTAGCCGCGTCGGTTCGGCGCGGTACAAGATGCGATTTGCTGTCAACGCCGGCGGCTACAGTGCCATCCTCCGCCTCAACCACGGCATTCCTCATCCCCGCCGGGACATATGCGGAACATGAGTACAGGCCAACGGAACCGGGGCCGGAGTAAGTGCAGTCTTCGGCCTCAAAAACGCCATAGTCGCCGATCTTCGCGAGGATCCTGCTGCCTCGTACCGTCACCTCGACCGGCAGCCATATCCCAGTCTGGCTGGGCACCCGCCTCACCATCTCCAACTTTGTGTGGCGAAGCCAACCGGTGTCGTCCATCACCGATAGCGCGACCCAGAAATGCTGCGCCCTGCACGCCTGCCCGCAGTTGGGGAAGTGCAGAACGTAGAAATGCGACTCATCACGCGCGCGGAAGATAATGCCCTGATCCGAGTGCGGGTAGAGCTTTATCTCAAACCGAGCGGTGAAGTCACGGCACACGAGCGACTTGCTGAAAGCCCAGTGCATATCCTGCATAGCCGGCCCGTCCTGCCGCAGCAAGTTCTCCGGCACACAGACCTGCCCATCCTCACCGTCGATCCAGTCGCCGTTAACGAATCGCCAGTCGCTGCCGTCACCGATTTCGAGTTGTTTTGTCATGATCCGGATCCTATTCTCCTACAACTGCCGCTGCGATGAACTCACGGAAACCTTCCAGGCTGATTCCGAGGCTGCGCACCCAGTACCAGTCCCGCGTTCTGAACTGGAATGGAACGCTCTCGGATGGGTCGCCCTTCTGCCAGACTTTCGTTGGCCAGATTGTGTGGTTCAGCTTGGTGCACACCTGCATCCTGGTAGGGTCGAGGTTGATGGTTATCGGGCGGTCGTCCATCCGCTGGGGTGTCAACCTGGCCTGGTAGATCGCCGCGAAGGTCTCATCATACAACTCGAAGAGCACCGCTTCCACGTCACTGTTGGGAATGGGGATTATCTCCACCACTTTCGCCCCTTTGAGGAACCGGGAGTCGTGCATGGTCATCTCGAACCGCATTCTTGGAGGTTTCTTGAGGCCGAGAATGAAGGCAAATGAACTGGCGTAGTCCGGCGCACATCCCTCAAATGACTCGCCCCATATCTCGGAGGCAACTGTTGCAGGGTCGAGAGTGAGTTGATGATCAGCCATGTGGTCCCGGACTGACTGCACCAGCCTCCTGTCATACTCCAACTGAGGCATGCCTTCGGTGTATTCCGCAGAAACGTAGCACACCCAGTCAGCGCCCATCCGCTCAACAAGCGACTCGTATAGAGCCTTGGAGCTGTAGAGCTGAAGCAGCAGAGTTCCCCGCAGCGACTCTGCTTCACTCAGCCACCTCTGCTTGATCTCCTGCTCGCGCTCATAGAAGAGCTTGAGGTTGCGCGCGTGGATATCCTCCGGGCTGTATGGCTCATATACCAGAGGATGGATAAGGAATACGATCTTCTCTATTTGCATGGCTGCCTCATTTCGTTACCGGCGTCTTGGAGACAGGCTTCAGCCCATCCCCTGTCACTCGGAAAAGCTGGGCGAGCATTGGCTCTTTCTGCCGATCTCCCTCACTCATATAGGTACATAGAACCACATTCGGCTCCACTTCCACAAGGTTGCCCATCGCCCAACTGGGGTAATCGATGACTGTCCCATCATCCCAGTTGAGACCGTTGTCCCGGCTTATGTGAACTGTGTATCCCGGGAACCTGTGAGCGCACAGGATCACCCCTGACTTCAGCCGCAGGATCGACTGCGCGGAACCCGCAAACGTAGTCCTTGCTGCGGCGTCCCACGTCGCCCCGCCGTCATGCGACCAGCACTGCCACATGAATGGGCTGTAGATCGGGCGGATCAGCGTCATAATACTATTGCCGATTGCCACCCCAGAGGCTTCCGTGAAGTCCAGCGCGCCGGGGATAGTCCCTCTGGCCTTGTTGCTCCAGGAGGGCTGGTCTATCTCTATTGGCGCGGACCACGTCCTGCCTTCATCGGCGCTGCGCATTGCGTATGCCTTGGTGTGCAGCGATCCCCATGTGGAGACATCGTCAAACTTGCCGCCCTCCCAGGGTACGGCGGTCATAAAGAAGCGTGTCAACGCCCCGTCGGCAGTTTCTACGAGCGTTCCGTACGGGTGGACCATCGGCAACTTGCCCCATTCCGCCGACACCTGGGATTCCGTCGGCACAGGCCACGTCTTTCCATGATCCAGCGACTCCGATATCCCTATCCTCGGGGAGTCGCCCTCTGCAAATACCATCACAATCAGCTTACCCTTGGAGGTGCGGAGCATGGTGGAGCCGTAGTCGCCTAGAAGAGGTGTGCCGCTGTTATCCGGGAAACGCACGTATATGTTGTAGGATTCATCCCAAGTCCGCCCCTTGTCGATGGAGCGGATCACGGTGGACTTGCCGTCCTTTATCCCGGCCCCGGCAACCAGAACATCACCATTCGGGGCCAGGGAAGCCGTCGGCATCGCGCCGCAGCTTAGCCCGAGCGTAGTTGAGTGGCTTGGTATCTGCTTTCCGTTCTTCCACAGAGTCAGTTTTTGGACGGTCCCTGAGATGCGCACGTTCCTGAACTGATACTGCCCGTAGCCCGCGACACCAGTTCTGCCGCTCTTGTAGGTGGAATCAGTCACGGAAATGGCCTTGCGCCCATCCACCCACACGCTGATTCGAGGCCCCTTTGCTTCAACTCTTGCGTGGTACCAGCGGTCTGTCTCACTGGCCAGGCCGGGCACCCAAACCATTCCTATGTTGTGAAGATAGCCGTCGCCCTGCACCTTGGCCACTGCGGCAAAGAAGTGCTTTGACCGCAATGTCTGGCCGCCCCAGGGGAAGTAGACGTAATAGAAGTGATCGGGATCGGGCGCGCGAATGACCAGCCCCGCGTTTCCGCACCCATTCTGGTAGTAGCTGGGGTTGAAGTCGAACTCTGCCGTCAGGTCGGAGAAGCTTTGAGGCTTGTAGAACGCGCGGCTCTGCAGGTTCCACCCGGCAGGAGGCGCGATGACGCCCTCGGCATT
Source organism: uncultured bacterium (assembly GCA_964611645.1). GTDB lineage: Bacteria > Armatimonadota > UBA5829 > UBA5829 > UBA5829 > CAZTAO01. The sequence continues at coordinate 25,675 of CAZTAO010000029.1, read as the reverse complement.
CTCCCTCCACTTCTCGCCAAGCTTGGGGGTCTGACCTACTAGCGTCTGGAAAGTCCAGCCGCTCCCGTTGCCGATCTTGAGCCTAGTTGAGACCGTCGTCGCTTGTGCTGCCCCGCACAACAGCCAGGCTAACAGCGCTATCACGAATATGATGCGACTTCTCATTACACTCCTTCGTACCGGGCCGAAGCCGAAGAAAGACGAACATGGATGCACAGGATACACAGGATTCCGCGCTTCGTCCCCTATCCTGTTCATCCTGTACATCCATGTAGATAACCAGTAACTTTACGGGTGTTTCGGGATTTGAGCCGCAGCCGTCGGCCGAAAGGCGGAAATCCCGAAACTATTCTACCCCGGAACTATCCCGCTTGGGGTAACTCGCAGGTACTGCGCTCGCATCTGGGTCTCAATGGTATCCCAGTAGACGTAGAGTACCACGTCAGGCTCCACTTCCACCATGCTACCCATCGCCCACAGACCTGTATCGATAGTCGTTCCCTGGTCCCAGGTTCGGCCATCGTCGAGGCTACAGTTCACGCACAGCGACGGCATCCGGTGAGCTATCAGAATCGCGCCGGAAGCAGTCCGCACCATATTGGGCGCGGCGTATCCCGGGAACGGGCCTCGAACACATGGCCCCCAACTCCTGCCGCCATCGTCCGACCACGTCTCCCACATCCACGGTGAGTATATCGGCCTGATAAAGGCCATTAACCTGCCGCTCGACAACTGGATTGCGGACGGCTCAGTAAGGTCCAGGTTTCCCTCGAACGGTTTTCCTTCGGCGTCGAAGCCAGGGGTGTCCAGATTGACCGGCTCAGTCCATGTCAGGCCGTCGTCGTCACTCTTGGATGTGAACGCCTGGCAGTGCAGGCTGCCCCACGTCCACACATTCATCGCCGGGTCCTTGAGCGGATGGCCTTTCAGCAGGAACGCCACAATACCACCGTCTCTCAGGTTCAGAAAACCCTGCGGCGAGACCTGTTGAACCGGCTTTTCCAGCGGCGGGCCGACGTGCAGGTTGACCTTCACAGGTTCGGACCACGTCCGCCCTCGGTCCTTCGATTCCCGCACCAGCTTGTGGTCAGTGCCTCCAATCACGGCGATCAGCCTGCCTTTTGGGGTGAGGTGCATTCTCGCTCCGCCCCACGCGCTTCCTGAGTCACCCAGTTCCAGCGGTTCCGGAGTCGACCATGTGCGGCCCTTGTCTGTCGAGCGACAAAGATGCTGAGTTGTTTTGGCATCTTCGTCCTGTCTCTTGTCTCGCGATATGGCCAGTAGCATAACAAGCTCGCCATCAGGGAACCGCTTCACATCTATTGGCTGCTGCCAGACCTTGTCCGAAGTGGGGACTGGGTGGAACCAGTTGACCCGCTGCTTGACGTCGTCGTTCCAGACAGTGAAAGGCGCAGGGTCGCCCTCGACTGTGATGTTGCGAATCTGGGCGGAGAGGCTCTGGTGCAGCCCGATATGCCCGAAGCCGGGGTAAGTGTGGTCCTCGGCCTCGAATAGGCCGTAGTCTCCCACTTTCACCATAAACCGGCTGCCCTGCATAGTCACTTCCACCGGCAGCCAGATGTTGTTCTGGCTTGGCACGCGTCGCACCATCTCCAGCTTGATGTTCTTGAGGTAGCCGTCCTCGTCCATTTTGGAGAGCGCGACCCAGAAATGCTGTGCCCTGTTGGCCTGTCCACAATTGGGGAAGTGGAGCAAGTAGAAATGCGATTCATCTCTTGCTCGCAGGACTATGCCGGTGTCGGTATGACCACTCAGCTTGATCTCAAAGCGCGCGGTGCAATCCTTGTAGCATAGGGTCTTGTTGAAAGCCCAGTGGTTGCACTGCATCGCATCGCCGTCAGCGATTAGGAATTCCTTCTCAACGGCCACCAAGCCGTCGTCGCCGTCCGCCCACGCGCCGTTAACAAAATACCAGTCGGCGCCACTACCGATTCTCAGATTCAGGGGATCGTTCACTGTCTCAAACCTCCGACCGCCAATGTATACATAATGGCTGCAATGTCTACAAGTGTAATGGGGAAAGAGGCAGGTGTCAAGCTTTTGTTGGAAGCAAGTGGAGGCAGAGATCAGAGAGTGGAGAACTGGGGGGCTGGAAGCAGAGAATGCGGGCTCACGCCGCCGCTCGACTTCTCAACTCCCGAGCTTCTCAACCACCTACAGGGCGGTTTCTCGGTTCTTTTCGTTTATGTACCTGCGGATGGCTTCGGTCATTCGTCTCACGTGCGAACGAGTGGCGGCTTCGGCGGCATCCGGGTCGTGTGAACTGATGCTTTCCACGATGGGAACGTGCTCAGTTTCCCTTGGGACGGCCTCATTCATTCTGCCCCAGAGTTCTTCTTCGCTGGCGGCGAGGCGCGGGGTGAGCGGCGTGAGATAGTAGGACTCCCACACAGAGATCAGAAGCGGGTTTCCGCAGTTCATTATAATGTATCTGTGGAATTTGCCGGCGGCATCGAGCCTGAGATCGCGGTCTCCTGCGTGCCATGCGGTGGCGATGTCATCACCAAGACGCTTCAGTTCATCGATCTGATAGCCGGTCATGTTTTTGGCGGCAAGTCTCGCGGCAAGGCCCTCGATAAACTCTCGCAGTTCATACTGCTGGAGAATCTCCTCAGGGTCCTGATCCTCGAAGAACCTGACATACTTCCCGCCATACGCTCCACGACCCTTGAGGAATCCCTCGGATTCGAGGCGCAGCATAGCTTCTCTGGCTGTGGCTCTGCCTACATCCAGCATTTCGGCGACTTTCTGCTCAGTCAGTCTCTCGCCTGGGCTGAGTTCCCCGCTGCAGACTTTCTTCCGCAGCATGCTGTAGGCTTCCTCGGCTTTGGTTCGTCCTACACTAGTAGCCAATTGCTATCTCCCAAGTGGTCTTGTTTGCGCATTTGTTTGGGGCAAGCGTACCCCAAGAAAATCCAGATTTGAGTTTACTGTAGTCGAGGGCCTTTGTCAAGGCTGACCCATCGAAGTGTTGTTTCTCGGCTTGACATCCGGCATGGAATCCGTATAATAAACTGTAGTGTCGACACTACTTTGCATTGGTTGACAACGACCCGTCTGCGGTTCAGTCCTCATAGGCCACTTTGTAGCTGTTTCTAGACCTTTGGGAGGAAGCGTGTTCAAGTTTACCGGCTGGCTGTCCAGGCTAACTAAGCATCCAACAGAACAGAACAACGTCAAGTCCCTGGGACTGTCGATGCTTATCAAGAACGCCGACCTGCCGTTGTTCACCGGCACGGAGTTGCAGACATTCCAGGTCAAGGCGGGGCTCAACACCACGCAGATCGGTATGTTGGGCTTTTTCGGCCAGATTTCATCGATAGTCTCGATGTTCCTTTTGATGGGTTTTGCCGATCGGGTTAAGAACCGCGTTCTTGCGAACGCATGGCTTACCCTGGCCATGGCAGTTTATCCTGTAGTACTCGTGGCAATGTCGGCAGGGCCGGCGCTGTTCCGGGAGCCGTCGGTGATGTTCCCGACAATGGCCGTGTTGCAGATTGTTGAAAGCGCGATAATGGCCACCATCGGTATGGTCTTTGCGCCGCTGTATGTTCGCGCGATAAGCAATGAGATTCGGGGGCGGTTCACGGCTCTCATCGGCGTAACCGGCGGGCTGGTAGGCATACTGCTGGGGCTGGCAAACAGTTGGGTCCTTGGCAGGCTCGGTTATCCTTACGGGTTCAGCGTGGCATTTGTTCTCAGCGTGATCCTGCTGGTGGCCGCCGCCTGGGCTGTGAAGCATGTAAAGGAAGTGCCGCACCTCTGCATTGAGGAGAAAGAGGAGTGTGCATCGCCGTGGCCCTCCTGGCGTTCAGAAGGTAGGCGCAGCATCGTCGACAGCGCCAAAGCAGCTTCTCTTGCACTGTTTGGCCCGGTCCTTACCGTGGTCAAGCTGCGCGAGTTTCGTCTTCTGGCGCCGCCTAATATTCTGAGAGGTCTTGGTGACGGCGCGGCTGCCTTTGTGATGGCGGTGGGGCTGCGGCAGCTTAACTTGGGAGTAGAGTACGCGGGCTACACCACATCGCTCATCTACCTGGGTGGGCTCTTGGGGACCGGGTTGATCGGTATGACGGTCGACCGCTATGGTTCCGGGCCTGTGCTCTTTGTTGCGGACACTGCGGTAGCGATAGCCCTTATGGGAGTTGTTCTGGCCGGCGGGCCTATAGTGTTCCTGGCGTTCTTCCTGATGGTCCAGATAACCAACACTATCGAAGGGTATACGGTTCCGCTCGCTCACTATGCTATCGTGCCGACTCAGTTCATTGGAGCATTCAGCGGCGCGAGGTTGATGATACTATATGGTGTTGCGGCAATATCGATGCCTACAGTGGGTTACCTTCTAGACAAGATGCCGATGGCGCCATTTGAGCCGGGGTTCATTCCGGCTATGCTGCCGTCCGTGGGTCCGATACTGGACGCTATGAACCTGCCCCAGCCGGGGTACTCATCTATATCGCAGTTCGCGCCCAATATCGGCCTCTGGCTTGAGCAGAAGCCCGCATGGCCTGTATTTGCTGTCTGCGGTGGTCTGAAAGTGATCACTGGATTCCTGTACTGGTACGCATTCAAGAAAGGTAACAAGCAGCAAGCCAAACTAGACGCGCAACAACCAGGTGATTCACGCTAAGTCGCTTGCAGGCGTCACCCTGAACTTGTTTCAGGGTCTCCTCTCGATGGGGAAGAGATGCTCGTCGAGACGCGCCAGCGGCTGAACTTGATTCAGGGTCAGCATGACGTGGGTAATTTGCTTTGCGTGAACCACCTGGACTAATTCGGAATACATTACCGGGACGAAGTATAGGAAGAGGGGAAAGATGACGAGTAATCAGAAACCGAAAGTTATACCGGTGGACACACAGAGAATTGCGAGGGTAGTTGACCCCGCTCTCACCAACAGAATGCTGGACTACAAGGTCCGCGTTGCAGCGCATATGTCCGGGTACGAGACTCTGACAGACTGGCATCCCATCATTCCCGAGGGATGGGGCAATTTCCCGATGGCTGAATCGAATAAGTCCAAGGTCTACCTCGGCAACGCACAGAGTTGGGCCTACAGCCACCACCAGGCAGTTACCAAGTTCGGGGATAAGTTCGTTGTGTCGTGGTCCAATGGGTTCCTTCATGAGGACTATGTTGGCCAGGAAGCTCACATCGCTTACTCCGACGACTGCGTGACGTGGTCCAAGCCGGACGTGGTTGCGGCGACGCCTGTGGAATCAAGGCTCGTGCGCAACAACGCCGGCCTGTGCGCAACTGCCGACACCCTCTACAGCTTCGTCGGCGTGGCCAAGGATTTCGGAAGAGACGTCTCATCGCCCGGCATGATGACCCTCAAGGAACAGCCCATCACGCTGGACGTTCATTTCACTAAGGATATGAAGACCTGGGAGCACAACCCGGACGTCTGCCCCAACGTCTACCTCTTTGAAGGCCCGAGGAAGACCCAGGAAGGCAAGTGGATGTGCTGCGGGTTCGACATGGTGGACCACCACGCCATGGTCCTTATATGGGACGACGACTCCAAGCTCGCAGGGCCGCCGAGAGTGAAGCACATCCGCAAGTCCAGCGATGGGGTGGAACCTGAGCAGGGAACATGGTATCAGACGGACGACGGCCGCATCTTTATGTATCAGCGAGACGGAAGCTGGTCTTGCAGGCTTGGTCTTACCTGGAGCGACGATGGTGGAGAGACCTGGAGCGAACTGATCCGCACCGACTTCCCCAACACGTTCTCCCGAGCATTCGCCGGCAGAATGACGGACGGCCGCTTCTACATCGCGGGCAATAACTACGACATACCGCTGGACCGCAGGCATATGCTGCTGGCAGTCAGCGAGGACGGCTACGTGTTCGACAAGCAGTATGTGATCGTGGAAGGTGACACCACCCGCCGCATCCAGGGCAGGCACAAGGAAGACGGTTTCCACTATCCCAACTGCTACGCCGACGGCGACAACCTGCTGATGGTCTACTCCATCAACAAAGAAGACATCGAGTTGGCAGTAATAGACACCAAGAGCCTGAAGTAGGTCTACCGGTAATGACGAGCAGGGAACGGTTGGCTGCGGGGATTCGCGGCGAGAGCGTGGACAGGATCCCGAACATGCTGCTGATAAAGCAGTTCTGTTCCCGCCGGTACGGGGTAAGTTTCAAAGAGTACAACCGGGACCACCGGGTGATGGTGGACGCCCAGTTGGCGATGTTCGAGCGCTGGCCGCACGACTGCTTCAACACCATAGGCTATGCCTACAGGGAGGCTTCGGACTGCGGCCTGCCCTTGGTCTGGCCTGATGAGACAGTGCCGCACCCGGTCGGGGTGCTGGTGCGAGATAGGTCAGACATATCTGGTGTGAAGTGGCCCAGCCCGTGGGATGGCCCGATGATGCGGGATCGGTTGGAGGCTATCAAGCTCTTCAAAGAGAAGTCGCCGGATACCGCGGTGCTGGGGTGGGTGGAAGGATGCTTCGCCCAGGCGGTCACTTTCCACGGGATGGAAGATACTCTCGTTGACCTGATGGCAGACCCGGACCTGGTCAAGGAACTGATGGAGTCCATTCTTGAGGGTGAAGCGGCGTTCGCCGAAGCCCAGATAGAGGCCGGAGCGGACGTGATTGGCATTGGCGATGCTGCGGCTTCCCTGGTTCGTCCGGAAGCGTACGTCGAGCACATCCTGCCGTTCGAGCAGGAATTGATCAAGCGTATCAGGGCGAAGGGCGCTTTCAGCAAGCTCCATATCTGCGGAGACATCAACCCTATACTTGGGCGCGTTGGCGAAGCCGGGGCGGATATGGTGGACATAGACTGGATGGTCAGTATGTCTGACGCCAGGAAAGCCTTGGGGCCGGATGTGTGCCTGTGCGGGAACGTAGACCCCGTGGCGGTAGTGATGAGATCGACGCCGGACCACATCAGGCAGGCGTTCAAAGAAGCGATTGCCGAGTCGGGCGCGCCGTATGTGTTCTCACCGGGCTGCGAGATCCCGCCGGACACCCCCGACGCCAACTTCGCCGCCCTTTGTGAACCGTATTACGTAGAGAAGACTGGAGCAAACCAGTGACATCAACGCAACGAGTAATGGCCGCAATAGAGTTCCGAACCCCGGACCGCCTCCCCCGCTGGGACAGCCTCGATATATTCGGGGACTTCACGCAGCGGTGGCGGAAGTGGAAAGGCCTGCCGGATGCCAACCCTCTCGACTACTACGGCATGGACATCGTGCAGACTATGTGCGACGAGGGGCCGTTCTTCTCCGAGAGCCGCGCGATCGGGCGTGACGGCGAGTACGAGATATTCCGGGACACCTGGGGCAGAATCTACAAGCATCGCGGCGACAACATCAGCTTCATGGAGGTCACCAGCGCCCCGCTGGACGATACCTCCAACCTGGACAGACTCGTCTTCGAGCCGGTGGATGACGAACGGCGGTACGGCAAGTACGTGGAAAGGGTTGCGGCGGAGCGTGCGGCGGGTCGGCTGGCTTTCAGCAAGGTCGGCGGCATCTACAACCGCAGCCAGTACATGCGGCGGGAAGACAAGCTTCTGATGGACATGGCGATGGACGAGGGCTTCTGCCGCGAGCTCTTCAGCAGAGTGGGGGATTACCTCACCCAGGTTGCGCTGGAGGAACTGCGCCGCACTGATTCGTGGTCAACCGGGATGTGGGTCTACGACGACTGCGCCAGCAGCAAGGCCCCGATGTTCTCGCCTGCTATGTGGGACGAGTATCTGCTTCCTCTGTATTCCAAGATGATCGACACCCTCAAGGCCGCCGGCTGCAGCAGAGTCTTCTTCCACAGCGACGGCAACATCGCTCCGCTCCTCGACGGCCTTTTGGCTGCGGGCTTCTCCGGCTTCAACCCATTGGAGCCGAGGGTGGGGCTGGATTTGGTGAAGCTGCGGGAGAAGTACGGAAAGAAGATCATCTTCTTCGGCGGCGTCTGCAACACCGTAATACTGCCAAGGGGCGGCAAGAAGGAAATAGAGGCTATGGTCCGGCCTCTGATCGAACTGGGCAGAGAAGGCGGCCTGATAATAGGCCAGGCCTCCATAGGAGAAGACATAGCCCCCGAAGCCTACGATTATTACGTGAGCCTGTTGGACAAATACGCGAATTACGAGGCGTGACACACGTCATGCTGAACTTGTTTCAGCATCTGTTTCTGAGCGTGAACAGACCCTGAAACGAGTTCAGGGTGACGTGATTGCGCGACATGAGTCAGAATAGGGAGCAGAAATGGCAGTGAAGAAAATGACCGGCGGAGAGGCCGTGATTGCGACGCTGGAGGCGTGGGGAGTTGAGGTAGCATTCGGCATACCCGGCGGCCACAACCTCGCAGTGTATGACGCCCTAGCTAAGGGAACAAGCATCAGGCACATCCTGGGCAGGCACGAGCAGGGATTGGCCTTTATGGCGGACGGCTACGCCCGCGCATCGGGCAAGCCGGGCATAGTGTTGGTAACCAGCGGCCCTGCGGTCGCCAACCTGGCCTGCGCAATGGGCGGAGCTACCACCGACATCTCTCCGGTGCTGGCCATTGCCTCTACAGTTCGCACGGATATGGTCGGCAAGAGCAAGGGTGGCCTGCACGACTGCTGCGAGGCGATCGACATAATGCGGCCTGTAACCAGAATGGCTCGCCGAGCTATGAATGTTCAGAAAATACCCGAAATCATTAACGAACTTATGCATGAGTTGAGCTTCGGCAGGCCAGGCGGCGCATTTCTTGAGATACCTTGCGATGTCCTGGGCGCAACCGGCGAGTTCGACATAACTCCGCCAAAGGCCGGAGTCCGCAAACAGGCAGATTCCAAGCTCATCGATCAGGCAGTCGCGCTATTGGCGGATGCAAAGAAGCCTGTGATTATAGCGGGCACCGGCGTGGTCATCAGCGGCGCGGAGGCTGAGGTTGCGGAACTTGCCGAGCGAATCGACGCTGCGGTAGTCACCACCACTCTCGCTCGCGGAGTGCTCCCGTCGGACCATCCCCGCTCGGTAATGCCGGACGGCGCGATGGTTACGGCTGTTTCCGACTACGTCGAATCAGCCGATGTCGTGCTGGCCGTTGGAACTATGTTCAAGCAGGAAAACACCGCCGACTGGAAAACAGGATTTGGCGGAAAACTTATACACATAGACATCGACCCGGAGGAACTGGGCCGCTCATATCAGCCGCACTTGGGCATAACCGCCGACGCCAAGGCCGCCCTGCAAGCCATTTTGAACGGCCTGCCGAAGACAAGGAAAGACAACGGCGATTGGGTTGCCAAGGGCAAGGCGGCTGAGGCTGACAGGATAGCCAAGCGCTGGGAGGGCCAGCCCTCGGGAATGGTCGCTTTGGATATACTCCGCAAATCAGTGCCGGAAAACGGCATTCTCTCCTGCGACCGCTGCAACTTGGGCTACTGGGCATACCGGTGCCTGCCGGTGCATGAGCCGCGCACGTTCTTTTACCCCATGGGCTACGGCGGGCTTGGCGGCGCGTTGCCTCAAGCGTTTGGAGCAAAGGTCGCATGCCCAGACAAGCCGGTTGTGTGCGTGATCGGCGATGGCGGCTTCCAGTTTACAGCCACAGAACTTGCAGTGGGAGTCCAGGACAACATCCCCATCACAATAGTCTTGTGCAACAACAAAGCCTACGGGGCCATCCGGGCCAACCAGGACCGCAACTTCGGCGGCCGTCGCTTCGGCTCCGACCTTATCAACCCCGACTTCCAGACTCTCGCCAAAGCCTACGGTTTCCCGTCGACCGTCGTGAACGACCTCGCCGACTTCGGCGCCGCGCTTACCAAGGGCATAGGCTCTAACCGACTCAACTTGATCGAACTAACAGTGGAAATCGCTGATCCATAGTGTGGTAATGGGGTGGCGATTCGGAGATCGCCACCCATCAAATTACGATAGGTGGCGATCTCCGAATCGCCACCTCCATCAATGATAACCCGGAGGAATGAACAAAATGAGACTAGCGCCTCTACCATCATCGGAATATGCGGACCGCGTCAAAAGGCTCCAGGCTGAGCTTGTAAAGGACAATCTGGATGTGTTCGTGGGCTATTCGAGCGAATGCGAATCGGCTTCGACCAGGTATCTCGCCGGCTTCTGGCCGTTCTTCGACTTCGCTGGAATAGTTGTCCCCCAGAAGGGCGAAGCAGTGCTTGTAACAGGCGGGCCGGAATCGCTGGAGTTTGCGAAGGCGTTTGCGAAAGTTCCCAAGATCAGCGTGAACCCGCTGTTTGTGGAGACTTCCGCCCCCGAGTGGGTGCCGCACGTTACCGGAGAGAGCTTTGCCCAGCTTATTCCGCGTATCTGCGGTGGGACACCGAAGCGGGTCGGGATCGGCAACTGGAACATTTTCCCGCAAATGCTTTGGGAAGACCTGCAGAAGGCAGTTCCAGGCGCTGAGTTTGTCCCGGCGGACGATGCTTTGCTGCGAGTCCAGATGGTTAAAACCGACGCCGAGATTCCCTACATCGTCGAGTCCTACCGAATCACCGAAGAGGCTATGAAGGCTGCTCTGGCTGCCGCGAAGCCCGGCGTTCGAGAGTGGGAGTTGGAAGCGATTGCCCGATCCAAGATGGTTCTGATGGGCGCTGAGGGCACGAGCTACCCGGCGTGGGTCTGCTCGGGGCCGCACTCTCCGCTGAGCCTGTGTCGCTCGGACGACCGCGCCATCCAGCAGGGCGATCTTGTCCAGCTTACCTTCGGCGCAAAGTATATGGGCTATTGCGGAAACATGTGCCGGCCCTTCGTTCTGGGCCAGCCGCCCGCGCCTGCGAAAAGGCTGATGGAAGTAGCGCTTGAAGCGATGGATTACGCTATCTCTACCATCAAGCCCGGCATAGTGGCTAAGGACATGTTCCAGGGATACTACGATATCCTCGCCCGCTACGGCTACCAGGACTTCACTCTCTACGGCCCCGCGCACGGCACGGGAAGCTCCGAGGTCGAGGGTCTGTGGCTCTCCGCCAGCGCGGACTTCGTGATCCAGAAGAACATGCTCTTCAACGTAGACATCTGGCTCTCCGACGGCACCTACGGCCTGCGCTACGAGGACGGCATCCTGGTAACAGAAACCGGCGTCCGAGAACTGACCAGCTATCGGCGAGAGCTGATCTGTCTGTAGCAATATGAAGCAGTCTTGATGGTCCGGGATATGTTATCCCGGACCCACGTAGATGGGACATGGTGTCCCAGTTTTGCTGTAGTTGCGGGCAGGATGCCCACGGAGCCCGGTCAGGGACAACATGTCCCTGACCAACAGAGAAGGGGATGGTGTGGAATATGGCTGACCAACCAGTTGTTCCTATCATGGAACCTGTTGAGAAGCGCAGGAAGCTGAACCTGACGATCCTGATGTTCGGGATTGCCATTTTGCAGGGTTTTGCGCTGAACCTGATGCCTGTGATGTTCCCGACAATGGGAGAGAAGTTTGGGGTATCCAAGGCCCAGCAGGGGCTGCTCCAGGCCAATTTCGCCATTGGGGCGATCATTGCTCTGATTGTTGCCGGATATGCTGTGAACCTGTTCGGAGCAAAAAGAGCCGCGTGGGTGATTTTGGGTGTGCTGGGAAGCGGCGCGTTCTTGTTTGGCGCTGCTCCTATCTACCCTCTAGTCCTTCTTGCAGCGGTGCTCATTGGCATGGGGACAGCGACTTTTGTTGCCGTCTACGCCGCCATAATCTCAGCGGAGTTTGCCGAGAAAAGCCAGCGGATGTACATGCTCACGTATGCGGTGTTGGCCGGCAGCGCGACCATAGCCACCATGTTCGTCGGCTGGCTGATCAAACAGTTCGACTATACATCCGTATTCATGATCTTTGGCCTGTGCATCTGGGGGTTGGCTTTCATCCTAATGGTCACATTCGGCAGATCGCTGAGGTCTGATGTCGGCTGCCTGCATCACGACCCCGCGCACCCAAAAGCGTGTGATGTGGAAAGGAAGAACTGGCTGCAGAAGTTCGGCAGCTTCCTTGGAACAGGCATACTCAATAGAGGTTCGCTGTATCTGCTCGGCGCTGTAGTCCTGCTCGATACCCTTGCTTCCGGCAACCTGCTGGCCTGGATGCCGACATACTTCAAAGACAACTTCCACATGGAGAACACCGGAATGGTGCTTTCCTTCAGCTCCGGGGGAGTTCTTGTTGGACGCCTCATTATGGGCGCATTCCCGCCCGGTTTCATCGGTGATCGCGTTTTGTTGGCGATATGCTACACGGGCGCGATGGTGGCAGCGGGCCTGATTCTGCTGCTTCAGCCGAGTGTCGGTGTCTCCTTCTTCCTGGTTGGTCTTAGCGGAGCTTTTGTGGCCGCGCAGGCTCCCACTACCTACTCCATCGCCACCGCCAAGTTCGGCGCGCGGGCGCCGGCTGCCATTCCGCTGGTAGACGGCATAGGCAATTTCGGCAGCCTCATCGGGCCGCCGCTCCTCGGGGCAATCGCCGACATAACCGGAGACCTCAATGCCACGATGTGGCTGATCCCCATCTGCGGGTTCAGCCTTGTAATACTATTGGTGATCTGGGAAGCTGCGGATCGTATTGGTTTGCGGCGAGTCAAAACGCAAGCATAGTAAATAATGGAGGAATGAATTGATCACACGAATCCTGGTTCTAGGTCTTATGATGATGATTCTGGCGAGCGCGTGCGTGGCACAGTGCAAGCCGGCGAAGGCTGTCACGGCCAAGGACATAATGTTTGTCTGGGCGATCACCGACATTGAAGATGGCGGCGGCGGCAGCCTCGCCAACTTCTCCAAGGCCGGGCCGCTGGAGCGGGCCAAGCTGCTGGGTGTGCCAAACATCACGATGTGCGGACAGGGGCTTCCCCTCGACTACAACCTGGCCGAGCGGCTGACCAAGCACGTCGCGGGCGTGCCACGGCTGGTGTGGGAGATAGCTTCCGACGATGCTGGCGGAAACTCGCACGGCGACTTCAAGTACAACGAAAAGATGAAAATAGTCCGCAAGCTCGCGGACCAGTTCCCCAACTTCGAGGGCATAATGCTCGACGACATGACCACGGTCAGCGTGGACCAGGGCTTCAAGCCGGAGCACATCACTGCCCTGAAGAAGCTCATGCCGGGCAGCTACAACCAGCAGGTCAAGCTCTGGGGCGTGGTCTACACCATGAACCTGGACGACAGCCGCAAGATGAACCGGCTGGAGAAAATGGGCCCCTATGTCAGCCAGCTCGATGTCATCAACCTGTGGGTGTGGCACGGCGCCGACATCCCCAAGATTCCGGCATACGTCGACCAGTGCCTTACACTGTGGCCGGACAAGCCCATTGTCCTTGGCCTCTACATGTACAACTACGGCGAGGGCAAGCTGATGTCTCAGGAACTGATGCAGCAGCAGAGCGAGATTGCCCTCAAGCTCGCCAAGCAGGGCAAGATCCGGGGAATAGTGTTCCTTACAATCAACGACGACGGCGGCCTCATCAAGTGGACTGCGGACTGGATCAAGAAGGTCGGCGGAACCAAGCTCCCCGCCATCACAGGAAGCCTGAAGTAGTTCGGGACGGAGAAGTAACCGTGGTAAGTGATATGAGGAAAATCAGAAAATACGGCTGGTTGCTAATCGTGGCAGCCAGCCTCATTAATCTAGCGACACAGGTGGTAGCTGACGTGGAAAACGGCAACACAACCCTCATCGAACTCAAGACGAAAGACTACACGATCAGGCTGGACTCCAACATCTCCCTGAGCGCGACCGGCAAGGACGGCAAGGCGGCGTGGGCAAGCTGCGTCTCGCCCGGGCCTTACGTGACTGTCAAAACCAAGAGCGGCAATCAGAGCTTTGATTTGGCATCTGCGAAAACCAAGGCAGTGGAAGCGTGGTCGGACGGCGCGCACAAGGGCAAGGCAGTAGTCCTCAGCGGATTCGAGGGCACGGACGCCAGGGTTCAACTCGGATTGGCGCGCGGACCGCAGGATGAGTTGCTGGTCCAGCTCTCTCAGACGGGCGGCTCTGATGAGCTGATCTCCGCGGACAACTTCTTCCGGTTCGAGAAACCGGTTAGCGACGGCGGATATATGGTGTTGTCCCACGGTTCAGGCTATATGATTCCCGCCGATTGCACCGACGATTTGCCCGGCTCCGGCGATCGCGCCGGAATGGTTGGCGGGCGATGGTCGATGCCGCTCTTTGGAATGGTCAAAGGCCGCGATAGCCTGATGGCCGTCGCTGATACCTGGTGGGACTGCTTCGTGGCTGCGGAACATGTTCCAGGCAAACTCTCGGCGATGGAGTTCAACTGGTACCCAAGCCTGGGCAAGTTCGCTTATCCCCGAAGACTCCTCCTTCGTTTCGCCAAAGACCTCGACTACACGGGTATGGCCAAGATCTACCGCAAGCAGGCCCGTAAGCAGGGCTTGGTTCGGACACTGCGGGAAAAGGCGAGGGTTACACCCCAGATACGCAAGTACGTGGATGGAGTGCTGGTGCGATGGGCTGCGTGGAACCAGGATCAGCGACTGACTGCTCTCAGTCAGTTCAAGACCCTCAAAGACGCGGGGATCAAGCTCAATGTTTTCTTCCCCAAATGGCCCTCTCAGGGATACACGGAGGGCCGCAACACCGCCACCACTTCCGACGGCATCTGGCAGGGATACCTGAGCGATGATCCGGTTCCCGGCGGGTGGCCTTCGCTGGTAGATTTCAACGACAAGCTTCACGCTATGGGCTGCCTGACCCAGGGTATGATCAACCCGGGCTACATGAACAAGGGTGCCCCGGCCTACGACCCATCGCTTTACACGATGGACGCGACAGGCAAGCGCGCCACCTGGGCGATATGGGCGAGCAAGGCCCTGGAGCGCAACAAGGCTGCAGTTGCCAACCTCAAGAAGTATGGGCTGAAATTGGACTGCTTGTACTATGACGTCTACTCCGCGGCATACGGCATTGACGAAGACTTCGATCCGGACAGGCGCATAACCCGCCGTGACGCATACGAGGCGGAGAACGCGTGCTTTGATGATTCCCGCAAGTCAGGCATTATGCCTGGCGGTGAATTGGCGAGGTTCTGGGCCATCAAGGATTGCGATTTCTTCTTCTTTACCGACTGGTCTGCGGACCGTTTGGCCAACGTGCCCACGAGGCACAATCCGGGGCCAGTGGGCGAGCCTATACCGCTCTTTGAACTGGTATTCCACGACTGCTACGTTGCCGGTTTCTCCGGCGGCGGGTACGCGCTCTACAACCCCGGCTTTGACTGGTGGCCGGACAGGAACCCGCGACTATACGAGCTGTTCTTCGTGTCAGCCCCCTGCCACAACTGGCTGCCCAACGGTTACTTCCCGATGCCGGACACAACAGGGCTGGGCACAAATGAGCGGTGGCAGTGGCTCAACAAGATGGCGGCGCTGTGCAAGGCGACCAAGTATTCCGAGATGGCGTTGCACGAGTTCACATCCAAAGACCGCAAGCAGCAGCGCGTGAAGTTTGCCAACGGAGTCGTGGCCGAGTTCGACTTCGCCAAGAACCGATACAAAGTAACAGGCGCCGCCGGTTTCACCGGAGACTGGGAGACGCCGCCAAGTCTGTGAATTCCCTCTCCTGGGGGAGAGCACGTAATCCCCTCTCCCCCGCGCGGGAGAGGCGCTGCCCGCAAGCAGCCCTGGCGAAGCGGGCTGCGAAAGGGGTCAGGGTGAGGGGCGTCAGAGTGCATCTGCGTTCCGACCAACGCATCAAAGGAGCGAACTAATGACCAGCAAAATCGCATTGCTACTAACGTCTATCCTGTTAATGTGCCTCGCGTTTCCAGTCTCCGCCGCGCCCAAGACCATGCCCGTTCGGGATATGATGTGGGTGTGGGGTATCACTGAGATCGAGGATGGGACCAACCCCCCGATCTCGCAATACACCAAGGCAGGCCCTACGGAGCGGGCAAAGCTATTGGGCGTACCCAATATTGCAATGGGTGGCGGTGGTGTGCCACTGGACTTGCAGAAGGCCCTGTCGCTTACGCAGTCGGTTTCCAAAGCGCCCAGGCTCTTGTGGGAGACCGGCGCTGACGAACCCATCGAAGGCCCAAACCCTTCATTCAAGTACAACAAGCGAATGTCCATCATCCGCAAGATTGCGGACAAATACCCGAGGCTTGAGGGTGTGATTCTGGACGACATGAGCTCCGTCGGCATCGATCACGGCTTCAAACCGGAGCATATCCGCAACATCCGCCGCCTCATTCCCGGCAGCTACAATGATCAGGTCAAGCTCTGGGGCGTGGTCTACACAATGAATATGGTCCGCCCCACCATGGGCGATTACATCAAAGAGCTGGACGGTATGATCTTCTGCGTCTGGCATGCGAGGGAGATACCCGAGTTCGAGGCCAATATCCGCCGAGTCCAGAAAGATTATCCGGACCAGCCGATGATATTGTGCCTGTACATGTACGATTACGGCCAGGCCAGGCCCATGCCCAAGGATCTGATGGAGCAGCAGTGCGAGACAGCCCTCAAGCTCGCCAAAGAGGGCAAGATTCGCGGGATGCTGTTTGTCTCAATAACCGATGACGAAGAAATGATCCAATGGACCGCGGACTGGGTAAAGAAAGTCGGTAACACCCAGGTTCCCGTGGTCGAGTGACAGGTTGAGGAAAAGAGGTAAGTGATGTTGAAACTCGTGCTAGTATCGATTACTATGCTTGTATGCTGCGTCCTGATGAGCGCTGTTCTGCAGGCTGCGCCCACGACCACCAAGCTCACTATCGGCAACGGCAGCGGCTGGAGTTTTGCCGGCGGGAAATGGGTGGAGAACCAGCCAGGCGACAAACCGGCCAAAGTGCGGGAAATCCACAACCCGCCCTACTTTGACGAGGGCGTGATTATGCCCCCGGACAAGCGCGACCTCCACAGCCGCGCATTCTACACCGCTAAGGGCTACAAAGACTTCACCGCGGAGTTCGAGTACAACGCCAACTACCGCGAGGGCAGCGGCATCGCGGGGATGATTGTCCGTGCCACCGACCCCAACCACTTCTACCTCGTCTATCTGCCTTGGGGTGGTCAGCAGATGCGGGCCGGGCACTTCTGGGCCGCGATTGCCAAGGTTGAGGGCGATGGCTACCTGCGCAACATCAAGATGTCCTACGTGCCGGGTGTGGCTTGCGAGGTTGACCGGTGGTATAAGGTGCGAATTGAGGCCAAAGGGCCTCGGATCTCCGTGTGGGTAGACGGCCGCAAAGCGCTCAGCATTGTCGATGACAAATACAAGAGCGGCTGTGTGGGCCTGTCCACGTATAGTATGTACTACTTCCGCAACGTCCGAATAACAGGCACGGCAGTTCCCGCCACGCCCGTGTGGAAGGCCAGACCCACTATTCCGTCCCACTCGTTCACGGTTGGCCTGAACAGTTCTCCCTCACCCAGCGGGGTAATGGCGCCCAATGGTGACGTTCTGCTGTTTAGCCAGGCGTTGGCAACCGGCAAGCCGGCGTTGGCCCGATCCAAGGACAAAGGCCGAACCTGGAGCCTCGAAGAGATCCCCGACAAAATGCACAATGAGTTGCTCCACCGCACCAGTGATGGCCGACTCATCCTCCACCGCTACCATCACCAGCCGGCCGTTTTTATGTCGGAGTCCACGGACAACGGCAAGACCTGGTCTGAGACGTTCTCAGCCAAGATGCCCGCCGACTGGCCCACGGACCTGGGGAATCTGGTCGCATACGGTCCCCTGATCGAGACCGAAGACGGCACACAACTCCGCTTCATCATGGGCGGTGCAAACGACAAAAACCCCAAGTACGACAACATCTACACCTGGGGCGCTGTCCACACCAAGGCATGGGCCATCCGCAGCACAGACGGGGGCAAGAGCTGGTCACTGCCCATCGAGATAGATCGTCCCTCCGAGTGGACTTACCCGGCGGGCGCGAAGCGTGGGCACGTGCCGGGCTCGCTGGATATGACCGAGGTCACGGGTGTTGCCATCGGCAACAAAGTAACGGTGGTGGTGCGCCCGATCTATGAATCCACGATGTGGCAGTGCTGGTCGGAGGATGCCGGCGCTACGTGGGACGCAGCCACGCGCACATCATTCGCGGGCTACGCGCAGTCCACCATACGCACGACTTCAGGCTATATCGTGGTTGCGCACCGGTATCCACAGTATTCAGTGAATGTGAGCCGCGACAATGGTCTCAACTGGGACGAAGGGACCATTATCGATTACCCGAACTGGGCGATGGGCTGCATGGTAGAGGTCGCGCCCGACGTGATCCTTTGCACCTACATGAACGCAGCTTCGGGAGATATAGGTCTTTTTGTCAAACAGCCGCTTCTAGCCCAGCTTTTCCGGGTAACTAAGGACAGGATTGTGCCAATAGACATCAAGAGCAAGTAATCGACCTATCAGAACGACCTATCGGTGTCCACCATCACGCAGCCTGTCGAAGCGTGAAGTTGTCGCGTTAGTGTAAGCGGGCATCCTGCGACAGGCTCAGGATGATGGGATTAGTAAGGCATGTGAGAAGACAAAGGAGATCACTATGGCAAAGCTAATGGTCCTTACGATGTTTCTCTCGATAGTCTGTGTGTTGTGGGCATCGACTGTGTCTTATGCCGCCAACACGCAGACCAGGCTCAGTATCGGCGACGGCAAGCAGTGGTCGTTTTTCGGCGGGGCCTGGACTGAAAACACTCCCGACTTCCCCGACCAGATCAGGCCGCCACTTGTGCGCAATCTACACAGCCGCGCGTTCTACAAGACGGCGGCCTACTCGGACTTCACTGCTGAGTTCGAGTACTACCCGAGCTACCAGGAGAACGGCGGCGGAGACGCCGGCTTGATCCTCCGCGCGAAAGACCCCAATCACTTCTACTTCGTCACGCTTCCCTGGTCAGGGGTGCAGATGCGCGCCAAGCACTACTGGGCGGGTGTTGCCAAGGTCTCCGGCGACAGCTATATGCGCTACCTCAAGCTTGCGTGGGTGCCCGGCGTGATCAGCGCGAGCGAGCGCTGGTACAAGGTGAAAGTGGAAGCCAAAGGCCCGACTATTACTGTCTGGGTGGACGGCCGTCTGGCCGTCACCGTGACCGACACCACCTACAAGACCGGTCTCATCGGTCTGGCGGGTTATGGCTGGTATGGCTTCAGGAACGTGGTCATAACCGGCACACCCAAGCGCGCTCCCAAGTGGGACGACAAAGCTCTGATTCCAAAGCCCGCTGTCGAGCTGCCGGTGCAGAGCGCGATGCCCAGCGGCGGGGTCACTGCCAATGGCGACGTTCTGATGCTCTGTGCAGGCAACCAGTTCCTGCGCTCCAAAGATAAAGGACGGACTTGGGAGAAGCCCGAGCCGATGCCGGATAAGCTGATCCAGAACAAGCCCTATTGCAGCAACATACTCCAGTGTTTGCGCAACGGTCGGCTCATTGTGTGGCAGTTCAAGTCGATCGAGCCGCCATATCCCGATCCTCCGAAGCCGCAGATACTGATAAGCGAATCGACGGACAATGGGTACACCTGGTCCGATCCCAAGCCGTCGCAGGTCTCTGACACCGGCTGGCCGGCAATGGACCCGACCTCATATCCATACGGCCCTCAGCGTCCCTATGGCCAGTTGGTTGAGTGCGAAGACGGTTCTCTGGTCAGCCTGCTGATCGGCACCGACTACACCAAAACCCAGAAACGCCCCAGCATATACACCTGGAGCGCTTTCCACACTTACGGGGCCGCTATCCGCAGCGCTGATGGCGGCGCGTCATGGTCAGGCCCGGTCGAGATCGACCAACCTTTCTCGCAGGGAGCCAAAGTAAACGCGGCGGGCGCTCTGGACTTCACGGAAGCCAGCGGAGTGGCGATTGGGAACACCATCTGCGTGGTGATAAGGCCCATATACAGCGTAATGATGTGGCAATGTACATCATTCGACAGCGGCAAGACCTGGGAACCGGCAGTCCGAACGACATTCCCTGGATACGCACAGGCTATGGTGCGCACGGCCTCGGGTGCGATCCTGGTGTGCAAGCGGTTCCCGTTGCTTTCAATGAATATCAGCAGGGACGGAGGACTCAACTGGGACGAGGGTACAGTGGTCGACTATCCGCAGTGGGCGAACGGCCTGATGATAGAGGTCGAGCCGGATGTGGTGCTGTGCGTTTATCAGAACGCGGAACTCAGCCAGCCTCTTCTGGCGCAGCGAATACGCGTCCTTTCGGATCGAATAGAACCTATCGTGGACGGGAAGTAGCAGCTACTAACTGGAAGCAAGAACAAAGGAGGATCGAATGGAGAAAATGCTAATTCTAGGTATAGTTCTCTCAGCGCTATGCATGTTAGCGGCAGCGACGGTGTCGCAGGCCGCGAGCGCGCCCACAACTCTCAGCATCGGCGATGGCAAGCAGTGGAGCTTCCCGCGGGGGCCGTGGGTTGAGAAGGACGGGGTAATCAACCCTCCGGACGTGCGCAACCTACACAGCCGCGCGTTCTACAAAGGCGCCTCATTCACCGACTTCACCGCCGAGTTCGACTACAACGCCAACTATCGCGAACTTGGCCACGGCGATGCAGGGCTTGTTATCCGCGCACAGGACAACAACCACTTCTACTTTGTTCACTTTCCCTGGGGTGGGCAGCAGCTTCGCGGCAAGCACTTCTGGGCGGCGATTTCTAAGGTCGACGGAGACGGCTACCTGCGCAATCTGGCTATGATGTGGATTCCCGGCGTAGTCAGCGAGACAGACCGCTGGTATCACGTCAAGGTCGAAGTCAAGGGCAAGACTATCAAGACCTGGGTCGATGGCAGACCCGGCCCTTCGGTTACGGATTCCACATACAAGAGCGGGGCAGTCGGCCTTGCCGGATATGGCTGGTATTTCTTCAAGAACGTGTCTATCGATGGCAAGGCGGGGCGAGCGCCTAAGTGGAACGATGCTGTTGCTGTCCCGAATCACGCTTTCGAGATAGGCCTCAGTTCCGAAACTATGCCCTCGGCTTGCCTGGCTCCCAATGGCGATGTGCTGGTGGCGGCCGGGAGCGTTCTGATGCGCTCCACAGACAAAGGCAAGACCTGGAGCAAGGAAGCGCTCCCCGGTTCACTGGGCGCGGTTGGCGACTATGGCAACAGCATGTTCCTGACCCGCGCGGGCAAGCTGGTCGTGATGCTCTTCTCGTTCGACCAGGAGAAGCGACAGGCGAGCATCTCAGTCTCCGAGTCAAAGGATAACGGCAAGACCTGGGGCGATCCTGTGCCTTCGACCGTCGCTTCCGGGTGGCTGGATATCCCGAAGAACTATGTGCCTTACGGGCCGTTGGTGGATACAGAAGACGGCGCGCTCATACGCTTCCTCTACGGAGGAGTCGCGGCAGAGGGCACTCCGAACCCATTCCCCAACGTCATCACCTGGGGCACCACCCACCTCCGGGCATTCGCGATCAGAAGCACCGATGGCGGGGCCAGTTGGTCCGGCCCCATCGAACTCGACAGGCCCTCCTGGGCGAACTCACCACGTGGCGACCAACCCGGCTCGCTGGATTTCACCGAGCCTACCGGCGTGGCCATGGGCAAGACAGTGATGGTTGTCATCCGGCCTGTATACAGCCCCACAATGTGGCAGTGTTGGTCGTATGACGGCGGCGCGACGTGGGACGCAGCAGCCAGGACCACTTTCCCCGGCTACGCCCAGTCGATGGTTCGCACCAAGTCCGGGGCGATAGTGGTCGCTCACAGATATCCCAACTACAGCATCAACGTGAGCCACGACAACGGCCTCTCGTGGGACGAGGGCACCGTCATAGACTATCCTGCGTGGGCGATGGGCTTTGCGGTGGAAGTAGAGCCGGATGTGCTCCTTTGCTCCTACATGAACTCCGATCGCGGACTTCCTCTGCTGGTTCAGCGGATTCGTGTGAAATCCGACCGCATAGAGCCCCTCTACACCAAAGACAAGTAGTTTCTCGCCGGGGGAGTTCCGCTCGGAACTCCCCCGTAGTTACGCCTGCAATCTCCTGGGAACCCTCCAAAGATAGAACGCGTCTAATTTATAGACGTAATAGTACCCTGAATAGGTACAACTGGAGGTTGCAGCAGCAATGAGAGGCCGCAAGAGAGGTTTCACGCTGATCGAACTATTGGTGGTTATAGCTATAATCGCCATACTGGCTGCGATACTTTTCCCTGTGTTTGCGAAGGCAAGGGAGAAGGCGCGACAGGCGACTTGCACGAGTAATGAGAAACAGATTGGTCTGGCGGTGATGCAGTATGTTCAAGATTACGACGAAATCTACCCCATAGCCAACTGGGGCAGGACATACAATTCTGCCGGGACTTTCCTTGGCAACCCTTACGGGGTGTTCGATGTTCTCGAGCCATATATGAAGAGCACGGGCCAGATGAGGTGTCCGAGCAGGACCGGGCTTATCGGCTACCAGCAGAACGGCCAGAATGCTCAGTCTATCTGGGGAGTGCATTTCGGTGGCGCCTGGGGTCTCAACTATCTGGTCAACGCCCCGGCGGCGCTGGCAGAGATCAACAGTCCGTCCAATGTTGTGATGGCCTTTGAAATGGCCGGCATCAGCAACGGCGGCGACAACAACTACGGGTGGTACAGCGGCTGGAACACCGAGACGGCTTTCCATCACAACGGTGGTTGGCAGCACATCTTCGCGGATGGCCATGTGAAGTGGTTCCGCCTCCTGGACGCGCTTCCCGCGGCCGGGTGGAACACTACTATTCCGCAGTATGGAATCAGCTTCGACAAGGCCTACAATCCGTAAGCTCAGTCTGATAGTTCCAAACTAGGCAAGCAGACGCCCGACCCTCCGAGGTCGGGCGCTTCTGCTTGTCTGCGCCCCGAGTTTGAGAGAGTTCAGTTCTGTGCGCAGGGCCATTCCGCTAGCCCTGAGTAGCCGCGAGGCGCTGCCCTGAGCGGAGCGAAGGGAACGAGCGGCGTATCGAAGGGCGACTCCTCTGCTTGTCCGTGCTTCGATACGGCCTGCGGGCCTACTCAGCACTAGCGGCGACATCTTCCCGTAGAACTGAACTCACTCCGCGAGTTCCCATAACTTGACTTTGCGCGCGGGCGTGGTAGAATTGTTTGTCGATGCCCGTGCAGTACGGTCGACAAATAAACGCAGTAGGAAGTAGAAATGTCGAAGAGAAGCGGTTTTACACTAATCGAGCTGCTGGTAGTCATAGCGATCATCGCTATACTGGCAGCAATCCTGTTCCCCGTCTTCGCAAAGGCAAGGGAAAAGGCGCGCCAGGCGACCTGCTTGAGCAATGAAAAGCAGATCGGTCTGGCTTGCATGCAGTATGTGCAGGACTACGATGAGATCTATCCTGTTGCCAACTGGCACACCGCGTATGATCTCAGCCATCCCTATGGCGTATGGCACCCGCTGGAGCCTTATATGAAGAGCGTTGGGATGCTCAAGTGCCCGAGCCGAACGGGACTGGTCGGCTACCAGCAGAACGGCCAGAACGCGCAGTCCGTCTGGGGCGTCCACTTTGGTGGAGCCTGGGGTCTGAACTACCTTGTCAATGCTCCTGCGGCTCTCTCAGAGATCAACAGCCCGGCCAGCGTAGTGATGGCCATGGAGATGGCGGGAAACTCCAACTTTGGTGACAACAACTATGGTTGGTACAGCGGCTGGAACACCGAGACCGCGTTCCATCACAACGGTGGTTGGCAGCATGTCTTCGCGGACGGCCATGCCAAGTGGTTCAGGCTTATGGACGCACTGCCCGCCAGCGGATGGAATCCCACCATTCCTCAGTATGGAATCAGCTTCAACAAGGCCTACAATCCGTAGGCTGAGTTCGATAACCTGATCGTTGATAGAAGACGCCCAGCCTCCAAAGGTCGGGCGTCTTCTTTGGCATGTGCACGCAGCCTGCGGAGATTTGCGGAAATGCACTTGACAATCCGTGTGCGCGTGGTACAATGAAAGTGTCGACAGTTGTATCGTGAAGTCGAGATGAACAACGGAGGAATATGAAAGTGAAGGCACGCAGAGGTTTTACACTAATCGAACTGCTGGTAGTCATAGCTATCATCGCTATACTAGCCGCAATCCTGTTCCCGGTGTTTGCGAAAGCAAGGGAAAAGGCTCGCCAGGCGACCTGTCTGAGCAATCAGAAGCAGATCGGCCTCGCCACCATGCAATACGTACAGGACTACGATGAGGTCTACCCCGCTATTGAGTGTTTTGGTCCTGGCAGGGTTTGGGTTGACAACGTCGCTTGGGCTGCGGCCAGCCCCTATGGCGTCTTCTATGGCTTGGAGCCGTACATGAAGAGCCTTGGACAGATGAGATGCCCGAGCACTTCAGCAGCAGGCAAGATCAGCTATGTGGCCGTTACGAAAGGTTCCGGGTCACCAAATAGAGTTTTTGGTCTGAACTATGCTCCGTATTGGCCAGCCTATGGCGGCGCGGCCTTGGCTGAGATCGTTTCTCCGGCGAACGTCGTGTTCGTCTTGGAATACAAGATCAGCACAGCTTCAGGAGACTTCGTCCAGGGATGGCACCCTGCGTATTGGAGTCCTTCGCAGCACAGCGGTGGCCAGAATCACATCTTTGCTGACGGCCACGTGAAGTGGTACAAGATGGAAGACTCCGGACTCGCCGGCAGTTGGCAGGATACTATCCCGCAGTACGGCATCAGCGTCTTGACAACCTACTCGCCGTAGTTCCACGCAGTTCAGTTGCGACATCAAACCGCCCGGCCTTCTCAGGCCGGGCGGTTTTCTGGGTGTGGAGCACTGATGGACCTGCTGTGAAACATCCTGATTCAACCTGTCGTCAAATATACGTGCGGAGAGGCTTGACAACCTGCGCCGCCAAAGTGATACAATTGTAGTGTCGACAATTGAACTAAGCGGTCGAAATATAACGGAGGAACAAAAGCAATGAAAGCGCGCAAGGGTTTTACGCTGATCGAACTGCTGGTGGTTATAGCAATCATAGCTATTCTAGCAGCCATCCTCTTCCCAGTGTTTGCGAAAGCGAGAGACAAAGCTCGCCAGGCAACTTGTATGAACAATGAGAAACAGATCGGTCTTGCCGGAATGCAGTATGCGCAGGACTACGACGAGCTCTTCCCGCTGGCGGCGTGGTATCCCGGATATTCTCCCGGCACCGCCTACGGCCTGCTTGACTCACTTGCACCTTACATCAAGAGCACCGGCATAGTAAAATGCCCTAACCGGATCAACGGTGTGGGTTACCAGTGCAATAGCAACGTTTGGGGTTCAAACTACACTTCCCTCGGATGGGGAGCGAATGTTCCTCCGGCGGCTATTGCTGAGTTGGTCAGCCCGGCCAGCGTTGTGTTCACCTATGAAATGCACACAGACAACGCCTACGGCGAGTGTAACCCTGGATGGTACAGTGGTTTCGACCGCACGACTGCATTCCGCCACAACGGTGGCTGGAACCTGATCTTCTGCGATGGCCACGTGAAGTGGTACCAGTTGCAGAATGCGACTTCCATCGTGAACGCTTCCGGCTGGGTTCAGACTCTTCCGGAATACCAGATCAGTTGGGTCAAGACCTACAGCCCGTAGGTTTCTCGTCTTCCCAAACAGAAATGGAAAGCGCCCGGCCTGCAAGAGGCCGGGCGCTTTTTTCTGGTTTTTGCTGTATTTGCCAGTGGTGTAGTCTTTTAGTGTGTAAATTGTGAATGATGCTCCCAATCTCGTAGA
>CAZTAO010000028.1:0-56056 GCA_964611645.1 uncultured bacterium | reverse complement strand
ACAATGGAGCACAGACCCCAAAATTGAAATTACACACTAGAATTGACACGACCGACGGGTTACACACCCGGCACAAACGTAACGCTGCAAAACAGCCAGTGCACGGTCTACGTCGCCTCCACAACGGTCTTGAGGCACGACGCTGATCTTGTGGTCAAATGGTCTATCAAGCTCGATCCGTCGATGAACGACAAGAACCTCTACAGCTATATGTACGTCACCGACTCGGGGGGCCTGACCGACGGCTGGAAGAAGGTAGGAACGCACTTTACCCCAGCTCCACCTATCTGCGTGAGTGTGCACCCCTCCACTGGCGGTGTGCCGACAGGTGTCCCGACGGTGTTCACCACTCAGTATTCAGACGCCAATGGAAGCGCGGACATATACCAGTGTTACTTCCAGATGGGCCAGACAGGGAGCCTTGCCAACGCTGTGTTCGTGCTCTACGACGCGAAGCAGAACAAGGTCTTCCTGCGTAACAATGCCAACACCAGTTGGGGCGTGGGACAGACGCCCGGGACCGTCGTTACGCTGGAGAACAGCCAGTGCGTGGTCCACGTGAAGGACGTCACGGTAACACCAGGCGGGGCGAGCAGCCTGATCATCGACTGGAAGATCACCCTGAAGCCAACCCTGATCGGCAAACTCCTCGGAGAGCGAATGTACTGCCGCGACAACGAGTATATGAACTCAGCGTGGAAGCTTAAGGGATACGTGCGGGGACAGTAATCCCGCAAGTCCAGGCTGGCAGCAGGTTCGGCAGGTCTACAGTCCCTGCCGATACCTGCGAGAGGCTTCTTTCGAGTCCAGCAACCACGTGTTCCAGCATCCCTCCAGGTATCCCTACCTGGAGGGATTTCGTTCCTTCGCCCATCCGCAGGGGCCAGCCCGTCCCGTACAGCCTCACCGCAAAAATAGTTGCAACTATTTTCGGAAAACTAGTGAACAAAACGGCCCATGAGTTGCCTTATAATTATGGAGGTGCATTTTTCGGGCCAGAGCAACAACACTCTTTAACGGTGGCGATTCGGAAACCACCACCCAGACTGTCAACTGTCAACTGTCAACCGTCAGACCGTCAACCAACCACAATCTCAACCATCCCGAACACTTCCAGGTCCGTCACCGTGAAGCTGATGCGGCTGCCCTCTTGAGTGAAGTCTACTGGGGTTTGGTCCGGCAGCATTGTTAGCTTGACAGGCGACTGCGAGCCTGCATCGACCGTTACTTCGATATTGCCCACCGGCGCTGCGGGGAGGAGGTCGGGGCAGTTTATCAGGCTGACTAGTATGCGCTTGCCGTCCGGGCTTTTCAGCGGGACTATCTGTACACTCTTGGGCGCGTTTGTGGTTATGGAGAAGCCGCCCGGGGTCAGATGCTCCAGCAGGCGGCAGAAGGCGTCGCGCTGGGGGTCATACTTGGTGCGCTCCAACAGGCCGCTTACGAATATCGCTTTCCCCTTGCCGCACTGCCGCACCGTGACAGCGGGTATATCCGTGGACTCGCTCGGCGGGTTGCTTATCGCCGAGGAGAAGCGGCTGGGGTTGCCGGGGTCCGAGTATGGCAGGCCGATGGTCGCCAAAACCTCGGCGCCGGTGTTGGTGACTATCGCATGCTTCCCGTTCAAAGCCAGCGGGTATTTCTCGCTGTGGTCGGGGAAGAGCGGTTGCCCGGCTTGGGTCGGAGCGACGTAATGGGTGCCGGGTTCAGTCTCGCCGGTTCGCTGGATGCCCAGCAGTGCCTCAAGTATCGCCCGGGCCTCGGGGTTGGCCGTCGGCCCGAGAGACATCGCCCCACCCGTCACCAGCAGCCCCCCGCCAGCCTCGACAAAGCCCTCTATGGCCTGCGCGTCTGAGGCGGTGAGAGATACGAAGTCCGGCAGCACCAGTACCTTGAATCCCTGGTTGGAGATCGTGATTCCGCCGTTGCTTCGGTAGCTTGCTGCCGAAGCCGCTGGTTGAGCGGAGTCGAAACCAACGGCTTTGGCGACACCTGTGCAGAGTTCGTTTCGACTCCGCTCAACGAACGGGGCCAAGTCCTTGCGGGTGATGAAGGTGTGCGGGACGTGCGCGCGTTGGAGGGTGACGGACATCCATTCCATATCGGCGACGCCCACCGGGGCCTCGTTTGCATCAAGCACGAACTTGCCGTTATCCGACGGGTTCATCAGCGATTCCCAGTTGAAGTACACCGCCACATCGGCGGCTACCTCAAGCGATGGGTCGAGGGACTTCTCATAGGCCCTTGACTCACCGTATATCGAGCCCATCATATCGTAGACGCGGTCGTCCATTGTGCCGACGGGGTCAATTGCGTCTATGAAGAAGAACGCGCCGTTGTGGGCGAGGGTGAGGTAGACCTGGGTCAGAAGCTGCTCGGCGGACTTGTTGGTAGTGTGCTCCTCCAAATCCGGGCAGCGCGACGATGAATACTCAAAGGGCCTTTGGGGAGTCAGCTTGTCCAGGATCTTGCAGATGAACGACTGGCTCTCAAACCCGCCGTAGAAGTCGCCGCTGAGGTACTCGCTCTGCTGGTAGAACCCCGCATCGGTGCCGGCGGTCCACCCGGAGGACCACATCGCCGCCTGGTAGCCTACAGTGGCGTCCGGCTTGATATCGAGCACGGCTTGCCGGAGGTCGTGGGTATACTCGGTCAGCCACTCTTCGCGCTTTCGTTGGAAGTTGACCCAGACCGGGTCGTTCCAGTCCACGATCCTGGGCATCTGGCCGCCCACTTCTTCCTCATATCTCGTGGCGCAATGCCTGCAGTAGCACGGGGTGTAGGGCCACATGTTCATATCGAACCAGATGCCCTCGAAGTCATACCGTCGGCAGATTTCCTGCACTTGCTCGATGTTCCACTGCTTGTAGGGCGAGTTCTGGCACACAACTCCGTAATGGCCGGGGTTCCACAGCCACTCGGCGGTTCCGCGGCCTTTGGCATCGATCACGCGCCAGTCGGGGTGGTTATCGTAAGCCCAGAGGGACCAGTTGTTGCAGTAGACAATCGGCCTGACGCCGCGTTTGCGAAGTTCGGCAAAGACTTCCCCAATGAAGTCGCCCTTGGTTCCAGCGTGCCTGTTCCCGGCCTGGGTCGGCCAGTTGGCAAGGCCCAGGCAGGAGCTTGTGTAGACCAGGGCGGTGTCGGTGTTGGACCGCGCAATCAGCTCCGCATACTTCGCCGGGTCCAGTTCAGAGAGGAACCGCTCGTCCCAGTCAGGTATGTGCATATCCACCAGGTTGCGCCGATAACTTCGTGAGAACCACATTGGGGAGCCTCCAAGGGTATCAGGATAGACAACAACGAGCGTCGCCCTTAACTCCCTCCCCTGGGGGGGAGGGTTGGGGTGAGGGCGCTATGTAACAATAAACATCAGCGGCATCGTGCAGCAAAACGCAGGCTACGATGACCGGACATCAAAGCGTATTCGTCAACACGCGACCATCGTGCTCACCGAAGGACTGCGCCCTCTCTCTAGCTCTCTCCCCCGGGAGAGAGAATTCACGCCTGTCGCATGTACAGTGGTCAGCTTACTAGCTTACTTCCACCATCACCCGAACCGCATTGTCAGCCTTGGCGACGGTCATCTCCAGGGCTTCCTTGGTCTTTTCCAGGGGGAAGTGGTGCGTGGCCATGGCTCTGGCGTTCAGGATTCCTCGCCCGACAAGCTCTATGGCCTTCTCTGTGGTAAGGTTGCTTCTGCGAACGAATATCGAGCGAAGCTGTTTTCTGCGCGCCAGGGAGGCGTCGAAGCAGTATGTGTCGGTGTCCGGAATGCCCACCACCACGATCTTGCCCATTATCCGCACCAGCCCGCAAGCTTCGCGCACAGCATCGTCCGTGCCGGCGCACTCGAATACCACATCGGCCTTGAAGCCGTTGGTGAGGTCGCTCACTTCACTGGCCGCGTCCTGGGCAGCCGGATCGATGACTGCAGTGGCCCCGAGCTTGGCAGCCATTTTCCTTCTGGCCTCGATAGGCTCGCTCACTATGATGGTCTTCGCCCCACCCCACTGCGCCGCCTGCAGCACCGACAGCCCAATAGCTCCCGCGCCCATCACCAGTACAGTGTCGCCGGTCTTTATCTTGGCCAGGTTGACGGCGTACAAGCCGACCGCCAGAGGCTCCAGCATCGCTATCTCATCGAACGAAAGCTTGGGGGAAACGGGGATAGCCAGCCTTGCGGGCCAGACTACAAAGTCTCGGAAGCAGCCATCTGTCGGGGGGGTTCCGAAGAACTCCACGCTGGGGCAGAGGTTGTAGTTTTCGGTCTTGCACTGCTCGCACACCATGCACGACTTCGCAGGCTCGATTGCGACGTGGTCGCCGACCTTAAGGTTGGTGACTCCCTCGCCCAGCTTGGTTATTACGCCGCCGGCCTCGTGGCCCAGAATCAGGGGTTTCTCCACCACCGTCGAGCCAATGCGGCCGTCCCTGTACCAGTGTCCGTCTGACGCGCACACGCCAACCGACTTGATCTGTATCTGAACATCGCCCAAACCGGGCTCAGGAACAGGTTCATCATGCATCCGCAAATCATGTGGGGCATGCAGCCTCACTACGCGCATTCTACTTCCTCCAATTCAATTACGAGTCGACAGTCCGCAGTCGACAGTCAGTTCTAGTCTAGGTGCAACATCCAACACCTAACACCCAAAACCCATCACCCGCTACAGGTCCTCGTCTTCGTCGCCGTCGAGGGCATCCATATCGTTGGATGCGAAGCTGAATGAGCTTATCTCCTCGGCCTGGTATATGGTGACCAGGAAGTCCTCTCGATCGAAGCTGGGCAGATAGCTGGAGACAATGTCCTCATCTATCATTTCCAGCAGAGCTTCTTCCTCGGGCACCTGCAGTTCGATCTCAAGCAGCAGCGCCGCGTGGATGATGTCGTGAGAATAATGGAGGTGGAGTTGGCCCGCGCGGGTGTCTCCGTCCCAGATCACATATATCTCGGAACCGACGGTCCGAACCAGCCGAGACAGCCTGAACTGCACTCCGTCACTACCCGCCATCCTCACCCCTCCGACTCCGGCGTTAACTTCTCCCAACATGATGTCACTTTTGAGTGAGGGGGTCAAGCTGCGGGGGTGTTGGGTTTTGGGTGTCAGGTGTCGGATGCTAGGGAATGGTCATTCCGAGCTTGCAGTGCAGCATCCGCAGATGCTGTATTTGAGGGATCTGCTTTGCGTTGCTTCGGGCAGCAGGTAATCATCAATAGGCGATCCAATCCCCACAAGAGATCATCGGGTAGGGACGGACAGTCCATGGCCCGCCCGCGGCCTCTACAAGAGGCTGATGATTGTCCGGCAGATCCATTGCAGGATGTTGTGCGAAGGGACCTCACCCCGACCCTCTGCTTGCGCGGAGAGGGAGTCTACACCAACGCCCCCTGCCCTCTCAGCTCCTCGCTCAACCTCACCGGATCAAGCTCCCTTGGAGTGCAACCAGCGGCAAGCGACAGCGCGGCGGCGGCGCCTGCTGCCTGGCCCATGGCGGCGCAGGCGGGCATTATTCTTATGGCGCCGTGGCCTGATTGGGTGCTGGAGACACAGCGACCGGCGGTGAGGAGGTTCTCGATGCCGGTCGGGAGCAGGCACCGGTAGGGGATCTCGTAGTAATCACCGGCGGGTGGCTCGATGTGGCGAGCCTTATCCTCCGAATGGGTGTAACCGCTGCCGCTGCCGTGGTGAACATCCACCGGATAAGCAAGCCTGCACACGGCGTCCTCGTGCTTCCGGGCTTCTTCCACATCCGCCTCGCTGAATACATAGTCGCCAAGGATGCGGCGGGTCTCGCGGACTCCGATGTGCGCGGGGGTCCTGATTATGTATGAGTCCTCAAACCCCGGCACATACTTGCGCGCGAACTTCGCCACACACATCATCTGCCGCCTGCCCTCGATCTCGGCGCGGGTGACATCATCGGCGTCGATTCCCGATACATTGCCCACGTGGGTGGTGTTGAAGACCACCTCCCCCTGCCTTGGGCGGTTGATGTAGAAAAGGAGGTCGCCGGGGACATCGTAGTCGCCGTTTGCCCTGGCGCGTTTGATCAGCTCGTAGTAACCCGCAATCCCGAACACGCTTCGGGCCATCTTTGAGAGGTCTTCATCGGGGGAGAGCTTGGGGAAGCGCATATGGTCGGGGTTGGCTCGGACATACTCCAGCGCCTTGGCAAAATCCACACCGGCCATATCGAACATCAGGGTCATCGCCTGGGGCAGGCCTTGCTCATCACCCATCTGAAACTCCGCGCCCAGAAACGCCGCAACGTCCCCATCGCCTGTGCAGTCCACAACCCTCCGGCACCGCGCGTCCTGCATACCGGACTTGGATACCAGGCACAGCGAGAAGCCCTCGGAATCCTGCTTTGCGCTGACAATCTGGGTGTGCAGCCGCAGCGAAGCGCCCGATTCGACAACCATCTCCAGCAGCGCCTGCTTCATCAGTTCGGGGTCGAAGGTGTTGTCCAGGAGGCCGTCCATCGCTGCAAGGCGGGACTTGATCTCATCGAACATCCCGGCGACCAGCACTTCGCCCGTGGAGGTTTTGTGAGGCATAAAGGGAGCCACCAGCGCGGCAGTCGCCCACCCGCCAAGGAACCCGAACCGCTCGACGAGCAGAGTCCGCGCCCCAAGCCTGGCCGAAGCGCAAGCTGCCGCGCACCCAGCAAGGCCCCCGCCCGCGATGATGATGTCGTAGTTCATGTTAGCCTCCGAAGTTGCTGTCATTCCGAAGGAGCTTGCGACTGCGGAATCTGCTTTCGACACGCCCCTCACCCCAACCCTCTCCCGCGAAGGGGAGAGGGGGAAAGCAGATTCCTCGCAAGCTCGGAATGACAACTTATCTACGGTTCCGAACTGTGTTTGTGAATACCAGGTACTTCCCCAATCTCGCGACCGGGGTCAGGTTTCCTATAGGATACATCGGAAGGCGGTCTGTTTGCACTATCAGGAGCGCCGGCTTGCTCGGGTTACTCAGCGCATCGCGCAGAACCTGCGGAGCCAGAATTGTGGCTCGATCAGTGACGCTGGGGTAGACAAGTTCCACCCTGTCGCCCACGTAGAACGGCAGTGAATACAGCCTGGGGTTGAGGTCGTAGGCGAGAATGGTCGATTTCTCTCCGGGCCTGTGCTGATGCACCAGAGCAGCAAGCTCCGGCACAGCGCCATCGGTCTCGCGCGATGCAATGGGCAGACCAACAAACACCGTGATCAGCAGGAACCCCACCATCCCACAAGCCAAAGCAACAAACGCCCCCGACACAGACTGCCGCTTCACCAGCACCCACCGCGCCACCACAGCACCAGCCAGCATGCAGACCCCCATCGGGATCAATCCCCAAGACAAGCCTGGGATCGGGTCGGGAATGGCGAACTGGGCGGCAAAGAGCGCCCCGGCAACCGCAACGGCGAGAATGACTGCGGCAGTAGTGTACTTCACGAGTAGCGGTTGACGGTTGACGGTTGACGGTTGACGGTTAAATGAGTCCCACATCACCCCAACCAACACCGCCGCAGGCGGGAAGATTGGGAAGATGTAACCGGGCAGCTTGGAGGTCACTATCGATAGGAGGACAAACACCGCCGCGCACCATATTCCGGCGAACAGCAGGACATCTCCCCTCTGGTCGGTCCGCTTAAGCCGGACCCCGGATCGCCACGCCAGCGGCAGGTACACGCTCCACGGGAAGAATGCCATCAGCAGGATTGGGATGTAGAAGTAGAACGGGCCATTGTGGTAGAAGTCCTTGCCCATCGCGCGGGCGATGTTCTGGTGGAAAAGAAACTCCTGCAGGAACGCGCCGTTGGTGGCCTGGTTCACCGCCAAATACCACGGAACCGCTATCGCCACAAAGAGCAGGAACCCCAGCAGGTGCATTCCCAGATCAGGCAGCCGTCGCTCGCGCCACCTGGTCAGCACAAAGACAAACGCCACCAAGGCTATCAGCAGCCCACCAGCCGGTCCTTTCACCATCACAGCCAACCCCGCCGACGCCCACGTCAGCAGGTACCACCAACGGTTCGCGAGTTTCGTATATGCCAACACAAACGACCCCAGCGACACCGATATAGTCAGGCAGAACCACATATCCAGGATAGCCATTCTCGCGAGAGCCACCGAGAGGATAGAGGTTGCGAGCACAAACCCCGTCAGAAGCCCGGTCTTCCTGCCCCATATCCGAGCTGCGAACCAGGCTGTCAGGCCCACGAGCAACAGCGCCGCAATCGCCGAGGGGAACCGGACAGCGAACGAGTTCACCCCGAACACCGCCATACTCCCGGCCATCAGCCAGTAGACCAGCGGAGGCTTGTCGTAGAACGGCTCGTTGTTGTAGTAGGGGGTAATATAATCGCCCGAGGCAAGCATATGCCGTGCGGTGTCTGAGTAGAGGGACTCGTCCATCCCCATCAGCGGCACGGACCCCAGACCTACAACAAACAGCACAACGCAGAGCAGACCCAAAGCTATCCAGGCATAACTGCTATTCATTGGACTCCCTTCGACTCCGCTCAGGGAGCTTCTCCGGTTTATCATCCAACCTCGACTTGATGGCGTATGACACCACCCAACCCGACAGCGCTCCCACGGCAGCGCCGAAGAGCACGTCGAACGGGTAATGCACCCCTATGTATACGCGGGAAAAACCGATCAGCACAGCCAGCGGATACAAGAACCACCCAAGCTTCGGCGAGAATGCCGAGCAGGCAACCGCGACAGCAAACGCCCCAATAGTGTGACCGGAGGGAAAGCTGTTGGTAAACAGAGGCAGGTCGACTACTTTCACATCATACAGCGCGAGCAGCGGCCTCGGGCGGCCCCAGATAACCTTGAACAGCGGAGACGCAATCCCCCCAAGCGCGTATGCTGCCAAACCAGCATAGGCGGACATACGCACCGCCGGTTTCCGCTTCAGCCAGCCCGCAAGCAGGATCACAATACAGAGCAGAACAAGCGCCCAGCCGTAGCCGAGGGTGGTGAAAAACACCATCAGCCTGTTGAGGATAGGCTGACCGGCGAGGCCGTTTATCGCTTTGAAAAGCGAGGCATCGCACCGGTTGACAGACTCCCTCAACAGGCTGAGCATAGTTATCTCTTACAGGCTGTCTGTAGGATGAGTCGGCGTCTGATTCGCCATATCATCGATTCGTTGTTTTCGCAGGTCCTTGAAGTGTTCGTACTTCGGGAAGAGCCTGTTCAGCAGCTTCTGCCACATATCATCCACGATTGTGTAGACAACCGGGATAACGATCAGAGTCAGCAGCAGCGAGAACAACAGTCCACCCATAACCGCCAAAGCCATCGGCTGCCGTATCTCAGCGCCACGCGAGGTCGCGAGCGCGGTCGGAATCATGCCACCGATCATGGCGGTGGTGGTCATAAGTATTGGACGCAGCCTGGTCGGGCCTGCCTCCAATATCGCTTCTCGCCTGCTCTTCCCTCTGGCACGCAGGGTGTTGGTGTAGTCAACCAATAAGATGGCGTTCTTCGCCACCAATCCCATCAACATGATTATACCGATCAAAGACACAATGCTGATCGATCTGCCTGTCATCAACAGGAACAGCAGCGCGCCCACCATCGCCTGCGGTAGGCTGAACATAATAACAAACGGCGTGAGCAGACTCTCAAACAACCCCGCCATCAGCATATACACGAACAACACAGCCAGCCCCAGAGCCGAGAGCATGTAGCCGAAGCTCTCGATCATGATCTGGCCGACGCCACCCGTCCCTATGGTCGTTCCAGGGGCTTTTTCCATAACCGCCAGCTTCTGCTGGATCACCTGCTGCACGTTCCCAAGGAGAGCGCCCTTGGCAAGGTTGGCGTTCACGTATATGATCCTCTGGCGGTTCTTGCGGTCTATCTTGGTGGGCGCAAACGCAGGCTTCACATTCGCCACGTCCCGCAGATAGATCGGAGACCTGTCTTTCTGGCTGATAATGATGTTACCAAGGTCGGATGGCGTCTCCCGGTAGTCCTTGGCGTAGCGCACGTTGATGGGATATTCGGTCCCACCCTCGCGGAGCTTCGCGGTATCGTTGCCGTCGATTGCAGTGCGGGCTGCCATGGCTATCTCGGCAACGCTCATCCCGAGTTGGGCCGCTTTGACCCTGTCTACCTCGATCCGCTGCTCCGGACGGCCCTCTTTATAGGAAACGTCTACATCGATTGCCCCCGGTACGCTCGCTATCGTCTCCGCTGTGCGGTCCGCCGTGGCGATGATGTCTTGCAGGTTCGCGCCCTGGACTTCCATCTGAATCCCGCCACCAGGCCCGCCGCCTTCGGCGGCAGTTACCGCGATGGACTCAGCGCCAGGGATACCCGCGATCTTGCGGCTAATCCAGTCGACCACGTCATCGATGCTACGCTTGCGCATTTTGCCGTCCACTTCGACCGGCTTGCGCTCGGTCTTGTCGACAATCTTCCCGGCGATGGAAGCGTACTGCGGCCCGGAGTCGCCCGCTCCCATGAATCCGGAACCGCTCACGCCGACATTGGTAAAGTAGTAGCTGCCCTCTAGTTCAGGTATCTGGTCGAGTACCGCTTCCACCTGCCGCACCACTTTGTCGGTCGCTTCGAGTGAGGTGCCCGGGGCTGTCCGCAGGCTTACCGCGAATCGGCCTTCGTCGATACTGGGTTGGAACTCAACTCCCAGCGGAATGTATATGCCCAGACAAATGATCGCCACCATTATCCCAAAGACAACGGCCGCCGCCCTGCCCTTCTTGTTGATCGCCATAGCCACAAGCAGCAGCAATATCGAGATCGCCACCACCACCAGTCTCATCATCATCCCCTGCTTGTTCAGGGGAACGGCCATTGATATGACCATAAACAGCGAGACGGAACCAATGATGATTACCAGGAAGCGACAGTCCAAAGCCCAGGCGAGCACCCTCTCATACACAGCATCGACTGCGTCGAAAAGCCTCTCGGCATTTCTGAAAAGATGCCCGGCCAGGGTGTTTACTGTATCCACTAGACCGAGTCTCTTACCCGCGGCCTGCTTCGCCTTGAGGTCGGCAGCTTCGCGCTCTTTGTCTTCCTGGCTCTTCATCCACCGCGACGCCAGCATGGGGGTTAGGGTGAACGACATAATCAGCGAGAACATTGTGGCAATTGCGACAGTAAGGCCGAACTGCTTGAAGAACTGTCCGACAATCCCGCCCATAAACGCGATCGGCACGAACACGACTATGTCTACCAGTGTGATCGCGACCGCCGCAAAGCCGATCTCGGTTCGACCGTTCACAGCCGCCGCCACCGGGTTCTCCCGCATCCTAATATGGCGCTCGATGTTTTCGATAATAACAATCGAGTCGTCGACCAGGATCCCGACGCATAATGACAACGCCAACAGGGTCATGAAGTTCAGGGTGAAACCCAGAGAGTAGATCGGGCCGTAGGTGGCAAACAGCGACGTCGGGATCGCCACGGCCACAATGAAGGTCGCCCTCGCCGTGTGCAGGAAGAGAAACACGATGATGACGACCAGGATAATGCCCTCGAGAAGGCTCCTGTTCACATCTTCCAGAGCGTCCTTTACAAAGACCGACTGGTCGTCCGCCACGATGGCGTTGACTCCGGCGGGCATCCTGGACTTCATCTCCACCAGCGCCGCTTTGACTCCGTCCGCCACGTCGACCGTGTTGGCGTCGGACTGCTTCTGGATGGAGATGGTTACTGTAGGCTTGCCGTTCATGCGGGTCAGGTTGTCCCGCTCTTTCACGGTGTCCTTGATGGTCGCAATATCTCTCAGCCTGATCGGGATGGTGTCGTCGCCATCTTTGTAGATGGTGATGTTCCCGATCTCGTCCGCCGAGGCAAACTCGCCGACGGTTCGCACGGAGAAGTCACGCGCGCCCTGCTTGATGGCTCCGGCGGGGACGTTCACGTTGGCATTCGCGAGAGCGCCGGCGACGAAGTTGATGCCCACGCCGTAAGCCTGCAGGCGGTCTCTGTCGACTGCAACAGATATCTCTCGCAGATCACCACCCTGCACCGACACACTCGCAACCCCACCGACTTTCGCAAGCTGGTCGGATATCACGTCGTCCGCAAGAATTCTCATTTCCTTGGGCGAAAGTGGGCCTTCCAGACCTATACGAACCACCGGCTGGGAACTGATGTCCGCCTTGATAATACTGGGTTCGTTGATGTCCTTGGGGAGACTCTGCTTCGCCGCGGAGACTTTGTCTCGCACATCCGCAGCCGCCGCGTTGAGGTCGGTTCCCAACTCGAATTCCATCGCAACCACGGACACGCCATCCTGCGAGGAACTGGTGACGTTCTTGAGATGACCAATTGAGCTGACCGCCTTCTCAAGCGGCTCCGTTACCAGGGTCTCCATCTCGTTTGGTCCAGCTCCCGGGTAGCTCGTGACAACGGTCACGTAGGGGAAGTCTATCCTGGGCATCTGCTCCTGCGGCATCTTCGACCTGGACATCAGGCCGACCACAATGAGCGCCGCCACAAACATCATCAAGAAAATGGGCCGTTTTATTGACGTATACGTCAACCACATATATGTCTCTCTCTATCTCCCTCTCCCCTTGCGGGAGAGGGTTGGGGTGAGGGGTTATTTACTATTTAGCCTTCTCTGCTCGGACCTTGGAACCATCGTCCAGGGTCTGCCTGCCCGCCGTGACAACTGTGTCTCCGGACTTCAGGCCGTCGTTGGTCTTGATCTGAGCATTGTTGTCATCCTCGCGTATTACTTCGATGTCGTACCGCTTGACTGTATCATCCGGCATCACTTTGAAGAGCATCTTGGCGCCCTTGCGAGTATCGATAGCGTCCTTGGGGACCAACACGACGTTGTTCTCCACACCCGATACAATCGTTCCTCGCGCGAACATAGCCGGGCGCAGCTTGTCCGTGCCACTCACGATGCGAATCCGCGCCTGGAAGTTGCGGCTCTTGGTCGATCCGGAAGGGTACAACTCAGCCACGATCCCGCTGAATGTCTCCGTGGGGAACGCGTCCACCCGGATATCCACTTTCTGGCCCCGCGATACACTGCCGATATCCGTCTCCGACACATCGCCCTGCAGATACAGGGTGTTCATATTCACGATGTCGCAGATAGGCACTCCCGCGCCCACCACCTGGCCTGAATCAGCGTACCTGGCCGAGATCACGCCGGAAATCGGCGACTTCACATAGGTGTAGGACAGAGCCTGCTTGGCCATCTCCACCATCGCCCGAGCGCTTCGCACACCGGCTCTTGCGGCTTTGATATCTTCCTGCCGAAGCATATTCTGAGCAGCGTTCGCCTTAGCCTGGCGCAAGGCCTCTTCCGCATTACGAACCCCCGCGACCGCCTGCCGAACCAACTCATCACGCCCGCCCTCTTTGATCATGGCCAACTGCTGCTGGGCGGAGTTGTAGGCGTTCTCGGCCACGGTGTGCTGAGTCTTCGAGAGGTCCAGTGATGACTGCGGTATGGCGCCCTGGGCGAACAGCTCCTGGCTTCGCCTCAGGTCGGCGCTGGAATTGTCGAGATTGGCCTTTGCGCTGGCGACAGCGTTCTCCGCAATGATCTTATCCTGGCTGCGGGTAGGGCTTTTCGCCAATTCCAACTGGGC
This sequence comes from uncultured bacterium, assembly GCA_964611645.1. Classification (GTDB taxonomy): domain Bacteria; phylum Armatimonadota; class UBA5829; order UBA5829; family UBA5829; genus CAZTAO01. The sequence goes on along the minus strand of CAZTAO010000028.1, from coordinate 42,462 downwards.
ATTCGCCGCGGAAACACCCGCATTGGCCTGCGCAATGGACGCATCAGTCTGTATCTTGGTCACTTTCGCGCCGGTGAGGGCTTGTGAGAGCCGTGTCTCGGCAGAATCCAGACCGCTCTGGGCCTGGCGCAGGTTGTTCAGAGCGTCCTGCTGGTCGAGGGTCGCCACAACCGTCCCGGCCGCGACGCGCTCGCCTTCTCTGAACCCGAAGTTGGCTATCCTGCCCGGAATCTTGGCGGAGAGACTGATCTTCTCGAGAGCCTGTATGTCACCAGTAGTCTCGATGGACTTGGCCATCGAGCCGGTGAACACTGCCGCCGTCTCAACGGGAGTGCCTTCCTTGGCCCAGATCTCGCCGGTCGATGGCGAGGGAGCTTTCTTCTCGCGAAGTTTCATGGCGCCGAAGAGCGCGCCTATGACCAGGATTATCAGAACAGCGACGATTAGCTTGGTTTTCATAAAGGACTCCGTTTCTGGACATTGGAACTTAGAAATTGGATACTGGGGCCTGACGCCGTCCGAGCCTACAGTTTTGAGGCCGGAACCAGCGCAATAGCCGATGCCATCTCCGGCTGAGATGCTCTGGCTTTGTCCAGCGCTGCAACGGCCTCGGCGTAGTCGTATTGTGCGTTGACCTCGTTGAACCTGGCTTCGGTCAGCGCCTGCTCTGAGTTTGTGACCTCGACCATTGTAGACACTCCAGCCTCGTACCGCACGTTTGCAAGCCTGAGAGCTTCCTGGGCCAGGGACACGTTCTTAGTTGCGGTGGCCGCTCTGTCCGCCGCATCCTGGAGCTTCAGCGCCGCAATCTGGACATCCAGCGCAACGCCCTGCTTCACCTGCGCCAGCGAGTCCTTCGCGCGCGCCTCATCGGCCAACGCCTGCACTACCTTGGACCTGGTCTCTCCGCCGTCCCAGATGGACTTGGAGAACTGTACAATGGCTATCCAGGTGCCGGCTGTTGCGCTGAACCCACCGACATTGAGCGAATAGTTGTAGGTCGCCGAAACCCCGAGGGTCGGCGCGCTGTTGAGCCTGGCCAGCCTGGTCCCGAACTTCGACATCGCTATGGAAAGCTCCACGGTCTTGATCTCGGGGCGATCCACCAGCGCCTTCGCAATGGATGCGGAAGTATCTACCGGTTCACCCTTTGGCGTCACCGGGTCTTCAGCCACCTCGGTCGGCGTGGAAACGTCGATCCCGAGGGTCGTATTGAGGGCCGCCCGGGCCATCTCTACCCCTTTGTTGGCGGATATCAGGCGCTGAGTGAGGTTCGCCACCTCGACTTCCCCGATGTCCACATCAAACTTCGGGGACACGCCGGCGTTGAACCGCGCTCTCGTGTTCTTCAGCCTGTCATTCGCTGTGTCCACGGCGCTCTGCGCGACCCTGGATGCAGCCTTGGCCCTGCGAAGCTCGTAGAACGAGTTGCTCACATCGAGAATGAGCTGTTGATACTGCGAGATGACGTTGAGCCGGTCCATCTCCTGCTGATACTTGCTCAGGTTGGTGACGGTGGCCAGTTGTTTGGATATATCTATGGGCATCGTCAGGTTCGCTGCCGCGGCGGTGGCCTGTCCCTGCACCAGGTTAGCGCTGATGTCTCCGATTTTCACCGACACAGGAGGCCCCTGCCGGGTGTGAGTCGCGCTCAGAGTCACTCTGGGCAGGAAGTTGCTCTTCGCTTCAGAAACAGCCCCGGTCGACTTTGCATACTGGTCGACAGCTATCCTGATCTTGGGGCTGTTCTCGAAGGCTACCTTGATGGCCTGATCAACCGTCAGCGGCGCGCTCGCGTCTTGCGCAGACACCCCAACAGCCAGAAAACTTACTGCCAGCATTGCGGCGGCAATGATTTTCATAGGCCGATTGCACCTCTTGAAATTAGTGGACACGCGTTCGAATATGCTATTCACCGGTTTGTTCCTCCGGGGTCTCGTTTGCCTGATCCTCCAGCTTCTGGAGTTCGTCCAGGAAGTATGACATAACCTCACGCATCGTGTCCATCTTGGCCAGGACAAGCGCCTTGTTTGCCGGATGCCCGATGACTATCATCTTGTCTCCGGGATGGATATTGCTGTTCTTTCGGGCTTCCGCCGGAATCACAATCTGCCCACGTTCGTTGACAGTTGCAACACCGTAGAAGTGGTCTTCGAGGGAATGCGCTTGGTTCATAGTGCACCTATTTTCCGCTTTAGTATGAAAACTCATACTGCTCACAACAATGCTATATTGCTGCATTCGTTTTGTCAACTCCACAAACAGCAAAATCCATCGTGTTCAAGACCACTTTGCTGGGTATAATTAGCTGACACGAGAGGAGGTGGTGACTGATATGATAAACAGTCAACGAGGTGACCGTGCGGGCTAGAGTTTTAGCCGGTGGTTGAAGTGACCGCCTTCGGTCATGAACTCTACCCCCACGCGGAGAACCTCAACTGCCCGTGGGGGCAGGAACGAGTTGGCCGCCGCTTGTCGGCGGCCAACTCAACAAAGAGCGCGACATAATTGGAATTATTGCTTATTTAGTTGCCGCACAAATAAGTTGAGGTAGACAAAGGAACATACTATATCGGCCATGCGTCAAACATCTACACGGAACAAGAGTCGCCGTGACGTAATAAGTGTAAGTCTGACAATCTGGAAAACGGCAGGGTCTGGTGGAGACCCGAATGGCGCAACGGGGTTGTGCCATGAGAGAAGGTGAGTACTATGCAAGCAACAAGAAGAGAAGTAGTCCTGAGTTCGGACGGTCTTCGGAAGATGGAAGACGAACTGGATCGACTGAAACATGTCGAGCGGCGACGTCTGGCGGACCGGCTACGTGAAGCTATGGATAACGGTGAGGAACTCTCAGAGAACACCGATTATGAATATACCAAGAATGAGATGGCTTACGTTGAAGGTCGAATCGATGAGTTGAGAGACATCATCGGGGCCGCGAGGCTGCTGGAAGACGTTAATACGGACCAGGTTGGCATCGGCTGCAAGGTGCTGCTGCAGGATCTTGAGAATGGCGATGAGCTGAACTGGACCATAGTTGGCACCTTTGAGGCCGATCCGGCGGAAGATAAGATCTCAAACGAGTCACCGGTGGGCGAGGCCCTTGTGGGAGCCAAAGTCGGCGACATCGTGAGAATCAAGATACCAGCCGGCAGAGTGGAATACAAGATTCTGGACATAACCAAATAGTTGTTCCACCAAGGCGGGTGAACAAGTGTGGCCCGGCTCGGCAGAGTCGGCAAATAGAGGAAAACCAGCTTGCTGGATAGAAGTAGGCCCTGCGGGTACGTTTACCGCGGGGCTTTCTTTTTGTAACAGGCGATTACTAAGTGGTTCACGCTAAGTCACGTGTATACGTCACCCTGAACTTGTTTCAGGGTCTCCTCTAGACCGAAAGGAGATGCTGAATCGAGTTCAGCATGACGTTGCTACTTGCTTCCCGTGAACTGAATAGAGTGGAGTGAGTGAGTGGAAGAGCATCAGATACCGGAACAGGAACTAATAGCCACCAGGCTTGAGAAATTGCAGAAGATGCGGGAGATAGGCGACGATCCGTTCGCCCAGGAGCGATACCCTCGCTCGGCGGTCATCAACCTGCCGGACGGCACGAAGTCGGAGGCGGAGCCGTTCAGCGCCGACGTGATAGCGGCTTTCGAGAGCGTGGAACCGTCGGAAGAGTCGGCTGAAAAGCCCGAGATGCTGGTGGCGCTTGCGGGGAGGCTCGTTTCCCACCGGCTTATGGGCAAGGCCGCGTTCGCCCACATCCTGGACCGCAAGGGCAAGATCCAACTCTACCTCAAGCGCGATGACCTCGGCGAGGACTACGAGCTTGTGAAGCTGCTGGACCTGGGAGACTTCGTCGGAGCAGAGGGCTTTGTGTTCAGGACCCGGACCGGCGAGGTCAGCGTCCACGTAAACAAACTCACGGTGCTTTCCAAGAGCATTCGCCCGATCCCGTTCGGCAAGGAAAAGGGCGACCAGCAGTGGTACGGCCTGCAAGACACCGAGCAGCGCTACCGCCAGCGGTACCTTGACCTCATCATCAACGAAGACAGCCGCGAGGTCTTCGAGAACCGGTCCAGGATAGTCCGCGCGATTCGCAGCTTCTACGACTCCCGGGGGTATCTGGAAGTAGAGACGCCGGTGCTGCAATCGGTGGCTGGCGGCGCGGCGGCGAGGCCTTTCAACACCCACCACAACGCCCTCCAGATCGACCTCCACCTGCGCATATCTCTGGAGCTGTACTTGAAGCGGCTGATAGTCGGCGGGATGGAGAAAGTCTACGAAATAGGCCGGGTCTTCCGAAACGAAGGCCTTTCCACGCGCCATAATCCCGAGTTTACCATGCTTGAGAGCTACGAGGCGTACGCGAACCTGGAAGACATGATGAAGCTCCTCGAGGACCTTTTCAGTTACGTCGCTAACACAGTCTTCGGCAAGCTCACCATACCATACAAAACACAGGAGATCGACCTCACCCCTCCCTGGCCGCGGTTACCGATCCTCCAGGGCATCGAGCAGTATTCGGGGGTAAAGCCGGAAGCATTTTCGAGCCTTGAAAGCGCATTAGCCGCGATGGAAGGGCTGGGTCTGTCAACGGAGAACGAGCACATGATCGGCGGGATCATCGAGAAGATCCACGAACGCTTCGTCGAACCCCATCTGATACAGCCAACCTTTGTGACAGACTTCCCGATAGAGACATCTCCGCTGGCCAAGAAGATACCGGGGAATGAGAAGTTCGTCCGCCGATTCGACCTTTACATAGGCACCAGGGAGATTGCCCCGGCATATTCGGAGATCAACGACCCCATCGACCAGAAGGAACGTTTCCAGACACAGTCGGCTATGCGGGCGGCGGGAGACGTGGAAGCCCACCCGATGGATGACGACTTCCTGCGGGCGCTCGAATACGGCATGCCACCCACAGGCGGGCTAGGGATCGGGATCGACCGCCTGGTAATGCTCTTCACCAACCAGGACTCGATCAGAGACGTCCTGCTGTTCCCACAGATGAGGCCGGAGTAGGTGCTGGGTGTTAGGTGTTAGGTGTTGGCGGAAAGGGGCTTCTTTGTTACCAACACCACCATTCTACCGTCTAAAGCGAGACTCTATACAGGAGAGACAAAAATGAAGAACAGACTGATCGGCATAGCGGCAGCCGTAGTGATCCTGGCAAGCGCAACCTGCGCGATGGCGCAGGACTGGCCACAGTGGCGCGGGATGAACCGCGACGGCAAGGCGGCAAAGTTCGCAGCTCCCAAGGTATGGCCCAAGGAACTGACCCAGGTATGGAAGGTCACGGTCGGTTCGGTGGCCGGCGCGGCGGACGCAACGCCCGTGCTCGTCGGCAAGAGGATATACGTCTTCACCCGGCAGGGCGGGGACGAGGTAACCCTCTGCCTGGACGCCGCGACCGGCAAGGAAGTCTGGAAGACCGGCTACCCGGCGATGACGATAACCGGCCCCGCCAGGGACCACGGCGGCCCCAGGGGCACACCGGCTATAGCTAACGGCAAGATGGTCACGCTTGGGGTGGACGGCCTGGTCCGCTGCGTGGATATATCTGACGGCAAGGAGCTATGGCGGAACACAGAGTATCAGGGGTCCCAGCCGGTGTTCTACACATCGATGTCCCCGATCATCGCGGACAAAATGGCCATATTCCATCTCGGCGGCAAGGATAACGGCACCATAGTTGCTTTCGACCTCGCCACGGGGGCTATCAAATGGAAGACGCCCACAGACGGTCCCTCCTATTCCTCCCCAGTCCTGATGACGGTTGGGAAGGTCAAGCAGCTTGTGTTCCTGACCGACAAGAACCTGATCGGGGTGGCCGTGGCCGACGGCAAGATCCTATGGACTCTCCCCGCTGTGACTGAGAGGCGCTTCTACAACTCCTCTACCCCAATAGTCGACGGCCAGACAGTCATCTACACCGGCCAGGGCCGCGGGACCAGGGCGCTGACTGTCGCCAAACAGGGCGATGCGTTCGTCACCAGGGAAGTCTGGGATAACCCGGACCTGGGCTGCGGCTATTGTTCGCCTGTGTTGAGGTACGGTTTCATCTACGGCCTTTCGGACAAGGGCAGCTTCTTCTGCATGAACGCCGCCACCGGCCAGACCGTGTGGGTGGATACAGCGACACGCAAGGAAAGCTATGGGGGCATAGTGGACGCCGGCGCGGTGATTTTCGGCCTCCCCAGCGACTCACAGTTGGTAGTGTTCAGACCGATCGAGAAGGAATACAAGGAAGAAGCTCGATTCAAGGTCTCCGACGCCCCGACCTATGCATCGTTTATAGTCTCCGGCAATCGGATTATTACCAAGGATGCTGAGAGCGTTACGTTGTGGACGGTGAGGTAGACTCAATGTCCCATAGGTCCTATATGTCGTATATGTCCTATTGGCTGCCATCGCAGAGTGCGTCGCGAAGCTGGGCTACCCGGTTACCTGGGGGCTTTACTCGGCAGCATTCAACTAAGTGCTAGCCTCGCAGCCAGCACAATCCCGCTGCCGAAGCCAGCAACTACAAAACCCAAAGCCCCGGCCAAACTCGCCTCACCACCCGCTTGCAGTCTCTCAGCAGTTGCCGCAATTCCGGGCTGACGGTTGGCTTGCTGCGCTCGAACTCCCGGACAGCCAATCCAAGCTCCCCGATCAGTTCGGAGCCGGTGGTGTAGGCGATGTGGTGCATGATCTGATCCAGCCGGTCGGCAAGCTCCGTATGCCCATCCGCCAAGGCTTGTCGAAGCAGCGCCTCGAATGAGTCCTGCGCCTCACACCCTCTGGTATTCCGGGACCCCTCCGGTATCACCGCGCGGTAACCCGCGCGCCCGCGCTGGTTCTGCCCACGCTGATCTCTCTGCGCAGCGCCATGCAGACTCTTGCCAACACCTGAAGGGCGCTGCCCTCATAGTCTGCGTTCTCTACCCTTGAGATCACGGACTGGCTGGTGCCGACACGCGCAGCGAGCCCTTTCTGGGAGAGCCCAGACTCCACCCGCAGGTCGTGGACTAGCTGCCCGACATTCATCTTCAGTGACTCCTCGGCAACCTCTCTGTCCCAGCCCTCACCCCCGCCGAAGCGGCGGTCGATAATCTCAACGGCATCAGCCGTGGTTCTCTTGTTTTCACTCATGGTATGTGTACCTCTTGGGGTCGCCCTCGAATAGCTCGCGCCTCTTGACTGCTATCTGGATATCCCGTGGCGGAATCTCAGCCTCCTTGGTCAGCCCGTGCGCAAGCACGATGACAGCCTCGGAACCGCTGAAGAAGTAAAGGATACGATAGTTGACCGTTCCGAACGCGATGCGCAACTCGTATATGCCATCCTGCAAGTAGTCCGCATATGGCCTGCGAAGCTTCTCGCCCTGGTCTTGCAGGAGTTCAATGCGCACGCGGCACTTGGCTGCTATTCGCAAGTCGCGTCTGGCAACCACCTCGTCCAGCCAGTCCATCACTGGGACCGACCCGTCCGTGTCTTTGAAAAAGACTACATCCATCAGCCTCTGTCCGTCAGTGTATATTCCATATATAGCATAATACCAAGTGGTCGCCGTGTCAAACCCCAACCAAGGAGCGTCACCCCCATCTACGCCATCTGCGGATAAACCCGTCTCCCCCAAATTCTTGACTTAGCGATGGACTAGAAGTAGACTTACTTTGTGGAAAAATGGGGACAGAACCAGCGCCCGTGGACAGGGTAGGTCTGTCCTCTATTTGTGGCAGCCAGAACCATTAAGGAGATTGTTGTGAGTTCACAGAAGCAGGGGTTTGAGGGCGCTAAGGTTTGGCGCGAGGAAGGTTACGCGGACTTCGCCGACGGGACGTTCGGCAACGGCGGGCAGAACATCTACTGCTCACGGGACAAGGGTATTCTCCAGCGAATCCGCAGGTTCGACTTCAACAACGACGGCTACATGGACCTGTTCTTCGTGAACAGCCAGGATATGAACGAGCGCCCGCCGTCCGGTGTCTATCGAGACCCACTCGGCAAGGCAGAACTCACCGAACTTACCTCGCTCGGCGGCTACGCCGGGGCGGTCGGCGACCTCAATGGCGATGGCTACGACGATTTCGTGCTTGTGAACCAGTGCAACGGCACCCACTCCGATATGACCGCGTTCGTATACTACGGCTGCCCCGAGGGCCTCAGCGAGCGATACAAGATAGACCTGCCCGTGCCCGATGGCAGAGCGGCGGCAATCGGCGACTTCAAAGGCACCGGCAAGCCCGCAATCGCATTCTCCAGCAACGCCAGGCTGATGGTGTTCTACCAAAACGAACGCGGCTTCGACGCCACCCAGCACGTGGACCTCCAGCTTGAGATCACCCACATGACCGCTGCGGACATCGACGGCGACGGCTACGCCGACCTCTTCCTGCGGGTAAAGGGCAGCAAGCCGATGGTGCTGTGGGGCGGGCCGGATGGCTTCGATTTGGAACGCTGCAGCTTTGTGGGCGGGGAAGACGCGGGAACCGGCGAGGCGCCGTCCTCCACAATGTGGTGGATCATGTTCGTCGAGGGCTGGGCTCCCAAGATACTCGACGCCAACGGCTCCAAGCTCCTGTTCCGCGAAGAAGAAGGCAAGGCAGTCTTCTACAAGCTGAGTAAAGACCGGCAGTTCGTGCGTGACTTCGACCTCGACTTGGTGAACCCAATCGCGGCGGCAGTGGGGGATACCAACGGCAATGGCTCCAGCGACCTGGTAGTAGTATGCTGCAAGAACCGCGATGAGATCGAGGACTCCTTCATCTACTGGGGCGAGGCCGGCAAGCCGTGGTCGGATGATCGCAAGACCGCCATCAAAACCATCAGCGCGCGCGACGTCCTCATCGCCGACCTTAACGGCAACGGCTTCGGCGATGTTGCAGTCTGCCAGGGCCGGACAGACGTCCTCAACACGTTCGAGTCCGTGATCTACGAAGGTTGCACGAGCGGTGTGGAACCTGAGCCTGTGAGGCTGGTCAGCCACGACGCCGGGGCCATATTTGCCGGTCGAACCTGCGATGACCCCAACCCGCAGATATTGCTGGTCAACCACACAGGCGGGCGAGTGCGCGGGGATGTCAACGCCTACCTCTACTGGGGCGGGCCGGACGGATTCAGCCCCGATCGCCGCGCCGAACTGCCGACCTGGGCCGCGCCGGATGCCATGGGCGTCGACTTCAACGATGACGGCTGGGCGGACATCTTTGTCGGCAACTGCGCCGAAAATGCGCCGCACCTGGACCCGGGGTCTTTCATCTACTGGAACGGCCCGGATGGCTTTGATCCGGAGCGCAAACTCGTGCTGCCGACCAGGCGCACTCACGGCTCCGCAGTCGGCGACTTCCGCCATAGCGGGTATCTGGACATTGCCGCCGCCGGCTTCCAGAACCCTGTCCTCCTGATATTCAAGGGCGGCCCCGATGGATACGATCTCGAGAATCCGCAGAAGATCATACTGGATCCCGACATCAAGGACCCGGATTTCGCTCCCCCACACGAGCCCCGGGGTTACGACACTCCGGACGGCCAGAAGTACTGGGAGCCGCGCGGGGTCGTGGCGGCAGACTTCAACCAGGACGGCTGGCTGGACATCTTCATCGCCCAGATTTACGGCCCTCGCAGCCTGATCCTCTGGGGCGGGCCGGACGGCTTCAGCATGGAGCGGTCGACCTGGCTCAGCGTCGAGGGAGCGGACCGCGCGCAGGTAGCCGACCTCAATGGCAACGGCTACCCCGACCTCATCATCTGCAGCTACCAGTCGCTGAGCAACGCCCAACCCAAGGACTCCTACCTCTACATCTACTGGGGCGGCCCGGACGGTTATCGCGAAGACCGCAAATCGATGCTGCCCAACCATTCCGGCGGTGACATCACCATCGCCGACTTCAACCGCGACGGGCACCTGGATATATACGTGGCCGTATACAACGGCGGCCGTGACCGCGATGTGGACTGCTACATATACTGGGGTTCACCCGGCGGGCATTACTCCGTGGAGAACCGGTCGAGGCTGTATGGCCACTCCGCATGCGGTTGCATAGCAGGCGACTTCAACCACGACGGCTACATCGACCTGGCAGTCGCACACCACAAGACCTACGGCAACCATTCCGGGGAATCCAAGGTCTGGTGGAATGGGCCGGAGGGCTTCCTGCCGAACCACACAACCAAGCTGCCCACGGACGGCCCCCACGGGATGTTCGCGGTCGACCCGGGCAACGTGATGGACCGCTCGCCCGAAGAGCACTACGTCTCCAACGCCCAACAGCTTCCGGACGGAAGCCGGATCCTCGGCATCGACTGGGAAGCCGAGATACAGGCAAGGACGTGGGTTCGGGCGCAGTTCCGGTCCGCGGCATCAAAAGAAGCGCTCGAAAACGCCCCGTGGCAAGGCCCCGACGGCACAAATTGCTCCTGGTTTGAAAAGGGGGACGGCGCGGGCGCGGGGTTCAAGCAGGACGGCGGCTGGGTGCAATACAGGCTGGCCCTGGGCGCCACAAACGGCGGCAACACGCCACGGCTGACCTCTGTGTCTGTGTATTATGGGTGTTAGGTGTTAGGTGTTAGGTGTTAGGTGTTGGGTGTTGGGTGTTGGGTGTTGGGTGTTGGGTGACACGTCACCCTGAACTCGTTTCAGGGTCTCCTCTCGGTGAAAGTAGATGCCCGTCGAGACGCGCCAGCGGCCATGATCAGGTCCGGCATGGTGTAGTCCGGACCGAAATCGAACACACACCTGCGGGTTGACACGCAATCCGGGGTAGAATAGCATTGAACTGATTGAATGTTGTGCGACCGGCTTGCCGGTTCTGTCTGGGGGTTTGTGGATGTCGAGAAAACTGGGACGGGATGTCATTGATCGTTGGTATAAGAACCCGATCATCACGCTGGAGAACGTTCCGTTCCCCTGCAATACTGTATTCAACGCTGCCGCGACCAAGTTCGGCGATGAGTACCTGCTGCTTATGCGGGTTGAAGACCTGGCCGGGCGGTCGGTGCTTCTTATCGCTCGAAGCGCGGACGGCTATCATTTCGAGGTCGATTCGACTCCTGCAATGGAACCATCCAAGCTGGAACCATTCCGACAGTATGAGCGGCGGGGAGTCGAAGACCCCAGGATCACCTACCTGGAAGGCTACTACTACATCATGTACACAGCCTACTCCAGGTACGGCGCCCGTTTGGCGCTTGCCAGGACTCTGGATTTCAAGGAGTTCGAGCGGATAGGGTGCATCAGCGAGCCTGAGAACAAGGACGGCTGCCTGTTCCCCCGCAAGATTGATGGACGCTACGCCCGACTCGACCGCCCCTACGGCGGCGGCATCGGCAACATCTGGCTTTCCTACTCCGATGATCTGAAGCACTGGGGAGACTCCGTGGTGGTTATGACCACTCGCGCCGGGTACTGGGACACCGACAGGATCGGAGCCGGGGTGCCGCCCATTGAGACCGAGTATGGATGGCTTGAGCTGTACCACGGAGTAAAGAACACCAGCGGCGGCCCTATCTATCGGATGGGAGCAGCCCTGCTGGACATAGATGACCCCAGCAAGGTGCTTTGCCGCAGCGCAGTCCCGGTGCTCACCCCAAAGGAATACTACGAACGCGTCGGCGATATTGGGAACGTGGTATTCGCCTGCGGGGCAATCATGGAAGAGGACGGCAAACTCAAGATATACTACGGCGCGGCTGATACCTGCATCTGTCTTGGTTTTGCCAACATATCGGAGCTGGTCGATCACTGCCGGTTGACCATCGGCGACGAGCCGGAGTAAGCTCTTTCTGCCGATAACCGAGTGATATCTGGTCCAATACGCAGACCCCCTCGCCCCCTTGTCAGGGGGAAAGGGCGCGTTTGTGCGTCTCGACATATCGGGTGTGATGGATAGGGGTTGTTTCTTGAAGGGAATCTTGGGGTCTCGACGCTTCTTTGTGATCTTTGCGGGTCTGCTGCTCTTCAGTGCGGTAAAGGCATTCGCGGCAGCGACTGAGCACGGCGACCCGAGCAGCCATTTCGCACTTGTGCTGTTCGAAGTCATCATCATACTGCTTGCCGCAAAGCTAGGTGGCGACCTGTTCGTGCGAATGGGTCAACCCGCCGTGCTAGGTGAGCTGGTCTTCGGCGTGATAGTCGGCAACCTGAACCTGCTTGGCGTCGACGCGTTTCTTGCCATCAAGACCGACCCCAGCATCCGCGTCCTCTCCGAACTCGGCGTGGTTCTGCTGTTGTTCCAGGTTGGCCTGGAGTCTGACCTTGGCCACATGGCAAAGGTCGGCGCTTCCTCATTTGTCGTGGCAACAATCGGGGTCATCGCTCCGATGCTTCTGGGTTGGGGGGTTGCAACAGCCTTTCACCCGGAACAGGGCCTCTACGCCCACATATTCGTCGGCGCGGCACTGTGCGCGACCAGCGTTGGCATAACCGCCCGCGTGCTGCGCGACATGGGCAAACTGCAGACAACCGAAGCCCGCATCATCCTGGGCGCGGCGGTAATCGACGATGTGCAAGGCCTGATCATCCTTGCGATGGTCCAGGGGATCATCACCGCCACCAACGCCGGCGTCGCGCTGTCCGTCGGGAGCATCCTGATGGTGATGGTAAAGGCGGTCGGATTCCTTGCGGGCGCCATTCTCCTGGGCAGGCTCGCGGTGCCTAAGATATTCAGCGTGGCTTCCAGGTTCCGTTCCTCGGATATTCTCCTCACCACCAGCCTGGGCATCTGCTTTGCCCTGGCTTACCTGGCCAGCGTCCTACAGTTGGCGCCCATTGTTGGAGCGTTCGCAGCCGGCCTGCTTCTTGATGAAGCCCATTGGAAGGACTTCACAGACCGGGGTGAGCATTCCGTCGACGAACTGGTGGCCCCGATCGCGGCCCTGCTGGTGCCGATCTTCTTCGTGAGGATGGGAGCCAACGTCGACATCGTGACGCTGGCGAAACCGGAAGTGCTGGGGTTCGCCGGAGCGCTCACAGTCGCCGCAATAATCGGCAAGCAGGTGTGCGGACTTGGTGTTCTGCAGAAAGGCCTTGACCGTATTTCCATTGGAATAGGCATGATTCCGAGAGGAGAGGTCGGCCTGATCTTCGCCGCCATCGGAAGCACTCTGGTCCTGGGCGGCGAGAAGGTGATCACTCCCTCGATCTACAGCGCGGTTGTGATTATGGTGGTGATAACCACAATGGTTTCCCCGATCCTGCTCAAGTGGAGCTTCAACCAGGGGAAGACGGTCGCGGATGCGGAGCAGACTTCCGAGTGATGTGATCGGGGAGTTTGGGACCTCGTGCATTAGACCCGCCGCGATCTACAAGATCGCCCTGGCTCACAAGACTGCCCTGGCTCGCAAAACCGTACCATCCTCTCTCCCCTCGCAAGGGGAGAGAGCTAGAGTGAGGGGCCTCACCAGCCTACAAGTCTGCACAGCTCTTACCGATGGCGCAGGTCGCTAGCGGGCCGGGAGGGGTTGGTGCTGATGCGATAGGCATTCACTACCCCTCACCCCGTGAGACCGGGGAGAGGGAGTCTGGGTCATCTCAGTGACCGCAGCCTCTCTGAGTGGGCGTGGCATACGCATAGGGCGAGAGCGTCGGCGGCGTCGTCGGGCTTGGGCTTTTCGGTGAGGGCGAGGATCTTCTGGATCATGTACTGCACCTGCTGTTTGTCAGCGCCCCCGTAGCCAACCACCGCCATCTTCACTTCCATCGGGCCGTACTCAACCACCTCCAGCCCACTCTTGGCCGCCGCAAACTGCATCACCCCGCAGGATTTGCTCACGGCGATTGCGGTGGTCTGGTTCTTGGAGAAGAACAGCCGCTCCATCACCAGCACGTCCGGCTCATACTTGGCAAGAAGCCCAACAAACTGTTCGTGGATCTCTATCAGGCGATCCGCGTCCGGTCTGTCGGGCTTGGTTCTTATTGCGCCATAAGCGACGAGCTTGGGCGTCTGACCAACTCGGTCGATCACCCCGTACCCGGTAGTAGCAGTCCCAGGGTCAATGCCGAGAATCCGGTAAGACTTAGGCTCATTTTCCGGCATCTGTTCCCCCACTCTACTGGCAGAGAGCAGAGGAGCGGAGAAGCAGAGATGACTCTCTGCGCTCGGCTCCCTCTGCCCTCAGCTTCTCTGCTCCCCCGGCTAAACCGGGCAGGTATCCGCGCCGCTTCTCATAGCCCTGATCTTGCGCGTCAACATGGGGACTATCTCCAGCGCGTCGCCTACGAAGCCGTAGTCGGCCATGCCGAAGATCGGGGCGTTGGGGTCTTTGTTGATGGCGATGATGGTGTCCGAACTGCTCATGCCCGCCAGGTGCTGAACGGCGCCGCTGATGCCACAGGCGATGTATATCTTCGGGCACACAGTCTTGCCGGTCTGGCCTACCTGGTGCGGGTAAGGCATCCAGCCTGCGTCAACCGCCGCCCTGCTCGAGCCAACCGCCGCGCCTAACTCGTCCGCAAGCTCGCGGATGAGGCTGAAGTTCTCAGGCCCCTGCATTCCGCGTCCGCCGCTGACGATAATATCTGCATCGACCAGGTTGACCTTCTCGCCCACCTGCTCCACAAACTCCAGCACCTTGCTCCTGGAACCGAACATCGCTGGCACAGGCTTGAGCCTGATTATCTGGGCCTCGCCGCTCGTGCGCAAGCAGCTTGTTGGGAAGACCTTGTGGCGCACAGTGGACATCTGCGGCCTGGTGTATGGGCATAGAATGGTGGCCATGATGTTGCCGCCGTAGGCCGGGCGGGTCTGGTGAAGCAGGCCATCATCGCCTATCTCCAGCCCGGTGCAGTCTGCCGTGAGACCGGTGTAGAGGTTGATCGCCACTCCGGACATGAAGCTGCGGCCCGTGGTGGTCGCGCCCGCAAGGAATATCTCCGGCTTGTATTCGCGGGTGACGTCGGTGAGCACTCTACAGTACCGCTCGGCGTCGTAGTCGGCAAGCTCCGGAGCCTCGTAGACGTATATCTTATCGACCGGATACTTCGCCAGTTCCTCAACCGCCGCGTCCAGCTTGTCGCCCAATATCACGACTGCAAGTTCGGACTTGCGGTCATCGGCCAGTTTTCGGCCAACATTTATAAGCTCGAAAACAACCGGGGCGACGTGGCCTTCGCGCTGCTCGCCAAACACCCACACCCCGGTATACTTGCTCAGGTCCTCGGTGGGCTGCTTGTCTATGTCTATGGAGATCGCCCGGAACCGGCACGCGCTCACGCACGCCCCGCACAGGCTGCAGCTATCCTCGACTATGGTCGCCAGCTTGTCCTTGATCTCAATAGACGCCACAGGGCAAGCCTTAACGCATACCCCGCAGCCGTTGCACTTTTCGCTGTTCACAGAGATAGGCATCTATATCACCTCCATAGTCTTGAGGGTATCGAAGAGCTTGTCGACGACTACATCCGTCTCGCCCTCGACCTTCTCGCCGCCGCAGCGGCCTGGAGGCGTCATAATCTTCACGACTAGAGTCGGCGAACCCAGCAGGCCGACTTTGTCCGCCGGCGCGCCGATGTCCTCAGCCGACCAGCGAGCTATCTCAGCCTTCTTTGCCGCCATCTTGCCTCGCAGGGATGGGGTCCGAGGCTCATTGATCTCTTTGACCACCGTCAGCACCGCAGGCAGCTTGAGTTCACAGGTCTCATAGCCCTCTTCAAGAAGTCGCTTGACCTGCATCTTCTTGTTGTCCAGCGAAATCACCTGAGCCACGTACGCGGTCTGGGCATAGTTCATGTGGATAGCAATGCCCGGGCCTACCTGGCCGGTGTCGCCGTCGATTGCCTGCATCCCACAGAACACCAAATCCGGCTCCAGCTTCATCAGCGCGCGAGCCAGAGCATAAGATGTGCACCATGTGTCGCTTCCGGCAAAGGCTCGGTCGGAGAGCAAGATGGCGTCATCCGCTCCCAGCGATATCGCCTCGCGAAGCGCATCTTCAGCCTGGGGAGGCCCCATGCTCAAGACCGTGACGGTCGATGGGTCACCCTCTTCATTCCTGCGCTCTTTGGTGCGAACGGCCTCCTCAAGCGCGTAAAGGTCAAACGGGTTTATCTGGGTCTCAACGCCCTCTCGCACCAGCGTGTTGGTCTCCGGGTTGATCTTGACCTCGGTCGTCCCCGGAACCTGCTTGATGCAGCAGCAGATCTTCAACTTGGTTCTCCTCTTGGTTTGCTAGTCATGGGTGTTCAACGCCCGGTAAATACGCCAACAATGCTCCGGCAGTACTCACTGGCCGAAGCATTTCTGTCCAGATATTGTACCTCGTTTGCGAGGCTATTGGCAAGCGGCGCGTTGACGCTGGGGTTGTGGGAATGCTATACTTATACAGTCACAGGGGCGGATTCTCCGCCTCAATTCGCTTCATGGCGGGAGTAGCTCAGTCGGTTAGAGCGCCAGGTTGTGGCCCTGGAGGTCGTGGGTTCGATCCCCATTTCTCGCCCCAAACCTCAAAAAAGAGCCGGTCACCCACGTGACCGGCTCTTTGTCTTTCTTCCGAGTAACCCGCTCTAAGGTCTTTCTACCACTCCATCTTCACGTTGAGGGACCTGGTAATTGACTCCTTCACGCCGTCCTTATCGCTGATTGTCAGGGTGATCTTGTAGTCCCCGGGTTTGGCGTAGATGTGGATGCCCTGGTTTGTCCCAACTGTGGCAACCGTATCATCGCCGAAGTCCCAGGTGTACTTGAGAGCGGCCATTCCGCCGTCGGCTTCCACGCTGACCAACACCTCGTTGATAGCCCTTGGGTTATAGATCTGTTTAGGGGTATCGCACTTGATGGTGTCGTTGTCCAGAACCGTCTTGATCTGTCCGAT
The DNA here is from genome assembly GCA_964611645.1 of uncultured bacterium. Lineage (GTDB taxonomy): Bacteria > Armatimonadota > UBA5829 > UBA5829 > UBA5829 > CAZTAO01. Next base: position 25,662 of record CAZTAO010000028.1, on the reverse strand, counting down.
ATTCATTTCAACCGTCTGGAACACCCGCTTGTCGCCGGAGCCGGTAACCGTGCCGCTGGTTCCCATCATGCCCGCGCCACCCATTCCGCCAGGCGGAGTCATGCCCCCGGCCATGCCGGCGCCCAGCCCTGTACTACCGTCGGAAGAGCTGCTGACTACCTGGCTGGTAGCCTCGGCAGCGACAACCACACTCTTCAGGACGTACTCGTCCCTGTTCTCAGGAAGAGTCAGCTTACTGACCGGAATCCCGATATTCATCCAGCCGTCAGCGGCGGGAGTAACGCGGGCTCTAATTGCCGCAGTCTTCGACCCGCCCTCTTCCACAAACACGAACCTCAGGGACTCGTTCCTGGGATAGCCCGTTGTGCCAGTAGAACCCGGTGTATTCCAGAACCCCGCGCCCGCGCCATACGCGTTGGCGTTGCTCGGAGCGAACCTCACAACGAATACCAGGTACTTGCCTACCGTCTTTGCTCCCCTGGAATACAGCTTCACGCCCTTGGCAAACTCTATCCGGCCGCCGGAGTAGAGATTGTCCGAGAAGACGCGAATCGACGCAGCTCTGCCGTCCAAAACCGAACCGCGAAGGGTAGACTCGGCCGCGTCGCCACTTCCCCAAGCAGACACAGAAATGCCCGCGTCGCTCAGTGGCGTTCCATTGTAAATGACTAGATCATTAGTAACCACGGCAGCCTGCGCCGCCTGGAAGCAAACGAACAAGCCAAGAACCCAAAAAACCTTCAGAAGTCTCATGTCCTTGTACCTCCGTTGGCCAATTGTACAAAGCCTTGCACAGCAATGTCAACAAAAGTTGTCACAGACCGATACATCAGGCTCCGGGAACGACGCACCCACAACTCAACACTGAGCACCATGCACACATAGATGATACCCATTCCCTGAGCGTAGTCGAAAGGATTGGGGGGTGACATCGCGCTGTACTGCAAATTGCAGGCAATTATATGCACTTATCTATTGACAAGCCCCAATTGGGGAGGTATATTACTAACATTGGTTAGATATTTGATCCAATTGCCTGGGAAGCGACTCTAGATCGCGGTCACCTATTGGTGCAACGGGGTAACTGGCTTCAGCTATGGCTATACTCTCGAAAGCTAATCAGGTTGCGGCTTATCTTCGGAGCGCTCTGGCGGATGGACGCTGGCAGGCTGGCGATGCGCTGCCGGTCGAGCGTGAGTTGGCCATCGAGTTGGAAGTCAGCCGCGGCACCATTCGAGACGCCCTCAACCTCCTCGCGAGTGAAGGTCTCCTCATCAGAAAGCAAGGCTCCGGTACTTTTGTCGGCAAGAATGCCACTACCGGCAGCGTTGCCATCCTCGCTGAAGCCAAACTCCTCGGCGCTCCTATCGGCGCAATAGACAGGCAGATGATCGAGGTTGCACAGCGTGTGATCCGGGAAGACGGCTACCGGCCCGTCCTCTCCATAGGCGACGGCAAAGACGTGGAGGAGTTTATGTCCTCCCTGCACCTCTTCGATCCCGCGGTCCTCAAAGACACCCTCGGAGTCCTGAACACCGTTATGATCGCGCCGGTCGAATCCAGGCTTGCATCGGCCGGAGTCCCCTGCGTCGCATTGGAAGGCAGTTTTCCACAGCGGCAGTACTCCGTGACTTGGGACGCGGACGCGTCCAACCAGATGATCGTAGACATCTTCTCGGAGAACGACGCGGCTGATTTCACCATCTTCGCCGTCGACTACTCCCAGGAACCTATAGGCGAACTCGGTCAGACTGCCGATGCCGCGGGCAGGAAGCAGATGCTTGGGATGGTTGACGGCAACCCGGACCGCATCTGGCCGGTGCTCTGCTCCATGGATATGCGCACCGCTGACAGGGCATTTCGCGAGTGGTGGAACAGCGGGTATCGTACGCGCGGTCTATATGTTAACGAAGAGACTATGTTCAAGGTCATCTCAGAGACGATGCGTGAAATGGGGATCAAGGCTCCAGACGACTTGTTTGTCGTTGTTAGCACATCTTGCGAGACAGAATTCGACGCCCCGGGGGAGATTGTTGTGGTCGCCGGGGAGGTTGAGAGATACGTTCAAGCAGGTTGGGACCTTCTGCGAGAACTCATTACCCTCGGCCAGGCCAGGCAGCCGGTTGTGCAGCTTGAACCCAACCGGACTGCGGCCAGGTGGTCCGCGGCCAGAAGTGAGCGCGATGTCGCGCTTGTTTGAAGGGGGTGGATGCGTATAGGAAGTGCCGTTGTGTTGTATGGACTACTGCAATAAACTCAAATCTAGGAAATGGGAGACCACAATGAGCAGAACCAAGGGTTTTACACTAATTGAACTGCTGGTAGTCATAGCGATCATTGCTATACTGGCAGCAATCCTTTTCCCGGTTTTTGCCCAGGCTCGCGAAAAGGCGAGAATGGCTACTTGCCAGAGCAACATGAAGCAGTTGGGTCTAGGATTCATGATGTATGTTCAGGACTATGACGAGCGGTATGTAGGCCTGATCGGGAGTTGGGGCGGAGTCCACTATGGACACTATCCCCACCTGATTCAGCCGTACCTCAAATCGACGAAGATGATGACCTGCCCCTCGGACGGATATGAGGGCAACATCAACTCATTCGCGGCGATTGCCGGCGCCTTCCACGTGAGCTACGGCTACAACATGTGGCTCATCAACATCAGATATGCAGGCGACTGGGTCCTGCCGCCCACCGGATGGGCCGGGCCGTTCCCGGGAGTAACGTTGGCGGGGATCAAGGCTCCCGCAGCGTGCGTGATGGGAGACTGCGAGTACATCTATTCTGCCGACGCCAACCAGTCGAGCACCTATCCGTCGTATACCGGCAGACTGTCAGGCACCTATTCATTCAACCGTCCTCACCAGAGTTTCACCAAAGGCATGATGGTGTTCTGTGACGGACACGTGAAGGTCGCCCACACCCTGCCGCTGACGATCGGCGGATATATGGCCCCCGACGAGATCACCCAGGCCGGGATGACAATGGACCCGCTGATCGAGCCGTAGGCTTTGATCAAAGACTAGCACAGTTCGGCCCGAGGCTTTGGCCTCGGGCCGATTTGGTGTACGGCGATTAGAGCATGGAAGGCATACCCAGAACACACCTTCGTCTAATATCATGGGGCGACCGGGCACTGTGATGCTCTCCAGTCACCCTGGAGGTTTGAATGATAACACGAATCAAGTCCGCAGCATGGTGGGTGGGCACGGTTGCCGTGGTTGCCATTATTCTCAGTTCACCCGTCGGTCAGCTTTTGGGCAGACTGTCTTCCTCGCTATGGGACAGAGTCACAACGGTCTCAACATCCGGGCCGATAGTGGTCCAGAGGCTCCAGGCGCTCAACAGACTCGAAACCGCGCGACAGACACTCCTGCAGCCGGTGCAGGCCGAGTCCAACATAGGGGCGCTACCGGGCTTTCTGGGAAGAGACAAGCTTGAGATGCTCGCGAACACAGAGGTAGTTGCCGGGGTTGACCTCAGCAAGCTCACAGAGTCGGATGTGGCCGTTACCGGACACACTGTGAGACTAAGGCTGCCGCAGCCCAGCGTGTTTTCAGTGAGGGTGGAAGATGAGTCCAGCCGCGTCTACTCCCGCCAGCGGGGGTGGTTCGTGTGGACACCGGACCCAGATCTGGAGCGACAAGCCAGACTCGGCGCCCAATCGAGCGCGAGATCAGCAGCCAGGGGCAGTGGGCTACTGGACGCAGCCCGCACAAACGCCGAAACAAATATCCGTGGCTTCCTGGTCTCACTCGGCTTCAGTCAGGTCAACATAGAGTGGGCCGGAGCGTAACTGGTAAATGCGTCGATGTATCGGGACTCAAGCGAAGCGAAAATCCCGATACATCCCTTACGCTACTGGCAAACCCCCTTGCCCCCTTGTCTGGGGAAAGGACGGTTTTTCACTTGCCCCTCTGATATGGTGAGCGAGTGGGGCTTAGGTCTCTAGTCCTTCAGCTCCTTCGGCGTCATCGACTCCGCGAGCTTCATGAATGGGGTTAGCAGGTCCATCGGCACCGGGAACACGATCGTTGTGTTGTGCTCCGCGCCTATCTCGGTGAGGGTCTGCAGGAACCGGAGTTGCAGAGCCTGCGGGTGCTCGGAGATGATCTTCGCGGCATCGGCCAACTTCTGAGCAGCCTGAAACTCACCCTCTGCATTGATGACTTTAGCGCGCCGTTCGCGCTCGGTCTCCGCCTGGTTGGCCATCGAGCGCTTCATACTCTCGGGCAATACCAGGTCCCGCACCTCAATCGCCGTCACCTTGATACCCCACGGCTCGGTGACAGCATCTATAATGGTCTGCAGGTGCAGGTTGATTTTGTCGCGGGCGGACAACAGCTCATCCAACTCAGCTTGCCCCAGCACGCTGCGGAGGGCGGTCTGAGACTGCAGCGAAGTCGCGCGGACCCAGTCGGCAACCTTGGTCACCGCAAACTCGGCATTCACTACCTGGCACCACATTACGGCATCGACCATCACGGAGACGTTGTCCCGGGTGATAATCTCCTGCTTGGGCACGTCCATTGTGACCACGCGGGTATCCAGGACCATCAACTTCTCCCACAGTGGCCAGACAAAGCGCAGGCCCGGCTTGAGAACTCTGTCGAACCGGCCCCACCTCAACACTACCCCTCTGTCCCACTCTCGGATTACCTTGAGCGAGGAGAGGATAAAGATCACTACCACGACCAGGAATACCATCCCGCCGCCTGACTCACCTGCTGCTAAAAACATAACACTCTTCCTCCCTGCCTAGATTCGCATTCGGCACGCAGTCGGTTACTTCTCCACCTGCTTCACCTTGAGACTGATTCCAACCATATCCACGACCTCGATGTCGCTGCCCTCGGCAATCTCTCCCGAGACGCTCTCGGCATTGTAGAACACTCCGCCAACCAGCGCCTTGCCCTGTGGCGAGAGCTCCGTCACGGCCTTGCCGGCCATACCTATGATCGATTCACGACCGCTGATGCTTCGTTTCTGGAACGAAACAATCGCCAACCATATTCCAGCGACGATGAAGACCACAAACAACAGAAAAAGCATCGGATTCCCGGAAGAACTACCTGCATCCTGAGGCATATCGGCTGCACCTCCTCCATAACCAACTGCGTCCTTGCATAAGCATAGTATTCCCAACATTACAATGCAACTATTAGTTCCGAGTTGGGTGTTCTAGGTTGGGAATGCGCGACTTACTATGCTGCGGGAACGTCGATATCCACTTGTCTTCCAAGTCTGCAAAACGTGAGTTCCCGCAGCTACCGCTCCCCAAGCCGCCCGGAGCTGCGGGAATTGACCTTTTGATGAGCTTGGTAGGTCGGTGCTGATCATCATTCCCGCAGCATAGTGGCCTGCGCGGTTCTTCATGCAGGTCATTTGGGAGGAAATGTGGAATACATGGACTTGGAAGCGGAAATGGCTGCACAAGGAGACTGTTACGTTGATCGACCCTAGAATGACCAAGCTTGCCGAGTTGCTGGTGGGGTATTCCACGGCCACCAAGCCGGGCGAGAGAGTGCTTATAGATTCCTACGAAGCTCCGCCGGAGATGGTGGAGGCTCTGATAGAGGCGGTTGTGAAGGCCGGGGGAGTCCCGTTTGCGGAAGTCCACAGCGCGATGGTGACCCGCGCCATTATGCGGTGCGCCACCCAGGAGCAGATGAGCATACTGGGCGAGCGTGACCTGGCATTTATGAAGAATATCAACAGCTACATCGCCCTGCGCGGCGGCCAAAATGCCAGCGAACTCTCCGACGTCCCCGATTCGCTGACTCAGATATCCGACCAATACTGGCGCAAGCCTGTTCAGGACCAGAGGGTCAACCACACCAAGTGGGTAGTGCTGCGGTGGCCGACCCCATCGATGGCCCAGCTTGCCAAGATGAGCACCCGCGCATTCGAGGACTTCTACTTCGACGTGTGCACCCTGGACTACACCAAAATGGCAAAAGCCTCCGAGCCGCTGAAGGCCAGGATGGAGCGTGCAGACAGAGTCCACATCAAAGGACCGATGGATACCGACCTGACATTCTCGATCAAGGGCATCGCGGCCATACCTTGCGTGGGCGAGCGCAACATACCCGATGGTGAGTGCTACACCGCGCCGGTGCGCGACAGCGTGAATGGAATCATCCACTATAACGTCGGCACACTCTATCGCGGGAAATCGTTCGACAACATCCGGCTGGTCTTCAAAGATGGAAGAATAGTAGAGGCCACAAGCTCGGACACCAAGTCGCTCAACGAGATACTCGACTCCGACGAGGGCGCGCGGTACGTGGGCGAGTTTGCCCTGGGCTACAACCCGTTCATTCTTGAGCCGATGTATGATACTCTGTTCGATGAGAAGATATCCGGCTCGCTTCACTTCACCCCCGGCCAGTCCTACCAGGAGGCCAGCAACGGCAACTCCTCCAAGGTACACTGGGACATGGTGATGATCCAGCGAGAGGACTACGGAGGCGGCGAGATCCGCTTCGACGACGAGCTCATCAGAAAAGATGGGATATTCGTGCCGGACTACCTGCAATGCCTGAACCCGGAGAACCTGGCGTAACTTGAAACCTGTAACTGGAGTTGGAACGATGCAAACAATCGCTTTTCGTGACTTGAACCTGTCCCGGCTGATGATCGGCACTGTGCAGTTCGGGCTGAAGTATGGGGTGGCCAATGTGAAGGGCCAGCCCAGCTATGAGGAAGTGGTGGAGATACTGAAGTGCGCGTGGGAAGGTGGGGTCAATTGCCTCGATACCGCCGCAGGCTACGGCAACTCCGAAGAAGTGCTCGGAAAGGCAATGGCGGAGTTGGGCATCTCGGACAAGATGATTGTGGTGACCAAGCTCCCGCACATGGGCCAGGACTTCTCCTCTGAAGCGGTGCTGGATACTTTCATCGAGGAATCAGTGGTCGCTGCGCTCAAGAGGCTGAAGCTGGACGTCATCCCGATCTGCCTGTTCCACATAGAGGAGAACTTCCCGTTTATGGGGTCGCTGCAGAAAGTGATAGACAAGGGCCTTGTGCGATATATGGGAGTGTCTACAATGACTCCCCCGGCAACGCTTGAGATAGTGAAGTCCGGCAAAGCGGCTGCCGTGCAAGTGCCCACCAGCGCGCTGGACCGCCGATTTGCGAGGATAGGTGTGTTCGAAGAGGCCAAGAAGCGCGATGTCGCGGTGTTCGTGCGCAGCGTCTACCTTCAGGGAGCGCTTGTTATGCCCGAAGAGAGGCTGCCTGTCGAGCTTGACGAGGTGGTACCGGTCAGGCGGAAACTGGAGCGGATAGCGGCTGATGGGGGCATGAGCCTTGCTGAGCTTGCAGTGAGATACGTACTGGCCATCGACGGCGTATCCTGCGAGGTGATCGGGGTCGAATCGGTGGACCAGATGCGAGAAAACATAGGGCTCTTCTCCAGAAAGCCGCTTGACCCGTCCACTTTCGAGGCGGTTCGACAGGCTGTTCCTGATCTGTCTGACAATGTGCTCATACCGAGGAACTGGACAATGCGAATGCCGGACAGCAAACCGGTGAGTAAGTAGTGCGTGTTTCATCCCTGTCTTCCATCCCTCCAGGAATCTTTCCTGGAGGGTCGCGCCTGTCCCGTCAGCCGAACTTAGGCGCCCGAAACTCCGCCAGGGCTTTCTCGGTCTCCAGGATGGCCTTGCCCATGGGGAACTCCTTGGGCGGCAGGCCTTCGATTGTTATCGGGCGGTCGTAACCGATCTCCCTGAGCGCGGGAAGGAACTCCGCCTCCCAGTCCGTGTGGCCAAAACCAGGGTATATGTGGTCGTCCGCAGAGCCTGCGTTGTCGTGCCAGTGGATGGCTATGAGGCGGTCTCCAAAGGCCCGCACGTAATCCGCCGGGCTGTCCGGCCCCAGCATCGCGTGGCCGGTATCGAGGCAGAAGCCGACGAAGTCCCGCCTCAGTCCCTCCAGTACGACGCGCATCTCCTCAATGGTATTGCCCAGGTAGATAGTGTGCAGGTTCTCAACCGCGATCTTCACGCCCACCCTGGCTGCTGTCTCAGCCAACTCCGCCAGGCTCTCATTGCTGCACAGCAGGCGCGCCGCCTCGCGGGTTGTGTCGCCCGGGTGGATAGTCACGTGGCTTGCGCCAAGCTCCGCCGCTCCCACGATCACCGCAGAATGGTTCCTGATTGCGCGTTTGCGCAGTTCCAACTGTGGGCTCGATATGTCCCAGTCCACCGGGCTGGGTCGGGTAAAGGCTGAATGGACTGAATGAACCCTGGATCCCACCTCGTCCAGCCTGGTTCTCAGGGCAGCAACGGCGGCTGCGTCCGTGAGGTCTATGTGAGTTCCCGGTGAGTCGGCGCTGAGTTCCAGCAGCCTCGCCCCCTCACCCGCCAATCGCCCGGCGAGGCTATCCGCGGAGGTCTGCTCCCAGTAGAAAGTCGCCATGGCCACTCTTTGCATCTATCCACCTCCGCCCGCCGGTATCCGGCACCTCACGGTTGTCCCGACACCCACCTGGCTATCCAGCTCAATGGTGCCTTTGTGCGCGTCCACGACGTTCTTCACAATCTTGGTACCCAACCCGGTGCCCATCGGCTTTGTGCTGATTGCGTGATCGGTGAAGAGCTTTGCCTTGACCTCGTCCGGGATGCCGGGGCCGTCGTCCTCGCATTCCATCACGAAGCCACCCTCGGAATCCGGGTAGACCCGCAGCGTGACCGTATTGCCGTCCGAGCAGGCGTCTATGGCATTGAAAATGAGGTTGTACATTGCATTGTATATCTGCTTGGGGTCAACCATCGCGTGCGGCATCTCGGGGTCGGGGTCTATGATCACACTCACGCCCTTCTTCTGCCCGTGGGCTTTGAGCATAGAGCCGACACGCTGCGCGACAGCCCCGACATCTGTTTTGTCAAAGCTCGGCGCTGACACCATTCCCTTAATCGCCGACGCTATCTCAGCCATCCTCTGCTGCACCGCGTTGCAGCTCTCCGTTATCATCTGCAGCATCTCGGGGTATATCTCGCGGAGTTCGCCAAGGGGCGTGTGGCAGCCCTGCTGCTCTCTCTCTATACATTTCACTTTCGCGGCTATCTCATCGAGTCTGGCGAAGCAGTCATCCGTTATCATCCCCAGGGTCTGCGCGCCCGTCATAGCGGGGGTAACCATGTTCTTCACGTCGTGGCTTATGTCCCCAATGAACCGCACCACCATCGCCAGCCGGGCCTGCTCATTCAGCCGGGCAGTCTCTATTGCTACCGCAATCTGAGCCGCCATTATCTCGATAAGGGTGATGTCGTGCTCGCTGAATGGCCCGCCGCGCTTGTTGAGCACCTGCATCACGCCGATTGGCTCGCCGCCGTGCGCTTTGAGCGGCACCGTGACCATATTGATGGTCCTGAAGCCGATGCTTTTGTCCACGTCGTCCACGTGGGCGCTGTCCTTGGTAACATCCTCCGCGATGCTGGTCTCGCCGGTCTTGAAGACCTTGCCGGCGATGCCCTTGTCCGCGGGGAGTTCCATTCCAGTGAGATCACCTGCCTTCTCACCGACCACATACTCGAAAACCAGCTTGTCTGTATCGGGATGATATAGCAAGATGGAGCCGGCATCGCTCTCGGCAAAGTCGAGGCTGATACCCAGGCACTCGCGGACGAGGTCGTGCACCTGCACAGACGCGCTCAGGCTGGCCGCTATCTTGCGCACCGCCTCCAACTGCCGCTCCAGTTGCCTGACAGTGGTCTGGAGATCAGCGATTTCCGATTGGTTACCCATCGGCATTTCATCCACTCCGTTCAACCAGAATACGCCCATTGTAAGGCTTGGCAACAAGCCGTGCAAGCATGGCTTCTACTCCTTCACGACAGTCATCGCGGCCTCCGTCAACTGGTAGAGCGTGTGTTTCTTGTCCCGCGCGCGGGCGTAGATCACGAACCTGTCCTGGCCTGTCTTCTCGTAGCTCTCCAGCATTGCGCCATAGAAAGCGCCAAGCAGCCTGTCGCGCTCCACCGGGTTGAGGTTAAGCTGAGCCAGAGTGACAGGGTTCACATACTCCGGCACGCCGTTGCTGTACACCTCTTCTATGTGGGTCCGCATTCGCCGAAGGGCCTCTACGCAAGCCCCTCGCCTCGCGAAGTCCACCGAATTATACCCCCAACCGCCCGGGGACAAGCCCAGAAGCTGCATCAGGGGATCGAGGAAGTTGTTGATAGCCTGCTCCGCCTTCGCCAGCGCGTTCGGCGGAGCCTCATATCCGCGCATTCCACCAACCGCTGACTGCACCGACGCCTGAACCACGGGCTTCATCCCCCGAAGCCCGGCCATGTTGTATTGCTCCGCCAGAGTCGACTGCCCCTGACCCACCGCCGCCGCATCGTAGCCCGACTGGAACGCCACGGTCCCGTCCACAACCTGGAGGTCCGTGGTCATGGACTGCGGATAGTAGGCGACTCGGAAGCCCGTGCCTCTGGCCGCGGCAACCGCGTTGGGTGTGCAGACAGTCGCTCGCGAATCGACCCCGAAGAACTTGGACACCCGCGCCACTATGCTGCCGGACTCCACCATAAACGACCTGTCGCGCTTCCCGCCTCTGGCGTAGTCCATCAACCTGACCCGGAACTGGGTGTTGGGTTCCAGCATCACCGCGCTGCCATCGCTGAAGACGATGGTGGCTGTGCTGCTGGGACCTGTGATGACCAGGTTCTTGTCCACCAGCCGCATATTCGGCACTGGCGGCGCCGGGGACGCGTTGTCATCCTTGGCAATCATACAGATCCCGGTGTAGGACACTATCGTCGCTGAGAACTCTTTGCTCTCCCGCCTTATCCCGTCCGCTATCAGAACTACAATCACGACTAGCAAGATCTTGATGATAAGCAGCAGCCATCCCGGCATGAACGCCAGGAAGCTCGGGCCGCCCCTCTTCTTCTTCCTCTTCAGGTCCTTCTTGTGTTCCGTGCCGATATCCCGCACTGCCGAAAGCAGATCAGCCTCAGGATTATCAACCCTCGACGTCGGCTTCTTGCCTCTCATATCCCTCACCTCCCCTATCGTTTCCTATTCTCATCCCTCCAGGGTCTCCGAACCTGGAGGGTACGCAGCGAAGATACGGCAGACCCTCCAGGTAGGGACTACCTGGAGGGATGACAAAACTGTCCCCACAAGTCTGCACACCGTAAGTTCCCGCAGCTCACCTACTTCTCCTCCCCAACTACCACCTCGTACACCGCAACAGCTTGCTTTCTGCCCCTGATCTCCAGCTCACCCAAACGCCGGAACTCCACCTTTCCCTGAACCGCCGATTCTGCTTCGAGCTTTGCGGGCTCGCTCACCAGGATGGTTGCCGACGTTTCCTTGGTCATCGACTCCAGCCGCGACGCCAGGTTCACAGTATCCCCCAACGCAGTATACTGCATCCGCCTCGTGGACCCGATATTGCCGACTATGGCCTCGCCCGTGTGAATCCCTATTCCGATCTTGAACTCCGGCCTGCCCTGCGCGCGCCATTGTTCGTTGAGCGCTTTCAGCCGCCTTGTCATCCCGACCGCGCACGCCACTGCCCTCGCCGACTTGTTCGCTCCGTCTGCCAGGAACGGCCCGAACAGCGCCATCACCGCATCGCCGATGTATTTGTCCAGCACTCCGCCGGACGCCTCCACCGCTGCGGACATTTCATCCAGATACTCCCTCATCTGCTCGACCACAAACTCCGGCGGATGCTGTTCGCAGTAGGTGGTGAAGCCTCGGATATCGGAGAACAGCACCGCCACCTCGCGCCGCGCGCCATCCTGGTGGGCGATCTCCGGGTCGTCTACAATCTCCTCCACCACCTCCGGCGCGACATACACCGAGAAGCTCTCCCGAATCCGGCGTTTCATAGCCTCTTCCTGGGCATATCTTTGAACCGCCATCAGAAGAGTCGCCCCCGCGAACGCCAGCAGAACAGTGGACCACGGCGGGATAATTCTCAGCGCCCAGAACATAGTCTCCATGGCAGCCACCATGCCCACCAGCGCCCCAGCCACCCCTATGTTGGCCACACTCGGCTTCGCCCGCGTGTACAGCGCAAGCGGAATCCCAGCGGCCACAAACACGAGCAGCCAGGCCGCCCCGGCAGGCAGCACCCGCACAGGCGGCAAGAACAGCAGGTTCTCCAGTATCTCCGCGTTCAGCTCCACCCCGCGCAGGCCGGGATCAAGCGGATTGGGGCGGATGTCGGCGGTGCCGGTGGCTGTTTCGCCGATCAGAACAATTCGGTCTTTGAAGAAATCCGGCTTCTGTTTCAGGGCATCGACGAAGCTGATGGTATCCGGACAGACCCCTGGTCCCTTGGCAAAGGGCCGCGCGCTTCGGAACACCGGCTGGAGGGTCAGCGAGCCGTTGTCGAGGGGGACTGTGCGACCATTCAGGTGCAGGCCATCATAGTGCAGACAGCTATCCAGGTCCGTCTGCGACGCAACGCACGCCAGCGCGAGAGATACGTGAGGTATGAAACTGCCGCCGGCAACCTTGAGGACTACCGGTGCGCGGTAGACGCCATCGGGGTCGGAGTTCACCCCGGCAGTCCCCAACGCGGCCGCGCTGTCGACAAGGCCCGGCAGAGGGGTCTCCAGGAGCAGGGGAGAGACCGACCCAAGCCTTGGAAGCGGGTTTTCTACCTTGAGGAGAGTGGGCTCGAATCCATTGAGGGCATAGAGTCTGCGGATCTCGGAGTTGGACAGCGGCCTGGTCTCGCGCCACTCGTAGGCGGGGATCACCACTCGGCCATTGGTTTTGATGGCTTTGGCGAGACGGGCATCGCCTGCGGGGTCGAGCCTGTCGGGTTCGGTGAAGAGAATATCAAGCATCACCGCCCGCGATTGCCCGAGGCGGTCCAGTAAGTCGGCGTAGCGGCTGCGGGACCAGTATTTGAGGCGTCCATGTGCTCGCACGGTTTTGTCGTCTATGGCGACAATGACGATCGTGCTGTCGGGAGAGACCATCCAGAGTCTGGCGGACCAGCGCCAGTGGGTGTCGGTGAGGCGAGTGTCTATGACCGATGTGAGTCCTGCAAACCTCGCCACCGCCAGCAAAGCCAGAACGCCAATAACCCCGCGCCACGTGATGCTCAAAACACCACCCCACATTCCCACACGCATTATAGCACAAGCGCCCGCTGTCTTGAACACGATTGGGCGGATTGAGGGATTAGCAGGATTAGGCTCTACGCTCACCCCACCCTTCCTGGCCCTCTGTCTTGAACACGATTAGCCGGATTGAGGGATTAACAGGATTAGGTTCCGGACTCATGCCCTCCCTTCCTGCCCATCCTGAAATCCTATAAATCCTGTTCAAGACAGAATCTCCAGCAGGAAATCTATCAGAAGTAGAGAAGTAACTAATATACACGACATACAAAACAGAGGCGCTATCTATGAAGACACGCGTTGTGATGGTCACGTTCCTGCTGGTTCTCCTGGCAGCCTCCTGCGCATTTACCGATGGCTTCTTCGCGAAAGGGCAGCGGGCGATGCTCGACCCCTCCAGCCAGGCCCGCGACATCACCGAGCCGTCCCAGAAAGCTCTGATCATCCACGACAAGGGGATGGAGGTTCTGGTACTCCAGGTAAGCTACAAGGGCGACATATCGGAGTTTGCGTGGCTTGTCCCAACCCCCACCAAGCCCGAGGTCACAAAGGTCATCGAACCGGTCTTCCACACGCTCCACTCCGTCACAGCCCCAAAGGTAGTCTACTGGTTTGATGCGGACAACTATATCCACGGATGGGGGCCGGCAGCGAAATTCGCAGCGGCCTCGAATGCCATGGGCGGCCCCGGCCTCCCACCCGGCGTAAAAGTGCTCGAGGAAAAGCAGATCGGGGCCTATGATATCGCGGTCCTCAAGGCAACCGCCGCGGGCGACCTGCTGAAGTGGCTCAAAGACAATGGCTACCAGGTAACTCCCGAGATCGGGCCTGTGCTGGGAGACTACATAAGCAGAGGCTGGATATTCACCGCCATGCGCGTCCACGCCAACTACCAGGACAAGGCAGGCAAACGCCTCGCTGAAGGGACTCTCCAATCCCTCGCATTCGAGTTCCCCTCGCCAACGCCTGTCTATCCGCTCAAGGTATCGTCACTGAACAAAGGGAACACGGACCTGCTTCTCTACGTGATCAGCACTCAGCGGGTAGAGGAACCTCTGCTGAAGACTGAATGCTGCCTGGACTACGAGCGCACCGGCCTTTGGATGACGATGTGGATCTCGCCGCCGACACAATCACGTGTATCCTCGGAATCGCCGCACGGGCCGCCACCGACCCCGGAGCCGCCGTGGGAAATTGCGCAACCAGGAATGCCGCCGCAGGGCAGGGCGATGCTGACCAAACTCTCCGCCACCCTATCGCCCGCCGATATGACCCGCGATCTCGAGTTGAAGCCGGCTTCCGCGGATGTCCCACAGGATGCAACGCCTGTCTCCCCGCCTCTCATCGAGAATATCGGGGCCTCAACGCTGCTCGTGTTTGGAAACACGATTGCCTTTCCCGGCTCTCTCATCATTCTAGGAATTGTGGGCTTGATAGCATTGACACCCCTCGGAAGAAAGCGCTGGCGGGTATGGCTGACGACGGGCATAATTGTTGTCATGGGCAGCATATTCGTCTACGGCGTGCTAGAGACGCGAGCCGGAATGGATGGTCCGGAGAGAAGCGCCCAGTACGCTGCTACCGGGATCACGTTGATTGCTATACTCGCGATCGGAGTCCTGGCGGCATTGGTCCACGGAATCCGCAGTATGCTTCGCGGGGGAGGTAACAAATGAGAGCAACGTTAGTAGCTGTAGCGGGAATGCTCCTGCTTATTCTGGTGTGCGTTCTGCTGGGCGCTTCCCCGCAAGATTGGCTCCTGGTCTCCAGAGTTCCGACGACGTTCTTTGGTATAGTCGGGGCAATGACGCTGGTAGCGCTGGGCGTGGGGCTCAACTATCCGTATTCCCTGCTGATCCTTGGGGCCATGGGCCTTATCGCTTTGAGCAAGCTCGGGCGGGAACGCTGGCGTGTATGGCTCGCAATCGGGATAATCTACGTGATGCCCAGCATAGTCCTCTACAACCAACACGAGTACTACAACCTTGTACCCTACGGCCAGGAAGAAAGCGCGAACGAGATTGCAGGTGCTATATCAACGTGCGCCGCCCTGCTGGCCGCCGTCGGATTCTACTACGTCAAGAAGATCAGACCGAAGATAATGTCTTGAACACAACTAACGGGACTATCGGATTGACAGGATTTGAAGGTGTTACTCGTTCTTCATCCTGAACATCCTGTGTATCCATGTTAGTCGTTCCCTTTTTCCATCTTTCTTCCCCCAACCCCTTGACACTGACATTTATCGTGGTATACTACAACCGTCATAGATAAAACGCGTGTTTCAGGCAGGTGAGATGATGGCAGTAAACCGGGATATGTCCAGGGCGGAGTTTGAGATTATGGATGTGCTTTGGCGCAGGGAGCGGGCGACGGTGCGGGAGGTCCATGAGGAGCTTCAGGCCAAACGCAAGCTCTCATACTCCACAGTCGCCACGCTGCTTGGCAGGCTCAAGGGAAAGGGCTATGTGGAGGCGAAGGAGAAGAACTTCGCGTACCAGTTCCGGCCCAAGGTGAAGCGGGAGCAGGTGATCAGCAGGAAGCTGAACGAACTGGTCGACCGCATCCTCGGCGGGGACGTCGCCCCCCTCACCGCATACATAGCCCAAAACCGCAACCTAACCCCCGAGCAGCTCAAAACCCTGGAGGAGATAGCCAAGTCGGACTCCGGCAGGGAGGCAGAATAGATGGAAACCACATTACGGTTGTTGTGGCAGGTCTCATGGCAGACGGCGGCGCTGGCGGGGGTGGTGTTTGTTGTAACCCGGCTCGCGCGCAAGGCCCCTGCATCCTGGCGGCACGCGCTGTGGCTGATTGTGCTGGTGAAGCCGTTTGTGCCACCGTTCGCCCAGATACCGGCGGAGTGGGCGTTCTGGGTGAAGAACACGCCTGCGCCTGTTGTGAGTGCGGTTGCGCAGCCGACAGGTGGGCAGTCCGAAGTGGCGGGAGTTCCGCTGTCAGCGCCCGCAGCTGCAACGGCCCCAGATATGATGGTCCCGGACATGTTGTCCGGGACCCGATCCCCGGGAAATGCTTTCCCAACCCCGGACTGGCCCAAGCTCGCCGCCATCGCCTGGCTTGTCGGGATCGCATTCATGACCGGCGTCTTCATCCGCCGGTACACGAAGCTCAGCGGGATCGTGCGCACTTCCCGTCCAACCGGTGACCAGTGGGCCGACATGCTCTCGGACGCTGCGGGGCGGATGCGCGTGCGTATGCTGCCGGAGATCAGGCTTTCGGACGATGTCCCCACCCCGATGCTTGCGGGCCTGTTCCATCCCGTGATCCTGCTTCCCACCGGCATAGAAACCGTCTGCACCGACTCCGACCTCTTCGCCATCTTCTCACACGAGCTTGCCCACATCAAACGCCGCGATGTTGCCGCAAGCTGGTTCACCCAACTTGCCACAACCATATACTTCTTCCACCCCGCAGTCTGGCTGGCCAACCGGGAGATGCGCCGCGAAAGAGAACTCGCCTGCGATGAGATGGTCCTCACAGCCTCCGGCATAACCCGAGAAGCCTACGCCGCCGGCTACGTCTCCGCCCTGAAACTAGCCAACGGCCAACAAACAGACGCAGGCGTGCTGGCCATGGCGGAGCCGTTCGATTTGGAGAAGAGGAGGCTGCAATCGATCAAGCGAACTGCGATCCCTAAGATGACGGCGCGGTGGGTGGTGGCTTTGGTTCTGTTGGCGGGGGTGGGGCTGGCTACGGTGGCGGGGTGCAGTAAGCCAACCTCGGAGGTATCGATAAAAGAGGCCGAGACACTGGTTGCGAGATGGATTGAGGCACATCAAGACCAATCAGTCGGGGGTAGGAGTCCCGCTCTTGAGGACATAACGACCACAGAAATGCGCAGCAGGCTCCACGTTCAGGTATTCCGGGTCAAGGGAGACACTGGCGGCTGGGATCCGGACTCATACATGCTGAGCGCCTCCCGGGTATACCCGATGGGCTCAGGATTTGGCGGGTCGGGTCTGATGGAAGTGCGTGTTTGTGACCTGGACAGCGATGGGAGTGACGAACTGGTG
Source organism: uncultured bacterium (assembly GCA_964611645.1). GTDB lineage: Bacteria > Armatimonadota > UBA5829 > UBA5829 > UBA5829 > CAZTAO01. Next base: position 8,525 of record CAZTAO010000028.1, on the reverse strand, counting down.
TATGTCTTCTCCTGCGGATCGGGAGTTCACAGATCAGTCGTCGAGGCCTACCAGTTTGACGGCACGACCCCTGCCAGGAGCTCAGCGCTCACGATTGAGGGTGCCGACGTGAGCCTGATAGCCGAACCGGGCAGAAGAGTGTCGCTGCAAACCGAACGCGTCTTGTATGCCCCCAGAAAACGCGGCGTGCCAAGAGTAGAGGTTTCTCTTCAGCCAGGCGCTCCCATCGGGACCATATCCCTCAGGAAGACCGCCAGAGGTGGAGTCCTCGAAATCGATGTCGCACCCAGCCTGCCGTTGGAGTGGCGAGACAGGATTGTGACTTCAGTGGGGAGGCAGACGCAAACGACGCCACCTGCTACACCAAGCGTCCTTCCACCATCAGACAAGCCCCGTCCCTTCACCGGCGCTCGCGACGACCCGCGAGCGGCGCGTTCGAGCGACCTGGCCCTGAAGGTCTTGAGCGTGTTCCCGAACAATGGCACGATCTCAGCGTACGAGCCTGTTGTGGTGCAGGTGCAGCTTACTAACATCTCGTCGTCACGGGTGTTCGTGAGTCTCCGTGGCGACGTTAGCGCTCACGTAGAGTTACGAGGTTACCGGGGCACAGTGCTCGCGAGTTCGCCGCTGCCATCTGCCATAGACTATGCCATCCGAAGAATAGCCCTTAATCCCGGACAGAGCTTGCAGTCTTCGTTCATACCGTCAGCAATCTACCAGTTCAAGGACCCAGGCGAGTATGTTGTCGTGGTTATGCTCCTTGACGCGTATACCGGCACGCTATCCGGGCCGTCGGACTTTGGGCCTACCATCGCCGAGACCTCTTTGACTGTCAGAGTACGCCCGTGGAACGAGGCTGCTCTTAAGTCTCTGTGCGACAATCTGATCGCGCCGCGCATGCTCAACCCCAGCAGACTCTCTGATTTCCCAGCGCACGCGAGTATGATGGCGCTCTGGTCGGTCCGGCACAACGCTGCTCTGCCTACACTCAAATTCGTGGCACAACACTGGGGCGACACATCGTACGGCTGGCCGACCGCAGTCGCGATCCGGCGAATCGGGACGCCAGAGTCAGCCGCGCTGCTCAAGAATCTCGCCTCCCGAAACGACAGGATGGGCCGGGCCGCCCGCTCTGCAATAGAAGACAAAGCTGTCCTTCGAATCAGTGAAGACGACTACTTCGCGGACTGGACGAAGGTGATCACGCCTGAGTCAGAGGTGAGTGAGTTCCTGTACGCGTTCAGGCAGCGGCATTGGGAGACCATGGAGATATACCTTAGCTGGTATTGTATGCACAAATACAGGGCGGCGCTGAAGAGCGGGAAGCTGTTCGATTCCGCAGAGGGAAAAAGGGTCCTGCGCGTCTTGGACAACCCGAATTCCGTGGTTACGTGGAGGCGCCAGGATGGGAAGTTTACTATCTTTGGGATTAGCTCCAACCCACGCGGAAACTCGCCAGAGAACGAGGCCAGGTTGGAGTTTGTGCAGCACGGCAACGACTGGCAACTGACAGCCATTCCCGGCGTAACGGGTAAATCGCACTAGGCTTCGGCGGTAAAAGCTTGCCGAAGCATAGAAGAGAGGAACCCCTACATCGGCCTAACCGGCGTCCCGTTCACTCGCTTTTCGAAGTGGCAGTGGGGGCCGGTGGAGTAGCCGGTGCTGCCTACTGCGGCGATTGTTTCGCCCCTGCTCACCCGCTGGCCGCTTCGGACATACAGCCTCGAGCAGTGGCCGTAGAGAGTCGAGACGCCGCCGCCGTGGTCTATGATGACCGCGTTGCCGTAAGCGCCTTCCCAGCCCGCGCTGATCACCACGCCGTTGGCCGCCGCGTGGATGGCTGTGCCGCGCGGAGCTCTGATGTCAACGCCGGTATGCAGCTTGTAGACCCCGGTGATAGGGTGTCTTCTGTAGCCGAAACTGGATGAGATGCTGCCGCCACACGGCCTCGACAGCCCACCCCTGAATGTCTGCGAGAGCATCTGCTTTCCCTGGGCGGTGCTCTGATATGCCTGTATCCTCGACTCTATCTCGCGGCTCTTGGCAAGAAGCGCATTGAGGGTCTTCTCCATGAGGTCTTTGTCGTCCTCAATGGCCATGATCTGTCCCCGCTGCTCCGCAGCCAGGGAACTGACCTCGTTTCGCTCCGCCACCAGCACCGTCTGCAAGCCCTTTATGTGCCCGACCGTCCTGGTCTGGCGAGCCTTGTCCGCTTCGATGTTGCGCTTGTCCTGCTTGATCTCGCGCAGAAGCCGGGTGTCGGTGTCGAGGATGCACTTGAGGTAGTAGGCCCGGGTGAGGAATGTCCACATATCAACAGAACCAAGCACCACGTTGGCGTAGCCGACATCCTCGCCCTCGTATATGTCCGCAACGCGGTCGCTGAGCAGACTCTGTCTGCGCTTCATCTGCTTGATGGTGCGGTCCAGGCGCTTGATGGTCTGGGTGAGGTCGGCCTGGGCGTCCAGCAGGCGCAGGGAGTTGGATGCAACGCTGGACTGCTTCACCTCAAGCTGCTGCTGGGTATCGGAGAGCTGGTCAACAACCGTCTTCTTCTGCTTCTCCTTTTGCCGAATGTTGCTCTTGACCTTGGCAATCTGCGCCTGCATGGCGTTGAGCTTCTGCTTGAGAGCAGCCTTCTTGGCGGCCTTGGCGGAGGTCTTCTTGGTGGCTGCCTTCTGGGCAAGGGCAACCTGTCCGCCCAGCGCGCCGCAGATGACCAACGCAATCAGTGTTATCAGCCAGCGTTTACGCATAGTCTCAGCTCCGCAGGAAGCGCCTTATCGAAAGATAGCTCCCCGACGCTCCTATAAGCGCCCCAAGCGCCACCATCCCAACCGACAGCTCGCTGGGCTGCACACGGCTGGAGAAATCGGAAAGGAACGGCCCTATTGCCTGAACCTCTCCCGAAAGCACGGTCGACAACACCCGGATCATCAGCCACGCAACCAAACCGCCCACGCACCCGAACACGACGCCTTCTATGATCAGCGGAATGCGGATGAACTCGTTGGTCGCGCCGACAAGCTGCATTATCCGAATCTCCATCCGCCGAGCATAGAGAGTGAGGCGGATGGCATTGCTGATGATGAATGAGGCTGTGATGAGCAGCACTATGATGCCCACCACGCTCACCACCTTGATCACCCTGGCCAGCGCTATCACCCTTCCAAGCAGTTCACGCCCCTCGTTGACTTTGTCGACATCCTTCATCACCCTGATCTTGTCGGCGATGAATGTGGTGCGCTGTGGGTCGGTCACACGGGCCTGGATGGTGTAGGGCAGTGGGTTGGTCAGGCCGGCGGGTGAGATATCGGCCCGCTTGCGCTTGAAGGTCTCCCACTCGCGATCCCTGGAGAGGAGGTTGACTGAACCTACCCCAACCATCTTCCTCATCGATTCCGCAACCTGCCCGGCCCGCTCTGCTCCGGCTTCCTGGTTCACGAAAACATATATCTGGAACTGGCCCAACTGCGCGGAGGCGAAGTTGTTGGCTCCCATAGCGCTCAGCACAAAAGCGCCAAGCACCGCCAGCGAAAGCGCCACCGTGGTGATAGAGGCAAAAGCCATCACCCCATTGCGCCGTATTCCTATAAAAGCCTCCTGAAGGAGGTATTCGAGGTCTCTAAATGTCACTGTCCTGATACGTGCCCTTATGTTGATCGCGGATCACATACCCCGCCTCCAACTGGATGACTCTCTTCTTCATCCGGTCCACAACCTGAGAGTCGTGGGTGGCGACAAGCGTGGTGGTTCCGCGCGCATTTATGTGGTTCAGAAGCTGCATGATCTCCCACGATGTGTCGGGGTCGAGGTTTCCGGTGGGTTCATCGGCTATGAGGATCGTCGGGTGATTGATAAGCGCCCGGGCAATAGCGGCGCGCTGCTGTTCTCCGCCGGACATCTGGTTGGGGAAGGAGTCGCAGCGGTGGGTGAGGGCGACCAGTTCCAGCACATCCCCGATCCTGCGGCGGATGTCCTTGGGGCTGCAACCAATGGCTCGCAGGATGAACGCCAGGTTCTCCCACACATTCTTCTGCGGCAGCAGCTTGAAGTCCTGGAAAACGATCCCCAGCTTGCGTCTGAAGTATGGCACCTCAGCCGGCTTCAGACCCTGCACATCCTGCCCATCCACGATCACTCTGCCCTCGGTGGGCAGTATCTCGCGGTAAAGCAGTTTCAAAAGGGTCGACTTGCCGCTGCCTGTGGAGCCTACCACAAACGCAAAATCGCCCTTGGAGACCGAGATGTCCACGTTGCTCAAAGCGCGAACGCCACCCTGGTACTCCAGTGTTACTCCCTTGACATGTATCATATAGCTACCATCCCAGTGCCATTATAGCCGACTGGGCTTGAGAGTTCAAAGTTCAAGACTGCCGGAAGTTTGACGCTTGGGGGTGTGGTATGGTTTCAAAAACCTGCCCGCCGGTAGACTTCCACCTTCGCATCGTAGAACAGGGCGTATCTCTCTATGGTGTATCGCCTGGCCAGCCATTTTCTGGTGCGGACGGTATCCGGGCTGGGGGTGGATGGGTCCTCCGTGGTGAACAGAGCCACCCTATCATAGGCTGCGAGCAGTTCCGGGGTCCATTTTGTGATGTGGACCCGGTTGGGGACACCCGGGCCGTAGTAGCTTATTTGGGAGCAGGAGCCTTGGGTGATGAGCAGGACGTTGTCTCTGGTCTCAGCTCGCAGATACGATGCAGCGCCCTCAACATCCGACTTGTGCTCCAGGCAGGGGTAGTAGCCTACTGCGTTGATAGCCATAGGAACCATCACGATCAGCGCCACAGCCAACCCGCGCCATCGCCGCATAGACGCCACCGCCCAGCAGAAGCAGATCGCCAGGGCGGGCATCAGCAGGAGGTAGTGCTTGGGGCGGGTCCAGATATCGGGAAATCTCCACATCACCCACGCCACTGCAGGCACAACAAACGGCAGGATGGCGACCGAGGCAATCGGGCCTGCCCCGAGAGGCCTGCCTTTCCTCCGCAGCGCCCAGTAGAGGATAGCCCCCCACCCGACCAACGCCGCCAGCAGGCAGATCGCGCGGCTGATATGCATATCCATCCCGCACCAGTAAGATGCAAAGGCATACGCGCCCTGCCGGAGGCGGTCCGCTATCGGGGCGACCTGGTGCGGCCCTGCGGTGGCTTTGTTGGATAGCTGGTAGACCACAGTAGGAACCCACGGCGCAAACAGCACAACCGCCCATATAGCCCCCGCCGCGCACTTGCCCAGAACCTTGCGCCCACTCCCGCTGAAAAGGCAGTAAGCCAACTGAGCAGCAGGCACAAGCGCAAACAAATACTGGGTGTAAACGCCTGCGGCATAGCTCAGCCCCAGCCACATCGCCCACTGCCACGACTCCTCCCGCACCATTCGGGCAAAGCAATAGACGCTGCCGAGGGCGATCAGCGTGAGCAGCGCGTAAGGCCGGGCTTCCTGGGAGTAGAAGACGTGGAGAGGGGAGATGGTAAGGAACAGCGCCGCAAGAAGAGCGAGTCTGCGGCGTCGGGTGACAAACAGCGCAGCAAACCCCAACGCGGCAACGGTGAGCGTTCCAATAAACGCGGAGAGCGACCGCAGCCCCCCATACCCCATCCCAAACACCCGGCACCAGAATGCTTGCAGGAGAAAGTAGAGCGGTGGGTGCTCCTCGTTGCGCTGTACCATCCCGACAACCTGCCGCCACGGCGCCAGGTCCGACTCCCTGACTGCGTGATATTCGCTGCCGTAGGAATCCACAGGCCGGGCGTCATCCCGGGGGAGCCAGAAATACTGCGCTCCGGCGACATCGAAGGCGGTGATGGTCTCGTCGTTATCGAGAGATCGGGCAGAAAGCGTAACAAACCGCATCACCCCGGCCAGCAAGACAACAACAGCCAGGGCAATGTAGAAGAAGCGAAGGCCAACGTCACGTTCCACTGATTACCTCGCCCGCCAGACTCGAAGGGAGCTAACTAACGTGGATGTACAGGATATTCAGGATTGGGTTCCCCTGGTTCCTTATCCTGTTCATCCTGTATATCCATGTGAAATTCCGTAGCTCCCCTACTTCTTCTCCGTAAACACCCGCACGGCTTTGCCTTCTTGCCTTGGGAGTTCGCCGGGTTTGAAGACGTCGCCTTTGGGGCTGAAGCCTAGCACTTCCTTGAGGCGCTTCTCCACCACGAACCCCGTCACGCCCTCGTCTGCTTCCACGTTGATCCGCACGTCCTTGACTCCGTCCACTTCCTCGATGATTATCTGGTAGTGGCTGCGGACCCCGGGAATCTCCATGAGGGCCTGCTCGACCTGCTTGGGGAAGAAGTTGACGCCCTTGACGATCAGCATATCATCGCGCCTGCCGGTGATCCGGTCAAGCCTGAGAGATGTCCTGCCGCAGGCGCATTTTTCGCGGCTGAGGACTCGGGTAAGATCGCCGGTTCGGAACCTGATTACCGGGATAGCTGATCGGGTGAGTGAAGTAAATACAACCTCCCCGACCTTGCCGTCAGCGACCGGCTCGCAGGTCATCGGGTCGACTATCTCGCAGATGTAGTGGTCTTCCCAGACGTGGATGCCGTTGTGCGCGGGGCAGTCCATGCCGGTGGTGCCGACTCCGCCGGTCTCGGTCATTCCATAAATATCGAACGCCTCAATGCCCAGCCCCTGCTCGATCTTCTCCCGCATCTTGTCGCTGAATGTCTCCGCACCGAAGATGCCGACCTTGAGGTCCGGAAGCTCACTGCCCTCTTCCTCAAGCACTTCCATTATGCGGATTCCGTAGCTGACCACGCCGGTAAGCGCGCGCACCTTGAAGTCCCGCATCAGCTTGATCTGCCGGGGAGTGTTGCCCGCGCCGGTTGGGATGATAAACAGCCCCAGCTTCCTCGCGCCGTGGTAAAACCCGAAACCACCGTTGAACAGACCGAAAGAGGGAGTGATCTGTATGGTCTCCCCGTTCGCCAGCCCGGCCATGCAATAACACCGCGCCATGCACTCCGCCCACTGGTCCAGGTCATCGTTTGTATAGGCCATCACCACAGGCGAGCCGGTGGACCCGGAGCTCATGTGCATCTCCCGAAGCTGATTCCTGTCCACACAAAGCATCCCCAGCGGATACTGCTCGCGGAAGTCTTCCTTGTCGATGGTGGGCACCTTAGCCACATCATCCAGCGACTTCAAATCCCCCGGCTTCATCCCGGCGGCATCCATCTTGCATCGGTAGAAGTCGTTGTTGTCATAAGCCAGCTTGAGGGTCGCCCGCAACCGCTCCAACTGCACCGCGCCAATCTCATCCCGAGACATAGTCTCAGCCTGTTTGTTCCAAAATCCAGACATATCCGCACACACCTCAGTAAGTGTTAGTCACACGTTCTTAACTCATCGTCCGATGTAAAGCTTAGGTGCGGAGGGTGGGAAGTCCTTCCTGGGGAGAGCGTTCTAGTTTACTGCAACCCTCATCTCTTTAGAGATGAGGTGTAACTTAGAGGGTTCAGCGTTAGGCAGTGCCATATCTGTCCAGGCAGGTGGTAGCACGATGCAAGTCAGCGGGTGTTGGTACGGATGGCGGAACTCCTTCTCCTGGGGGAGAAGGGGGGATGAGGGCGCTATGTGATGGCCTGCACGGTGGCAGCGTGTCACAAGCCAAGCCCGATGGAGTGTATCAATTGAATGACCGGCAATGGGGGTTGTAGTAAGTCAGGCAAGACTCCCTCGCCGCGCAAGGAGGGGGTTGGGGTGAGGTTCCGTCCGCCGGTTGAGTGGAGTCGAAACCCTGAGACGACGCGCCGCGCCTTAGGCCCCGGCTCCGGCAGCAAGCTACCCGAAGCAACGAAGGCACAGCGTAATCCTCTCCCCCGGGGGGGAGAGCTAGAGAGAGGTGTTCAGACCGGGCACATGGTTTACAGAATAGACCGGGCACATGGTTTACAATTACGGTATGGAGGTAGACGCCCATGCCGTGGAAGGAGATATCCGTGCCCGACCTACGTAAAAAGTTCATTACCCTTTACATCTCTGGCGACCACTCAGTCGCCTATTTGTGCAAGCACTTTGGTATCAGCCGTACGACCGGCTACGAATGCATCAGAAACTATGCTGAGTTTGGAGAGGCCGGTCTGGTGGACCGATCTAGGGCTCCTTACTCGCACCCCAACGCTACACCAAAGCACATCCAGGAGATGATCGTTGATCTGCGGACCGATCATCCGACCTGGGGTGCCAGAAAACTACGCGCCAGACTCGCCAACGATTATCCCGATCTCATCTGGCCGGCGGCAAGCACAATAGGAGACCTGCTCAAAAGCAGGAACCTGATAGTCCCGCGCCGCCGGTCAAGAGCCGCTTACGCTATGCCCACCGGACTCACTTATCCGGATTCGCCCAACGATGTCTGGACTGCTGATTTCAAAGGCGAGTTCCCACTGACGAACCAAGCCTGGTGCTTCCCACACACTATATGCGACCGCTACACTAGAATGATACTAGTACCTAGTGGCATAATTGCCTCATATATGATATACTGTTGTCATGTCACG
>CAZTAO010000027.1:36499-56927 GCA_964611645.1 uncultured bacterium | reverse complement strand
CCCCGAACTCATCCAGCAAGCGCAGCACTGCTTCGTGCATCGCCTGATAATCGCTATCCGGCATAGGTTGCAGCTTGAGTCTCATTTCGCCCTCCTAACTCTTCAGTTCGGCGGCCACGCACTTCAGGAATATCTGCAGCATCTCTTCTGCCTGGTCCTGGGTGGTGATGAACGGCGGGGCGAAGCTGATCCAGTGCGGGTCGCATCGAAGCAACAATCCGGCTTCCATTATCCTCTTCTCCACCCGCTTGCCGAACATCCGCTCCTGCGGGAACTGCTCGAGAGTCTCCATATCCTTCACAAACTCTATGCAGGCCAGGCAACCAACTCCTCTCACGTCACCCATCACCCCAAGCTTAGCCACTTCGGTCCTGAGCCTGCCTCGCAGGTATTCGCCGATCTTCGCGCCTTTCTCGATCAGACCCTCTCGCTCCACTATGTTTGCTACTGCCAGCCCTGCTGCGGATGAGATCGGGTTGCCTCCGTAGGTGTGTCCCGAGGCGAAGTGCACGTTCTGCTCAGGTTCCCCCCAGAATCCGGAGAAGTAGAGGTCATCCTTTATGGCGATGCACGACAACGGCGCATAGCCACTGGACATCCCCTTGCCCGCGCACAGCAGATCCGGGGTGGTATTGAATGTCTGAGCTGCGAACCAACTGCCGGTCCGGCCTGCTCCTGTGATGATCTCGTCGAATATCAGCAGGACATTGTGCTTATCACAGGCCTTGCGGATCATCGGCAGATACTCCGGCGGCGGGACCACTATTCCACCGGTGTTCCCGACAGGCTCAAGGATAAACGCCGCGACGCTCTCCGGCCCCTCGCTCTCAATGAAGTATTCCGCCATCTTCGCGCACATTATCCCGCAGGAACCATACTTCAGGCCGTAAGGGCAGCGGAAGCAGGTGGGCGGCGGGACGTGAACAAAACCTTCCAGGAACGGCCCAAACACACTCTTTCTAGGGCCACTAAGCCCGCTGGCCGACATAGCGCCCAGAGTGGCTCCGTGGAACCCTTTGTAGAGGGATACCACTTTGTACTTACCGGGGTTGCCGGTCTGCTTATGGTACTGCCGCGCCATCTTCATAGCGTTCTCTGTGGCCTCGGACCCGCCGGTGAGCATCTTCATGGTGGTCAGGCCGTCGGGGGTAAGCTCGCCGAGTTTTGCTCCGTATTCGATGGCTATATCGGAGGTCGCGTGCATCGGAGCCACGAAGAAGACCTTCTCCTGCTGCTTGCGGATGGCCTCGATGACCTCCTCGTTGCCGTGGCCGATGTTCACAACGTATACGCCGGAAAGGCCGTCCAGATAGCGCTTCCCGTCAACGTCCCATATCTCCACGCCCTTCGCGCGATTCATGATGAGCGGTTCTTCGCAGAACGTCTTCATCTGGTTGAGGTCGATGATGACGTGCTTCACATTCTGTTTGAGTGTTTCGTTCGATGGCATTCCCTAATCCTCCATTGGATAGTTGTCGGCAAGGCGGTCCTGGAACCATCGGGCTTCCTCGATAGAGGAGACCGCAACATTGATCAGCAGGCCCTTCGCGGGCAGGTGATCGAGCATGAACTCGAAATCGTCTTTGGTAATATCTCCCCACACCACCAGCGGCTTGTGCTCCAGCGCGAGGGTATGGGTGGGGTAGAGTTGTTCGGCGGTTGGGCCGCCCTGGTCGATATGCAGTTCTATCACGCTGATGTTGGTGTTGACCAGGTAGCTCACCGGCACAAACCGCGCCGGGTGCAGGTGCATTACGCTGTGCTCGAAAGCATCGGCGATCTTCCGGTCACACGGCAGGATGAACTGCTCATAGAGATCGGGAGACAGAAGCGCTGCGGCGTCCTCCTGGAGCCAGATGGTGCGACCCGGAGTCCACACGCTGTAGAAGAACGAGCCGGTGCCACCGTGGAACGACGGCACGTGGCTCAGAAGGTGCTTGCCGAAGGCGATCCAGTAGTCGGTCAGTTCTCCTACCACCCTCGCCATCTCCTCCGGGGCTTCATACATCTGCATTATGAACTCCGTGCCGCCGTAGAGCGCTGAGAGCAGGTCGGAGATTCCTCGCATGAGGGTCACGCCGACGGGATACCGACCATTGCTCAGCTCCACCAACGGCGGTATGAACTCAACCATCTTGCGCACCCAGGGGTTGTCAGGGTCGAACGCCGGTATGACGTGGTTCTCGCTGAAACCTGTGGGTGGCTGGGTGTGGGTCGAGCCAGCGTGGTGGTCGGCTATGACGGTGCAACCCAGCGAAGCCTCCACATACGGCAGCCCAAAGAATGGGCTAGCGTCGTATACCAAGTCTCCACCATACTCCTCGTAGGTCTGAAAAAGCCGCTCGGTATCTTCCAGGTAATCGGCAACCACCACATCTCCCGGCGACACAACACCGTCAGGCAAGTGCTTCTGGCTCCCGGGATAGCGGTGCAGCGGGTATTGCGAGCCTATGTAGAACCCGAGCAGCGGACGGGAGTTCCTGCGGTTGAACCAACTGGTCAGGTTCGCTATGCGCGCCTCAAGAGGGGCTATCATTTGATGTCCCATCCGGCGAACCGCTCATGCTTGAAGACATCGGGGTTGAGCACATGGTCCGGGCGCTTCTTGTCTATGAAGCACAGGATCTGGTCCACACAGCAATGCATGATCCTGGTGAAGTCCTCGAATGTGTCGCTGCCAATGTGGGGAGTGACTATCACGTTGTCCATCGCCAGCAGCGGGTTATCAAGCTCCGGCGGCTCGACCGTGAGCACGTCCAGCGCAGCTCCGGCAAGTTTGCCCGATTTGAGCGCGTCTACCAATGCAAGCTCGTCCACCACTTCCCCCCGCGCCATATTGACGAGGAACGCGCCGTCCTTCATCTTCGCGATTGCGGCAGCGTTCACGATGTGCCTGGTTTCAGGGGTGAGAGGCGTGTGGACAGTGACAACGTCCGAAGCTGCAAGCAACTCATCTAGACTGACCAGCTTCACCCCGAGCGAATCCGCGACTGCCTGGTTCCCGTAGGGGTCGTGCGCGAGGATGGTCATCTCGAAGCCTTTTGCCCGCCTTGCAACCGCCTGGCCGATCCGACCAAAACCGAGGATGCCAAGAGTCCGGCCGTAGACATCGCTGCCCAACATAAGGTCGCGGTTCATCCACTCGCCGTTGCGCGCGGCCCAGTTGGCCACACACAGCTTCCGCATCATCGTCAGAATCAGGCCAAACGCGTGGTCCGCGGCGGTCTCGTGGAGAACCGGGGCGTTGGTGGCTATAACCCCGTGCTTTGCGGCAGCCTGGAGGTCGATAGCGTTGAAGCCTACCCCGTCCCGGGATATCATCATCAGCGACGGCGCGGCCTGGAGCACTCGCTCGCTGTAAGGCTCATCAGCGGCGATGACCACGTTCGCGCCTGTCCGTTGAAGGCACTCGAGGATCTCATCCTCTGTAAGCGATCTGCCTTCGCCGCTGCCCATTATGACTTCGGCTTTGCCCTCCAAACGCTGCAAAGCCGGCTCGATGGCTTCGTACTTGTAGAAACTGGCTACGTAAACCTTGATGCTCAAATCCCTTTACCCCTTGGTTTTCTTTGTAGTGTCCGATACTGTGACGGCGTGAACCCGGTCAGAAGTCGGAAGTTGCGGTTGAATGTGGTGACATCGACGAACCCCACCCGCCGTGCAATGGCTGCGACCTTGAGGCCTGACTGCTCCAGCATTGTTCTCGCCCTCGCGACTCTCCGGTGAATGGTGTATTCCTGAAATCCCATCCCGACATACTTCTTGAACAGGCGACTAAAGTATGCTGGGGAAACGCCCACATGTTGCGAAACATCGGCCAGAGTCACCCGCTGCGGCATACGCTCCTCTATGTAGCTGATAGCCTGCCGGGTGAACTGGTTATCTTCCTGGCCGACCGGCACGCCTTTCTCTGCCGCCCTGGCAAGCAAAACAAGCAGCGCCTCCAGCAGGCTCCCGACCATATCCTGCCACCCCGCCGGACAACTCCGCAGCTCCTCTTCCATGTTTCGGGCGTAGAACTCCGCCTGGGTCGCATCTTTCTCGGATAGCTGGAGATATGATGCCTGGCTCAGCAGCCCCAGCGAGCGCACCGCCCCCAACCTGTTCTCCAGCACCTGCGGCTCAAAGGCCATATTGTACAGTTCCAGGCGGCTGTCCGGCTCGAAGACGTGGTTGTGGAACTCATTGCTATGGACAATCAGCACGGAATTGGCCTGGACCTGATAGTTGCGGTCGCGCAGGAAATACAGTCCCCTGCCGCGCCGGATGATCTTGATCTCGACGGCTTCGTGGTAGAGTGAGGCTCCAGGTGTCGGCCCCTTGCTGACAATATAGCCCGCCTCGACAGGAAACTGCCCCGGCTCCGGGAAGATCACCTCCCGAAGATAGGAACTGCTCTCTGTGCCGGTGCGGCTGTCGTCAGGCAATTGCTTGTTCATCATGTGCAACCAGTGACTATTATAGCAGGTATCAACCAACTCTCTACCCTCGACTTACACGCAGCAGTTGCCCAGCATCGGGGATTGTTTGTCATCGCAGCAACAAACGAATACGTCCAAGGAGTTGTCGCTGGGTTTGTGGAACACAAAGATAGTCAGTGCCCCTCACCCCCGCCCCTGCCGCAGCCCCGCTGCGCTAAGGTCTGCTTTCGGGCAGCGCCTCTCCCCGCGGGTCCGGGGAGAGGGAGTTCTGGCTTGCTCAGACTACGAGCAAGAACCGTGCAGTTTTGGAGTGAGTGAAGAAATGAGTAGAATCGATACGTACGAACTGGATGCTGGGATTCGTTGCTCGGTGGCTGTGGATTGGGGCTGCAACGTCTTTGACTGGAGGGAGAACGAACAGCCGATACTCTTCTGCCCTCCGGACTATCCCGACGCCGCCTGGAAGATTTCCGGCGGAGGGAACCCGATGCTGTTCCCCGCTGTGGGGAGGACTTGGGATCGCTCCTCCGGAGAGCCAGTGGCGGGCAAGTATCGAATACACGGAATAGACAAAGAGTTCACCATGCCAAATCATGGCATCCTCTTCCTTTGCACCTGGGACAAACTCGGCGAAAGCAGGACCAGGGAAAGCGTTTCGGCGGAGTATGGGCTTGTCGTGCCGGAGAAGGTCCGAGAGGAGAACTATCCGTTCGATGTGGGGTTCTCAACCAGGATAACACTGCGCGAGGAGAGCCTGGAGGTTGTCGCGACGCTGCACAACAAGGACTCACGCCCTGCTCCGGCGGCTTTCGGGTACCACCCCTACATCCGTATATCCAACAAAGAGAGACGCGGGGTGACGGTCAGTATGCCGGTCAGGCGACACCTGCTGCTCACAAAGGACACCGTCCTCTTTACCGGAGAGACTGAACCTGTGGACGGGCGCTTCTTGCTGGAACCGGGGATATACTACGACAACGCTTTTGACACAACCGCCGGCACCACGATGACCCTGACCGATCGAAAGTACCATCGACGCGTTCGGGTAGACTTCGATGAGAAGCTGGAGCTGTTCTTCCTGTTCTCACCGGATGACTCTGAGTTTGTGTGCATCGAGCCCTGGACGAGAGGGCTTGGGGCATTCGAGAGCCTGCGGGAGCCTGGGTGGGAGTCCGGAAAGTTGATACCTGTGCTTCAGCCGAGTGAGAAGCGGTCATACCGAGTGCTCTACACCGTGGATGACGCGTTTTACGGCTCCAAATAGTAGAAAGGCCCAGGTCGATTGACCTGGGCCTGTGATATCTGTTACTTGCTAGAGTGGTCTCTACTTCTTGCGGGATCTTCGCTTCATGCCGAGCCAGCCGAATCCCATAAGGCCGAACTGCATAACAGCCCACGCCGGGACTTCAGGGACGCCGGTCAGCAGGTCCTGGGACCCGCCAACGCCATCAAACCAATACAGATCTCCACTCCAGTCCATTCCCGGTCTGGATGTCTTCAGGAACGTGTCGGCAGCGGACCGGACGGTGCCATCTACTGATGACACTCTGAATCGATCGGTGCTGTTCCAGTCAGACTGGTAAGCAGACGTGCTGTCTCCAGCGGCTAACTCCCAAGCAGCTACGCCCAAGCCGGCTCTGTCAGCCGCGCTACCACCCATGGCAGCCTTGTTCGTGTTTACCACGTGTGTGAGGGCGTCCCAGTCTTCCTCGCTGGAAACCATTCCTGCTGAGGAGCTGTAACCCTTGCGCAGTGTGTATGTAAACGGATCCGTGAGGTAGGTGTTGAAGTCAATGCAAACCGTTTGCACTTCACCCAGATACGTACCACCCTTGGATACGCCAAAGGTCATTACGCCTACCTTGGTTGTCTTTGATGCGCCGTCCAGCGAGAAAGTCCCGCTATAGTCAAGACTGCCGTTCCAGTCGAGAGTGTATGTCTCGCCTACCGTGAGAGAATCGAGATTCACAAGCGCGGCCTGAGCAGCCCCACCTGCCAATACACCCAACAACACTACCAGTATCGCAAACTTCCTCATTACAGAGTGCCTCCCATGTCCTAAATCAGCCGCTATTGCGTCGAGCTAGCTTTGCATGATCCTGGACCACTTCAACCAGACAGCGGTACATCATCATAAACCAACGTAGCATTCCCCATTTGGTAGAAACCTAAACATGTATTTCGCGAAAACTCCACAATATTTCTGGAACGGCGGGCCTCAGGGGGCTAGAACCTCGCGCGTTCCACTGCCATGCGTATCTTCCGGCGAACTCTGAACTGCTTCATGAACCAATACACCACAAGCGCGAGCAGCACGTTGTATATGCACTCTCCCACAATGCTCATAAGCGCGCTTCCCATGAGAGGCTGCGGATTGGCCAGCAGAAACATCAGTTCACACACAACAGTCAACGCCGCAGTGGATGCGGCCGTCACTATTGGGCTGTCGCTGAACAGCCGCGCGGTCGCCAGGCCCGCCAGAAGTCCCACGATGGTGCGAGTCACGACAAAACTGCCTATGCCTACCCCAACCGCGCTTCCGTGGATCAGACCGGCGAAGAAGCCCAGCACGGAGCCGAACTCCACACCAGCGGACAGCGAGTACGCAACAAGCACCACCAGAATAAGGTCAGGTCTGGCGCCAAACAGCTCCATGCGCCCCGGCAGGTTCCCCTGGAGGCCCGCCGCAACAAATAGGCTCAACACCGGCCACAAGTACTTAGTCATCGGTTACTTCGCCTTCACGGCCAGCACATGCTCAACCTGGTCTGCCCGTACGCTGGGTCTGATGATCGCGTCGGTAGTCCCGGCCACCTGGTCTCGGACTACCTTCACGACCCGGCCTATTCGCAGACCGCGCGGCACCACACCTGCTATGCCGGAGGACACAACTATGTCGGATTCCTTCACATCGGAGTCCTTGGCCAGGTAGCTCAGCACCAGATACTCGGAGCCTTGCCCTTTCACGATGCCCTGCACCCTTGAACGCTGCACGACCGCCCCGATTGCGCTGTCGGGATCGGTGAGCGCGACCGCCTTCGAAGTCCAGGCGTTGGCTTCAACTATCTGCCCCACCAGCCCCAGATGGTTGATGATGGCGTCGCCCTTTGACAGACCGGCTTTCCTGCCACGGTTGATGGTCAGAGTGTCGAACCACTGGCTCTGCTCGCGGGATATGGCCTCGGCGGCAACCGTGCGATAGTCGAGGGTGCTGCGCAATCCGAGTTCTTTCCGAAGGTTTGTGTTGTCTTCCCACGCTTCCCGGAGGCGGGCGTTCTCTTCGCTCAGGGCTCTCACCTGTTCGCGAAGCGCCGCGTTCTCGGCAGTTACCGCACTATGGGAACGCATGGAATGAAGCAATCCGTCGAAGAGTTTGAGGGAATAGTGAAAGACCATATCGAAAGGCAGGATAACAGCCTGGGTAGCGCCGACGGCCGCGATGGTCTTGCCCTTCTCCTGGGCTTTGTTGTGTGATGAGCCGATGAAGAGTCCCAGCAGCAGCATTGCCACAGGGATCGTCACGGCCTTGGTTCGGAAGATGCCGAACATGACTAACCCGAACTTCGCTGCATCCGGCGCACCGAAGCATTCAGGATTGCCTTCTTGAGGGCAGGGTCAGACTCCGACATATCCAGCGCCTTGGCGGTCCCCATAACCACGCAGCTAAGCGGGTCCTCCGCGATATGGACGGGCATCTGCGTTTCCTCGTGGATGAGCCTGTCGAGGCCCCTCAGAAGCGCGCCACCGCCGGCCAGGTAGATTCCGTGCTCCATGATGTCCGCCGAAAGCTCGGGAGGAGTGGTTTCCAGAGTGAGTTTGACCGCCTCGACTATCTGCATCACAGGCTCCCTAATGGCCTCGCGAATCTCTTCGCTGGTAACCATATGAGACCTCGGCAGGCCGGAGATGAGGTCGCGCCCCCTGACGTCCATCTGGAGTTCCTGCTCCAGGGTGAACGCGGACCCGATGGCAATCTTGACTTCCTCAGCCGTGCGGTCGCCTATCAGCAGGTTGTATGCTCGGCGAACGTGCTGCACTATGGCGTCGTCGATCTCATCGCCTGCAACCCTCTCGGACCGGCTCGTGACTATGCCTCCCAGAGAGATAACGGCAACTTCGCTGGTCCCACCGCCGATGTCCACTATCATACTGCCGGTCGGCTCGCTCACGGGAAGATCCGCGCCGATAGCAGCCGCGAACGGCTCCTCCAGCGTATACGCCTCTCCGGCCCCGGCCTTGATAGCGGCCTCGCGAACGGCCCGCCACTCGACTTCGGTGACGCCCGACGGAATGCCGACACACACCGTCGGCTGGATTATGCTGTTATGGCGGATGACCTTCTGTATAAACCCACGGAGCATTTGCTCGGTGAGGTCGAAGTCCGCTATGACGCCGTCCTTGAGAGGGCGGATCGCCACGATGTTGCCGGGGGTGCGGCCTAACATCTGCTTGGCCTCGATGCCCACTGCCAGGCACTTGCGCGTCTGGCTGTCCAGCGCTATAACGCTGGGCTCACGCAGCAAAATGCCCTTCCCGCGCACGTGAACGAGGGTGTTGGCGGTGCCAAGGTCGATACCTATGGCCTTAGAGAACCTGCCGAAGAACAAGCGAGTGAGAAAGTTCATAGAAAACCGACGGACCTGCTTTCCAAAAATCGGAGACCGAAGCCCCCAGAATAATAAACGCTGCAAACGTGAAAAGGTTACGGCAGAACTTACGTCCGACCATGCTACCTATCTGGAACCCATGTATGATACCATGAATCGGGCGCGCTTTACGAGAGGAGCATTGCTTTGAGGCTGCTTAGGATGAAGAGAGGCGCAGCATCGGTCGGACTGATCGGGCTTGGCCTTGTTGTTGGTCTATTCGCCGCGGGCGAGGTTGCGAAGGGCAAGATTGAGCAGGGCGTATCCGCAGTGATACCCAGCTACCTCGGACCCGCCGATTACTATCGCACCAGTGTCAATGCCTCGCCATTCGATCTGCTCGGCGAGAAAGCCACCTCTGTGCATGTGGTCGGCACCAACGTAAAGACCTCGATGGGTGTCACTATAGACAAGCTGGATATCCACCTGCGGGGCGTATCCTTTGACAGCGGCTCCCGGTCATTGAGAAGCATCAACCAGACTCTCGTCACGGCTGAGATATCCACTGCGAACTTCCTCGAGTACGCGGCCAAGGCCTATCCGGATATCACGGAGCCGGCGCTGACGTTCTCCAACGGGTCTTTCAGTATGCGAGCCAGGCCGATCATACTGGGAATAAGACCATCGGTCGCCGCTGAGGGCTACCTGCTGATTGCTAACGGGAAGGCCATTAACGTGCAGTTGAGCAAGGTTGCGGCGGTAGGAATCAGCGCGCCGGAATTCGTGCACGGATGGCTGGAGAGACGGCTCAACCCGATATTCGACGCAGGGACATTCGGGTACAACCTGACGCTGGACTCCGTAGAGATCAAGCCCGGGTTCGTGGTAATGCGAGGCAAGGCCGACATGACAGCGGAAGCGCTCGAGAATGCACGGATGAAGTCACAAAACCCCTAGAGCTACTCCTCCACACCGGAAGAGTCATCATCGGACGGGCCGTCGAACATCTCCCGCTCGGCTTCTTCCATCATCTCGCCGATGTCTTCCTCGCCGTCGTCCGCCATCTGGCTGCCAACCTCTTTCATCCACCTGCGGGCGCTTCTGGGATCGTCCATGTCACCGGTCATCGCCGCGTCCTCGAGTGAATCGATCACCTGGTCTTCGCTGCGAACGCGAGAGAAACGCGAGATCAGCTTCTTCACGTCCGCGCTGCCACACTTGGGGCAGATTGGCGCGGCGGAATCCGCCGTCATTCCCACCAGTCTGGTGAACCGGCGCTCGCAGTTGTTACAGCGAAAGTCATACAGAGGCATATCGGATAATCACTCTCCACACGGTCTTCATGCTATCATCATGATATTGTGTTGTTGGGAGGGCTGTAAAGCGTGTGGCTTGTTGGGATGGACATAGGCGGCACTAAGAGCGCCGCGATACTGGGTAAGGCCAAGGGAGAAGAGATAGAGGTGGTGGGGCGGTCGGAGTTTCCCACCGAACCTCCCAAGG
The DNA here is from genome assembly GCA_964611645.1 of uncultured bacterium. GTDB lineage: Bacteria > Armatimonadota > UBA5829 > UBA5829 > UBA5829 > CAZTAO01. The sequence continues at coordinate 46,417 of CAZTAO010000027.1, read as the reverse complement.
GCTGGGAGCAGACCCTAAGCAGGCTGGTCACCGAAGCCAAGGCTCTGCTTCAGCACAACAGCGTGGACATGGACAGTGTGGGGGGGATTGGCGTTAGCTGCGGCGGTCCGCTGGACAGCCGCAGGGGGCTGGTGCTCAGTCCACCGAACCTGCCGGGATGGGATAATGTGCCAGTGGTCGAGTTCTTTCGGGACAAGCTCAAGGCCCCCACCCTCCTCCAGAACGACGCAAACGCCTGCGCCCTTGCCGAGTGGCGATGGGGAGCGGGAAGAGGCGCTCGCAATATGATCTTCCTCACATTTGGCACCGGACTTGGCGCGGGGCTTATCCTGGACGGCCGCCTCTACTCCGGGACCAACGACCTTGCGGGGGAAGTCGGCCACGTCAGGCTCGACCCCGACGGCCCCGTGGGTTTTGGGAAGGCAGGCTCGTTCGAGGGGTATTGCAGCGGCGGCGGGATTGCGCAGTTGGCTCAGAAGATGGCAAGGCAGGCGTGGGATCGAGGCGAGACAGTTAGCTTCTGCAATGACGAGACTGCCTTGGATAGCCTCACAACTCGCGCGGTAGCTGATGCCGCGAATTCGGGAGATGCCCTGGCGATTGAGGTCTTCAGAGTCTCAGGGGAGCATCTGGGAAGAGGTCTTGCGGTGCTGGTAGACATCCTGAACCCGGAAACGATTGTGATAGGCAGCATATTTGCCCGACAGCGCGACCTGCTCTGGCCCCACGCCGAGAAGACTCTCAGAGCCGAGGCGCTTGGCCCCGCGCTGGAGGTGTGCAGGGTGGTTCCGGCGGAGTTGGGGGAGGCTGTTGGGGATTACGCGGCGCTGGCCGTGGGGATGGAGGCAGCGCCGTAGGGGCAAGGATATTGCAGAGAGATCACCGCTCTTCACCGACGCGCTTCATCGTCTCCTCGCGTATCTCGTCCCAGTCCGCTGATTTTCCATTCGCCGCATCGCGGAAAATGCCCGCTACATCCATAATGGTCTTGAGGGGGCGGAGGTCGATGCCATCGTCTCTGACAATCACCTGAAGTCTTGCCCCTGCTCTAAGCCCAAGTTTCCGACGGGCAGCAGCAGGTAGTGTAATCTGTCCTCTTTCGGACACGCTCACCGCTGTCATATTAATCACCTCCATACGCGCTATACCGCACATTTCGAACGTATCACAACAGTTCCGACTGTACTACTCTGCGGAGCGCGTCCACGTTGCGGCGCCACCATCTGCAGGCCAGTCGGCAAACGATTAGTAGTGAACCAACCGGGGCATCCCAGCCCTTGCAGCCAAAGAAATTCGTAATACATACCGGGACTCTCGGGGTTGTAATAATAGAAATCCCACCCCTGCGTGTGGTCATTTCTCTGCCAGTACTTCTGGTATGCGACAAGCCTGAACTTCGCCCGGTTGATCTTCCGCTTCAACGCCACAGTTGGCAGCAGAGCTTCGCATTCCTTCCTCGCCTGCTCGCGACTCATACGCTCTCCAGGCTGATGAGTAACGGGAATAGGATCTCCCTGCTTTACCAAGCGGGCGTTATCCGGCAGATCATCCATAGTCACCCAATCTGTATGCCCGGTTGATTGCAGCCAGCAGAGCCAGTAGTACACCTTCGGATTCTCAGGACACTTGTAGAAGAAATCCCACTCCTGCGTGAGTTCAGGCTCCTGCCAATACTGCCGGTAAGCAGCCAACCGGAAATCCCTGTAATCTGTCCCTCGCTTCCAAGCAATACTTCGCAGCAGGGCTTCGCACTGCTGTTTCGCTTCTGAGTAAGTCAGACGGTTTGCGGGGCGATCAGAAACGACACCAAAGAAGACAATCAAAGACATACCCAGCAGCAGAAGAAGCGCTAGCCCCACGCACACAACCACGATTGTTTTGTCTCTTGATGTCATTGTCTCATCTCCAGTAGATTATTCTCCCGCTACTCTTTCAAATAGTATATTCCTTTGGCGTCGTTTATCGTTATTACCAGTCTGCCGGACGGTGATCTGCCCACCGCCATGCGCGAGTTGATGGGCCCCACTTTGAAGTGATCGTCGGACGACTGTGCTGAGAACAGGAAGACGTAGTTCGCAAGGCGAAGTGGTCTCTTTCCGTGCAGCCATTCCACGAGATGGCCCCCATCCCAGGTCCAGGTACCCGAGTTGGCCAGGACCCTTCGGTCGGGGCTGGTTGTGTAGACCTGCCCGTAGGTCCCGTCTGTGCGAATGGTCAGGGTCTCGGTGCCGAGAATGCCGCCGGGGCCCTGGTAAGTGCTCGTGTACGCTCCCGACAACCCTTTCGTGCTCGGATACCAGCTAACGGCAACCAACACCCAGGACAGTCCCACCAGGGATATGAGAAAGACCAAGGCAATCCGCGCGTATCGGTTATTCCCCACGTTTGTCTCCTTGCTACGCTGCGGCACACTCTGCGTCTGGTCGGTCTGATAGCAGGCCCGGAGTCCGCCCTACCCCAGCTTCTTCGGCTCCCCGCCTATTAAGGTGTTTCGGGATTTGAGGAGCGACCACGAGCCTGCGACACCAACAACCAGCCCCTCAACCGCTCCGGAAATCCCGAAACGGAACCTACCACCGAGACATCAGTTTCGGGACTTCCGCTGCGGCTCAAGTCCCGAAACACCTGCTATCCCAGCTTCTTCGGTTCTCCGCCTATTCCGGCGACTTTTCTTGCCGCAGCGTCTATCTCGAAGTGGTGCGGTGGGCAACCGGGGACGAAACAGCCTGACCCCGACGCGGCCCTGGCGCAGTTGCCGATGACAACCATCTTGTCTCGATCAATCAGTTCGGTGACCCTGCCCATCAGGAAGGTCACGCCCTCTATCTTGCCGCGGTCTTCCTTGAGCGAATAGTAGATGTGGCGGAACTCTGCCCAGCACCCGCTGCAGACATTCCTGGAGATTACCTCAACTCCCATCTCCTCATACTGCCTGCACGCGACCTCTTCCGCAGTCTCGAACTTCCGCCTCACAGACTCAATCGGGCAGCCAAGCACCTCGATCTCCTGCAGGCGCTTGGGGCCAAGGCCCATGGCTACCGCGTAGTTGAGATACTTCACCCGGCTTACATCAAAACCCATCACGGCCGCGCCGACCATATCTGTCGCTACTGCGTTATCCCCGGCGATCACCAAGTCCATTCTGACGGGAGTACAGTCACCCGGGCCGAGGCCTTCTCCGGCGATAGTGCCGTCTATCACCACCAGTTGCGGCTTGATGAGGGAATACAGGTCGACGATGGCCTGCTCGACGCTCTCCTCGTGGAAACGGATGCGCTCGGAAAGGGGCAGCACACCTTTCAGGTTCTTGATGCCCATGGTAACCTGCGTCTGGTCGTGCGTCTTCATCACTGGAACATCGATGAACTTATCGACCGATAGCGCCGTCCGGGCGAGTTTCACGCGACGGATGACGCGCCCCTCGGGGATGTCCACCTCCACCATCTCGTCTTTCATTGTGTCCAGTAAGGGGACCTGGTCGGCGATTCCGGCTTCCACCAGCGCGTCGTGGTAGAACTTACCGCAGTGGGTAGCGAAGTTGGGAAGAGAGGGGTCGTATACCAGGTCGTTCTCGCCGACTATAGGCTTACCGCCGGCTTCAAGGACCAGCGCAGCTACCGCCGCAACCACCTGTGGGGAAGTGACTATCCCCTCGCGGTAGTTCATGAACAAACCGTTGGGCTTGATCAGAACGCTTTCGCCCGGCTTGATAAACTCCCCGATCCCGCCAAGCAGGTCCAACGCCTCCCTGACAGCCGCGAATGCGTCCCTGTTACTGCTTATGCTGACTCTGTGAGAACTCAAGTGGCCTCCGATAGAATGCAATACCAAAGATGGTCGGGGATATAATATCCCCGACCATCGAGAGTTCCGAGAAACACCGTTCTTGCTACGCCTTTGCCTTCGCGGTGATCTGCGTCGAGGCGATGATCATGCCGACCATTGCGGCAAGGCCTGCGTATACAAATGCGGTCGCTTCGTTGCCCGGCCCCATTTTGGCCACAATCTGAGGAGACAGAAGGCCGGATATGCTGAAAGATATGAACAGCACGCCGTAGTTCACGCTCATGTTCTTAGGCCCAAAGGCTTCCGCGCTGATGCTCGGGAATATCCCAAGGAATCCACCGTAGCACAGCAGCACGAGCACACACGCGCTCACCAGCACTGCGGCATTGCCAACGGCAAGAGTCACGCCGGCAATACACACTGCGGAAAGCGCAAACATCAGAGTCATTGCATAGAGCCTTCCGAGCTTGTCGGATACCGCGCCCCAGAAGAGGCGGCCGAGGGAGTTGGCCAGTCCAGCGACAACACCCGTTACCAGCGCCGCCATGACGGAATCCATTTTCGCTGCTTCAGCCAGCGGCTTGAGGTTCGGCAGAAGCATGAACCCGGGAGCCACGCCTAGAATATAGAGCAGGAAGAGGATCCAGAACTTGGGCATTGCAATGATCTGGGTCCAAACGTAGTCGGTCTGAGCAGGCGCCTTCGCCGGCCCCTTCGCCGCCTGGTATCCTGCCGGAACCCAACCAGCCTCCGGACTTACGATAAAGAACGAAGCTATCGCGATCAGTATGACGAATGCGACTCCAAGAACCTTCAAAGTAGCCAATACACCCAAGGCCTCAAGCGCTGCAGGGGACAGACTCAAAGGTCCGGCCTCCATCGCACCCATATGTTGCATAATAAGCGGGGCAACATTAGATATGATCAAAGTGCCCAGGCCAAGGGCCGCGATGGCAAGCCCGGAGGCCAGCCCGCGCCTGTCCGGGAACCAGCGCACGGCTGTAGAGACAACTGCCCCGTAAGCCATTCCGCTGCCGATGGAAGTCATCACTCCCATTGTCATATACAGCCACAACAGCGAACTGCTGAAGCCCGAGAGGAAGAACCCGATGCCCAGGATGATACCACCGACGAGAACAACGGCCTTCGGCCCTTTCTTGTCGACAATCTTGCCCGACAAAAGCATCCCGACCGGGAGCATCGCCAGCATCAGCGAGAATGCCAGACCCAACTGAGCCGGCGCGGCCTCCTTTGTAAGGCCAAGCACCGCAGCCAAGGGTTTCTTGAATACACTGAACGCATACGCGCCGCCCTGGCACATATTCACAACGATACACATAACCAGAATGAGCCAACGCCTTTTCTCTAGAGCCACTCCTGAATCCCCCTTTGTTTGTCTACCATTCGGAGTTGTGTTACTATCATCTGAGTAAACAGCCAGATTATTCTTGTGCTGGAGACAACAGAATTCCTCCACGAGACGAGCGTGTTTCGTAACTTTTGGACACCGGAGTTAGAAATGAAATGCCTTGCCGCCTCTGCGTTCACACTAGCTTTAGTTTTCACACTTTTGCTTCCGACTTGCGCCGAAAACACAAAGTCGCAGTTGATCGAGAGTTTTGAGTCTTCCGACTGCCTCTCATACTGGCTGGACCGGGACGTAAAGGCTCAACTCACATCCGATCACGCCACCGAAGGCAAACAGGCCGTCCGCCTGACCTACCCCAAGTACCAGGCAGGCGGGCAGGAGTGGCCGGCTTTCATCCTGACACTCGGCAAAGGCAGCTTCGGGGATGGGAACTGGGCGCCATACGAAGTAATCAAGTTCGACGCATTCAACGACTCCGACGCCACCGCCTCGATCTCGCTGCGAGTGGATGATGCGCGCGGGGGAAGACTCACCTATCGCCATTTCGAACTCCCGTCGCGCAAGAAGATGACCCTGACATGGCCGATGGAACTGCTGGAATCAGGCATCGACACCTCCGCGGCGAGCAGGTTCGACCTGTTTATGAGCACACCAAAGGACACCTACACCATCTACCTCGACAACATCCGGCTGGAGTCGGCTTCTCAGCTTGTGCTACAAGGCAAAGAGATTACCGCCGACCCCATTGGCAGAGGCAACAACACGGCAACTCTGCGCTTCAACCGCGGCGCCAACGTGCTTTTCGAAGTCGTGAACTCAGCGGGCAAGGCAGTCTCTTCGCACCAGATGACTGGCAAGTTGGCAGCCTGGACGTGGGACGGCAAGACAGATGGCAAGGACGCATCCCCGGGGACCTACTCCATCCGCGCCACTTACAAGGACACGGTCTATGAAAGCGCGCCAGTGACGCTCAATTTGGCGCGTGTCAAGGTTGTGAAGCCGTCGCAGAGGCAGCTTTGCGCCTGGTATGCCCAGAGCACTCGGAAGGTAATGCTGGATGACAAGCCCCTGATTGGCGACCCTTTCCTGACCTCGGATGCAATCCGCAAAGGCAAAGCTCCCGCGCCACTTAAGATCGATATGGCCAGGAACGAGTACGAGGCAGCGCAGGTCGTCTTCCTTGCGGGTGACAAGCCCCTGAAAATGAGCTTCGAGTTCGAGGGGCTGAAGAACACAAAGTCGGGCGTGGCGTTCGACCTCAGCCGAAGCAAGATATATCAGATGGGGTATGTCCTGACAAAGAAGCCGGGCATATACGCAGTAGAAAGGGACGGCTGGTGGCCGGACCCGATTGTGCCGGTTGATGAGATGATAGCGGAGCCGGGCGAGTGCATGCCGATATGGGTGAGCCTGCGGTCAAGCACTACCACCGCCCCAGGGGCCTATCGAGGCAAGATCGCTGTGAAGATCGACGGCAAGAGGATCGGTTCGGTGCCGCTGGAGGTGCAGGTATACAACCACACCCTGCCGGACTCCACCACCCTCACTACGGCATTCACCTACGACGAGGGAATGGTCACCAAGCTCTTCGGTGACAAGTGGCCTGAGGGGATGCGGTTCAAGTATATGGAGTTCCTGGCGGACCATCGGCTCAATGTGGACCATCTCTACCGCCGGACCCTGCCCAACATCGAAGACATCGATATGCTGGCAAGGCGAGGATGGATCAACGCTTTCAACCTGTGCTATGTCGGCTGCACCAACCAGAAGGCCATCGACGACCTCTGCGCGATGCTCGACCCGTATGTGGCCGAACTGCGCAAGCGGAACCTGGTCAAGTATGCCTACCTCTACGGCTACGATGAAATAACTTCGGCGGACGACCTGATGTGGATGCAGCGGACATTCACCCAACTCAAGAAGCGCTACCCTGAGATTCCGCTGTCCACCACCGCCAAGGACCTTGAGTATAAGATGCCGGAGGTGGATATATTCACCCCACTTACCGCCGAGTTCAACTTCAAGGCCGCTAAGGAAGCGGAAGCCAGGGGCAAGACTATCTGGTGGTACACCTGCATCGGCCCGCAGCACCCATACGCCAACTGGTTCATTGAGTATCCGGCGATAGAGTCGAGGCTGCTTTTCTGGATGACCTGGCAGAACGAGGTCCCAGGCTATCTCTACTACTACACCGACTACTGGATCAACCAGGCCAAGCCAATGACCATAACAGGCAGCAACAAAACCGACTGGATCGCGCAAAGCTGGACCACAGCCAACGGCGACGGCAGCGTCTTCTGCGCCGGCCCCGACGGCCCCATCACCACCATCCGCTTCGAAAACATCCGAGACGGCATAGAAGACTACGAGATCCTGACCGGCCTGACCAAGAAGTTGGCAGACAAAGGCAAAACCGGCAAGAACCTGTGCAACAAGATACTCAAATCCCTGACAGAGTTCACCACCGACCCGAAGGAGTTTGGGAAGGCGCGGGTGGAGTTGCTGAGAACAGTAGAGAAGTAGGCTCGCCAGAACATGGCCGATACTGACCAGGGAACACCCAACAACCAGCCGACTCCTCAGAGAAGCGTCTCCGGCAACGCGCGGGCCGCGTTGGCGCTTGGCGCGTTGGGGCTGGTTGTCACGGTTATCGGCGCGATTACTGCTCCCAGCATCAGAGTGGAGTTGCCGGGTGAGGTTGTGTGGCGGTTCGCGCTGTATCTGACCTTGGGGGCCTTGGGCGGGTTTGTGCTGCGGGTGCTGCGGCGGTTTGTGTTCTTCCGAGGATCCGCCTCGCTGCACCAGGCATTCTCGTTCGACGCGATCTTCCAGGCCGGGGTGGCGCTGAACCCCCAATTGGAGTATCCGGGGGTGGAGAGCGCTTTTATCCAACGGCATACCGGGCTGCACGCGGAGGAGGTCGCGCCGTGGTTTCGGGTCCGGGCCACCTCGGCTCTGGCAATCCCGCTTGCTCTGCTGTCCCTTGCACTGCTGGTTTCGGGGCAGGTCACCTCGTCGGCGCTCGCCGGGCTGATTCTCGCATTCTGGGTAGGCTACAGTTCCTACACGTCAGTTCCGCCGGGAATCCGAGCGCGTTTTGTTGCCGCAGTCTTGCTGGGGATTGCGGCGGCGGCTGTCGAGGGTTTGGGGTTTCTGTATGCCGGTCTGATCCTGAGGCCCGATGTTTCGCCGATGCAGGCGGTAGTCCTATATCTGTTTCTGCTCACGGCCTACGAGCTTTCCCCTATACCATTTGGCCTGGGTGTGCTGGAGTTTGCCTACACCGTATTTGGCGCGCTTCCCGGAGTCGACCTGCCGGGGCTGCTGATAGTGCTCAGCTACAGGCTGGCGCGGGCCGCGATGCTGCCGATAGCGATGGTCTACCTGCCGCGATACAAGCTGGCCGTCCGGGACATCTTCAGCCTCTCCCTGCCCGCGCTGCTGCTGCAATCGATGCGGCCGACAGGTGGCTGGGAGGACGATGATTCATCCGACAGGCCGCTTCTCTCGGTGATTATCCCGGCATACAATGAAGAGGAGCGGCTGCCTGTCTACCTGCCTAAGGTGCTGGAATACTGCCGGGGCTTGCAGGGAAAGTGCGAAGTTCTGGTTGTGGACGATGGCAGCGCGGACGGCACGCGGGACTATGTCCGAAGCGTAATGCCGGACTGGCCTGACCTCAAGCTGCTTGAACAACCCACCAACATGGGCAAAGGCGCGGCTGTGAAACGCGGAGCGCTGGAATCCAAGGGCCGGTTTGTGCTGTTCACCGACGCAGATGGCGCGACCCCCATAGATCAGACCCCCAAGCTTTTGGAACCCGCCAGGCAGGGAATCGAGGTGGTGATTGGGTCCAGAACGCTCGGGGACGAGGTCAACAGGTCTTTCCTGCGGGCGCTGATGGGTCTGGCATTCTACCGCCTCACCAACTTCCTCGCGGTCCCCAACGTCTCCGACACCCAGTGCGGCTTCAAGCTCTTCAGAAGGGTCGCCGCGGACAGGATATTCCCGCAGGTTCAGGAATCCGGCTGGGCATTCGATGTGGAAGTCCTGTTCCTGGCCCAAAAGTTGGGCATGGCTATACTGGAAGTGCCCGTGCACTGGACCGCAATCCCGGGCTCAAAGATTAACCCTGTAAAAGAATCCATCAAAATGTTAGTCGCCATACTCAGGATCAGAAAAAGACACGCGGGGCTGACGGACTAGCCGTAAAGGACGATTCAGCAGAAAACCAGAAATTGAAGAAAACCAGGAAGGGAACGGGGAATTAACATCGATATACAGGATAGCCAGGATTCAATTTCAGTTCTCTTTCGGGCTTTGGGCTCTTTTTCTGGTTTTCTGCTTCCGTTCTCTTAGTTCCTTTTCGTGTTTTCATACTTTCGTGTTTTCGTGATTACGTGCTTTCCACCTTGGTCAGGACGTAAGGCCCCTCTGGTATCACGGCTATCGCGGTGTCCCCCGATCTTCCCACCGACTCCACTATCGCCTGAATCGGGGACTCTGCACGGTACACGCCGCTGATTGCCCACTCTTCCTCGCTCAGGCCGGTGGAGTATAGGTGGACATTGGCGACCCGGGTGGACTTGAGCATCATCTGGGTTTCCCACTCATCGATTTCGGCCTTGGGCCTGGCGCAGATGCAGGAGAGAAACTCCTCTTCCCCCACATCCATAAGCCGCCTCTGAGCCTGGGCAAACTCCTCAGACCCCAGCCCCTCCGAGCACTCCCAGAAACAATACGATTCCCCAGCGATCCGCGAT
>CAZTAO010000027.1:0-36489 GCA_964611645.1 uncultured bacterium | reverse complement strand
GTCACCTCCGGGTTTCACAATCGGCAGCGCGGTGACCATAGCCTTTACGGTCTGATAGTAGGTCTTGTCCAAAGGGTAGCCGGCCGAGCTGGTGACTACGGTGGAATATGCGCGTCCGACCGGGACCTCGGTGTGGCTTCTCATGTACTCCGCGGCGGCCCTGTGGCTCTTGTCCAGGTGGCCGAAGGTGACCAGAGAAAGCCTGCGCTGCTCGTCGATGACTGTATTGAGCGCAAACACCTCACCCACCATCGCCGCTACCTCCATTTGCTCCTGGTGCAGCGGGTTGCCGTCAAGGATGCCGTTATCCGCCATCGGGTCCTCCAGCAGCCCGGCGCAGTGGATGTGACGGATAGTCTCTTCGCTTGCGATGCCGGGGGTAATCAGCTTCCGACCACCGGAGAACCCCGCCATGAAATGCGGTTCCACTAGGCCAACAACAATGCGCAGGTCAGCATCCAGGAAACGCCGGTCGACTGCAACCGGAGTGCCCCGACTGGTGTAGCCCAGAGCGACATGGTCTTCATCGCGCCGGGCGTAGTGGTTCTCTACTCTCACGCTCCGCATCACCCACTCATCCCCCAGAACCTCAGCCATCTCCTCGCCCAGGTTGGGACGGTGCAGGCCGGTAGCTATGAGGACAGTGATATTCTCGGGTAAAACACCGGAATCTATCATCGTTCGGATAAGCGGAGGCAGGAGGAGGCCGTTGGGCACGGGGCGAGTGATGTCGCAGATCAGGATACACGCGCGCTTCACCCCACGAGCGAGTTCGCTCAGGGACTTAGCCTCAACGGGACCTGCCAACGCATTGGCAACAGCCCCTGCGGGGTCGGCCAGCACAGGCATAGGCTTCTTGCGGATAACATCCACCTGCCATTCATCCAAGAACTCGATTCCCAGGCCCTGCTTGCCATACATCATGTCTACTTGCATCAAGCATTCTCCGATCGCGTAATCACCCCGCCTACAACCACATAACCCTCGGCGGTATACAGCACCAGCCTCTGACCCGGCGACGGGGCGAACTGGGGCTGATCGAACTCGACCACGATGGCATCTTCGTCTACAGACGTCACCGCACAACCCGCCGGTTCTCCCTGAGACCTCACCTTGCCAAACAGCTTCACCCCGTGTTCAACAGCATCAGGCATCAGCACGTTCAGCCGGTCTGCCGAAACTTGCTTTGTGAAGGCTTCGCCGTAGCCGCCTACAGTGACAGTGTTGGCTGCGGGGTCTATGGCTATCACGTAAAGCGGCTCTTTGCGCGCAATCCCGAGGCCTCGCCTCTGGCCCAGGGTATAGTTCTGGATTCCTTTGTGCTCGCCGATCTGGCGTCCACCAGCCTCGAGAATTGCGCCGGGTTTGCTTGCCGCGTCGCCCAAAGCCTTGCGGTAATCCCCCTGGCCCGCGAAGCATAGTTCCATGCTGTCTTCACGCCTCGCCACGGGCAGCCCAGCCTCCGCAGTTATCTTTCTCGCGTCCGGCTTGGTCATCTCGCCCAGCGGAAAGTGCAGGAACGGCAGGCGCTCCCTCGGCACCCCGTACAGGAAGTAACTCTGGTCTCTGGAGAGGTCCGCCGAACGGGCAAGACGCCACTCGCCATCCGCCTCAACCACCCTCGCATAGTGCCCGGTTGCCGCGTGCTTGATGCCGAAATGCTCCTCCACAAAATCCCACACTACCCGGAACTTCATCTCGGTGTTGCAGTCGACACACGGGCTTGGGGTCTCTCCTCGGAGATACGACTGCCTGAACGGCTCGATCACGAGCTCATTGAACGCATCGCGGACCTCGAGGAAGTAGTGTGGGATGCCGATCTCCTTGCACACATACGCCGCTTCCATCCCACAGCACGACCGCCGCACATCGCAGTCTTCGGCGGTAGGTATGCGCATGGTTATCCCGAGCACGTTCCACCCGGCGCGCTTGAGCAGCAGGGCCGAAGCGCTGCTGTCCACCCCGCCGCTCATCATCACAGCCATATCACTGCCCGGATCCCCGCCGGGAACCCAAGCTTGGTGCGTAGGTTGATGTATTGTTACTTCTGCCATAGTACGATGCTACCCTACATTCCCCCTCCTCGCAGGAGGGGGCTAGGGGGCGGTTCTCCTTAGTTCAGGTTTACAGTCGCTCGTCCGCAACCCCAACCGCCTCGCCGTCTTCAAGCGCTTCGGTTATTTCCACGGGCACGATGCTGCCTTTGAGCTTTGGCGGGGCTTGGAAGCGGACTCGGATGTAGTTGTCGGTGTAGCCGGCAAGTTCTCCGGGCTTGTCGGTCTGGGACTCTGCCAGCACCTGCAGTGTCTGCCCAATGTGGCTCTTCGCGAAATCCACGGCAAGAGTCTGTGCAATGCTGGAAAGAGCATTCGCCCGGTTGGTCTTCACATCGTGCGCGGTCTGGTTGGGCATTTCGGCTGCGGCGGTTCTCTTTCTGGCCGAATATCGGAACACGTGAACCCGGGAGAAGCCCACCCGCTCGACCAGCCTCACCGTGTTAGCAAACGCATCGTCGTCTTCACCCGGGAAACCGACTATCACATCCGTCGTTATCCCGATGCCCGGAATTGCGGCCCTTAGCATATCCGCTTTGCTTATGAACTCATCTGCTGTGTAGCGGCGGTTCATTGCTGCAAGGATGCGGTCATCGCCACTCTGCAGCGGGATGTGAATATGGCGGCAGACCTTGGGCATCTGCATCACTTCGGCCAGGCTTTCATCTACTTCCCACGGCTCGATCGAGCTCAGCCGGATTCGCTGAATGCCATCGATATTGGCAATGCAGCGAACGAGGTCGGGCAGCCGCAGATCGCCGCTCTCGAACCTGCCGAGCCTGATCCCCGCCAACACTACTTCCCTGTAACCGGACTGAGCCAGAGCCTCGACTTCCGCAACCACCTCCACCATCGGCCTCGACGAGAGAACGGGCCTTGCATACGGGATCACGCAGTAGGCGCAGAAGTTGTCGCAGCCGTCCTGCACTTTCACAACCGCCCTGGTCCGCATCCGAGGCAATGCCGTGCCCGGAGCGGGATCCGGTGTCTTCCCCAGACTCACGCCAAACCTGGCGGCTATCAACTCCGCCAGTGAGTCCTTGTCCTCGTTTGGCACGATCAGCCCGACGTCAACAACGCGCGAGACTTCCATCGGGTCCAGCGCCGAATAACAGCCGGTAACCACAATCCACGCTTCCTGGTTGGCCTTTCGGGCTCTGCGAATGGCTGCGCGAGACTTGGAATCGGCGACAGAGGTCACGCTGCAGGTGTTGACCACGCAGACGTCAGCCGCCGAGCCGAAAGGCACCGTCGCAAAGCCGGCAGATTCCAGCGCATGTCGGGCTTTCTCGGTCTCGTACTGGTTTACCTTGCAGCCAAGGGTGTAGTATGCTATTGTCGGGTTGGGATTGTTGTTCATTGCTTTAGTTGGCAGAGCAGCCATTTACAGTGTTCCACAACTAGCCCGCTTATTCCTCGACTTGTCATTCCGAGCTTGCGAGGAATCTGCTGTTTTAAAAGGTCTATCGCTTCCCCTCACCCCAGCCCTCTCCCCGGAGGCCGGGGAGAGGGGGCACATCAGGAGGCTAATCTTGCCAAAGCTCAGAGAAGTGATCGAATACCTGGAAACTTACGCGCCGAAGCAGTATATCGAGCCGGGAGACCCATCCGGCCTGCAGATCGGCGATATTGAGAAACGGATAGAGCGCATTGGGGTGGCGGTGGACGCATCTGTTTCGGTGGTCGAGCAAGCCGTGCTTTCAGGCGTCGATCTCCTAATCACGCACCATCCGCTGATCTACGCACCTCTCAAGACACTCACGCCCGACAACCCCACAGCCGGCAGAGTCCTGGGGCTGGTGCGGGGGGATGTGGCGCTGTATTCAATGCACACCAATCTCGACATCGCCCCCGGTGGCATCAACGATGCGCTTGCCGACTGCCTGGGGCTGGTGGACACTCAACCGCTCACTATCACGCACCGCGAGAAGCTCTTCAAGGTAGCTGTGTTCGTTCCCGCAGAGGCGGTTGACAAGGTCCTGGCCGCGATGACGGATGCAGGAGCAGGCCACATCGGCGACTACTCCCACTGCACTTTTCGAACGCAGGGTACCGGCACGTTTCTGCCGCACGAGAACACCAACCCATACATAGGCAGTGTCGGCGAACTGACCGAAGCCAACGAATTCCGGCTGGAGACCGTGTGCCCCACCAACAAGCTGGCTGCGGTCCTCGCCGCCATGCAGCAGTCGCACCCGTATGAGGAAGTCGCTTACGATGTCTACGAACTGGCGAACGAACTGCCGGGGGTCGGGCTTGGCAGAGTCGGCAGTATCGGAAGTCCACTTACCATCGGCGAGTTTGTGACCCAATCGGCGGAGAAACTGGGCATATCCGACATACGGGTGTCCTCCGGGGACCTTGGCAAACCAGTGACCCGCGTGGCGGTATGCGGGGGCGCAGGGGGCAGCCTCTACCCTGCCGCAAAAGCCTCCGGGGCCGAGGTGTTTGTTACAGGCGATGTGCGCCACCACGAGATGGTCGATGCCGCAGCCATTGGGCTGATAATTGCAGACGCCGGCCACTTCGAGACCGAACGGCCTGGGGTGAAGGCGTTGGCCGGGCACCTGAAGGCCGACGAGCGGTTTGCGGGGGTTGGTGTGGAGTATTTGGAGTAGGTGGCCAGAAGTAACGCGCTCAGTCTCATTCCCCCTTGGAAGGGGGAATTGGTCTATTTGCTACACGAGACCACTATTCTTGTCGTTACAGAGCGCCCTCTCTCTAACTCTCTCCCCCGGGAGAGAGGATTACCCTGTCCGCCCTTAACCGTCAACCGACAACCGTCAACCCCATCTGCGTCATCTGCGGATAATCTTCCCCGTCAGTTCCCCAACTGCTCCGGGACTACTATTGTGCCAAGGAACAGGATCGCGCCGGTGGGGCGGTCGGTGATGGCCAGCAGGAACGGGTGGTCTACTTTCATCACGAACGGTTCCTGCGGCATTGGCATTGCCGTTACTCCCATAATCACGCCGGTTGCAGCGGCGGCCTTGGTGCCTTCCTCGTCCACTTCCAGCGCGGTCTTGTGGACCACGTCACTTATCAACGGCGTGCCGTGGAGCTTCGCGGCTTCGGCCTCGGAGATCATCCCCATAAAATCGGCTTCCCCACTGAATGCTTTCTCCATACCCATAGCTGCCAGAGTGGCTTTGAGGCTGGTGGAATACTCCGCCCGGAACCTCGGCAGGATGATGGTCCCTTTGCGCTGGGTGAACTTAGCCGACCAATCCGCCCACTGCTTGCCGGTGATGCCTTTCATGAACTGGGCCAGTTTGACCTCGGGCTTCGGCAGAACAACCACGCATTGCACGAACTTGTCGCCGTAAGGCAGCACGATGGCCTGGAACTGGTCGGTTTCCATGTATCTGAAGTCGTCAGTGTTCTCCATCATCGGGAAGTTCTTCTTGGAGCCGTCTAAGAGGGTGAAGTCTGCGGGCTTGGTGTCGATTGGGTCGAAGGGCAGGGTCCACTTGCCCTTGAAGTAGATCGCGTTGGCAAGGACCATCAGGGCATCCTTGATGGCATCGTGCTGCACCAGCTTCTTGATCATACCGCCGGTGTTGTCCTTGACCCAGTTGTTGATCTTGTCGGCTGAATCCGGGGTCGCGAAATTGATGCTTTCTATCTTTGCGCCGTAGAAATCCTTGTTGCGCTGCAGGAAGTCTTCCTTGAATGTCACGCCCTGCCTGCCCCACAGAGAGTTCGCTATCGATAGCTGCAGCTTGGGGTCAGGGTTGCCGAGGAGCTTCACCAGGGCGGCATTTGCCTTATTGAAGTCTTCCAGCTTCATCTCCCCGATCCCCAGGACCTTCGCCATCCCAATTTGAGTGTCGCCCCGCGCGCCGTTATAGGTCATCGCAAGGGCCAACTCGATGCTGGTCGGGGAGATGAACAGGTTCTTGCCGCCGTCGGCTTTCGCGAGTTGGTTGTAGAGCTTGAAGCCGAAGTCGTTGGTTGCGGCAACCAGCGCAGGGTCGACTTTCAGGTTGGCGTCCCTTGCAGGCTTGGGAGCAGGCTTGGGATTATCTCCGGAACCCTCCCCGCCGCAGCCTTGCAGCATAAGCAACATCAACACCATCGTGACCAATACTTCACATAGATGCCAAATAGACATTTTCATATCAACGCCTCCGATCAATAGGCTTACAACGCATTCTACCACTCGCACATAGTTGTGTAAACGAAGGATACGGAATCACGAAAACACGAAAGGGGGAAAGCACGAAAGGGAAACGGGGGAACACTAAACAGAAAACCAGAAATTGAAGAAAGCCAGAAAGAGAACGAACAACTGACATGTGCTTCGCGAAGCGCCAAGGCTTTTAGTGCCATTTCTGGTTTTCTCGAATTTCTGGCTTTCTGCTGAATCGTCCTTCGTTCTTTTTCGTGCTTTTGTTCTTTCGGGCTTTCGTGATTGACTTCGCGTCCGTCCTCACACCCACTTCAGGAACTTGGAGGTGTAGTCTCTTTGGGCGTAGCGGTCGGTCATGCCTGAGACGAAGTCGCAGACGGCGGTGATTCTGGCTTTGGGGTCTGCGTGGTCTGTGTCTTGCCCATCGCTCCAGTGGGAGGTCATCTCCCGGGGGTGGTCCATGTAGTATCTGAACAGGGACTTGAGGATATCCTCGTAGCGATGGATCTCCTCCCCTGCCTCGCCGCCTCTCATGTAGACCTCGTGGAAGAGGAAGTCTTTGAGGGTGTCTGTTGCTTTGCGATAGTTCTCGCTCATACCGATGTCGCCCCGGTTGGCGCTGAAGCTGATGATGTCGGTCACCATCGAGTTTATGCGCTTGGAATGGGTGCGGCCGAGAAGCTCCCCGGCTTCCTCCGGCAGGTCCTCCGCCCGGATAACCCCCGCGCGCACGGAATCGTCGATATCGTGGTTGATGTAGGCCACCCGGTCGCTGATCTTCACCACCCTGCCCTCAAGAGTTGCCGGGCCGGAACTGCTGAGCGACAGATCAGCGCTGCCTTTGGAATGCTTCGCGATGCCGTCGCGGACTTCCCATGTCAGGTTAAGCCCCAGGCCATCGCGCTCAAGAGTGTCCACAATCCGCAGGCTCTGGTCGCTGTGCCGGAATCTGCCTTTGGGGTCGTACTCTCGAATGACTTCATCCAACGCGGTCTCCCCCGCGTGGCCAAACGGGGTATGGCCAAGGTCGTGCCCAAGGGCGATGGCTTCGGTGAGGTCTTCGTTGAGCCTCAGCGCGCGGCTGATGGTGCGGGCTATTTGGGCGACTTCCAGAGTATGGGTGAGCCGCGTGCGGAAGTGGTCTTCCTCCGGGTCCACAAACACCTGAGTCTTGTGCTTGAGCCTGCGGAAGGCCTTGGAGTGAATAATCCGGTCCCGATCCCTCTGGAAATCGGTCCGAATAGGGCACTTAGCCTCGACGCGAACACGCCCCTTCGACTCATCCGCCTTGATGGCCAAAGGCGAAAGGATCGTGTGTTCCAGTTGTTCGTATTGTTGGCGGATGGTGGTCATAGGGCACTCCGCAGCGCGGCTCGCAGGTCGTTGAGCCAGGTTGGTGACTCAACCGACTTCATCGCAGGCTCGGCTCTGGCCAGCAGCAACTCAGTATACCCGACATCGCGCACGCGCTCAAGGTAGCTTTCGGGTGGAGCCCATTCAAAGAGATCATCATCGAAATGGCGTTTGGTCACACCCAGCAGGTGAGCGATCCTCGCCGGGCTGTCGTCCTCCGCCCAAAGCCTGAAGAACTCATCCCAGCCAGAGGAACCGTCTGGACAATGCCGCCCCGACAGAAGCGGAAGGTAGAACTCGCCCAGGAAATCATCTATGCCATCCGTGCCTGCCACATAATCGGGGTACTCGGAGCGGATAGCGAATTCCGAGGTACGTTCTCTGAAGATGGCAATGAAAGTGTTTTCGATCAACTGCCACAACCGGAGGGTAGCATAGTCACTCTCGTGTTCGCGCAGGAATCTGGGCACATTCATATTAAGGGTGCCGTAGCTGAAACCATTTTCCGCCTCGGCCAGTAGTTCGAGCAGTCTGGGGATAAGGTAGGAGGCCTGCTCGAACGTCGCGAAGCAGATGCCTATGTGGCTGCCAGGCATCGACAGCATCTCCTCTGTCCACTGCTCGCGCGGAAGTCTCAGGAGCACTTCCTCGTGCTCAGGCTGCACGCAGCACCCCTCGCCCCAGTATGATTCCGGGCGCGGGAAGACTTTATCGAAGGCGGTGTAGAGTTGTGCTATCTCTAGGAGCATGTGAACAATCCTACCTGGCGGCTCTAAACCGCTGAGACGCTGAATGGGTTGAATATCGGGGCATACACGACACCTGCCCGGCTCAAACTCCCAACGCCTTCGCAACACTCCGCCGGACCTCGTATTCAACTTCGGATGGATAAGCCACTCCCAGTGCCTCGCACCCAGCCTTCGCATCTCTTGAGAACGTATCCATTTCGCGAAGCAAAGCAGCCTGGACCGACGCTCGATCCCCCGTGCCGAAATAGTCCAGCAGCGCCTTGCGGCCATCTGGTGAGCAGGCGCGCTTTGCTCCGACGGGCCACCAGTGCCAGGCCCAGTGCGGTTGCAGGGCCTGAAGAGCCGCCACATGGCTCTCGAACAGCATCTGCTGAGCATACCTGAGCTTGAAAACATCCTCTCGCAGCAGATACTTGATGTGGATATACGCGTAGACCCAGAAACGCCTCACCATCCATTCCAGATACTCCGGTGATACGGTGGCAGGTTCAAACCGGCCGACGGCCTCGCTGATCAGGGACTTGCGGTCGAAGAATATCTGCTCGGGAGTCACACCAGCCAGGAACACACTCGCGTGAGAGTTGGCAAGACAGCTCTCCTTCATGATGGTCATATCATATTGCAGGAGATCGCCATCGGCCTCGAAGAGGACTGCGTAGTTTCTGGAGCCGTGGCCCGCCGTGTCCATGCAGTCCGGCCACCAGAGCACCACCCGCTCGCACAACCGCTCAAACATCGGCCGAAGCTCAGCGTCTACCGCCTCGAAGTCATCATCGTTTACCAGGAATACGGGGTCCACATCGGAAAGGTCGTCCTCGGAGTCAGCCCCGATTGAGCCGTACATCCAAGCGCCGCTGACCCGAGGATCAGCCTCAAAGATAGCCAGTGTCGTCTCGAGAAGCTTACGCAGCGCAGGTTTCACGCTAGAACCTCAGGAGGAATGCCTCTGTGTCTCGGACACGCGTGCATTCCTATTTTGATTTCGCTATACGCTCTCCCACCAGTGTTCTGAACCGCTCAATCTCTGCTTCGTCGGCAAATGCTCTCTTTGGCAACGTGACGTAGCCGTACTTCGAGTAGACCAGCAGGAAACATCTCGGACTCTCGATGAGCTTTTGGAAGGCATCCCACGCAAGCTCGACGCGCCCAACGCTTGACTGAGATACCATCCCGTTCTGATCGAAAGCGACCTCGAATGGTCCCTGGGCTATCTTTGACTTCCAGATAGCCCGACATTGCCCGCGGCGGATGGCGTAGGCTATAATCCGGAACGCAGGAAACACCGCTGCACCCACGAGCAATGTCCACCACATACCGTAGAGATAATACAGCATGGCCCCGAAAGCAATGCCCACTGCCTCATCAATGATCAGTCTGCGCAATGGGATTAGCTCACGATTGTCGTACACATTCGCGGCGTGAAGCACATCCTCGTACTCCACATTGAACCTCAGTTGGATGCTGCCTGTATCTGCCACGATGCCCCCCACGATCAAACGATCACACCATCAAACGATCAGACGAAACCTCAGCACTCCTCCAACTTATCCCTAAGATACTGCTTCACGCCCTCGATCGGCATCCTTATCTGCTCCATGGTGTCGCGGTCTCGGATTGTTACCTGGTGGTCTTCTTCTACCGTTTGGACATCCACCGTTATGCACCAGAGGGTGCCTATTTCGTCCTGGCGGCGGTAGAGGCGGCCTATGGAGGCGGTGTCGTCGTACATTGTGGGGAAGCACTTCTGCAGGTCGTGAGCGAGGTTCTTGGCGGTCTCCACTATCTCGGGCCTGTTTCGCAGCAAAGGCATCACGGCAGCCTTGATCGGGGCGATGTCCTTGTGGAACCGAAGCACCGTGCGCTTGTCCTTCTTTTCGCCCTTGTCGATGATCTCGACATCGTAGGCGTCGATCAGGAACACCAGCGCCGCGCGGTCTGCCCCGGCTGCAGGCTCGATGACGTACGGGGTGATGTGCTCGCCGCTTGGCTCATCGAAGTATGTGAGCGACTTGCCTGAGCCTTGGGAGTGGACTGAAAGGTCATAGTCGGTCCGGTTAGCAATTCCCTCGAGCTCGCCCCAGCCGAAGGGGTACTCATACTCGATGTCCGTAGTGGCCTTGGAGTAGTGGGAAAGCTTGGCCTTGTCGTGCGGGCGGAGGCGAAGGTGGTCTTTGTTGACCCCATACTTCAGGTACCAGTTGTACCGCTCGTTGACCCAGTAATCGAACCACTCGTCGTCGCTGCCGGGCATCACGAAGAACTCCATCTCCATCTGCTCGAACTCACGAGTTCGGAAGGTGAAGTTGCCGGGTGTGATCTCGTTGCGGAAGCTCTTGCCAACCTGCCCGATCCCAAACGGCAGCTTCTTGCGGGTGGCTTGCTGCACGTTGACGAAGTTCATGAATATGCCCTGAGCAGTCTCCGGGCGCAGATAGGCCGTGGCGGACTCATTCTGCAGCGGCCCGATGAAAGTCTTGAACATCGTGTTGAACTGCCGCATTTCGGTGAGCGCTCCACCGCACGACGGGCAGATGTCTGCCTCCAGATCATCCGCGCGGAACCTCTGCTTGCACTCCTTGCAGTCCACCAGCGGGTCCGTGAAGTTCTCGATGTGGCCGGAGACTTCCCAGACCTTCGGGTGCATGATGATGGCCGCGTCCAGGCCGACCACGTCGTCCCGCGTGCCGATCATATCCCGCCACCAGGCATCCTTCACGTTGCGCTTCAGGGCAACTCCCAGGGGGCCGTAGTCGTAGCTGCTCCCGATGCCGCCGTATATCTCACTCGATTGAAAAATGAACCCACGCGTCTTGCACAGGTTCACGATTGTTTCCATGTCTACCAATTTAGGCTCCGCCTCGCTTTCAGTATTTGAACATGTAATTCTAAGCTGTTGGGTTGCAGGTTGCAAGTTCGGGTGATGGATGATGGGGGTTGGAAGAGCGATGGGACATATGAGACCTATGGGACGTATGGGACAACGCACGCAAAGAAGCCGCACCGGGTTACTCTCCGGTGCGGCTTCTGGTTGGTCGTGTTTCAGCTAGTCTTAGAATGCGCTCGACAGGCTCAGGTCCCATCTTTGTTCATCTTCGGAAACGTGGGTGCCGTTGCTGTACTGCTGCTTCAGGCTTCCAGCCAGGCTCAGCCTGAGGGCCTCGCCCACGTCGTGCCTGTAGCCTAGAGTATACATCCTGGTCGCGTCATCCGCGGCATCCATCATTCTGTTGAGCACAACTCCGGTAGTCAGCGTGCCAACGCGAGAAACCGGAAGCTCAACCCCGTATGTCTGCGCTTCAGAGAACCTGTTCGCCAGATACTGCTCGCTGCGGGTATACTTCCCACTCAACCCAACGCTCCCCAGCTTCCAGCGAGCGCCCAAGGACTCATTCTTCAGCGACTGAACATTGCCCTTGTCATCTTCCGGGTTGTACTGATACTCGCTCTCGATCACGAATGTCTTGGCCGGAGCCACCGCGACGTTTACCCTGTGGGTGTCCACATCTTCCTTGCTCCGCGAGTTCCTGTTCCTCAGTTGGCCGCTCAGGTTCACGCCGGTAAGCGGCTGCGTGCTGGCGGAGTAGTCTTTGACCACAGTCAGCTCTTCGCCTGTCTTCGTTTCCTTGTATCCGGCGGCAACCGTGGTTCCCAGACCCGCCCTCATTTCGACCGTCGCCCCCCGGGACACGTCCGTGGCGGTTGAGTCTTTCTGCGACATATTTCCCGTGACCTTCACGAAGTTCGCGGGCGACGCCGCCACACTCACGTCCTTCTGGACGGTGTTGGCCGAATCAACGGTATCCTGAACCAGCTTCCCTTTGACCTCAACGTTGGCCATCGGGTTAGCCACCACCGCAACCGTGGTCTTGGAGGTGTCGCTGCCCTTTTCAACATTGGTGTCGGTCAAGCTTGCCTGGATATTCACTTGTTTGATCGGGGCAACCGCAACACTCACATCAGTGGTGTCCTGCTTGCCCAGGGCGCTGTTTTCAAGCGTCGCATACTTCACGTTCAGCCCGGCATTCTCCATCGGCTTGGCCGAGGCTGATACCGAAGTCGAAGTCTCCTCGCCGCTGACGTCCGAGTTCCTGGTCATCGCGCTTGCGGCAACCGTGACGTTCTTCCCAGCCGCGCCCGCCACATCCAGACGATTGACCTCTATGTTCTCAGTGCCGGAGCCTGTAGTCACTTTCGTGTTTTCCACCGACGCGCTCGCGGCCCCCACCACTCCCAGCTTCTGGTCAACCTTCACTGTGTTGGTCTGGGTGGTTGTCTCCGCACCCGATGCGCTGTTTCCGGAAACATTCTCCACCATCCCGACAGCAACTCTTGTAGCGTCGGACGGGTTGTAAACCACCCCGGCTGACTTCTGGCTGCCGTAGTTGCCTGAAGTGGCTCCGGTGGAGTCTTTGAACTGAGAGAAACTCGCCACGGCCTGCACCTGCTTGGATGGATCGAATGTCAGACTGAATGTGTCTGCAGACTTCCCTCCGGCTATGCCATACTCTTTCAGACCGTTGAAATTGTCCTGCGAACGAAGCATCGTGGCACTCAGCTTCACCTGGCCCTGGGTGGTTTCGGCGCCTACACGATAGGCAGTATCCTTACCACCACTGGACTCACCGTTGGGATCGTCCTTGCGGCTCACGAAGAACTGCGAGGTGAACGTGGTGTTCTTCCACTTGTTCTCGGAACCCAGACCCAGCACGGTCCGCCCGGCGTCGGGGTTCTTGGCGTCGTCGGCAGTGTATACGCCCATCACCTTGAGGGTTGTCCCGGGGCCGGTAACCAGGTCCAGCGACACCGGCACGCTCATCACCCCGGCGGCCTTGTTGGACTTGCCGGGAACAAGCTTGTAGGAGACCCGCGCGATGGCGTCATTCACGAACACGGAGTTGAATGTTAGTATGCCCTTGTCGCCGTCCACCTGGAACTCAGCGTTCTTCCGCAGCGACCTGCCGTTTACCACAACGGCGACGGTGCCGGGGTCGAAACCGGTGTAGGAAAGCATATACGGCCCGGTCTTGTTTCGACCGGTTACAAGGTCGGTGATGAAGTCCGGCGAAGACACGACAGACTGCGCCAGGCAAGCAGGCACAAACACCGCCGCCATCAACAACACCAGCGCAATCATCGCGCCCAAGTTGCCAATCAGTCTCTTCGCATTCATAACTTCACAACCCCTCACATACTTACGATACATCAGCGTACCAACATCTTCAAACTACAGAGACGCAGGAACCAGCCTCATATTCCCATCCCACGCCTGAACCGCTCAACACCGAGCACTCCTATATATAGACGCTCGAAGGTGGGGGAAAGTAACTGGTTTTTGCGGGTCAAGCGCGGTCTGTGCCGCAGACTACTCCGATTGCCTTGACACCTGCCCCCCGATGTGGCATAACTATTGCACGGCATTTGACCGCCGCCAACAGACATGGAGCCTATATGAAAGAGGAATTGAAGGGTATCATTCCGGCTGTCGCGAGTCCGTGCGATGGCAACGATGTGTTCCTGGAGGACAGGTTCGCCGACCTGGTGAGACATCTATACAGCCAGGGCGCCGACGGGATGTACGTGTGCGGAGCGACTGGCGACTGCTTCAGCATGAGTGTGAGCGAGCGGAAGCGGGCGGCGGAGATTGCTGTTGGTGTGGCAAAGGACTTCGGCGGCGCGAGCATCATCCATGTTGCAGCCGCCGGCATGAGGGACGCCTTGGATCTTGCCGGGCATGCGGCGGAAGCGGGCGCAGCGGCTGTTTCCAGCATGCCGCCGGCGAACAAGACCTACGCCCAACTCGTGGACTACTACACCAGCATCGCCCGCGCGTCCCAATTGCCTGTTCTGGTCTACCACATACCGGGTCTGACCGGCTGCCGTCTGACGCTCGACGAGATGGTGGGGCTCTTGGACATAGAGGGTGTGGTCGGCCTCAAGTTCACCGACTACGACATCTTCTTCCTCCGGCGCATCCTGATGGCGCGCCCCGAAGCGCTGATCTTCAACGGCAGCGATGAGATACTCTGCTACGGATTGCTCTCAGGGGCAGCGGGTGGCGTCGGCATGTTCTACAACATCTTCCCGAAACAGTTCAAGCAGATATACGAGGCTGTCCGAGCCGGAAAGATACCGGAGGCCATCCATATCCAGCGGCGCATCCAGGACTTCCTGGACGTGGCATTCAGATACTCAGTAATTCCGGTTCTGGAGCATCTGCTCAAGGAAAGAGGCTTCGGCCCATACTACTACCGCCACCCAAGGCAGGAACTGGACGAGGCCACGCTGCGCCAGATCGCGGAGGAGTTGCGGCCGGTGATAGAGGCGTTGGAGCAGTAGTGGGAAGCTAGCCTCCAGATTCCGGGGATCGCCGGACGAACGCACCAAAGGAGAAACCGATGAAGATCATAGCCCTGATTGTCTGTGTTGTGCTTATTCTGATTGCTTATGCCATGGTGAGCGGCAAATCCCGCAACTTGCTTACCGAGGAAGAGGCAAAACAGATTGTGAGGGTATTCGAGGGAGATCCCAATCTTGAGTTGAAGGGTCAGGGTCTGGAGTCTGACACTCTGAACCCGTTCTACCCAAAGGATAAGCCATACTATTCATACGACCTGGACTCGTTGGAGAAGCCTGATCCGAAGGGATCTTGGGAAGTTGATGCCAGGTCGGGAACTGTGGTTTCGGTTTCCTACTGGGATCGATTCCCAGAAAAGGAGCGCGACAAGCCCAGTGGGAGTTACACGAAGCCGCAGTGCCAGAAGACTGCTGCGGAATACGCCCGCGCGACCTATGCCGGCTTTGACAAAGCAGGCTTCAGACTGCAGGCTGCGCGATGGGGTGGCGATGGCTGGGAGTTCGGTTGGCAGCAGATAGTGGAATACGGAGCATTTTCTCCCAATTTCATCAAGATCGCCGTAAGCGCAACGAGCGGCCGGATTCAGTCATACAGCAGTACTTATTATCCTGTTCTGCGGCCCAAACGACCGCCGGAGATTGGGAAGGACAAAGCAGTAACCATAGCGGCAAAAGCCAGTAGCATCGCGAAACTTGATTCGTACGATCAGCCTTCTCTGCACGTAGACTATTCGACTCTATACTGGTTAATGCGGGTAGTAGGAAAAAGCGCGAAGGGACGTTGGATTGATGCCCTGGTCGAAGTCGATGCCTACTCAGGTTCCGTACGTGAAGCCGTTCTTGCGCCAATCCCGCGGAGGTAGGGTCTATTGTTACAGAGAAAATAGAAACACCACGCATCCCTCCAGGCAAGATACCTGGAGGGATGGGCTGTTTGCTGATTCTGCCATAGGCTATTGGCCATAGGCCATCGGCTAGATGAAGAGGTTCACATTCCCCTCTTCAGCTTTGCCCAAGTACATCGCTACTCCGCCGGCTTTTACTCCGTCCAGAAGTTCTTCCTGCTTGATGCCCATCAGGTCCATGGACATTGTGCAGGCTACCAGGTTTACTCCGGCTGCCTGGGCTGATTTTATGTATTCCGGCAGGGTGCCGACGTTCTTCTTCTTCATTATGCCTTTGATCATCGCCAGGCCCATGCCGCCCATGTTCATGTTGGAAAGCTGCAGCTTGTCGGCGCCTCTGGGCATCATCCAGCCGAACATCTTCTCTATCAGGTTCTTGCTCACTGCCGCGCCCTCGGGTTTGCGGAGGATGTTGAGACCCCAGAATGTGAAGAACATCGTGACCTCGCTGCCCATCGCGGCCGCGCCGTTGGCTATCACGAACGCCGCCATCGCCTTGTCGAACTCACCGCTGAAGACAACAATTGTCTTCTTCTTGCTCATCGTTCCCTGCGAATGCGCGCGGACTCCGCTGCCCTTGGCGACCGTGGCCTTGAACTGACCGCCCTCGGCAACAACTTCTACAAGCCGGTTCCCCGTGCTCTCGCACCACGGGCCGATATCGGCTGGAAACGCGGGGTCAGTGGCGACAACCGTTATCGCTTCGCCCTCCTTGAGCTTCTCCATCTCATGCGCCACGGTCATAATCGGGCCGGGACACTGCAAGCCGCAGGCGTCCACCAGCCTGATTGTAGCGACCGACTTAGGCTGCGATTCCGCGCGAGCGGCTAGAGTCATCCCGGTATCGTCCACATCTCCCCCTTTTGCCGGTTGAGGCACGCTGCACAACGTCCGCGTGGTGGCTGCGTAGGTCTTGTATCCGCCGGTCAGGTTGCGGCAGTTGAAGCCAAGCATTGTCAGCATCCGGCAGGCGTAGTAACCGCGCTGCCCGACCTGGCAATAGACCAGCAGTTCTTTGTCCTTGGGGACCTCGCCTATCCGCGCGCGGAGCTCCTGGATGGGGATATTCAACGCGCCCGGGATCGCCCCGGCTTGCAGCTCGAACGGCTTGCGAACGTCGAGGATGAACTGATCATCCCGCGGCTCTATCATATCCTCCACATGGCACAGCTTCGCGTCGCCTCGCACGACATTCGCCGCAACGAACCCTGCAAAGTTGACGATGTCCTTGGCTGATCCATACGGCGGCGCATAAGCAAGCTCGAGCTCTTCAAGGTCGAAGACAGTCAGGCCGGCCCGAATGGCAACAGCCAGAACGTCTATCCGTTTGTCCACGCCGTCCACGCCCACAGCCTGCGAGCCAAGGACTTTGCCGGTCTTTGGGTCGAAGATCAGCTTCAGGCTGACCGGGGTCGCGCCTGGGTAGTAGCTGGCGTGGTTGGTCGGGTGAACGTATATCTTCTCGTATGCAACGCCAATCCGCTTCAGGGTCTTCTCGCTGGCGCCGGTCATTCCGGCGGTGAGGTCAAAGATCTTCACAATGCCTGTGCCCTGGGTGTGCCTATATACCGAATCCCTGCCGAGGGCATTGTCCGCGGCAATGCGGCCCTGCCTGTTAGCCGGACCGGCAAGCGGGACCAGAGCCTGGTGGCCCAATACGAAGTCGGTGACTTCTATGGCATCTCCCACGGCGAAGATATCCGGGTCGGAGGTGCGCATGTGCTCGTCAACCACGATGCCCCCGCGCTCCCCGATAGCCAGGCCGGCAGCCTTGGCGAGTGAGTTCTCAGGCTTGACACCCACAGCCAGAATCACCAGCCCGCATTCTACGCTCTCGCCGTTGCTCATTTCCACTTTGACGCCGTTACCACTCGGCACAAACCCGGTCACCCAGGTCTCCAGCAGCAGGTTGACCCCGTGCAAAACCATATTCTCATGGATCGGCGACGCCATTTCCGGGTCTATCGGGCCCATGACCTGCGGGGTCAGCTCAACCAGAGTCACCCCTACTTCCCGCTCCCGAAGCGCTTCGGCCATCTCCAGGCCAATGTATCCGCCGCCGACTATGAGCGCGTTTGCGGGCTTGTCTTCGTCGACTATCTTCTTGATCGCATCCATATCATTCATCGAGCGAAGGGTCTTGACCAGCGGATGATCCACACCGGGAATCGGGGGGACAATCGGTTCCGCACCAGGGCTGAGGATCAGCTTGTCGTATGGGAGAATCTGCTCCGTGCCGGCTGCCAGGTTTCGGGCTACCACTTCCTTGCGCTCGCGGTCGATGCGAACTACCTCGGTGGACACACGGACCTCTATGTTGAACATGGCGTGCAGGGACTCAGGGGTCTGCACCGACAGCTTCTTGCGGTCCGCTATAGCGCCGCCGATATGGTAGGGAAGGCCGCAATTGGCGAACGACACATACTCCCCGCGCTCGATCATAATAATCTCGGCATCTTCCGAAAGCCTGCGCGCCCGGGCCGCCGCGGAAGCCCCGCCTGCCACACCACCAACAACCACAATCTTCATCTTCTCAGCCACGATACACCCTCCTCATCGAGTAGAAACGACGTTTCATCACGAAAACACGAAAGACAATTGAACATGGATGCACAGGATATACAGGATGGAGCTGGGGTTTCGTCTCTCCTATCCTGTTCATCCTGTACATCCATGTTAGTTATCACCCGTACCGCAGGACTCTTTTATACAGCCGAGCAGCGACGGCAACTGGGGCGAGGCTATCTTGTAGTATACCGCCCTGCCCCGCCGCTCACTGGTCAGCAAGCCGCACACCTGCATCATCCGGAGATGCTCGCAAACCTGGTTCTCTCTTGCCGCGCAGATTGCAGCAATGTCTCTCACCGAGTATTCCCCGCGCATCAGTATATCAACTATTCTCAACCGGACCGGGTGGGCCATTGTCTTCAGGCACCCCGCCGCCTTGGCCAGCACATCCTCGGAGACCAGCTCTACTGCGTCTGGCAATTGTCTGTTCATTTCAATCATCGACATATCGATACCTCACGATAGCTCCAGTATACCCACGTTTTGGCGATGTGTCAAACATTTTCTTCACGCTCAGGATTGCCTCGGGGGCGGGGGGATGGTTTTGATACGACGTTGACATTTTGAGGCTGACATGGTAACTTATAGACACGCAGCCGGATAGCTCAGTTGGCAGAGCGACTGACTCTGGATCAGTAGGTCCTAGGTTCGAGCCCTAGTCCGGCTGCCACGCTTTAGCCTCAGAAACTACCCCACAATCGCATCCTGCGCACCGTTTGCGCACCGTTTCTAATTCTACTGGTCAGGCGCTCCCGAGTCAAACCATAGTTCTCCAACCATTTCGGCGGCCCGGTCCTGAATTGTTTCACTTACGTGGGTGTAAGTATTCAGGGTGATGCGGATGTCCGAATGCCCCAGGCGCTCGCTGACGGCCTTCGCCGGCAACCCCGCCATAATCAACTCGGTGGCGTGTGTGTGCCGGAGCGCGTGCAGGCGGATGCTGATGCCCAGCTTGTCGGTCAGCCTCTTCCATTCACGGCCCAGCGCTCGGGGCGACGTCTGCTCGCCATCCTCATCCGGGCAGACCCAGGGCGACGAGCTTGTCAGCCGATAGCCCGATAGCTCGACTACGAACGCAGCCGGCAGCGGGACGACGCGGGTCTTCCCGTTCTTTGGCAGTTTTGTGGCAAGGCTGCCCCCGGCGACAATGGCATTGCGCCGGATCGTGAGGCGCTGGCCCTCGATATCCTGCCACTGGAGGCCGCAGACCTCCCCTCGCCTCATTCCCGTGGCCAGGATAAGCAGGAACGGCAGGCGCAGGGGATGATGCTGGAGGGCGGAGCGCAGCTTGACGATCTCAGCCGGCGTGGCAGTCTTGACCTCGGTCCGCTCTTGCTTCGGCGGCGTGACCCGGTCCATAGGGTTGAACTGCAGGAGGCCCCACTGGACCGCCTGGGCCATAGCTGAGTGCAGCAGCCCGTGTATGTTGCACACCGACTTGGCAGATAGGCCCCCGCCGCTTCCGGTCCGCTTACCGTCCGTGAGAAGATGGGTATACCAGGGCGGGACGTCGATGGGGCGAAACTTGTCGAGCTTCACCCCGCCAAATTTGGGGATGATATGCGCACGCGCTGTGATCTCGTATAGCTCCAACGTGGTCGGGCTAAGCTGCGAAGCCTGGGCAGCGAGGAACTTCTCGAACAGCCCGGCCACGGTCATGTTCGCCGAGTCGGTGAGGCGGCCCTCGCGTGCTTCCACCAGGCGCTTCTGTAAGCGCTCTTCGGCCTGGCGCTTGTTGCAGCCCTCGCAGCGCTCTGTCTTCTGGCGTCGCCGGCCCATCCCGTCCCTTTCAAGCTCAAACCGGATATACCATACGTCGCCTCGCTTGATGACTGATCCTTTCAAGACGCACCCCCTTCAAGGCTCAAACGGCTCGCTGTGTGTCGATTCCTGAGGGGCAGGCGAGCAGCCACCCCCGTCGATAGCCATCTACCCCGGTCACGCGGGGTCTTGCCGCAGCAGCGGCGCACAGCCGGCGCGTGCTACTCCGGGCGCATCAGCCCCAAGTCGGCCAGCCGGGACCGCATCGCCATAAGCGATACGCCGAAGTGGGCGGCGAGCTTCAACTCGTCAGTCCCCTTCGACCGGAAGACTTCCAGCAGGACCAGGTCGGCGGGCATCAGGACCTCCGAGGCGACGCGGTCGGCAATGGCCTCCAGCGCGGCATTCCGCACAATGGTTCCATCCGTGGCCGCCAGGCCCTGGGAGAGCGGCTGACCACTTATTGCGGTGGCAGCGTGCGCAAGCTCGTGAGCGTGAACAAAACGCCGCCTTGCACCTCTGCGGCGTGTGTTGAGGATTATCGTCAGATCGCGGCCATCCTGGACGCATACCCCTCCGCAGTTCTTGGAGATAGCAGCGCCGGCCTTGGGGTCAGCGGCTGCCATATCGGCGGCGAAGTCCACCAGCTTCAGGGCGATACCCCCGGCTGCGGTCAGGTCCTCCAGGGATACCGGCTTGCGCGATCTGCCTGCTTGTGTGGCTTTCATCTGGTCTCTTCCTCCTGGTTGTCGGTGAGTGAGGCCGATGCCGGTTTGCCTGCCGTGAGGCCATACAGTTGATCGAGGAAATTCGGAAAGAAGAACATACGTCCGGGATCTATCTCTATCGACTTCTTGCCCTCCAGGAAAGGCCTCAGGCGCTCTAGTTGGAACTGCGCCTTATGAACGTCGTATTGGCTCGATTCTGGATTGAGGCTATCCGTGATCGTCCCGGCCATCCAGACAAAGCACAGAGTCTCCGGGTCCTCTTTCCACAGGCGGCCAGGATCGTGGAAAAGAAAGGCCGGGTCAAACCCGGACGTCAGAAGGTTCATTCTGGCTCGTTCAACCAGTTTGTCGAGGAGGGCCATTATTGTAACCTTGCGGGCGCGCTGATATGTGCGGCGCATAGTCTCCGGCTTTACCTGCCTGCGTTTCGGGTTCTGTTGGTTCCACAACTCCGTTATCGGCCCCCAGGCCGGCTTAGTTTCGTAGTTGGTCCTCATCCATTCGAGCACGAAGTCGGCGACGCTCTGCAAGTGGGCCAGCCCCGGACGATACCTCCCCCGCTTCCCGTTCATCTTCCCAACGGGCTTGTCCATCCAGGCGTTCTGCATCATTTCGGCAATATCCCTGTTGTCCTCGGCAAACATCTCGGGGGATTCGGCAGACTCCCCACACAACACGCGATACAACCCCGCAAAGCGCTCAGGTGTCCACGGGAACTTCCATTCGCGAGAACATACCTCACGGTATAGTGCTACGCGCTCGGACTCATTCTTCATTTTTTCGCGCCCTCCAACCGGGACAATTTCGCCTAATATGTCCCGTGCTATAGTATGCTAACACTATACGCGGGAGGTGTCAATATGTCGATTCTAGGTATGTCAGCAGCGGCGGCGAAGTTGGGCATTCACCCCTTTACTCTTCGCCGATGGTGCGAAAGCGAGAAGATAGCCCACGTGCGTGATTCGGCGGGCCGGAGGCTCTTCTCCTCGGACGAGGTGGAGCGCGTGCGCCGGGAGCGCGAACTCCAGGCGGCAGCGTAGCAAATGACCACTGCTACAGGCGCAAAGACCCTAACCAGAGCAACTAGCAATCAGAAACAAGCGGGAGGCATCTATGTACGTGAGGGCTGATTGCGGCCTCTGGAATGACGAATGCACGGTCGAACTATCGGCGACTTTGGATGTTGACGAGAACAGCGCCGGCGCGCTCATCCTCAGGCTTCGGCAGTTTGTGACATTCACGCGCCTGAAGGCGGATATGACCGGGGTAAGGCCGGCTACTCTCGCCAAGATCGTGAAGTGGCCCGGAGACCCCGACCTGTTATGGCAGGCATACCACGACGCGGGCGAACTGGTGACCAGGGGCAGCAAAACCCGCTTCACCAGGTGGAATGAAGTTGCAAGGCCGATTCTTGACGGAATGAAGAGCACCCGCGAAAGAGTCGCCAAATACCGGGGAAAGCTGAAATCCGAGGCTAAATGTAACGCGTTACATACCCCGTTACATACCCCGTTACATACGCCTAGAGAACTACAATCAGAATTACAATCAGAACTACAACCAAGAAGAGAGAAGAAGGACGTACATCCGTCCCCCCACGACCCCGATGTTTTCCTGACCAATTCGGAGCATTCCAAGCTGGTCGAGCGGTTTGGCGAGCAGGGCACTATCGACCGCTGCCAGGCCTTGGGCGAATACATGCGCTCGACCGGCAAGACCGGCAAGTATAAGAGCCACTACGACACCATACTCGCCTGGGATCGCAACGACCGCAAACGCAACGGAGGCCAGGCAGCCCCCAGTTCGGCCCCCGCCACATCCGGCGTTGACGGCCGCACCCCCGGCCCAGAGCCGCCCGAGCAGCGCTCTACAAGTTGGCACGGGCGACCCATCCCCGACTTTCTACTGGATGACTGCCCCGGAGAGGAGGTGGCATCTGAAGCATAGACAACGCCGGAGTTAGTCCGGAGTAGGTCCGGAGCAACTCCCGGAGTAGGTCCCGGAGTAGAACCCACCAAACAGGCCCACAGGGGGCCAAAACATAGGAGAATACGAGACCATGCCCCAAGTAGCCAAGAGAAACGCAGTATACGCAATCAGGGAGCTTCGCGACAAGATCGACGCGGCCCGGCCAACCATAGCGGCAATTCGGAGCGATGGCAGGCTTTCCGACCAGGGCAAACAGGAGAAGCTGACTGAGCAGCTCGCATCGCTGAGAGCGACCGTCAATGCCGGCCTGGGCCGTGCGAGGGAAGCGGTCAACAATCTGCGCGCACTGGGCGAGCAGCGCCTAAAGAACCACACTACACCCTCGGACGTCGACGTGCAGAAACAGAGCCTTATGCTTCGGCCCGTCATCGACAACGCCATCTCCCACCCTGACGGCCTCCTGAACGCTTACCAGCGGACATTTGGCGATTACGCGGCCAGGGCGCTGATCGAAGGCGCGATTGCTTCGGCCATCGACGCGCTGCCAAAGGCCCAGGCACACACGATGGCAGACCGATACCAGAACCTGCAGCGCAGCCTTGAGCCGATGAGAAGCCCAGAGGAAAAGGACGCCCTGGGCGTGATCGCCGTATCCGACAGCGCGCTCGACTACTTCAGCAAGGCTGAGGCCCTGATCAATCACGACATTGCCACAATCGAGAAGGGCGCGCCTCCGCTGGATATGAACGTGCCGTTCCACGAAGTAGAAGTGGCAGCCTTCGAGCGCGAGGCGGATGCGTCTGCGGCGACTCCGGCAGCGGCGCAGTAGGAGCGTGCAAGGTGTGCAACCTAGTCCGCTGCGGGCATTCCACGCCTGACAGCAGGCAGTTGCGCACCATTCTGCGCACGCCGGGGACCGCAGCGCCAGATATGGCGAGTAGATCCCGCATCGCCAATACCGCTGATGAGCGATCGGCGCAAGGCACGCGGGGAGTTATTAGCTCCCCTAAAGGGGAAACCGACAACACGATGAGTTTTCGGCTGCCCTAAAGAGAAACCGAAAATATCGAGGCAGTTTCTTTCCCCCCTAAAGGGGAAACGGAAAACACGATGAGTTTTCCACTCCCCTAAAGAGAAATCAAAAACATCGAGGAGGACCAGCAATATGACAGTCGCACTACTCAAGGAACTCAGGGAGGGGCAGGCGTCCCTCAAGCACGGACTCGTAGCGCTTCAGGTCGCACACCAGATAGCGTTCGGGGCCGTCCCCAGCTTGACCGGTCGGCGGTCGGCATCGCTACACACCCTTGGCGATTCAGCCGAGGCACGAACTGGAAGGAGCACACGTTGAGCAAGGGCAAAGGACGACGCGCAACCCAGAAAGCCGGCGACCCGGCAGCGGGCATCCGCACGCTTGGTATCAACTACGATGATCGGTATTTCGAGATACCGGTGTCAATGGGATACCTCATCCAACTGAAGAAGATTCTCGGGGCCGACTTCCTCGACACGGTCAAAGCGGGCAAGGTGGACGAGGAAACCGCAATAGGGTTCATCTGCGCGGCCCTGCGGACCCTCGGGGGCGAGTTCGCAGACCTGGACGTGCAGACCTGCGCGAATCACATCCCAATGGAGGAAGGCCCGCGAATAATGGCCGAGTTCGCGGCTTCACTCCAGGTGGATGCAGCCGCCTCGGGTGACCAGGGAAACGCACAGACGGAGAAGACTGGACCTGGCGAAGCATCAAACGGATCGCTTACGGTCTCCTCCGGCTCAAACCAGGTGAGTTCTACCAAATGAGTTGGGCCGACTTCTGGGAAATGGCTAACGGTGTAGCCTGGCGCCGGCGTGTGGATGCTGGCGTAAAGGACCCGGTCCACAAGTCCCCCGAGCAGGTCGAAGCCGACAAAGCCGCGCTGCGAGCGATGGCAAAGCGGTCAGGAATGATCTAGAAGACACACGCCTGGTGTGCGAACGCGTGCACCAGGCGGGAAAGAGGAGCAATATGCCAATCAAAGTTGGAGAACTATACGCTGATCTTCGACTGAACAGCGGGCAGTTCACGGGCGGGATGGCCGCAGGACGTAAGGGACTGGCGCAGTTCGCTACGTCCCTTGCGTCTGCGACCGGGCTGGGCGGCGTGTTCGGCCAGTCTATAGGCGCGCTCAGCGAAGGTATGGGCGGGATGCACGCCTCGGGGCTACTGGCTGCCGGCGCGGTCGCCGCAATCACGGCAGGCCTGGCGGCGCTGTCGGTCACGGGCGTGCGCGTTGCGGAGGAAATGGAAGAGATACAGATCGGGTTCAACCAGATCGCGGGCACAGAAACGGGCGGGTTTGCGATGGTCAACGAGTGGGAGAACTTCGCCGACTCGCTCGGCATGGAGCTTCCCGTGGTGGCCGCAGCCGGTAAGCAGATGATGAACCTGGGCAACTCGGCAGAGATCACAAAGCGGACCATAGCGGCCACGGCCAACGCCATGCGGGCAATGCCGGGAACAATGAACCTGGATTCGGTAATCAAGGCGTTCGCCAGGCTGAAGGTCGCCGGCGAGTTGGGCCGGTCCGTGATGCAGTTGTCTGCCGAGGGCATCAACGTATACGAGTATATCGGTGCTGCGGTCGGCAAGACTGCGGAGGAAGTAAGGAAGTTGGCTGAGGCGAGTCAACTGGAGAACCTCGTGCCGGGTCCAAAGGCAATGCTTGCAATCATAAAAGGCCTCGAGGAGAAGTTTGGCAACGGGAGCGCTACAGCGGAGTGGATGAAGACCCTCGCGGGGATAGTGTTTCAGGTTGTGGACGCGCTGGAGGACATGGCGCGAACTGTCGGCCAGGCAGTATTGCCGGTCCTTACGACCCTCGGAGGCGGATTGCGGGATCTGGTTGTGTGGTTCAAAGACCTAAGTATCGGGACCAAGCAGATCGGGCTGGCGGCAATCGGGCTGGCAGTTAGCGCGCGCCCATTGGTGGGGGTGTTTACGTCTATCAAGGCAGCAATTGCCGCGATGGGCTTCACCTCCCTGCAGACGACCTGGACGGGCTTTGTGGCGGCCATCAGAAACACAGCGCCTGCGGCCCAGGCGACCTATACCGGGTGTATGGCAATGGCGGCAGGACTGCGAAATGTGAGCGCCGCGAGCGGAGGCGCATACGGGAGCGCGATGAGGCTTACTGCCGGGCTACAGGCAACCGTGGCAGGATCGGACGTAGCACGGGCCACGTTCGTGCGCCTGGGCGCTACAATCAAGGCAGCCGGCGCAAGCCTCCTGAACTTCATCGGATCGCCCACCACGGGCGCGCTGATCGCGCTGGCGGCGGTCGCTGCTGCCGTGATGTTCCTCAAGAATATGTGGGACAACGCCACGGACGCCATTGCCAAATACGAGGCGAAGCTGGCCGGAGTCACGGATACAGTTGAGCCAGCAAAAGACAAAGCGGGGCGCGACCGACAGCTAACCAAAGCGCGGGCGCAGGATAGCCAACTGAACAACGAGGAGGCGAACGCTGCTCGGCGCTACCAGGAATACAAGGCGGACATTGGTAACGATCCCACTCCCGGTATGCTTGAGCAGTTGGCCTCTTATGCCCAGCGAGTTATGGACATCCAGGAGAAGCGCAAGCTGCTGCACTCGCAGATAGAAGAACTCGTGAATACCCCGTTCGAGGCAGCGCCGGAGAACTGGAATGCCTACTACACCGAGCTTGATACCAGGCTGCGCGCGCTCGTCGAAGAGAACTCGGCAGCGCCGGCCAAGGAGCGCGTAGCAGAGATACAGAAGCTGATCGCGCAGATGCAGTCGGTCTACAAAAGCCACATCGAGCCGAACAACGGGCAGACGGACCTTGCCAACGAGAAGACCAATGTTTCCCGGTCCGGCTACTTCGACGCCATCATAGCCCAGCAGCAGGCGCTTGTCGACGGCCAGGAGAGCGCTTTCAACGAGGCCAAGGCCGCCCAGGAGAAGTATTCTGCGGAGGTCCAGCAGATCGAGGATAAGCGCGCAGCCGATATCCAGGCAGCCGAGGAGAAAGCGCAGGAAGTGTTTGTCTCGGGCTGGATGAGCACACTTACAAAGCAACTGGACGCAATGAAGAGCTTCGCGCGCCAGATGGCCGACGCTATGCGGCAGGAGACTGCGGACATTGTGTCCATCCTCAAAGACCGGGCCGGCAAGACGCTGGACCAGGAGAAGTCGCGCTACGAGAAGATGGCCGAGATGGGCAACGCCGGCTATCGCAACCTGGCGAACACGGGCGGTAGCGCATTCGGCGACCAAAGCAAGGTGCTCAATCCAACCTACCAGGATATCTTCAGTGCGGCGCTGGAGTCCCGGTCCAAGAATGCAGCAGACGTGAGCCTTAACAACCAGGTCAGCGGCGCTCTCTACGGGAACGCGCTGCCGGCATACGACTCCATCGCGAACATGCCGGCGCTTGAAACCCTCAACAAGACGGGGGCGCAGCAGTTGGGCGAGCTTCAGCAGATGCGCCAGGCTGCGCTTGAGACACTACAATACGCCAGACGAGCGGCGGGAATGCCGGTGACACTATAGCCTGGGGCGGGGCGTGCCCTCTGTGACCTGCGGGGGGAGGGACCGGGCTGGGCATTCCGGTCCCTCCCCAAAGGGGGCAGAATTGGCCCATTGGTGCGCAAACGGTGCACATAGACGAACGTTTCAAGGCTAAACAGAGCGCCAGGGACTATCGTGCTTACCTAGGACACACCTGGCGGACTCGCCAGAAGTGGCGTTGCGGACCGCGTGTTGACGGCACGAGGTGAACCCTCTATAATGCCGATAGCTCGGAAGCAAGACGCTTAAGATTGCCGTTTGCCTGCTATAGTCTAGACTGCTGGGAGGAAACAATGGTAACTGAGGTCGTTTTCCTGGATGCTCCGGTCGCCGGCGCAAAGGCCCACATGCTCATAAACGAGCAGGAGACGTGGAGCGAGATGATCAGGTCCGCCGCTTCGCCATCTCCCGGGCGCTACCACGTCACTACGATGTCGGGCCACGTCTACGAAGGCTGCTGCAGGAAAGAGCCAGTCCAGGAGCCTCCATCCTGGCCCGCTGCCGACCCCAAAGTTACTCCTGAGCAGGCCGAAGCGCACACACAACGAATGGAGCGCGCAATAGCCCAGCAGCCCGAAGCTCCCGGTCGGTGGTGGATACTATCGGGCATCCTCATGTTTGTCGGGATTGCCGCGATGCTCTTCTTCGCATTCGCCTTCGACCAGAGCATAGCGAGCTCCGGGGCCGGGCGCGTGAACAACATCGGGTTGATGGGCGACAGGCAGATCGGAGTATTCTGCGGGTTTGCATCCTCATTGTTCGGGCTGATAATCCGGCTTTGGGATACCTCAATGCTGATCCTCGTAAGAGCGCTGCGCGACCGGGCCGAGTAGCCCCCCTGTAACTCCCCTCGCCTCATCGCCGCTCCTGGAGATACCGCCAGGTTCGGCGATGACGCCGGCCACTGGCAGATATGGCGGCTCCCTCCCCTCGATGCCTGAAAATAGTTCACTTATTTTCGCCACACCCCTTCCCTTGCGTGGTTTCTGCGCGTATAATATACGTGGCACTAGGGAAACAACGCAACGAAGGGGAGCACCGAGATGGACCGAACGACAGCCAGCAGCCAGAGCCTTACCACCATAGACGGAACGCCGATGAGCTTTGGAGTCGAGATAGAGACCATAGGGGCCACGAGGGAGAGGGCAGCGAAAACCATCCAGGCCATAGTCGGCGGGACCGCAAGCTACGTAGGCGGAACATACGACGCCTGGAAGGTAGTAGACGCCAACAGCCGAACCTGGATGCTCTGCACCGACTCCTCCCTGAGCGCGGACCGAAGCCTGCAGGCCGAGATAGTTACCCCGATACTCACCCATGCCGATATCGACACCTTGCAGACGATAGTAAGAGCGGTCCGAGAGGCCGGCGCGAAGGTTGACGCAAGCTGCGGCCTCCACATACACGTATCCCACCCCAGCGTAACCCCGAAGGCGCTGGCGAACCTGGCGAAGCTCGTATACAAGCAGGAGGCGCTCATCTACAAGGCCCTGGGCGTCAACGAGCGCCGGATGAGACAATACTGCAAGCCGATGGAGCGAGACTTCATCGAGCGGATAGATCGCAAGATGCCGGCGACCATGTATGACCTGAACAAAGCCTGGTATGGCTCCTACAGGCCGAACCCGAGTCGCTACGACACCAGCCGGTACCACATCGTCAACCTGAACGGCTTCTTCCTGCGCGGAGCCGTCGAGTTTCGAGCCTATAGCGGCAGCCTACACGCTGGCAAGATAAAGGCAGCCATCCTCTTTAGTATGGCCCTCTTCGCCAGGGCGCTTACCTGCCGATGCGCAAGCGCCAAGCAGCGGCCCTACCTGGCAGCGAGCGCCAAGTATGACATGCGGGTCTTCCTGATAGGCGCGCTGAACATGAACGGAGACGACTTCAAGACGGCCAGGGAGCACCTCCTGGCCCTGATGCCCGGCGACGCAGCCTGGAAGAACGGGCGACCGACCACGGCAGCAGCCGGA
This sequence comes from uncultured bacterium, assembly GCA_964611645.1. Lineage (GTDB taxonomy): Bacteria > Armatimonadota > UBA5829 > UBA5829 > UBA5829 > CAZTAO01. Next base: position 7,413 of record CAZTAO010000027.1, on the reverse strand, counting down.
TAACGAAAGGACCGGGCGGGAGGCGCGAACCTCCTGCCCATTGGGAGGAAGATGATATGTGCGGACTCGTAGGATTCGCTTTGAAGCAGGACCGGAAGCGGTCCCTGAGGGATATGGAGAAGCTCAAGGAGCAACTGGCGTGGCTGCTGGTGGCTGCCCAGCGTCGAGGGATGCACGCCACGGGCGTCGCGGTCCTGACGGCCTCGGGCGACTGGAATGTAGGCAAGGCCGGTGAGAGCGCGGCGCGCTTCGTCCAGAGCGAGAAGTTCCAGGCGCTGCGGCTGCCGGAGAACACGACGCTGATACTCGGCCATACCCGATACGCCACCCACGGGAGCGCCGTCGACAACGCGAACAATCACCCACTTTACGGGCCGGGGCCGCAGCCGGTCATAGTCACCCACAATGGCGTGCTGGCGAACCATCGCCAAGTAGCGGGAGCGCTGGCGGTCAAGCTGCGCGCGCAGGTCGACAGCGAGGTGCTCGTCAGGCTGGCCGAGCTATCCCGGACGGGCCAGGGAATAGACACGGCCACGCTGGCCCTCCTGTGCGGCAAGGTGCGCGGTTCAATCGTAATGGCCGCAGTAGATACCACCCAGCCGACGCAGGTAGTCCTAGCCTGCGACAAGCGGGGCGACCTGGCCGTCGCCCACCACGGTGATCGCGGGCTGCTCGCCTGGGGATCGACCGAGGAGATACTCGATTGGGCGCTGCCGGCCCGCAACGGATGGATAATCGAGGGCCACTTCCCAGAGGGAAGGATAATCAAGATAGACACGACGTCCAAGCAGTGGATGGCGGCGAAGCAAAGGGAATTCGCCCCACTGCCCCTATACCGCGAGATTCAGCATAACGACGCTACGCCGGAGGCGACAGCGCGCGCTCGGGCGAACTGAGAGGAGCATTGACGATGCCAGAAACTACCCGTATAATATCCCCAGACATACCAGGGGGCACACAGATGGGGCGACCGCCAAAAGCAGCCGCAGACAAGCAGAGCATAGGCTATAGGCTGATGCTGAACGAGAGGGAGCGCGAGGCGCTGGAGACATTGGCAAAGAAGCACGGGATGGAGGCCGCCCAGTGGCTCCGGCAGAAGGCTATCTATGAACCGCTGGCCGAGGCCGGCGAAGAACTGCAGTAGCACAGAGGCACGGTGTCGGCAACCAGGGGAGTCGCGAAGAAGTGAAGATCATAGCAGACAGGTCGTCCAACCTGGCGCTGATACACACCGAGGGCAAGCTGGACACGCCGGAGGCCATCGGGCGGATATGGAACAAGCAAGAGAAGACGCTATCGCCGCCGATGACCGTGGGGCAGATCGTGAAGTTCGGCTATTGGGAAGACCACGTGCCGTCTGACGATGACGATCGGGTTCTTGCGGACGTCAAAGCAGCGCTGAATGCAGAGGCCGCCTGAGACGATGGACAATCGACAGTGTCGAAATCGCGGCAGGACTCACACGGACGCCCTCGGTTCCACGCGGAGCCGGGGGCTTTTGCTTTGCGGCAGCCGGCCAGATCATCACCGCTCGCCATTCCCGGCGATTACGGCCGCTGGCGACCGCACACGCTTCGATTCCTGGGGGCCGGCGCTCCCCTACCCCACTACACCCTCATTTCGCACCGTTCGCGGGGCACGTGCCAGCGCGTGGGGCCTCGAGGATACCCCCTCAGAACTGGCGAGCCTCGAGCACCGTCGCAGACGGCGGGGAGGTCCTCCAGCCCGTGGCCATTATCGACATGTGTGGCGATGCGGGATCCCATCGGCGTTAATGGCGATATTGCGCGCCGGCAGTTGTCGCCGAAGCTCGCGAGGAAGCACAGAGCGCGTCAGATATGACTGGAATGTGTGAATCCACGTCGTATCTGACGCACCTGCAGCCGGAAGTGTGCCTTGTGGACGGGGTAACTATAGGGGTAGCTAGATAGCTGCTCGCCTCGCTGTTTCCCGGCATATCTGTTCAACCTCGCCGACCCTCGTGCGGAATGCAGCGGCAAGCACCTCGTATAGCCCAAACATAGGATCAGTCTGTATCTGAATCGACGCGCCACGGATGAGGAGGCGGACCGTCTCGTATGGGCGCTGGACTTTCTCGGCGACTTCCTGCAGGGTGTAGCCCTCCCAGCGTAGGCGAAGCATCCGGATAACCGTGGCCGGCATGTGGTGGCGTCGGCAGCACTTCAAGATGGTCACCAGCAGCATGTCCATAAGCGTCGAGTCCGACGCCGTGCAGGGGATGAAGCCCGTTTCGGCCAATGCAAGACACCGGCCCTCGCCATCATACCATCGGCGGTTCTCTGCGGCCCTGGTTTCTTCGCGCCATTTGTTCCACTCCTCGACTGTCGAGTGCTCGTCAACATGGATTGCCAAACCATCGCCTCCTAGTAGAATTGTGGTCGAGTAACTACCTAGATAGTGCACGCGTAGGAAGTGGGGCCTGCGCACCGTTTGCGCACGGTCTGGCGGAAGTTCGGCATATCTAGGGGAGGTTCGCGGCATCCCACGGGCGGCGTTTCAGCCTCGCGGAACTGCCTTGAACCCCCTCTAGGTGTCTTGTGGTCCTTTATTCGAGCCCTAGTCCGGCTGCCATTGGTTTGCAATCTCCCCGTCCTCATAACGCTCACAACCCGCCAGGCAATCCGGCGGGTTTTTCGCGTTCTATAGGCACGAACGGGACGGGTTCCACGGTGTCCACGGTGACAAACACGTGGCCCTGGATTCTCGGCGCGAACCACACTTTTGCCCCGAATTCCCTCTTCTCCGACCCGTCCCTCTGAATCTTGTGGTCCCGCGTTTTGGGGGCCACGTGTTTTGGCGCAGGGTCCGAGGTGGGGAAATCGAAACTTGTGGATTCTTGCGGTTGGGATGAGACCGGATTGTGCGAGTGGCACGCCTGCATATCCGGGGAGAATGGGCGATGGGCCGACTGTGGCTAGGGGCTTGCCGCTGACACCTCTTGACCGCGAATGTCAGCGGAGAAACTGACCGTATCGCGGCCTCTCCCTTCCGACCCGAATGCGACCTCTTCGTCCAAGTGCGATCATTTCCAGCGATTCTCTCTGAATCTTGTGGTTTCAGGTGTTGGGGACTATTATTGACCGTTTGGATGACGATTGCCTTGAAGTCCTTATCGGCGCAAGGAGCGGCAGGCATAGCGCGAGGAACACGAGATCGCGGACGATCAGCCAGATACTCAGCCCTGCCTTCTCCTTCGCAAGCAGTGAGAAGCATCCGCAGTCGATATCCAGCCCTCTCGCCATTGCCGAAACTATCACCAGTATGAACATCGCATTGAGACCGGCGAGGATTAGGGCGGCGGCGGGGACCTTGCGGTTGACTATCAGCAGCGCACCACACATCATCTCCACCCACGGCAACACCATCGCGAACAGGTTCACTGTCTGAATCGGCAGGATGCGGAAGGCGGCTGTGGCGCGGGCGAAGTCTTGTGGATCGAGCAGTTTGCCCAGCGCGGAGATTATGAATACAACCCCCAGAACGAGCCTGCAGAGTAGCGCCAGCCTGTGATCGTAGAGAAGCCTCATTGCCCACCGCCCCTGGTTACTGGGTATCCGGCGAATTCCCAGCCGGGGAGGCAGTCTATGAGGATGTAGACCCTCGTGTGCCCTCTAGCCACAAGCGCGTCGCCTGCCGAGATGGCGGACTCGCACTCCGGGTCATAGCAGTAGACCACGATGGGCTTGTCCTTGGGGATGTCGCCGACGGCGCTGGGGTAGTGTTTTTCCACTTCGTCGTAGTAGAGCAGCTTCGCGCCGGTGATGTGGGCTTCCTTGTAGTCGAGTTCGTGTCTGGCATCCACAAATAGCGCTTCGCCGGAATCGTACATTGGCTTGGCATCGGCGAGGGTGATAAACGTTGCCTGCTTTGTCTTCACCAGCGGGCCTGAGGCTGTGGTCCTGGACTCGGAGATTCGCTGCCTGATCCAGGGGAGCCGGTCAGGCCGTCCCGCGTTTGTCAGAAGCCCCAGTAGACACGCCGCAACCAGGATGCCGACACAATCGCACAAGAGCCGACCGGCGCGATGGTCTGCGCCGGTCGCATAATGCCCATTGCCACTTGTTGAGACAGGCTCACTCACTGCGAACCTCTGCTCGCGATTCAGGACATCATACTTGTACAGCGTGACAATATCCTTCCCGTCTCTTTTCCAAAGTTGGTTGCCGTAGTTATCGTAGCCAAACTCCTCGTCCCCCAAATCCCCGGGATTGTCCACTGCGGTTACCCTGCCTAGCTTGTCGAACGTGTAGCTGGTCTGGCGGGTCGTGCTTCGCGTTCGTGGTTACTCGCCAAACTGCTAGAAAGTCATTGGTCCCTGAGTCAACCACCAGAGTCTGACCTCCGCGCGCACTCGCTCAGCAAGAGGAATCGGGCAGTCGTGATTCCTACAGGCATTGAGCCAATCAGCTAGGTCGTCGGGACGCTTATGTATCCATGCTCTCTTGAGTTCAGCAACTACTCTGTTGGCAAAATGCTCAGAACTCTCTCCCTGCGCCGGGTTTTGTTTTGCCCGGTTTTGCTGGAAGAGTTGCTGAATAACCGTCCACCGCTTTTGCGTTTCATCTAGCAGTTCGGACTTCTCTAGGAACATGCACAGATAGTTGACGACAACTGGCACAACATCATGCTTGTTGTGCCAGATACCAGGTGCGGCGTTCCTCCCAGACATCTCTGGATATAGCAGGAGTAGCACATAACTAGCAGACATTTCTGCGGATGACTGCCCGCTTCGGACTAGCCTGACGGTCACTCGAACGCTCTGAAGCGCATTGTAAAGGCTTAGCATCAAATCGTTATAAACAATGTCCACAATGTGCAAGTTCTCTTCACGATTTGAGATCGTATATTCCGCGTTCGGTAGTACCTGTGATGCCGCCTCAGCCATTGAACGTGTATATAGAACTCCATCTCGCAGAAAAGCCATCGGTTGTTTCTCTCTCTCAGTGCAGTCAACTAGGTATGGCAGGTGTCGAGACCGCTCAAACCTGTGTCCGTAGTAGCAGGTTCCGGAGTTTCTGCGACTATACAGTTTTCACCAAGCGGTCCTGATCTTATCAAAGCCCATCCTTATCAGCAGTTGTATTTCGTACCAGTAGCCACTACCTTCGGTCGCCAGATTCGGGTCATCACCCAGATGGATTGGGATCCCGCGTGCAACAATAATACGCATAAAAATGTTATTTGCAAAACGTGAATATAGTAAGTCACCCATGTAACCGGGACCCGTGCTTAGATATGATATTCCGTTTCTGGTTAGCATGACTGTCTGGTTGCCGATTGTAGTCCAAAAGCCTATTATCACTTCTTTTGCTGTCATTGCCTGGTAGGCGGCTACTCCGGTTCCCACAACTTTGGCGCCAACAACAGTCCCAACAGCGCAGGCGCCCATACCTCCAGTCATCTTCGCCATGTCTCGTATTAACTCCCACCGAGTTGCGAGACCGGCATCGTAATTGCCCGCAGTTGTCCCTGCGTTCTCCACGAGACCAACCAGCCAGTCATATGGATTTGGGAAATCAGCGCGGCCGTCAGGGTCTACACGGAATATCGGAACTGAACTACAGTACTGGTACCAGTTCACCCCATTCTTCGCAGGATCCCTGCTAATAAACCGTCCCATCTCCGGATCGTAAAGCCTGACTCCCAACTGCAGCAGCTTGAACCCGGACTCCTGGTAGTGCGTGTAGTATCCAAGCCGCCCCACGAACTGGTAAGGTTGCTGAGTGTCGCCCACGTGGCTGGTCACATTGCCCCATGCATCATATGTATACTTGTCGGTCAGGATGCTGCCGGAATCAGTCACAAACAGTGTGGAACCGAGGTTATCGAAGTGATAGTACGAGATTGCCTGATTTTCGCCCGTGCCGGTGATCCGGGCAATCAGGTCTCCTCCTGGTCCGCGGACGTAGTAGACCGACCCGCCCGGTGTCACTTCCTCCAGCACAGCCGGTATCCCCGCGCTCGGATCATACACGAACTGGTAGTTCGCGCTGCCGGAGGTGGTGAAGCTCACGCGGTTGCCCATCGAACCCCACGCCATGTCCGTGCCGCCGGCTTCTGTCACGAGATTGGTCGGCGAGTAGCTGAAAGCCATCGTGCCGGTCAGCATGTTCCCATTGCCATCGTAGGTGTATTCTTCCACACCCGGACTGGCGGTCATCTGGTCGGCGGCGTTGTAGGTGTAGCCGGTGCCTAGACGGTTTCCCACCCAGTCGTAGGTGTAGCTCGCAGTGGAGTTGCCGGGAAGAGCGGCCGTGGCGAGTCTGTTGTTGTCGTCGTATGTGTAGGTCTTCTTGTAGTCGTCATTGCCCCAGGTGAGGGGGTTGCCGGCGTTGTCGCGGGTGAGGTCCAGGGTTCCGCGAACCTGCACACCGCTGCCCTCGCAAGCATACGCGTAGTCTATGCTCGCCAACCGGTACCTCGGATCGGTGTCGTAGGCGAACGTCTGGTATGTCCCGTTCCCGAAGTCGACCCTGGTTCGGTTGCCGGAGGAGTCATACGTGTACGAGGCCACGGTGTTGGCGCCTTTCTTCACAGCCTTCAACCACCCGTTCGCGAAGTAATCATAGTTAATCGTCATCCCGCCGTAGGTCTCGCTTGTCTTTTGGCCCAGCGCATTGTAGGTATAGGCCACAGTCCGGTTACTGGGCTGCGGCGCGGTATATGTGCTCATTTGCCTCAACAGGTTGTAAGCATACTTGCTCGTCCCGGCGGAGTCAATCACATTCGCCCGCAAGCTCGACCCACCATAGTAAGTATAGCTCACATCGGCGGTTCCTGGGTAGGAAATTGTCGTTAGGCTTCCGGAGTAGTTGTAGTATACGTCGGTCACGCGGTTCAGAACGTCATACTTGTAGAGCGTGTATGCTCCCTTCCCGTCTTGCTTCCAGAGCTGGTTTCCATAATCGTCATAACCAAACGCTTCGTCTCCCAGACCCGTAGGATTGTCCACAGCCGTCACCCGACCCAGCTTGTCGAACGTGTAGCTGGTCTGGCGGGTCGTGTTGGCATCAGAACGCGTGGTCACTCGCCACACCGCCCCCAACTCATCATACTCATTCTGGACCAGCGGCGCGTTTGCAGACTGGCCGGAGAGGCTCGTCCAGGTCTTGGTGAGCCTGCCCGCGGCATCGTAGTCGTAGTAAGTCGTCTTGTTGTTCTCATCGGTCGCGGAGAGCACATGGCAACAGTCGGATTCCGTGACCACAGAGACGCTGTTCGGCGTGTTCACGTAGGTCGTGGTCTCAGTCTTGTTGCCGCTCCCGTCTATGTCCACATCGTAGGTGATCGTCCGGTTCTGAGAATCGGTTGTGCTCAGGACCCTGCCGTCATCATCATAGTGGGTCGACTGAGTGGCCGTGGTGTAGGAACTGGTGTTGGGGTCATAGTATC